>DULJ01000040.1 GCA_012840465.1 Caryophanales bacterium
CGAATGGGAATCAGACTAGCATCGCAACAGATAAAGGAACCGTATCCTACGAGTACGATTCATTGAACCAATTGGCGAAAGAGACCTTAACAGACGGAACCGTGATTACGTATGAATACGATGCGGCAGGAAACCGCACGAAAAAAATCGAAACAAAAGGAAGCACACCTACAACAACGAATTATACGTATAATGCCGGAAACAAGTTGACGAATGTCAATGGACAAGCTTATACGTATGATCAGAACGGAAACCTCCTCAATGATGGCGAAAAAATGTACATCTATAATGAGGAAAACCAACTGATCGAAGTAAAAGATAAGACTGGAACTTCTTTGGCGAAGTTTGCCTATGACGAAGAAGGAAGACGTACCAGCATGATGACATCAACAGGGACAACCTATTTCCATTACAGTGGGGATAAAGTTGTCGCAGAGACAGATGCCAAAAATAATATTATTGCCGAGTATTCATGGGATGATCAGGGTAACCCAATAACAATGACAAAAGGCGGAAAAATATATTATTATCATCTTAATGGACACGGTGACGTTACTGCCTTAACTGACGAAAATGGAAGTGTAGTTGCGGAGTATCAATATGATACATGGGGGAATATCTTAACACAAACAGGTACAATGGCGTCCTCTAACCCTTATCGTTATGCAGGTTACCGTTTTGATGAAGGAACAAAATTATACTATTTGATGGCTCGTTTTTACAATTCTATAGACGGTAGATTTATAACTAGAGATACGTTCCATGGATTTGAAAATGATCCTTTAAGTTTAAATCAGTATGCTTATACAAAAAACAATCCTGTAGTGTATATTGATCCGGATGGACATGCACCTAATAGGTTAGATAAAGCACTCGAAGCAGCGTTGGCTGGAGCTTCATTAGTAGTATTACAGATGCTCAAATCAGGAAAAACTACGCAAAAAGCCATAGAATATATTAAGGGAAAAATTGATAAATTATTTAAGAATATCAAAAAAAATTATGATATTAAGTTTAATTCAGGAAATAATTTGGTAATAATTATTGATAAAAGAGTACCGAAAGGACAAAATGGAAGGGTTTTTTCAATAGATAACGGCCCAGCATATTATCAGAATAAAAAAACGGGGAAAAAGGAAAAAATAAGTGGCTATTGGCACTACCATTTATCTGACGGCGGCCATTATCAACCAGATTTTATGGCGCCAAAGGATTACAAAATTATTAAATAAAATTTAATACAATGGAGCACACTCTATGGGAAAAGAATTATTTATCCAGCATAGTCACGAAAGTTCAATTAGAAGTATTGGTCTAAAAAACAGTGATTATAATTCAATTGATATTGGGATTAATCTCAATGATTTTAAATTTCTATCTTTATTTTTAAATAAACTCTCTAAATACCCCTATCTCTTTGCGATAGATTCGAGCCTTATAATAGAAGCATTCAAGTCAAACCTTAAAAAAAATAATATTAATTATAGGGAAGCGAATAATAGAAACAACTGGATAATAATCAATGTGTTTTCGTATGAACAATTGAGAGTAGTGGTTGAATATACTATACAATCAGTAAATTTAGGGTCAAATACCTTTATTTTTATTGGTGAAAATTTTGGTGAATCTACATTAATTCCAATTACTCATCTATTTAAACCAACTGAATTTACGAATATTGATTATTCAAATGTTAATTCGATTATAGACGTTTCTGAAGTGGGAATATCAATTCATACTAAGGATACTTCTATTAATAGTCCAATGAAAATTAGAAATTATATTCCAGATGGTTATACAATAGATAGTAGTAATAGTGATTTCAATTAGTTAAGTATTTTTAACTGGTAGCAGTTCTGAAATTTATACAAAACACCGATTATGCATCAAGTATATGTTCTGGAAAGTATGTTAAAGAACTGTGATTAATTGGGTTAACAAATGCAGAGAAGCAAAGGGACGGTTCTTCTGCTTCTTTTTTAGTTGAATTTCATGATTATTTTTTTAACAACTTAATGAACCATTGCTTCCTAACCTATTGCAGAATATATGGGAGGATGTTTTTGTTTATTTACCATATTCAAAAGCAGTATTTTTAAATGTTGATTTTTTGAGGGTGTATTGTGATCAGCAGTAAGTCAAGGAACGGTCCGTTTTGAAGGAATCCAAGTATCAAAGATCCAAAAGGGAAAACCACTTCATTTACGTATGATGGCAGGACCTTGTTGACAAAAGTAACGGATGCGAAACAGGGCGTCACTTCTTATCTATTTCGGGAGGAAGCAAAACAGACTTTATTTACAACCCTTTTAACCAGTTGAGAACGATTTTAAAAAATAACTTGACTATTGCGAATCATATTTATAATGAAAGCAGTCAAGTGTTATCTATCCATTTCAATAATGGAACATACACATCTTTCGAATACAATGGAGCCAATCAGCTAGTCAGCCAAACGAATTACAATGTCGGTGGGGTAGTCGGGGAACGATTTACTAACAGCTATGATAAAAACGGCAATATAGTAAGTATTCAAACGACAAAAGGAACCATCAATTACCAGTACGATCCCCTCAATAAATTGACCCAAGAAACGTTACAAGATGGAACAAGGATTTCCTACGAATATGATTCGGTGGGAAATCGAACTAAGAAAACCGTAACGAAGGGGACCAATTCAACCATCACCAACTACAGCTACGACCAAGCCTATCAATTAATTTCAGTCGATAATCAGACGTATGTATACGATCCAAATGGCAATTTGGTTGATGGTGGAAAAAATACTTTTGTGTATAATCCAGAAAATCAGTTGACTGAAGTGAAAGAAAAAGCGACTGGCAAAACGACATCATTCACTTATGATCATCAGGGAAGACGCAAAACCACGACTACATCAAGTGGAACGGTTACCTTTCATTATGATCAGAAAGATAATGTGGTATTTGAAACCGATCAAAATGGAAATATTCTTGCTGAATATACCTGGGATCAAGAAAATAGACCAGTGACAATGGTCAAAAATGGACTTACGTATTACTATCACCTCAATGGTCATGGTGATGTGGTTGCATTAACGGATAAAGATGGAAATAATGTAGCATCATATACGTATGATGCATGGGGGAATATTTTAAGTCAATCAGGAACTATGCATTCAACCAATCCATATCGGTTTGCGGGGTATCGGTATGATGAGAATACGAAGTTGTATTATTTGATGGCAAGGTATTATGATCCTGAGACAGGACAGTTTATATCACGCGATCCTTCTTCAGGAAAATTAGAAAATCCAGTCACTCAAAATGAGTATACTTATGCTAACAATAATCCTATAATGTTAATAGATCCTAATGGAAAAGTTGCATTTTATGTAACAAGAAAACAATTTTCTACTCCTTTAAAAGCAATGTTAGTATTTTTATGGCCAGCGTCTTTTATTAAGCCAAAAGCCTTAGTGTCAAAGTCCTTAGCAAAACGATCAAGGAAAGTTATTCTTGAACAAATAATAGCAGCCGAAAAAAAGGCGAAACTTGGACAATTGGAAGGGATAACAAGAAAAGTATTTAATGCTGTACTAATAATTGCAGGTATTGATTTAGTTGATGAACTTGCAAAATGGATGGACCGATCGGACGGTAAATACGATAATAGGATTAAAATCAATGTTTATATTATAGGAGCTTATAAATGGTTTTAACTAGACCATAAAAAAGGCGTACATTTTGTTCAAAATGTACGCCTTTTGGTGAAAATTTAACATCTTTTACACATTAACCAGAACAAATCAAATATGTCCACTATGTATCAGCTCTGAAGAGTAAATTTTATTATCATTGCCCTGACGGGCAAAATTCACCTTTTTATAATGCAAAATTTTACCGGTGCACTTTTTTCATTTAGGCCAAAAAAGGATAACCTAAAGCTTCTTATTGGTATTTAATTAGAAGTAAAACACAACCCTCTAATCATCACATCCTTTGTTATAATAAATTTGCTAGGTAAACCTTATTTGTATTGGTTTTGCCATAGCAATCAGGTCCTCGTCTGTTAATGTGCGTGTGCGAATCGCTTCTTACAGGTTTGAGGATTTTTTTTTGCCATTTTTTGAATTACTTTAAATATTACAGAGCCATTCTCAAACAGTTGTCTTAGGATATCCGTTATTTGAACAAGAAGATAATGATTTTTCATGGCCGTATAATTATGACTATTGACATGTTCAATATCATAGTGAATATTTTTTTGTTGATTAAAACCCTGATTTTTAATTTTCCAACGGCTCCGTCCAGCAGTTATCACTCGTTCTGCATTCTTTTTGGTTATTTTTAGGTCAGTTATAAATACATATTCTCTCTTTTTGCCATCTTCCATTTCCACAGTAGCTCAATCAAATTAACCTTTCTTTCGTTATAAGCAATATCATTTACAAAAAATATGCCGCCATTCTTTTGGTTATGTTCCAGCTCTTTTATGGATTTAAACTCGGAAAAGATGCTTTTGATTCTACCTTCCTTAAATCTACATAAATATTTCCACTTGTGGTCATTATAAATTTTAAAAACAGATTCGCATGCATAAAGACTGTCACCAAGGATGCAAATAGGTAGCCTTTTAAACGTTTGTTTTATTTTCTTTGCGAGCCTATTAAATGCCTTTAATTCGCAATCTTGCTTCGTAACATCCTCAGACTCATTTTCAATAAACTCAGAACCAATACTAAAGACCATGTCACCCACAACAAGCTTGGCTTCAAGTACATGGTGCATATAAAGTACTGTTTTCTCTCCCGTTTCTTTATTCGTGTACATTCGTCTAAGACAGTGGTCACAGTGCTTTTCATGGAAGGTATGTAACCCTGTTCCATCAATGATAACTCCCCAATACTTCCCTTCAATACGAAAGGATTCAAAGCATCTTTTTTTCAATAGTTCTTTAATCATATATGTCCGGATCGTTTCCAATTCTTTAACATCTAATCCCGATAAGAAGTTGTTGATAGTATCATAATGTGGAAGCTCTTCAAGGGATTTTAAACCAAGTGCCTTTCTTACATTTTCGATACATTCCTCTTTATTAAACTGATCACTCATGGTTCTCATTGATTTCAAACCTGCCATGTTTTTTGGAATCATGGTAAATAAAAGGACCTCCGGACCGTATATTATGTAGTCTTGATGTCGTTGATCTTTTACATTTTTTAGGTTAGTTGTTGGTCTTTGAAAAAATACTTCTGAATTTTGAGGAACTCGAAAAAATTATTTTGTTCTTTTTCAAGTTCTCTTTTTTCTTTTCTAGTAATCAAAATAAAAAGCCCCCTAAATATGCTTGTCACATTGTGTTAATTAGTTAAATTATCACATATTTAGCATACCTAGGGGCAATAAAATTTTCAAAAATATCCCGAAGAATTTTTACTCCTCAGAGCTGACTCTTTAATAGTTTTGTTTTAGGAATCCACAACTATTTCAATCGAGCAACGCAAGTCAATATTGAGTTCTCACGTCTTGCCTTTGAGTTACGAACATTTATTTACAATCGTCTTAAACCTGTTGGGAAATATGAACACCCTACAAACCCACCACCAACGTACAAGAAATTTTACAGTTTGGGTTTCAGAACGTTTAAAGTATCAAATGTGTACTTATTTCCTCTTGCCAATGTGAAAACATGGAACAACATGAACTTCAGCCAAAGCTTAACTCCTTACACCAAGGGAGGAAGAGAACGTATACATAAAGGACTCCAAGCGAATATTCAGCGAGAAATTTCTTTGTTGATGAATTCGACCATACTGACACGAAGTGTCGAATATATGGATAATCGGATAAGTCGATATAGTATGAAAATGAGAAAATGTGAAATCACAGACATTTTTCTATGCGCTAGCGATGTTCATTGCCATCACTATATCCCGATACATCATGGTGGAAACGATGAATTTAACAATTTGCGTATCCTACACAAGGATATACATAAATTGATTCATCAAACGGACACACAGACGATTGCCACACTCATAAACAAAATTGGTTATACCGAGTCAATTGTTCAGAAGATTAACAAATATCGTGAAAAATGCGGTATGGAACCAATCTCATGAACCAACTCTATGAGTAACATGGAACTTATAATCCAGTAAATATCGTTAGATGGAGCGCGGAATGCGGGGAAACCCGCACGTTCCGTGTGGAGCAGGGGAAAAGCCGGAGATTACATCAAACGCTTACCTATTGCTGACGATAGCCTCGTTGGGCGGAGTCAGATATTGATAATTCTGGCTTCCCGGCTTGGGAGTCATGCCCATGTTAAGTTGCAATTCTCTCCATTCCCAACTGCATAACTATGTATTTTTCGATTGCACAAAAGAGATAAAGAACTACGATTTAGTTCTTATGGATTATGAATTGACACACAAATGATTAAAGCTTTTGAGCATGAGATTGAGCGAATTTTCATTGAAACAGCCAAGACGGTCTTTACCTTTTAACAGTTTCTGGTATCGGTCTTGTAACAGATGCCGAACTCTACTATGAAATGGGGGATCCACTGTTAAACAATTAGGTCCTAAAAGGGTTATTATGAGCGTATCTTTAAACAAAAAAATACGAATTTGCAAATATCCGTTTACAACGCTGGACGTTTCCTTTTAGTCTATTTCAGTTTGATTAATTCTTAAATGTTATCAACCACCACAAGGCACTTTACAAGTGTAGAAAGTTTTTTTAATACAAAATATAAAGTATGAAGCAAATGAACAATAGGATACTTGCAAAAAATTTAATTCGTGACCATAAAATAACTTTTTTTAACATACTTCTTTCTGTTTCTTTTAGTTGTTCCGCTTCTTTATCTTTTTCTAATTCGACTCTCAATTTTGTTAATTTACTGGTTAGAATTTTGTCTATTACTAGGGATAACACAAAACTAAAAATAATCAAAGCAAGTATTAAAACTTGGATTTTATTCAATTTTACTTCCATCCTTCCTGCATGTATAACTATGTGGATAGGTAAGACCTTGATATTATCTCCGCCTTTTCCCCCCATTCACACCGTACGTGCGACTTTCATCGCATACGGCGTTCCATCAAGAATGACCTATTCTCTTACAACTCACAATTCCCAGCGAGAATTCGAAGCTTGTTGACTTTCCGTATAGCCTTTTCTTCTAATCCAAGTTTTTGTTGATAATATTGGATTGTTTCTACATTAGTGGCGTGAATTAGTTTGTGTACTTCTGTTGTGACAAACAAAAGATTATCATATTTATCCGTACCGCATAGGCTTCTTGGTACTTTATGATGTGCTTCCATTTGTCCAATTTCTAATTCACATTTCGTAATTGCGCATTTTCCATTTTGTCCTACATACAGCGAAATCCGGTTGTCGTTGTATTCCGCTGATTGTCCAGGAATGGGATTTTCCAATAGGTATTAGAGAATCTTATGGTTAATAAGGCGTAAGTTCTCATGAATTTTCTGTCTGCCGGCTTTAGTGCATCGACAGTACTCGTTGAAAAACCCATTGGGGGTCTCATTTTAATTCCCCATATTGGAAATAATGCTAAGCCACTAATATAAATGGTTTTATGGTTGTACATGCCATAAAACCGCTGATAAGCTAGGCTTTTAGTTCCATCACGGCTTCGATTTCCTTTCAGGCTGTTTCTTTCGTGTCTTTTCGCTTGTTGTTCTCGTTGTATTAGTCAGCCTTCATTACTGTTGGCTTTTCTTAGTCATACACGAACCTAATCATCATTGTGAATATAAGTTTTATTGTCTTTCCTGACTAGTGGCTATCCCTCAACAATGTTTCCATTGCTTCCCCGGTACTGTGCCACCACTCTCACTAGCATAAGATGGAGTGCGTGTCTTAGAGACTTTCCTCCATACCATTTCATCGAATGTAAATTCTCCGTGTTACCAGCTTTCCACGTTCCAACAATTTTATCTGTGCATATGCTTTTGGTGCTTCCTTTTGGCCTGTTTGCTTGATAACGCCTATAACGTTATAAGGACTTTCATAACGAGGAATTTTACTCATCCCCACAAACCCTGCCTCCGCAGGAGATAGCATTTCTGCTCTCTAAATTTTTAGACCCGTACATTCGGAAATTCGTCAGACCGCATTGTTTTGGTCATTCTCACCATGAGCATTTTATAGACCCCCCGGCCTATCATGTATTCGACCACCTCTGGTTCGCTTTTCCTCGGCTTCACCCGTTAGGAATACACTCTTAGCCGACTTCACCGTGCTCTGCACATTCGGTATTCTACAATACCGCCTGCACATCGGAGTATCAGGGCAGGCGTTTCAGGGCGTTACCCCTTCATTCCACCTGTCAAATTGTTGGTTCTAATTGATGTAGTCAATTAGGCAATGCTTTTCACATTGCAACGTGTCGTACCCTCATAATTTCGATTCATTCTAGTTTTCTTATTCTTCACTTCCTGTGTATATCCTTCTTCAACCGGTCCCGTAACTTAAGTACAAAACTTCACAATCTCTCCTAAACTTTAACCCAGAAATCCAATTTTCTTTAAAGGCGTTGCCTCATAATCACTATTTTTACCAAATTAAAAGAGAAACAGTCAAGGGGGTAATTTGGTGTAGCAGAAATATCAGACAGGGAAGTATTTAGATTGCGTAGCCTTAAAGGAGGGAGGGTTAGGTTTTTATCCCATCTAGTGAACAGTCACAGTGACTGTTCGCTCATCCTACGGTCTAAATCGTTCTTTAATTCGGTTTGCCCTACCACCATTACCAAGCAATAGCCAGATTACGAAAGCTACGTTTCAGGCTTTTCAAGCTAATACAAACATCGGTAATACAGCGATTGATTTGCATCGAATTACTAGTTCTTGGAATGATTTCCGTGACGTGGAATACGCAGCCGTCGATTTTAGCCACACACGAGTCAAGCATCGCTCCCGCTACTTCCAATGTTTATTGGGAATGGGATATTACCAAGTTATCACAAGATTGGTATAGTAGCTTGCAGGCGAATTACGGACTATTATTAAAGAATAATAATGAATCATCAACTACACCTTATGGTTACTTTGGTGCAAGTGAAAATATACCAGCCTACATTCCAAAAATGACGATTACGTATACTGTTGTTCCTATTGGTACCGAAGATTTTTGGTATCAAACACAAGAAGGAGTAAACCCAAGCAACGGGAACTTAACGATAACAGAATCCGATTTCGTATTTCGAATCCAACGGGTTGGGCGATAGTTTATTGTTCACACCTTATTCATTACTCAGACAAAGAAACATATGTAGTTAGTGGATATGTGAAAACCGTTTCAACTATAGGAAGAGCCTTTATAAAAATAGAATATTTTGATGCAGTAAACAATTGGCTTGGTCAACGTAATTCTTATGGGTTGTCAGGAACCTATGATTGGGATTACAGGCCATCATTACTAATGTTCCTGCAAAAACGGTTACCATCCGCGTATCAGCTGCTTTGGAGCCGGGTCAAGGAACTGCTTACTATGATGGAATGCAATTGGAAAAAGGGAATGTGGTTAGTGCTTATAACCTGATTGAAAATTCAAGCTTTGAACGCTATAGCAGTCCCACTGCAAAGATTCCCTTATCATGGACTCCCAGTAGCAATCTCTCCGCATCAGATGGCCGTGATCAAAATGCAAGTGAAATAGATACGAAGGTGTATGTAGGCAATTACTCCTTTAAACTTACCGGTGAAAAAGGAAAAAACAAGTATGTAGTACAAAGGGTGCTGATTTCTGGAGATGCGAGTACGAAGTTCACCTTATCCGGGTGGTCTTACCAGGAAGGAGCCGATCCCAATGGTGGAAATTACGGGTTACAATTAGGGATTAATCATACAGATGGAACGATTGATTGGCGCTTTGCGAATGATTTTAGCAAAACGACATTCGGCTGGCAGCATCTCTCTGTTGTGGTCGAACCAGCGAAACCCTTTCAATCGATTGATGTCTATTTGCTTTATTATAATCAATCAGGATCTGCTTGGTTCGATGCGATGCGACTCGAGACAGCCCCTTCTCATACTTCTTACGAGTATGACGAAGGAAAAAGTTACGTTACCTTAATAAAAGACCCATTAGGAAACACAGCTAGTTATTCCTATGATTATTTCGGGAATACAACTGGCATAATCGATGGAAATGGCAATAAAACAATCAATACCTACAATGGAGCAAATGAGCTTACCTCTGTTAAAGATGCAAAAGGTTTTACTACTTCCTATCTATATGATGGGGAAGGGAATCTGACAGAGGTGACTAACCCCAAGGGATATAAACAAACAAGTCAATTTAACGAACTAAATCAATTAACCAAATGGACGGATTCCTTAAATCGTTCAACTTCTTATGAATTCGATTCCCATGGAAATCAAACGAAAATCCGTAATCCTAACAATACCATTATTTCAAATATTTTCGACATATCCAATCGTTTGGCATCTGTTTCTTATAATAATGTTAAACAATTTGATTTAGAATATGATGTAAACGACAATCTTATAAAAGTAACAAAAACAGGAGGTCTAAGTACAACATTTTCATATGACTTGAATAATCGTCTTGTTTCCGAAACCGAAGGAGTCAATACAACGGGCTATGCCTATGACGATAATTCCAACCTTACAGGATTATCTATTGCAGGTGGAAGCAAAACCGACTTTATTTACAATTCTCTTAACCTGTTGAGTACGATCTTAAAAAACAACTTGACCATTGTGAATCACATTTATAATGAAAGCGGTCAAGTGTTATCCAACCATTTCAACAATGGAACCTACACATCCTTCGAATACAATGGAGCCAATCAGCTAGTCAGCCAAACGAATTACAATGTCGGTGGGGTAGTTGGGGAACGGTTTACTAACAGCTTTGATAAAAACGGCAATATCGTAAATATTCAAATCCCGAGACTGGATCATTCATTTCAAATGATAAATTTCCGGGAACTGCTTATAACCAAATTTTACAAAATGGCTATACTTATCTAGAAAATAACCCTGTAATGAATATAGATCCATCTGGAAATGTCTCCATAAAACAAGGGATAAGTAAATTACCAAAATGGGTGGGTGAAACCATTGCTAAAAAAGCAATGGAATGGGGAGTGATAGGGGGGTATAGGCGGAACTACAGGGGGAATTTTAGTTAGTTTGAGTCTTAGGAAAGGACCACAAAATTTGGATATTGGAGTTAAAGTAGGATACGTTGGTGGTTTTGTTTTTGCATACCATGCCGGTGCAATATCAGCATCACTATTGACAACTATTAGATATCGAATTGGAGTGTATTTATTTGGAAAAAATAAATAATAATTAATAAAGCAGAGGAAAAATATATGAAAATAATGATTATTGGTATTCTATTGATTATTATTGGGTGTAGCATTTTAGTTTGGTTAATTAAAGAATCTTATAAAAATAATAAAAATAAAAGTACAAAATATAAAACTTTCTATTTCCTATGGATTATTTTAGGTGTCTTATTAGATACAAGTGGATTAATCATTCTCTTTGGCTTAATATTTTTAGGAATACTTTTAATAATCTATTTTTAAGGGAACCTGTCTCTCCTAACCTTAATGCAATATTAAAGACTATTTATTTTGCAAGGAGTGCTCATAGGGTGTTCTTTGTTTTTTGATTTTTAATCAAATGACTTTACATTACGGGCTTATTTAAAGATAATAGATTAAATAACGTATTTTTTTATTCGGATAGAATATTAGGTGATCGATTTTATGGCTAATGAACAAGTACTAACAATAGAACAAGTATTAGACCTCGCTGGACGCTATTTGCCTAAAGAAGATGTTGCGTTTGTTGAAGCAGCATATAAGTATGCAGAGGTGGCACACAGTGAACAATATCGGAAGTCGGGAGAACCGTACATTATCCACCCCATTCAAGTAGCCGGGATACTAGCAGAGCTTGAAATGGACCCTGTTACAGTTGCAGCAGGGTTTCTTCATGATGTCGTTGAAGATACAGAGGTAACATTAAAAGATTTAGAAGAGACATTCAATAAAGAAGTTGCGATGTTAGTTGATGGTGTTACAAAGCTAGGCAAAATTAAGTATAAATCTAAAGAAGCACAGCAAGCTGAAAACCATCGCAAAATGTTCATTGCAATGGCTCAAGATATACGGGTAATCCTTATCAAACTTGCTGACCGTCTTCATAATATGAGAACGTTGAAGCATTTACCTCCGGAGAAACAAAGACGTATTTCTAATGAAACGCTTGAAATATTTGCTCCCCTTGCCCATCGTCTAGGTATTTCAACAATCAAATGGGAGCTTGAAGATACCGCATTAAGGTATTTAAATCCACAGCAATATTATCGGATTGTTAACTTGATGAAAAATAAGCGGGCGGAGCGGGAAAACCAGGTCCATGAGGTCATTGATGAAATTCGGAAGCGATTGGATGAAGTTCATCTTAAGGCTGATATCTCAGGCCGTCCAAAGCATATATATAGCATTTATCGAAAAATGGTGCATCAAAATAAACAATTTAATGAGATATACGATCTCCTTGCCGTTAGGGTTTTAGTGGAAAGTATTAAAGATTGTTATGCGGTCCTTGGGGTGATCCATACTTGCTGGAAGCCGATGCCGGGAAGGTTTAAGGATTATATTGCAATGCCAAAGGCAAATATGTATCAATCCTTGCATACAACCGTTATTGGTCCTAAAGGCGATCCGTTAGAGGTTCAAATACGAACAACTGAAATGCATCAAATTGCAGAATACGGGATTGCTGCCCACTGGGCTTATAAAGAAGGAAAACAAATCACCCAAAACCGAGAGAATCTGCAAGAGAAGATGACATGGTTCCGTGAAATTCTTGAATGGCAGCAGGCTACGAATGATGCCGAAGAATTTATGGAATCGTTGAAAATTGATTTGTTTTCGGACATGGTCTTTGTATTTACCCCAAAAGGGGATGTTTATGAACTACCAAGAGGTTCGGTGCCCATTGATTTTGCTTACCGGATTCATACGGAGATTGGAAACAAAACGATTGGATCGAAAGTAAACGGGAAGATGGTAACGTTAGACCATGTTTTAAAGACTGGTGATATTATTGAGATCCTGACATCGAAGCAATCCTTTGGCCCTTCACAGGATTGGATCAAGATCTGTCAGACTTCTCAGGCAAAAAATAAAATTAGACAGTTTTTTAAGAAACAACGTCGTGAGGAAAATGTTGACAAAGGAAAAGAGTTAGTTGAAAAAGAAATTTTAAAACATGATTTTGAACTCAAAGAAGTATTAACAGCTGAAAACCTAAACCGTGTAGCGGAAAAATTTAATTTTACAAACGAAGAAGACATGTATGCTGCAGTTGGTTATAACGGCATTACCGCTGCCCAAATTGCAACAAGATTAACAGAAAAGCTTCGCCGCAAGAAAGACCAGGTACAGCTTGAAGAATCGCTGTTAAAAGCTGTTGCTGAGGTAAAAAACATTCCGCATAAAAAGAAAAAAGATACCGGTGTCGTTGTAAAAGGCGTTGATAATCTACTAGTAAGATTATCAAAATGCTGTAATCCTGTTCCCGGTGATGACATCTTAGGATTCATTACAAAAGGACGAGGCGTATCTGTCCATCGCACCGACTGTCCTAATATCCACACTGAGGAAGCGAAGGAAAGGCTTCTTCCAGTTGAATGGGAAGGTAGTGGTGAAGACGGTAAAACATACAATGTTGACATTGAGATCACAGGTTATGACCGCCGCGGCCTTTTAAATGAAGTGCTTCAAGCGATAAATGAGGCAAAAACGAATATCACGGCCGTTTCAGGTCGAACGGACCGAAATAAAATCGTTACAATTGATATTTCGATCCCAATTCAAAACGTGAATCATTTACAAAAAATCGCTGATCGGATAAAATCAATCCCTGACATTTATTCCGTACGGAGAATTATTCAGTAAGCAGTATTAGTATATGTATAAAATCATGTGGCGGCCCAATATGGAATTGGCCGCTTTTCTAATTTCACGAAGATTAAATCCGGGTAAAATATATAGATAAAGCCAAACTGTATAGGGTGCAAAATAAGGAGTTGTTAAAATGAGAGTAGTAGTTCAAAGAAGCAAACAAGCTAATGTCCAAGTGAATGGGGAAATTGTTGGGAAAATTGAGAAAGGTTTAGTGCTTTTAGTTGGTATAACTCATTCAGATACAATTGAAGATGGTAATTATATAGCTGAAAGGATAGTGAATCTCAGGATTTTTGAGGATGAAGACGATAAAATGAATTTATCATTGCTTGATGTGGGGGGAGCTATTTTGTCAATCTCGCAGTTTACTTTATACGGGGATTGCCGGAAAGGAAGAAGGCCTAACTTTATGGCAGCGGCTAAGCCTGAATTTGCGAACGAGCTTTATGAAAAATTTAATGAATGCCTAAGAGCAAAAGGCGTCCAGGTTGAAACAGGTGTATTTGGAGCAATGATGGATGTCTCTTTAATCAATGACGGACCCGTTACAATCATCCTTGAAAGTAAATAACCGAGTTAAATATTCACTCATTTTTCCTTCATAAGTAATTATTTAGTAATTTGTGGGCAAGCTATAACTAAATAAGTAAACGCATCCATGAAGGGAATGAGGATAGTGCGTTATAGTGCAAAAGGAGAACTGACAGGTAATCCGGCAAATCAATTATTTGGTGTTGATTTTCATGATTTTATGCAAAAAGAACAATCTGGAACGAGTATGGAAATTGCCCAAGAATTTGGAGTAACGCTGCGCACAGTTAAAGATTTAAAAAAGCGGCTGGAAAGAAATTAGTATTGACAAGAATGCAGTTCATCCGTAAGATTATAATCAATGCAAAAATAATATCGAAAAAGATCGAACCTATAACGGAGAAAAGTAATTAAGATTACACATGGACAGAGAGGAAATGCCATAGGCTGAAAGCATTTCTCCATGATGATTTAATGAAGAACACTCAAGAGGTTCCACTCTGAAATAAACTATAGTAGGAGCTGGACGTGTCAGGCGTTATCTGAACAAAGTGGAAAGGCATATGGATTTAATTTTATTGCTTTTTCAACTAGGGTGGCACCACGGGTAAACTCTCGTCCCTACATTTAATGTAGGGGTGGGAGTTTTTTTGTTTTATTAAATTCATTGATCGGGAGGGAAAAAATATGGCGATTAACATTCCACGCGGTACGCAAGATATCCTACCAGGTGTAGTTGAAGAATGGCAGTATGTGGAACAAAAAATGAGAGAAATTACGAAACGCTATAATTATAGCGAAATTCGTACACCGATTTTTGAACAAACAGAGCTGTTCCAAAGAGGTGTAGGTGAAACTACAGATATCGTTCAAAAAGAAATGTATACATTTGAAGATCGCGGTCGTCGTAGCCTAACACTACGTCCTGAAGGGACCGCTCCAACTGTTCGATCTTATGTTGAAAATAAAATGTATGGAGACCCAAACCAGCCAACGAAGCTATTTTACATAGGTCAAATGTTTCGCTACGAACGCCCACAAGCAGGCCGTTGGCGCCAATTCGTCCAGTTTGGGG
Source organism: Caryophanales bacterium (assembly GCA_012840465.1). GTDB lineage: Bacteria > Bacillota > Bacilli > Bacillales > Bacillaceae_J > Schinkia. The sequence continues at coordinate 15,581 of DULJ01000040.1, forward strand.
TAGAAGCCCTTGGCAGCAACGACCCAGCGATTGATGCAGAAGTGATTGCGCTCGCGCTCGATGTATACCGTGAACTGGGCTTAAAGCATTTAAAACTTGTGATTAACAGCCTAGGTGATATCGAAAGTAGAAAAGAGCACCGTAATGCTTTAATAGACCATTTTAAACCAAGAATTGGCGAGTTTTGTTCTGACTGTCAAAGTCGATTAGAGAAAAACCCAATGAGAATTTTAGACTGTAAAAAAGACCGTGATCATGAACTGATGAATTCGGCCCCATCGATTTTGGAGTATTTAAATGAGGAATCACAAGCCTTCTTTGAAAAAGTGAAAATGTATTTAACAGACATGGGTGTTGATTTTGAAATCGATTCACGTTTAGTGCGTGGCTTGGATTACTATAATCACACTGCCTTTGAAATCATGAGCAATGCTGAAGGCTTTGGTGCGATCACAACCTTAATGGGTGGAGGTCGCTATAATGGACTCGCTGAAGAAATCGGCGGTCCAGCAACACCGGGAATAGGCTTTGCGTTAAGCATCGAGAGATTACTTTTAGCTTTAAAAGCTGAAGGGATTAGTTTACCAATTGAAAAAGGACTTGATTGCTATCTTGTTGCCCTTGGAGATTCAGCCAAAGACAAAGCGGCTTCTCTTTTATATGAATTAAGAAAAGCGGGATTCACAGCAGATAGGGACTACCAAGACCGCAAATTAAAAGCTCAATTTAAAGCAGCAGACCGTCTGAACGTTAAATATGTTGCAGTGCTTGGTGAAGACGAGCTTGCTAAAAATGTAATTAATGTAAAAGATATGGAAACTGGTACACAAGAAGAAGTTCAGCTACCAAACTTTATCGAATATTTACTTGAAAGAAGTTAAGGGGGATATAGAAATGTCAGAGTTAGGAAGAAGTCATTATTGTGGTGATTTACGCGAAGAGCATGTTGGAGAATCCGTTCAATTAAAAGGCTGGGTTCAAAAAAGACGTGACTTAGGTGGTTTAATCTTTTTAGATTTAAGAGACCGCACAGGAATTATCCAGGTTGTTTTCAACCCGGAAGTTTCAGGTGAAGAAAATGTTAAAATTGCTGACCGTGTAAGAAGTGAGTTTGTTTTAAATATTAAAGGAAAAGTTGTTGCACGTGCGGAAGGTACTTTTAATAATAAAATTCCGACTGGAACGATTGAAGTTTTAGCTGAAGAGGTCGCGATTATCAATGCATCAAAAACACCGCCATTTATGATTGAAGACGATGTTGATGCATCTGAAGAGCTACGCTTGAAATATCGTTATCTTGATCTTCGTCGTCCGGAAATGTTTAATACATTAAAAATGCGTCATCAAGTTTCTACAATAATCCGTAATTTCTTAGATCAGAACGGATTTTTAGATGTTGAAACGCCAATCCTGACGAAGAGCACTCCTGAAGGAGCACGTGACTATCTAGTGCCAAGCCGTGTTCATGAAGGTCAATTTTATGCATTACCGCAATCACCACAGCTTTTCAAACAGCTTTTAATGGTTTCAGGGATTGACCGTTATTATCAAATCGCACGTTGTTTCCGTGATGAGGACCTTCGTGCTGACCGTCAACCAGAGTTTACACAGGTGGATATTGAAACTTCCTTTTTAGATAAGGAAGACTTAATTGCCTTAATGGAAAAAATGATGACTTTAGTGCTTAAAGAAGTAAAAGGTGTTGATATCGTAACTCCATTCCCACGGATGACTTATGATGAAGCAATGTCACGTTACGGATCTGATAAGCCGGATACACGTTTTGGCATGGAGCTAGTTGATGTAGGGGAATTAGTAAAAGATACCGAGTTTAAAGTATTTGCCAATGCGATCTCAGGCGGCGGACAAGTGAAAGCAATTAATGTTAAAGGTGCTGCTGAAAAATACTCTAGAAAAGATATTGATGCATTAATGGAGTTTGTGGGCCGTTATGGAGCAAAAGGGTTGGCTTGGTTTAAAGTGGAAGCAGATGGCTTAAAAGGACCAATTTCTAAGTTCTTCAATGAAGACCAACAAGCTGGAATTCAAAAAACGCTTGAAGCAGAAGTTGGAGACTTACTATTGTTAGTAGCAGATTCCAAGCAAGTTGTTGCGGACAGCTTAGGTGCTCTTCGCGGGAAGCTTGCTAAGGATTTACAATTAATCGATGAACATAAATTCAATTTCTTATGGATTACGGATTGGCCGCTCTTAGAGTTTGATCCGGATGCAGGTCGTTATTTCGCAGCCCACCATCCATTCACAATGCCAGTGCGTGAAGACTTACCATTGTTAGAAACAAATCCTGGTCAAGTTCGCGCACAGGCCTATGATATCGTCTTAAATGGTTACGAGCTTGGTGGCGGTTCTTCACGTATTTACGAGCGTGATATTCAAGAAAAAATGTTTAAAGTACTGGGAATGCCTGAAGAGGAAGCGCACGAACAATTCGGCTTCTTATTGGACGCATTTGATTATGGGACACCTCCACATGGTGGAATTGCGATTGGACTTGATCGTTTTATTATGCTTCTTGCTGGTCGTACAAACCTTCGTGATACAATTGCTTTCCCGAAAACAGCAAGTGCAAGCGACATTATGACAAATGCACCAAGTCACGTAAGTCACGATCAATTATTGGAGTTGAATTTACAGGTAAAACTATAAAATAATATTGATATTAAAACATCAATATGTTAAGATTCAAATATAAAGTCCTGAGGTGCACGTTATTTAACCTATTAGTTTTGACCGAACATATTAACTAGGGGAGCTTGGAGTTTTCTAGTTACGTACATGCCTCAATCGGAAGCTGGCATTTCGCCGCCCGGAGGAAGTACAATGGCCTGAAATAGAGCACCCACCTGCTTTAAGCGGGTTCAAAACAAAGGCCGAGTAACGACACAAACGGGACTTTCATACTTAAGAATGATAGCCCTAAGCACAGAGTTGCTTAGGGTTTTTATATGTTCTCTAGCTGCCATAAGTCAAATATCGCTTAGCAAGCGGTATTATAGGAAAAGTAAACTTGAATGAAACCAACCATCTTAGGATAAAACATTACTATTACATATGTCTTGGAGAGTGAAAACATTGCTACATCAATTTTCTAGAAATGAACTTGCCTTTGGTAAGGAAGGATTGGACTTATTAAAAAATACAACGGTTGCCGTCCTAGGTATTGGCGGTGTGGGCTCCTTTGCTGCAGAATCATTAGCGCGTACAGGAGTTGGGAGATTAGTTTTAATAGATAAGGACGACGTGGATATCACTAATGTTAATCGACAATTAATTGCTCTATTATCAACGATTGGAAGATCAAAGGCGGAACTTATGAAGGAACGGATTGCTGACATTAATCCGGAGTGTGAGGTTATCGCCTTAAAGATGTTTTATACAGAAGAAACATATGAAGAAATTTTTAATTATGGATTGGATTATGTCATTGATGCATCTGATACGATTATTTATAAAGTCCATATAATGAAGGAATGTTTAAAAAGAAATATTCCAATCATCTCAAGCATGGGTGCGGCCAATAAAATGGACCCGACGCGCTTTAGAATTGCTGATATTTCTAAAACCCACACAGACCCGATTGCCAAGGTCGTTCGTCAGAAGCTTCGCAAAGAAGGGATACACAAGGGGATTCCAGTTGTCTTTTCAGATGAAAGTCCGATTGTCATCCGTGAAGAAATTAGAAGAGAAATTGCTAATGAGAATTCAGCAATTAGAAAGGCAAAAATGCCACCTGCTTCAAATGCTTTTTGCCCTTCAACTGCGGGTTTAATCATGGGTGCCTATGTAGTTCAAGAAATTTTAAAAGATATTAAAATCGAAAGGGTAGCACCAGAGCTGGACAAAAAATGAGGCTGATCAAACGCAGCCTCATTTTGCAACTTGTCCCAAATCATGATTATCAAGATTGTTTGGATCGATAAACGAAACCATCCGTCTTGCTCTGTCCATTATTTGTACAAGCGCTTGATAATCTTCTTGAATGATGATATTTTCCTGCTTTAACCGCTGTAGTTTTTTCTCTATTTTTTCTTTCTCATCCAACAAGTGCTGGTTTTCTCTAGTAAGTCTTTCATTTTCAGACTGTAGTAGGAGAGAATTCATTCCTAAATTTTTTACTGAATAGAGATATGAAATCACAGAATCTAAATTAAGCTCGTTCGCCATTTCTTCCTGTATTTCTACTTGTCTAGTTAATAGCCCATTGGTTGTATTGATATTATTGTAAGCCGTGTAATCGAATGCTGTTTCCACCGCCGTTACTTCCACAGGATCAGCCACTTGTGCTTGGACTGGTACCTCATTCACTAGCGGTTGACGGTTGTGATTTAAATGTTGCTGAGATTGTCCCGCAAGAGCTCTTTTCCGATCTTTTCTCTGCTTTTTGGCCAGTTCCATCGCTTGGTAGTATTTCTTCCGTACTTCTGCATTCCAGCGAAATCCACAAGCTGCCGACGTTCTATTTAATTGATCGCCAATTTCTTCAAAAGCGTTCAACTGTGTACTGCCTTCGCGAATATGCCTTAATACCGTCTCTGCTAAAAGTAGGTCATCTTCATGGGACCATGCATCCTGTCTAATTTTCATATTTTCATCTCCCTAATTCTAGTTTCTTGTAGTTTGCCCAATTTTTATATGATTATACTTTTGCAAACCAATGCTAGTTTTAGGGAATGATATAAAGTAGGCTTATCTGTCCTGTTTCTTTTTTAGCTCCTCAAGTCGTTCATAAACTTTTGAAAAGTGCTTTTCATGACCACTTTCCTTTGGAGAATAATATTGCTTGTCCTTTAATAGATCAGGTAAATACTGTTGTTTCACCCATGAGTTAGGGTAATCATGGGGGTATTTATAACCTGCCCCATGCCCCATAACGGCAGCCCCTTTATAATGGGCATCTTTTAAATGTGATGGAATTTCATCACTCAACCCTTTTCTTACATCTTCGATTGCTGCATCTAAAGCTTTATAGGCACTATTCGATTTCGATGATAGACATTGTTCAATGACTACATTGGCTAAAGGTATCCTTGCTTCCGGTAAGCCGAGGCGTTCGACTGCTTCAATTGCCGCTACAGTATGAACACCGACCTCTGGGGAAGAAAGTCCGATATCTTCGTAGGCGATTACTAGTAATCTGCGACAAATGGAGGTCAAGTCCCCGCCTTCGATTAGTCGTGCTAGATAATGTAGTGCTGCGGAAACGTCACTGCCACGTATGGACTTTTGCAGGCAGGATAAAAGATTATAAAAGATATCGCCATGCTTGTCATGGGAGAATCCTTTATTTTCAACGCATTCTTTCACTACCTCAATCTCAATCTCAATTTTTCCAGAATCCATGTTTTTGGATGCACGTGTAACTTCTTCTAAGGTATTTAAGGCTGACCTAGCATCGCCATTTGTTGAAATAGAAATGATTTCGACGGCTTCTTTTGATATTTCTATTTCCATTTTTCCTAGACCGCGTTCTTCATCAGACAAAGCGCGCCATAATAATTCTTCCAGGTCACCCGGTAAAAGTGGCTTTAATTCTTTAATTTGTCCGCATCTACTTCTAATCGCAGGATTTACATCATGAAACGGATTTTCAGTCGTGGCACCGATTAAGGTAATCAATCCGCGTTCTACATGTGGTAAAAGATAGTCCTGCTGTGCTTTATTAAATCTATGGATTTCATCGATAAATAAAATTAATTTTCCTTCTGCTTTTGCAATTTCAACCGCTTGTTCTATTTCCTTTTTTCCGGCAGTTGTGGCATTGATGCTTTCAAATGGAAAATTAACGGTTCCGGCGATTGCTTTGGCAATGGATGTTTTTCCAACACCCGGTGGCCCATATAACAGCATAGAAGGAACATATCCATTTTGAATCATCTTATATAGTGAGGTACACTCGCCTATCACATGTTTTTGTCCGACGATCTCATCTATATTACGAGGTCGCATTCGATAAGAGAGGGGTTCCTCGACTAAGAAATCAAACAGCAATCAAATCACCTCATTTTTCATTGCTCCTTTTAATACTTTATCATATAATTTCACGCTTTTCTTATATTTTATATTTGCCAAATATCATGCTACAATAACTTAATGTGCATTTATTTTGATAAGAGAGAAGGATTCACTTGAAAAAATGGTTAGTTTACTTAATTGGGTTGTTAATCATGACCTTGGGTCTTGTGTTGGTTATTGTGGCTAATCTTGGTAGCGCCCCATGGGATGTCCTTCATATCGGCCTTTATAAACAGTTTGGTTTGACGATTGGAAGCTGGTCGATCATTGTCGGTGTATTTGTACTCATTTCTTCAGCTTTTTTGGCAAAAGCTTTCCCTAAAACAGGTGCTTTTTTAAATATGCTGTTATGTGGAATTTTTATTGATATGTATATGTTAATACCATGGCTTGATACTCCGGAAACAATACTCGGTCAATTTATAATGTTGACAAGTGGAATCATCCTAAATGCGTACGGGATGGCTATTTATATTTCAGCAAATGTTGGAACTGGTCCAAGAGATAGTCTGATGTTAGCCCTCATGCAAAGGACAGGACTAAAGGTACAATGGATTCGACTGATTATGGAGGTTACAGTTTTGGCAGTTGGCTGGATGCTAGGTGGTCCGGTCGGTATTGGAACCGTCATCCTCAGTTTATCAATCGGACATATTGCCGGATTTGCCCTGCCACAGTGTCAAAAAATGACCAATTATTTGTTGAAGAAAAGACCAGTTGAAGTTATCGAAGATCGTGTGCCAAGCAAAAGCATATAACATCAAAAGGAACTTTTAATCATTTCGTGATATAATAGCAGTGATTAAGATGCGTCGGAAATTGTCGTAAAATAACTTTATTCAGCAGAGTCTCCTCATTGCACGAAATAGGATCCAATCTGAGGCTGAATGAAGTTAAAGCTTTCGGCATATTTGATAAGGAGTGAAAACTGTGAAAATTTCTACAAAAGGTCGTTATGGATTGACGATCATGATTGCGTTAGCGAAAAAACAAGGTGAGGGTCCTATTCCTCTTAAAAATATCGCAAGGGACCATGATTTATCAGAGCATTATTTGGAGCAATTAATTGCCCCTTTACGTAATGCTGGTTTAGTAAAAAGTATCCGCGGGGCATATGGTGGTTATATTTTAGCAAGGGAGGCCGAAAAAATTACGGCTGGTGATATTATTCGGGTTCTCGAAGGTCCAATTAGTCCTGTTGAAGTTTTGGAGGATGAAGAGCCTGCAAAACGTGAATTATGGATAAAAATCCGTGATGCAGTGAAAGATGTTTTGGATACAACGACGCTTCAATATCTTGCAGATTATGAAGGCGACCATGCCCAAGACGCCTATATGTTCTACATTTAATTCTTTTGGTAGGTGAAAATATGCGTCAACTGATATATTTAGACCATGCAGCTACAACCCCGGCACGCCCAGAGGTAGCTCAGGTAATGATGGACTGTATGATCAATACTTTTGGAAATCCCTCAAGTATTCATTCTTATGGAAGACAAGCGCGTCTCGTCATTGATGAGGCTAGAGCCTTTATTGCAAAATCCATTAACGCTACGGAAAATGAAATCATTTTTACAAGCGGTGGTACTGAAGCCGATAACACTGCGCTATTCGGGGTTGCTATGGCGAATAAAGAAAAGGGAAATCACATTATAACAACTTCAATAGAACATCATGCTATCTTACACACTTGTAAACAGCTGGAAAGTGAAGGCTTTGAGATTACCTATTTGCCAGTCAATGAATGTGGGGAAATAAGTATTGAAGCATTAAAGGCGGCAATTAAAGAGTCTACGATAGTAGTATCTATTATGTATGGTAATAATGAGGTTGGAACGATTCAGCCAATAAAGGAAATTGGTGAGTTGCTATCTGAATCTACGATATTGTTCCATTCCGATGCAGTTCAAGCGTATGGCACACAGCCAATTGATGTTAAGGAATTGCATCTAGATTTAATGTCAGTATCCGCCCATAAAATAAATGGTCCAAAAGGGATTGGCTTTTTATATGCGAAAAATGGGGTGAAGTTTGTTCCACGCCAATATGGTGGGGAACAGGAACGGAAACGCCGCGCTGGTACAGAAAATGTAGCTGGAATTGCCGGCTTTAAAGAGGCTGTGCGTCTTGCCCACGAGGGACTACAGGGGAAAATTGAGAAGTTCGAGCAATTTAAACAGCGTATCGCGGCCATTTTCGTACAAGAAAAAATTCAATTTAAAATTAATGGAGAAGGGGCAAAAGCCTTACTACCCCATGTCTTAAATATTTCATTCCCTGGAACCAATGTTGAATCAATGCTGGTAAATCTTGATTTGGCAGGTATTGCTGCATCTAGTGGTTCTGCTTGTACAGCTGGATCAATTGACCCATCCCATGTCCTCGTTGCCATGTTTGGGAATGGATCGGAGAGAACGACTAATTCAATTCGATTTAGTTTTGGTTTCGGTAACACGTTGGATGAAATTGATGAAGCGGCATTACGTATAACGAAAATCGTAAAAAAAATGGCAGAACGTTAAAAGAATAGGAGGTGACTCTATTGAATCATCCAAAAACTCCGGCTGAGACAAGAGTTGTTGTTGGGATGTCCGGTGGTGTTGACTCATCTGTTACCGCGTTGTTATTGAAGCAACAAGGTTATGAAGTAATCGGTATTTTTATGAAAAACTGGGATGATACTGATGAAAATGGTGTTTGTACGGCTACTGAAGACTTTAATGATGTCATTCGTGTCTGCAATCAAATTGGCATCCCCTATTATGCTGTGAATTTTGAAAAACAGTATTGGGATAAGGTGTTTACGTATTTTTTAGATGAATATAAAGCTGGGCGCACCCCAAATCCGGACGTAATGTGCAATAAAGAAATTAAATTTAAAGCCTTTCTAGAGCATGCCCTTACATTAGGTGCAGATTACGTGGCGACAGGGCACTATGCACAGGTGGAATACCGTGATGGCGAATACAAAATGCTCCGTGGCGTGGATGATAATAAAGATCAGACCTACTTTCTAAATCAATTAGGACAGGCACAACTTTCAAAGGTCATGTTCCCATTAGGGCACCTTCCAAAATCCGAAGTCCGTAAAATCGCCGCAGAAGCAGGTTTAGCAACAGCTACTAAAAAGGATAGTACTGGAATTTGTTTTATTGGTGAACGCAATTTTAAAGAATTTTTAAGTAATTACTTACCGGCACAACCTGGGAAGATGACGACATTAGCTGGTGAAGTTAAAGGCAATCATGAAGGTCTTATGTATCATACAATTGGACAAAGGCATGGCCTAGGTATTGGCGGTTCTGGAGAACCGTGGTTTGCGATTGGTAAAAACTTAAAGGAAAATGTTCTTTATGTTGGACAAGGCTTTCACAATGATGCCTTATATTCCGATTCCCTCATCGCGGTTAATGACAGCTGGGTGAGCGATCAACAGCCAACTGAACCTTTCACTTGTACAGCTAAATTCCGTTACCGTCAACCGGATATCCCGGTAACGGTGGAAATAATTGAAGAAAATAAAGTGAAAGTAATCTTTAGTGAACCTGTTAGGGCGATTACACCAGGGCAATCTGTCGTTTTTTATAATGGTGATGAATGCTTAGGCGGGGCAATGATTGATGCGGTTTACAAAAATAATGAACGCTTGACATACGTGTAGGAAGCAAGAGCTGGTTCTCTTGCTTCTTAATATTAGAAAGAGGAGATAAAATGATAGATAAAAATAGCATAGGAATTCAATATATGAAGCAGAGAAAATATGAAGAAGCTGCAAAAGTTTTTAATGAAATTCTTGAGCAAGATCCAAATGATCCGATCGCTTATATTAATTTTGGTAATTTACTTGCAGCAGTTGGGGAAAATATTCGCGCAATTGCTTTTTTCGATAAGGCCATTGAAATCGATGCTTCTTTAGCAACTGCGTATTTTGGCGCCGGAAGTACATATTACAATCAGGAAGATTACGTAAAAGCGAAAGATAACTTTGAACAAGCAGTAAAACTTGGACTCCAGGAAGCGGATGTTTATTTTATGCTCGCGATGTGTTTAGCCCAACTTGGTCAGGAAAAGTTAGCTTTACCCTATTTCCAAAGAGCGATTGAACTAAATGATTTAGATGAAGAAGCCCATTTTCAATATGGTTTATGTTTAGCGTTATTGGAAATGGTTGATGAAGCAATACCTCATTTTGAAAAAACAATCGAATTAAACGACGAGCATCCTGATGCCTATTACAACCTGGGTGTTGCTTATGCTTTCAAGGACCAATCTGAAAAAGCACTTGAGATGTTTGAAAATGCTTTAAAAATTCAACCAGACCATTTCTTGGCTGCAAACGGGAAGAAAAATGTTGAGGAATTCTTTCGTAAGCATTAAAGGGGAATAACAATGGAAAAACAGCAATCAATCGATTTATTGGAAGAACAAAAAAAATATATAAAAGGAAAAGTCATTGTTATGATTTTTCACAATGAACAAACTTTATATTCAGTTGCAAGAATTCGAATTAGCGAGACGAACGAGCAATATGAAGATAAAGAAGTAGTTGTTGCTGGTTATTTCCCTTACATACATGAAGATGAGGTCTATACATTTTATGGCAACCTTCATAACCACCCTAGACACGGGCTACAATATCAAGTCAACCAATTTCGGAAGGAATTGCCTCAATCAAAGGATGGAATCATCCAATACCTTTCCAGTGATTTATTCGTAGGTATCGGTAAAAAAACAGCTAAAAAAATTGTTGATACATTGGGAGATAGAGCGATTTCCAAAATCCTGGAAAACCCTTCTGTTTTGACAACGATACCTAAATTGCCCGAGGAAAAAGCAAAATTGCTTTATGATACTTTAAAGCATCACCAAGGGTTAGAACAAATTATGATTTCCCTATCAAATTATGGCTTCGGTCCACAACTTTCAATGAAAATTTATCAAACCTATAAAGAAGATACACTCGAAATCATTCAAAATAATCCATATCAAATGATTGAGGATGTTGAAGGAATTGGTTTTACCAGAGCAGATGAATTGGGTCAGGCACTTGGTATATCCGGTAATCATCCGGACCGGATCCGAGCAGGCTGTATTTATATTTTAAACCAGCAATCTCTACAAGAGGGTCATGTTTACTTAAAGTTGGAGCCTTTTTTGTTGCAAGTTTATAAATTGATTAATGAAAAAGAAAAAGGGAACAAAGTTTCAGAAGTCGACATTTCTCGGGAAATAATGAGTCTTGGTGAAGAAGATAAAATTATCATTGAAGACGATAGAGTTTATCTGCCATCGCTTTACTTTTCCGAAAAGGGTTTGGTTACCAGTTTAAAGAAAATTACGGAGCAGAATGAGTTTACTGAGCAATTTCCTGAATCTGAATTTCTTAAGGCACTCGGGAGTTTGGAGGAAAGATTAAAGGTCCAATATGCACCTTCACAGAAAGTAGCGATTCAAACCGCTGTTTCTTCTCCATTAATGATTTTAACTGGAGGCCCCGGCACTGGAAAAACGACTGTTATTAAAGGAATCGTCGAAATCTATTCGGAGTTGTACGGTTGTTCCTTAAATCCTAAAGATTATGATAAGGCTGATAGCTTTCCTATTGTCCTTTGCGCTCCGACAGGCAGAGCGGCGAAACGAATGACAGAATCCACTGGCCTTCCAGCTGTAACTATTCACCGACTTCTTGGTTGGAATGGTTCCGAAGGCTTCAGTCATGACGAAGATAATCCGATTGATGGGAAGCTTGTCATTATCGATGAATTTTCGATGGTCGATGTGTGGCTTGCTAATCAGTTATTTAAGGCGTTGCCTCAGGAAATTCAGGTCATCATTGTTGGCGATGAGGATCAATTACCTTCTGTTGGACCTGGTCAAGTGCTAAAGGATTTGCTTAAAACTAAAAAAATTGACGTTGTTCGTTTAACTGATATTTATCGTCAATCAGAAGGCTCATCAATCATAGATTTAGCACACGGTATGAAGGTTGGGGTAATTCCTGAGGATATAGCAAAACCTAAAGTGGACAGAGCCTTTTTTAAATGTAAACAAGATCAAGTGCTCGACGTCGTTCGCCAGGTTAGTGCAAATGCACTGAAAAAAGGATACACAGCTAAGGATGTTCAAGTGCTTGCGCCGATGTATAGAGGCTCAGCTGGTATAGATGCTTTAAATAAGATGCTGCAAAATTTGTTTAATCCAAAAGCTGATGGGCGGCGGGAGCTTTTATTCGGTGAAATAGTTTACCGTGTCGGAGATAAAGTATTGCAGCTCATGAATCAACCCGATGATAATGTATTTAATGGGGACATTGGTGAAATTATCAGCATTATTTATGCCAAAGAAAATGTGGAGAAGCAGGATCAAATTATTATCAGCTATGAAGGAACCGAAGTATTGTATACAAGACAGGATTTGAACAATATTACCCATGCTTATTGCTGCTCAATCCATAAATCACAAGGCAGTGAATTTCCTATTGTAATTTTGCCGATAGTAAAAGGCTATTATCGGATGTTAAGGAGAAATTTAATATATACGGCTGTTACACGTAGTAAAGATTATTTAATTTTATGCGGGGAAGAAGACGCATTAAGAAATGGCGTGTTGCGTCAGGATGAAGGTTTACGACAAACGACATTGACTGAGAAAATTATAGAACGGTTTGAGGGATCTGAGGTTAAAGATGCCGATGAACCTGGAAATGAAAACATGGAAACATTATCTCCGTATGATTTCATGTAAACTCCGTAATATAAGTATGAGTTGACCTAATCGTGCAGTCGACTCGTGATATGAATGTTCGAGGGGTGGGGTCCTTATGCGAACGTTCTCGTCTATTAAAGACTTACCCGTTTACGACATGAGTTCTGGGAAGGAACTTGGAAAAGTATTGGATCTTTGTTTTGATAAACGGGGTACTGTTAATGGGGTAATGATGGATACTAAGGGGCTATTGAAAAGAAACAAACTCATACCTCTTTCACAGATTTCCTCTTTTGGAATGGACGGAATTATGTTGTCTAATGAACCGGTAGAAGAGCGTATGACTGAAAAGTTGATGGGATTGCATTTTCTCGAAAACGGCCAAGACCGAATAATCGGTAAACCTTTATTGACAAGCGAAGGTGAAAAGCTTGGATTAGTGGAAGATGTATATTTTAAAGAAGAATTGGGAACCATTGTAGGGTATGAAGTTACAGACGGATTTTTTGCCGATATGACGGAAGGGCGAAGGATTTTTAAATCTAGAAAGCCTTTAACGATTGGTGAAAATGTCGTGATCGTTGATCTTAAAGAAGACGAAAAGATATAAGAAATCAATCATACCTGTTGTAAGGAAAGAGGAGTGACAGTACCCTATGATGAAGTGCCCCAATTGTGCCAGTAAAGATATTGGAAAGATCGGTGTGAACCAATATTATTGCTGGAACTGCTTTATCGAATTATCAGTAACCAAAGATCGTTTCTTTACCCATCAAGTAGAAGAAGACGGTACGCTTAGTTCATTAGATGATCTTTTTTCGGAAGAGGATTTGCGTTTGGAAATGTAAACTTTCTTCTAGGGGTGACAGTTCTTATGAATAAAACAATGACATCGCTTTTAGCTTTAGGAATTGGTGTAGCCGCTTATAGTATGAGTAAAGGGAAGAACTTTGATTTAATAGATAGCCGGACAATGAGGAAAATGCGGAAACGTATTTCCAAGGCTATTTTTTAAAAAGTAAATTATTTGCAAGGGCTGAGGCTGAAACCTCAGCCTTCTTTTTGATAAAAGGAGCGGTGGGTCTATGGGTTTTTCTCGGAGTTATAAATGGTTAATACGAGCGACTACATTATTAATCGTTTTTTTATGCATATTCGTATTTCTTAAACTGACTCCAATTTTGGAACCCATTTACCGGATCATTTTAACCATTTTAATGCCAGTTCTTATTTCAGGTTTTATCACCTATTTATTACTTCCGATAGTGGAAGGTCTTCATAACCGGGGAATTCCTAGAACGGTTGCAATCTTAGGTATTTATATTCTGTTTTTCGGAGGAATTGGTTTCGGTCTTTATAAGCTGTTCCCACAAATAATCAAACAATTAAAGGATTTAAGTGAAAACCTTCCATATTTAATGAATACATACCGAACATGGATTGAAGAAATTGATTTTCAAACGAAGAATTTTCCAGTAGAAATTCATACACGAATTGAACAAGGAATTAGCGGTGTTGAAACGGCAGTAAACCAATTCATTTCCTCTATTATGATATTTTTAAAAGGACTGCTGAATTCTCTTGTCCTTATTGGCCTTATCCCCTTAATTGTATTTTATCTGCTAAAAGATATTAGCTTGGTAAAAAAGGCGGTATGGTATATGACACCTAGAAAATGGAGAAAAGCGGGGATTGAGTTGTTAAAAGACATTGATGAATCACTTGGCAATTACATAAGGGGACAGTTATTTGTTTGTATCATTATCGGTCTTGTAGCCTCAGCGGCACTTTGGATCGCAGGCATGAGTTATCCTCTATTGTTAGGAGGCATTATTGGGGTGACCAATATTATCCCTTATTTTGGACCGATTATTGGGGCTGTGCCAACGGTCATTGTTGCCTCGACAATATCGATAAAAATGGTCATTATTGTTGCAATTATTATCGGTATTCTGCAATTCTTGGAAGGGAATATTCTGTCGCCGCTAATAGTTGGAAAAAGCCTTCGTATGCACCCTGTTGTGATCATTTTAGCTTTACTTGCAGGAGAAGAGTTAGGAGGAATCATCGGTTTAATTCTCGCTGTTCCTGTTCTCGCTATTCTACGGGTGGTGGTTACACATTTAAAATTTAACTTTGAAAAACAAACGCAGGAATCTATCGAATAATGTTTGACAAATATTGCGGTAAATGACTAAAATAGTTTAGTATGAAAATAAACGAATGATGACGGAACGAAGTAGATTACAGCCCGTTTATAAGAGAAGGGTTTCCCTAGGCTGAAAGGAACTCTAAATGAAGAGTAATCGAATGCTACTCCAGAGTGCTTAGTATAACTTTATTCAGCTGAATAAAGCAAAAGCTTCCGGGCGCAAATGCGCCTTGGCGTATTGGATAAACCTAAGCCGTATTACCGCGTTAAGGTTATGAAAGGTGATGAAAAATTTCCGCATTGCAGGGATTTTCATAATCAGGGTGGTACCGCGAGGACATAATAGCTCTCGTCCCTGCAGTTTACTGTAGGGACGAGAGCTTTTTTATTTACATAATTAGGAGGATTTTAATATGAAAAAATTAACTGCTGCCCAAATTCGACAAATGTACCTTGATTTCTTTAAGGAAAAAGGGCATACTGTGGAACCCAGCCGTTCCTTAATCCCCCATGAAGACCCAACTTTATTGTGGATTAACAGTGGTGTTGCCACATTAAAAAAATACTTTGATGGACGTGTTATTCCTGAGAACCCACGTATTTGTAATGCTCAGAAGTCCATTCGAACAAATGACATTGAAAATGTAGGTAAAACAGCAAGACATCATACATTCTTTGAAATGCTTGGTAATTTCTCAATCGGCGAATATTTTAAAAAAGAAGCGATTGAATTTGCATGGGAGTTTTTAACGGGTGAGAAATGGCTTGGACTTAAGCCAGAAAAATTATCGGTTACGATCCATCCTGAGGATAATGAAGCATATAACTATTGGTTAAACGATATTGGCATTCCAGCAGAAAGAATTATTCGTATTGAAGGCAACTTCTGGGATATTGGGGAAGGTCCAAGTGGTCCGAATACAGAGATTTTCTACGATCGTGGCGAAGAATTTGGCAATGACCCAAGCGACCCTGAGTTATATCCAGGGGGAGAGAATGAACGATATCTTGAAATTTGGAACCTAGTTTTCTCAGAGTTTAACCATAACCCAGATCATACTTATACGCCACTTCCTAAGAAAAATATTGATACAGGAATGGGCCTAGAGCGTGTAGCATCTGTTATGCAGGAAGTTCCAACAAACTTTGATACTGATCTATTTATGCCGATTATCCAGGCAACAGAAGAAATTTCAGGTCAAAAATATAATGAAAGCACGGAAAAAGATGAAGCCTTTAAAGTAATTGCTGACCATATCCGTACCGTTACTTTTGCAGTTGGTGATGGGGCCCTCCCATCAAACGAAGGTCGCGGCTATGTATTACGTCGTTTACTGCGCCGTGCCGTTCGTTATGCGAAAAAGATAAATATTAACCGCCCGTTTATGTTCGAACTAGTACCAGTAGTTGGCGAAATTATGGTCGACTTTTATCCAGAAGTAAAAGAAAAAACGGAGTTTATTCAGAAGGTTGTCAAAAATGAGGAAGAGCGTTTCCATGAAACATTACATGAAGGCTTAGCGATTCTTTCTGAAGTTATCAAAAAAGCGAAGGGGCAAGGAAGCACTGTCATTCCTGGTGAAGATGCCTTCCGTTTATATGATACGTATGGCTTCCCGTACGAGTTGACAGAGGAGTATGCCGAAGAAGAAGGCATGACGATCGACCAAGAAGGCTTTAATGTAGAAATGGAGAAGCAACGCGAAAGAGCACGCAGTGCCCGCCATGATGAAGGTTCAATGCAGGTTCAAGGCGGTATCCTTGGCGATATTAAGATTGAGAGTAAATTTATCGGTTATGACCAAGCTGATGCAGAGTCTTTGATTGAAGTTGTTATACAAAACAATGATTATGCCCCGCATGTACAAACTGGTGATGAGGCTCAAATTATTTTAGATGTGACACCGTTCTATGCTGAATCAGGCGGTCAGATTGCTGACCAAGGCTATTTGGTGAATGACCAGCTTACACTTTGTGTTAAAGATGTTCAAAAAGCACCAAATGGACAGCATCTTCATTCCGTTGTTGTTGAAAAAGGGATTTTAACTAAAGGCGTGAAAGTAACAGCAAAAATTGATGAAGTAAAGCGTAATGCGATTATTAAAAACCATACTGCTACACACTTGCTACACCAAGCATTAAAGGATGTTCTGGGCAATCATGTAGCACAGGCCGGTTCTTTAGTATCACCGGACCGTCTTCGCTTTGACTTCTCTCATTTTGGACAAGTAAAGCCGGAGGAACTAGATCAAGTAGAAGCAATTGTTAATGATAAAGTTTGGAACAGCCTTGAGGTTGAAATCTCTCAAAAAGGCATCAAAGAAGCAAAAGAAATGGGAGCAATGGCCCTATTTGGTGAGAAATACGGAGATATTGTTCGGGTTGTTAAAGTGGGCGATTATAGTTTAGAGCTTTGCGGAGGCTGTCACGTATCGAATTCAGCCCAAATCGGTTTATTCAAAATCGTTTCCGAATCTGGTATCGGTGCAGGAACTCGTCGTATCGAAGCCGTTACTGGTCAAGGTGCTTATCTTTTAATGAATGATCAAATCAATATCCTAAAAGATACAGCTAATAAATTAAAAACTAATATAAAAGAAGTACCTGCTAGAGTTGAGGCTTTGCATAGCGAACTTCGTCAGCTCGAGCGTGAAAATGAATCATTATCTGCGAAATTAAGCAATATTGAATCATCCACCCTTGTGAATGAAGTCAAAGAAATCAATGGGGTAAAGCTGCTTGCAAAAAAAGTTAATGTTAAAGATATGAATAGCCTTCGCACAATGGTAGATGACTTAAAAGGAAAATTAGGTTCTGCGGTTATCATCCTTGGAGCAGTAAGTGATGATAAAGTAAATCTAACAGCTGGAGTAACAAAAGATTTACTAGAAAAGGGTTATCATGCCGGTAAATTAATTAAAGAGGTTGCGACGCGTTGTGGCGGCGGCGGTGGCGGCCGTCCAGATATGGCACAAGCAGGTGGGAAAAATCCGCAACAGCTGGTAGATGCCTTAAATTATGCGGAAGAGTGGATGAAATCTATTTCGTAAATGCTTCAATATGGTGTACAATGGATTTATGAACATGAGAACGGAGGTGTCATGATGAGCTCACTGGATAATACGATGAGATTTAATTTTCAAGAAGAGCCAATTGATACAAATGTGAAGGATGTACTTTTTACTGTGTACGAAGCCTTACAGGATAAGGGTTATAATCCAATTAACCAAATAGTAGGTTACTTACTATCAGGCGACCCTGCCTACATTCCACGCCATAAGGATGCGCGAAATATTATTCGCAAACTTGAAAGGGACGAATTAATTGAAGAATTAGTGAAATCCTATTTAGAGACTCATCGGGAAGGCACAAACTAATGAGAGTGATTGGCTTAGATGTAGGTACAAAAACGATTGGTGTAGCTGTCAGCGATGAACTGGGATGGACTGCACAAGGTATTGAAACAATCAAAATAGATGCAGATCAAAATGATTTTGGACTTGAGCGGATTAAGACATTTATTAATGAGTATAATCCCGAGAAGATAGTTGTTGGTTTTCCAAAAAATATGAACGGAACAGTAGGTCCACGTGGGGAAGCTTGCTTGGAATTTGCTGAACTCTTGAAAAAGAAGTTTCATATTGAGGTAGTGCTTTGGGATGAAAGACTATCAACTATAGCTGCTGAGCGGATTTTATTAAGCGGTGATGTCAGTCGTAAAAAGCGGAAAAAAGTAATAGATAAAATGGCAGCTGTCATGATTTTGCAAGGATACCTTGATAGTAAACAATAAGGAGTGGAAACTAATGGCTAAAGAAGAAAAAGAACGAATTATTATTCCAGATGAAAACGGTGACGAGCATTTATTTGAAGTTTTATTTACTTTTGATGTAGAAGAAACAGGTAAATCGTATATGGTAGTAGAACCTGTGGGCACTAGCGACGAAGACGAAGAAGTTGAAGTATTTGCCTTCCGTTTTGAAGACGGTGAAGACGAAGAAGATCTTGCTCTATTCCCTATCGAAACTGATGGAGAGTGGGATATTGTTGAAGAAATGTTGAACACCTTCTCAGAACAAGAAGAGGACGAAGAAGAATAATAGATAAGTGTAAAATATAAAAAGGCGCACCGGCTAATGGTGCGCCTTTTCGTCTTTTACAAAAAATCACTCGAAATTTGTTGTATATATAGTATAATAAAACGGATAGGAAGGAGGGGCATTTTTGGGCAGAATAAAAGCAAAAGAATCCAAAACAAAACTTTCAGAACGTGAGCAGGAAGCACGCTTAGTTCGTAAAATAGTAGCTACCATTTTTACAGTTGTCTCGCTAATAATAATTGGTACAGCCATTTTTGGATATTTTTATATAAAGTCAGCGTTGGAGCCTGTTGATGCAACAGACAAGTCAGAAATGAAAGTGACAATACCAATCGGTTCGTCCGTAAAAGGAATTGCAAATACCCTTGAAGAAAGCGGTATTATTAAAAATGGTAAAGTCTTTCGTTATTATGTGAAGTTTAAAAATGAATCTGGATTTCAAGCGGGCGATTATAACCTAAGTCCATCGATGGAATTTAGCGACGTTATTGCTCAATTAAAAACAGGTAAGGTTATGAAAGAACCCGTTTTTACAATTACAATTCCGGAAGGTAAGCAGCTTGAAGAAATTGCAACAATCATCTCGAAGAAGACAAATTATTCAGAGGCTGAGGTTATCAAAAAACTTGATGACAAACAATATGTTAAAAGCTTAATTAAAAAGTATTCGGCGATTTTATCAGATGATATTTTAAATGCAAAGATTCGTCACCCATTGGAAGGTTATTTATTTCCAGCCACGTTTGAATATTATGAGGACGATCCGAAATTAGAAAATATCATAGAAGATATGCTTTCAAAAACAGAGGATATTGTATCTTCTTATTTAGGTCAAATAGAAGAAAAGGAACTTTCTGTTCATGAGTTTATGACGATGGCTTCCCTAATTGAGGAGGAAGCAACCGAAAAAGCAGACCGTGAAAAGATTTCATCTGTTTTCTATAATCGCATCAAACAAGGCATGCCTCTGCAAACAGACCCTACTGTCTTGTACTCTATGGGCAAGCATCAAGTTGGAATCACATATGAGGACTTAAAAGTAGACTCACCGTACAATACGTATAAAAATCCAGGTTTGCCGCCGGGTCCAATTGCAAGTCCGGGTGAAATATCGATGGTAGCCGCAGTAAACCCTGCTGATGGTAAATTCCTGTATTTTTATTCACGCCCTAATGGTGAAACGATTTTTACAACAACATTAAATGAACATAATAATATTAAGAATAAGTACAAGCAAGAGTGGAATGAATTAAAAGAAACCTAAACAGTTTATTCAACAGTTGTCTAGCTCCAGCGCCTATCGCCTAGCAAACTTCAGGACTCCTCCAGTTTGTACGGCGATGAACAAGGCGCTTGCGCTTTTCTAAAGGGGAATGTGGATTGGACGTCTAAGCTGTTCAATTAGCGTTCCCCCTCTTGTTGTGATAAAATATCCTGAGGTATATTTTTGAATAGGTGTATTTGTTTATAGGAGGTATTCATACTTGTTCGTCCCTAGTGATGTAACTGAATATATAGAAAGCTTGGTTCCTGATAGAGAACCTGCGATAGTAGAAATAGAGAAATATGCACAGGAGCATGGTGTTCCAATCATGGAGCTTGTTGGAATCGAAGCGATGCTTCAATTTTTAAGACTCGTACAACCGAAGTCTATTCTCGAGGTTGGGACGGCCATTGGTTATTCGGCAATCAGAATGGTAAAGGCCTTGCCTAACGTACGCATTGTAACGATAGAGCGCGATAAAATTCGTTACGATAAAGCGATTGAGAATATCGAAAAGATGCAATTGCAGGAACAAATAACCGTGATCTACGGGAATGCACTTGAAACAGGTGAACAGGTTGGCCAATATGGTCCGTTTGATAGTATTTTTATAGATGCCGCAAAGGGGCAATATACGCGCTTTTTTGAATTATATAGCCCGATGCTACGTCAAAATGGTGTTGTTTTTTCCGATAATATTTTATTCAGAGGTTTAGTTGCCAAAAGTAATATTGAGGATCGACGACAGCGAAGTTTAGTCGAAAAGATTAAAGGATATAACAAGTGGTTAATGAATCATCCCGAATTCGATACAACAATACTAACTGTAGGGGATGGTATCGCCATTAGCCGTAAGAGGTGAAGAAAAAATGAAAAAACCAGAGTTATTAGTAACACCGACAAGTGTAAACGATATTGAACTTCTTGCTAAAGCTGGAGCGGATGCTGTCATGATGGGCGAAGAGCGCTATGGTTTACGCTTGGCTGGGGAATTTAATAGAGAAGATCTACAAACTGCGATAGAGTTGGCTCATCAGAATAATTTGAAAGCTTATGTTGCAGTGAATGCTATTTTTCATAATGAAAAAATTGAGGAATTACAGGATTATATTAAATTTGTAAGTGATTCAAATGCCGATGCAATTGTGTTTGGCGATCCAGCTGTGTTAATGACAGTACGAGAAATTGCACCGGAAATGAAAATGCATTGGAGTGCAGAAACGCTCGCTACGAACTATTACACATGTAATTATTGGGGTCGTAAAGGGGCAAAACGCTCTGTATTAGCACGTGAACTTAATCTGGATGCTATTGTTGAAATAAAAGAAAATGCAGAAGTTGAAATTGAAATTCAGGTACATGGAATGACATCGATGTTTCAATCAAAGCGGTCGTTAATTGGCAACTATTATGAGTTCCAAGGAAAGAGCATGAAGATAGAAAATCGATCCGGGCAGGATCAAATGTATCTTCACGATAAAGAGCGTGATAATAAATATCCGATTTTTGAAGATGAGAATGGAACACATATCATGAGTCCAACTGACATCTGTATCATTGATGAGCTAGAAGAATTGATCGATGCTAGCATTGATAGTTTCAAAATTGAAGGTCTTCTTAAATCATCAGAGTATATTGTTGAAGTTACAAAACAATATCGCAGGGCCATCGATTTATGTGTGGACGACCGTGATCAATATGAGAAAATAAAAGATCAATTGGCAGCTGAAATAGAAGCAATCCAGCCACCAAATCGTCCGTTGGATACAGGTTTCTTCTATAAGGAAACTGTATACTAGGATGAACCGCGTTACGTTTTTAGAAGAAAGGAATGTTAAGAGTGGCAGTTACAGCTGATAAAATATCAAAAATCGTAGACGGCAAGCGTGTCATCGTCAAAAAGCCTGAGCTCCTTGCTCCAGCCGGCAACTTAGAAAAGTTGAAAATTGCCGTTCATTATGGTGCAGATGCCGTTTTTATTGGCGGACAAGAATATGGTTTACGATCAAACGCAGATAACTTTTCACATGAAGAAATGGCTGAAGGGGTTCAATTTGCCAAAAAATACGGGGCAAAAATATACGTAACAACGAATATTATTGCCCATAACGAAAATATCCCCGGATTGGAAGAGTATTTAAAAGCTGTTGAGAGTGCCGGTGTGGCCGGGATTATCGTTGCTGACCCTCTTATTATCGAAACAAGTAAGCGGGTAGCACCGAAGCTTGAGACTCATTTAAGTACCCAACAGTCCCTATCTAACTGGAAAGCAGCTCAGTTTTGGAAAGAGGAAGGTCTTGAGCGAGTTGTATTAGCTCGTGAAACCAGTGCGGAAGAAGTTAGAGAAATTAAAGAAAAAGTAGATATTGAAGTAGAAACATTTATTCATGGGGCCATGTGCATCGCTTATTCTGGTCGTTGTACGTTAAGTAATCATATGACTGCCCGTGACTCCAATCGAGGCGGCTGTTGTCAGTCATGTCGTTGGGACTACGATTTGTATAAAATGGAAATGAATGATGGAAATATAGTGGAGGCACCTCAATTTGCGGAAACAGATCTGGCCTTTGCAATGAGTGCAAAAGATTTAAATTTAATCTCATCAATTCCAATGTTAATTGAACTTGGGGTTGATAGTCTAAAAATTGAAGGAAGAATGAAATCGATCCATTATATTGCAACTGTTGTCAGTGTGTATCGTAAAGTAATTGATGCTTACTGTGCAGACCCCGACAATTTTACAATTAAACAAGAGTGGCTGGATGAACTTGATAAATGTGCAAACCGCGAGACAGCTCCTGCATTTTTTGAAGGAGTTCCAGGGTATAAAGAGCAATTGTTTGGAAATCATAGCAAAAAGACAACCTATGATTTTGTGGGAATGGTGTTAGACTATAACCCCGAAACACAAATGGTGACTTTACAGCAACGGAACCACTTTAGACCAGGAAATGAAGTAGAGTTTTTTGGTCCAGAACTTGAGAATTTTAAAATGGTTATTGATAAGGTTTGGGATGAAGAAGATAATGAGCTCGATGCCGCACGACACCCTTTACAAATCGTGACCTTTAAAGTGGATAAGCCAGTGTACAGGTACAACATGATGCGGAAGGAGATCTAATAAAAAGCCAATCGTCAAAAATTTTCGAATGAAAACATATTAGTGCTTGAACAGGACTATTATTATAAAGACCAAAGTTATATGCCATTTGAAGAAAGATTGACAACGAATGATGATCATCCACTTGCGATTGATAATGATCTGTTCATTACACATGTTAAACAGCTTCTCAATTATGAACAAATTGAGAAGCCTGTTTACGATTACGGAATCTAAGCGTGTTAGTCTGATATTGCAATCGTTTTATTGGTAACAAAAATCCAAACAATTGTTGATGAAATGGGAAATTTGTAATAGGATATTAAAAGTATACTTAATCCGTTTGTGTAAAGTTATGGGGGCTTTATACGATCCATTATACTTTTACCGATGTACATAACGATTAACTTTATTCAGTAGAAGTCTACTGAATAAAGTTAAAGCCTCCGGCGGATGCCTCAGATTTTCAAAGGTAGTTTTTCGAGCTTGCTCGAAAAAATCTGGGCGTAAATACGCCAAGGCGTATTTGATTGAAAGAATAAAAGGAGCGAAGGGATATGGCAGAAGAAAAAAGCTATTATATGACTGAAGAAGGAAAAGAAAAATTAATGAAGGAATTGGAATATTTAAAGTCAGAAAAAAGAAAAGAAGTTGTTGAACGTATTAAAATTGCCAGAGGATTTGGAGACCTATCAGAAAACTCTGAGTATGATGCTGCAAAGGATGAACAAGCATTTGTAGAATCCAGAATTGCAACATTAGAAAAAATGATTCGTAATGCTGTCATTATTGAATCCGATGCAAATTCAACAACTGTATCATTAGGTAAAAAAGTAATCTTTGCTGAAATTTTATCCAATGGCAGTGAAGAAGAAGTTGAAGAATATACCATTGTTGGTAGTGCAGAAGCAGATCCGTTTGAAGGTAAAATTTCAAACGATTCTCCAATGGCTGTGAGCCTTTTAGGACGCCATGTTGGTGATGAAGTCGTCGTTCAAACACCTGGCGGTGAAATAAAAGTTCGAATTAAAGATGTAAAATAATCTATCCAATGTTTAATAATTTACACCTCGTCAAAAATGATGATGAGGTGTTTTTTTTATGAAAATAAAACGAAGAGCAATATTTATGATTACCTTAATCATGATTATTTTTATAGGTTTGATTGGAAGGCTAGCGCAAATACAGCTTATACAAACTGAATCTTTTTCAAAACACCATGTCAATTTAATTGAAGCGAGCATTAAGCAAAGGACGCAATCGATTGTATTGGATGATGGAAGAGGACGATTTATAGATAGGAATGGAGAGGCGATTACCAATGATTATTACCCAAGCCTCGTCCTATTTCCGTTTCTAAAAGGGATGGATTGGCCATCCGAGAAAATAGCAAAAATAACCGGAATTCCTGAACAGTATTTATTGACCGAGGTTAATCAAGCCAAAGCTCCATTTGCTTATGGTGGAAAGTATCCGCTTAAATTAACGGAAGCGCAGCAGAAGCAGATTAATGATTTAAAAATCCCAGGAGTGTTTGCCTTATATCAGCAGGTTAATACGAATCAAATCGTGGCAGAGCACTTAATCGGTTTGGTTCGCCAAAATAAAGAACTGATTGAAAAAAAGTATAAAGAAAAGTTAGAGATTGACCTCATTTCACCTGACACTGAAATAGGTATAACCGGCCTTGAGCGGGCTTTCGATGAATTCCTTCTCCCAGAAGGTGAATCAAAGCTGTTGTACCATGTCGATCAGTTAGGAGGGCCTTTATTCGGGCTTGAAGTTAAATATACAGCACCGGCTAACCCTTATTACCCGACATCAATCAAAACCACATTAAATAAACCGTTTCAAATTATTGCAGAACAAGCAATTGACAGGATGGGAATGAAAAAGGGCGGGTTAGTATTATTAGATGTTGAATCAAGCGATGTTTTAGCAATGGTCAGTAGACCCCAGATGAATGGAGAAAATCCTTTTGCTGATGCGGGTGGGGTCAACGAAATGATACAGCCGCAAATACCTGGCTCTGTCTTTAAAATTGTAACAGCTGCTGCCGTCTTAGAAAATGATGTGAAGATTCGGGGAAGAAGGTTTAATTGTGATTTGAATTTATACGGTGAAGCCCGTAATGACCGTGAACTGGGACAGTTGAATTTCGAGGAAAGCTTTGCAAAAAGCTGTAATTATACATTTGCCAAGTTAGCTGAAGAAATCACTATTCAAGACCCAACGTATATGGAGGATTATGCTGAAAAACTCGGCCTAATTAGTCGGGTTGGTTGGCATGGGGATGTTTTTCATTTTAACCGCTTTATGCAATTTCCCGAAGAGCGCGTAGGCCGGGTTTGGGGAGCTGAAAAAGACAAAAATGTAAAAAAGGCTGTCAATCAAACAGCGATCGGGCAAAAAGAAGTTCGGGTAAGTCCTTTGGCTGTTGCCAATATGATGGCTACAATTGCCAGAGGAGGGCAAAAGAAACAAGTAAGAGCGGTATCTGAAGTTCAATATAAAAATGGAACTACATTATTTGCGTTTCCGAAACAAACCCTTGAGGGTGGTGGGATTTCCTCCTATACATCCGAGCGGCTCCAAAGTCTGCTAAAAGGTGTTGTTCAATCCGGCACAGGGGAGCGCTTTAAAACTTTGCCATACACCGTTGCAGGTAAATCAGGAACAGCTGAAACGGGACGCAACGGATTGGTTAACAAATGGTTTGCAGCCTATTTTCCAGTTGAACAGCCTAAATACGCACTAGTAGTTGTCGATTTGGATGTAAAAGAATCAGCAGCGAAAACGAATGACATTGTTGAATTATTTATTAAAAAACTATATGAATGGGATACAAAAAAGTGAAATTACTTTTAGGCTATACAAAATAATGGTAGAATACGAGGTGATATACATTTGATTTAAAAGTGGGGGACAGAATATGAAATACGATTTCAAGGATTTATATGAAGGCCCGCGTTTTCAAAACAGGGCAAAAAAACGAAAGATTAAATTAATAATGACTGGTATTGTTGCTATTATCGGAATTGTTCTGATCATCGGTATCATTAATATTTTTTCAGGGGGTTCTGATGAAGCGAACGTAGCCCCTGAAGAGCCAAATGAAACAGAACAAGTAGATGTAGACGACACGATCGAAGAAGTTGCTGACGACGCCGGGGCAGATGAAGAAACTGTATCTACAGACAATGATGAAGCAACCCCAAATGCTAATATAGCAGAAAAAACTTCTCCTAAAAATCCGGAATCTAGCAAAGATGCAAAAAGCGATGCAGCTTTAGGTTCTACTAAAACAGTGAACGGCGAATCTAAGGTAGTTGGTTCGAATGAGGAAGACTGGGCACCCGTTGGAACGGAGCAGGAAGGGGAACATGTAACGGATTTTACAAAAGGATCACGGGATTGGGAGGAAATGACCCAAGCTGTCGGCTCTGCAACAGGTTTATCAAATGATAATATGATCGTATGGTGGATGGGAAATGGCGGTGCTTCTGATAAAGCCGTTTCTACAGTAAGTACAAAGGATAAAGGAACCTATTATCGTGTTCAGCTTCAGTGGGTGAACGGCTCAGGCTGGAAACCTGTTAAGGTGGAAGAAGTAGAGGGAAACGATCAACAACCCGGTACCCAATCAGCAACTAGCAGTAATACCGAAAAAACTAAAAACAGATAATTAGACATAGAAAAGAGGCAAAGCTTGGATGAAAATTGGTATTATTGGAGCAATGGATGAAGAAGTAGCGATATTAAAAGAAAAGATTCAAAATAGGAAAGATATAACAATCGGGAAAAGTGAATTTTCAATCGGAAAAATTGATAATATTGATGTCGTCTTATTAAAATCAGGGATCGGAAAAGTAAATGCGGCCGTTGGTACAACATTATTATTGGATCATTTCAAACCTGATTATGTATTAAATACAGGCTCGGCAGGGGGATATCATACAGAATTAAATGTTGGTGACATCGTCATTTCATTAGATGTTAGGCATCATGATGTCGATGTGACTATTTTTGGATATGAGTATGGGCAAGTTCCGAAAATGCCTCCTGGTTTCACACCGGATGAAAGCTTAATTGAAAAAGCTGAAAAAGCCGCAGCTGGGATTCCAGATGTAAAGGTAGTTAAAGGATTAATTGTAACTGGTGACTCTTTTATGGACGATCCTGAAAGAGTTGAATTTGTTCGAGGAAAGTTCACGGATTTATATGCGGTGGAGATGGAGGCTGCAGCGATAGCCCAAGTCTGTCATTTATTTAATGTTCCATTTGTAATCATCCGTGCATTATCTGACATTGCTGGGAAAGACTCCAATGTATCCTTTGATAAATTTCTCGAAAAAGCAGCACTGCATTCTGCGACATTAATTTTAAATATGATTAGTGAATTTAATCAGGAAATATAAGAAATGAAAAAGAGTGTGAGATTGCCCCATCGTGGGTAGCTTACATTCTTTTTTTATTGCTAAAAGCACTAAAAATTCACATTCTATCAAATTACCAACTAACATCCCGTAATTTCCCTTTTCTTCAAAAATATGGTTTACATTACTGATTTATGTGATATGGTAGAGTTGTTGTTAGATTAATAGAAAGATGAAAGAGTCTAAACAAAGGAGGGAAATGAGGTAAAACAAAAAGATGAAAATATTATACGAATAGTAGAGAAAAGAAGAGTAGAGGTAAAAATAGATAAAAAATATGAAATAGATAGAAATAAGCTATCTTTTAAAACGAATGAAAATGGAGAATTTCATGCTACATATTTACTTACACATTCAACTCAAAAGAAAGAAAAGTTAGTATTTTATGCAATGTTGGAAAATGAAGATTCGCTACTTCCTATGGAAGTAAGTGGAGTGAAGAACACTCATCATTTTATAGATGTCTCAGAAAATGGTGAAACAAAAGTTGATTTTTCATTAGATGATTTGCCTTCAGGTACACACATAATATACATAATAAGTGAAAAAGTGATTGATAATAATCTAAAAGATCATTTGGAAAAGAAACAGAATCAGGAAGTATTTTCTGCAAACCATTTCTCTTTAGAAATAGATAAAAAAAAGATAGACAAAAATGAAAGATTTAAACCCGTTGAAAATATTGAGGACTCTTATCAAGATGAGCGTATATCATTAAGATTATATGAAGATAAAAAACTAACTACGGAGGTTAGTTCTGTTGAGGATACCAATTACTATTTAATGTTTAATAACCCGTCAGAGAATGAAATATCAGGTGTTTTAAAATTGTTAAAAGATTATAGTGCAGAAACCTTAGATCGAATTAAAGTACCAGCAAATTCTAAAATAATGATACCAGTAAAATTAAAGAATCTTGAGGATATCCAAAGTATACGATTTTTACTATTAGCACAACCCAATATTAAAGATACAGTATTTCCCCTTAGAACGATAAAATTTTCTCAACGAATACCTGTTAAATGAAGAAATATATTAGTGACATAGTAGCGAGGGGTTATTTGTTCTCTGGTAAGCACAAGAGGATCAAATCACCTTTTCCTTTTTTAGATTAATAAAAAGGTAGATGAGGATTCCCATCTACCTTATCTTATTGGTGCTCGGAATCCTGCAGCTATTGCCTCTTCTTCCGTACAAAACCACATTTCAGGCTTTGTTTGTTTGTAGGAACGGGAGTCAGGTGTATGATAGATTTTCTCACCTTTTGAATTAATGTTTCCTTTGATAACGCAGTCTTCATTCGCTGTAGGGGTAATTGCCTCTTGTTTTTTAGTAGGTGTAGCTGCCTTTTCTTCAATAAACCCTTTGTCGGTAGCGTAATTCTCTATACTCCAGATTCCTACTCCTTGTTTTTGTGCTTTTTTCTGAATTTCATAGAATTGATCAACATATTTCGTATTAGGCGCATATACATAGGCTACACGTGCCAGACCTTTTTCAAGCAGCATTTCATTAAACATTTTCCCATCAATCCAAATATAGGCCAATAAACGTCCGTATTTATCCCGCTCAGAAACATCTAATTCAACCGTGACTTCTTTTCCTTCCAATGTGTCTTTAGCAAACTTGGAAGCCTCAGGTCCAAAAGGCTGTACGGGTTTACTTGGATGCTTCGTTTCTGGTGTATCGACTAAAAGTAACCGTATTCGTTCTTCTTTATTATTTAACATTACATCCAAAGTGTCGCCATCAACGACATTGGTCACGATCGGTTTTTCTCCGACACTACTAGTTGCTGAACAACCAACAAGTAAAGAAATTAGTAGTAATGATAGATAGATTGCTATGTATTTCTTGCATATAAGTAGTTTCATTAATAATCCCCCAATTTTATCACTACTATTATTTTAGTAAAGTTTGCTAGAAATGTCACATAAATAATGATTTTAAGATGACAGGTAGATATTGTTTCTTCTTAGGCTGAATCCGTTATAATATGGAAACCCGGGTCCATGTAGACCCGGGTTTCTTTTTCAACCTTGAAGTTCAAATGTTTGACAATCGGTTTCCGTTTGAGAAGAAGCCTCTGTTCCATGGTGGCTTACTACATAAATGGATTCGGCTGCACATTTATTTCCGTTTGCCCAGTACGTACAGTTACTTACTTCGCATAACACGTCTTGTGCCATCTAAACCTCTCCTTTAGAAATAAATTTGGTCTTACAAAAATATCTTAACCAAATAAAAAGGGAGATATGCGGAGAGCATACTTTACCATTATTTTATATTATTAATAATTTTTATTCTCGATATACATAAAAATCATAAGATTGTTTAGTGTGGATAAAAAACTAAATGGACACCTCTTGTGTTTCTATTCCAATGCCTGTTTCAGCGTTTCAATATTTTTTTCCATCAAAGTAAAGTAGTCTTCATTGTTTTTAATATCTTCTTCGGTTAAAACGGAAAGATTATGAATACGTAAGACCTCTGCGTGAATTTCATTTTTAATAATTTCCGCAACCTTCGGAGTAACATTTTGTTCAAAAATAATATATTTTATTTTATTTGCTTTGGCATTATCGATAATCTTTTGTAACTGTTGTTGGGAAGGCTCATTTGTAGAAGAAAGTCCGGTAATTGAAATTTGTTCAATCCCATATCTTTTTTCCCAGTAGCCAAAGGCAGCATGGGAAACTAAAATCTTAGGTGATTTTTTTCCTTTTACAAGTTCATCAAAGTCGCCGTTTACTATTTCTAATTGCATTTTTAATGTATTATAATTAGCAATAAAATCTTCTGTTGCTTCTGGTTTTAATTCTATTAAGCTATCTTTTATATTTTCCGCCAATTTTATCGATAGAATTGGATCGATCCAAACATGCGGATCGACGTCTCCGTGGGCATGTTCATCTACATGTTCTTCTTCTTCATGATTTTCTTCGCCGACTTCAAGCATCGTAATGCCATTCGATGCTTCGACCATTTTTACATTTTCATCCTTTAGGGCTTTAGAAATCTTATCGGCATACGGCTCCATGATTTCACTACTATAAATAAAAGCATCGCCTTCCGCTATTTCAATCATTGTTTTCGTTGTAGGTTCATACGTATGGGCATTTGTTCCTAGAGGAATAATGCTTTTAACGTTGACATGAGAACCGCCAATTTTTTTTGTGAAATCTTCTATTGGAAACAGTGTTGTATAAATTGTAAGTGTACCGTTAGCACCTTGTGCAGGTTGATCAATTCCGTTTTGTTTTTGACTGCATCCACTCATTAATATGTTGATTAATAAAAATAAGATTATAAGTCCAGTTGATTTTTTTTTCATATGTCAGACTCCTCGCATAAATATTGTGATTATATCGTAATTATTACGATTTATATCCATTGTAATTATATCGTAATTATTACGATTTGCAACATAAAGTTTTTACTTTAATTTTAATTATTAGAAAAATGATTGTACAGTGTTAAGGTTTATGTTGAAAAGAAAGATAAAGATATTCATGACCATCAGATGGAAAAAGTAACAATTCATTAACAGGACAGACACAGATATTACTTTCATGGCATAGGATTGGTAATAGGCAAATACCTACTATGTTAAATGGAGGTGAGTTTGTGTCTTTATTAATTACAGCTATGGGTTATTTTCTGAAAGAGTTGTTTTTTCTTGTCTCCTATGTGAAAAACAATGCCTTTCCACAGCCGTTATCTGAAAAAGATGAAAAAAAATATCTTCTTCTAATGGAACAAGGTGATCCTGAAGCCCGAAATCGGCTGATTGAGCATAACTTAAGACTTGTAGCCCATATTGTAAAAAAGTTCGAAAATACAGGTGAGGATTCCGAGGATTTAATTTCGATTGGAACGATAGGTCTGATTAAGGCAATTGAAAGCTATTCCTACGGAAAAGGAACGAAGCTTGCGACCTACGCGGCCCGGTGTATAGAAAATGAAATCCTTATGCATTTAAGGGCTTTAAAAAAGACGAAAAGAGATGTTTCCTTACATGATCCGATCGGTCAGGATAAGGAAGGGAATGAAATTAGATTAACATGTTATCCGTTTGGAAAAATCATTGATATTAAAGGATTTTTTTCTTATTATTTCGTAGATAGGCTTAATTTCAAACAAGTTAGCGGTAAAGCAGCGGATACAGTAGTAAGCGGATAAACACTATGATGTCCCTCAACATACGTAATGGGTTTAACAAGAAATACCTACAGCCTCATTCTTGGCCTTCATTGGATTCTTTTTCCTCTTCCGATTGCTGCTATGGAATTGCGGAAGGATGCAACGCCCGTGCAATTACATGAATACCTAAATACACAAAATGTAATACCATCATCATTTTAACAGGGTATTCCGTTTAATTCCTTAATCTAATAATCCTCCCTCAATAAAGTTATAATTATCTCCTGAATACTCCCCTTTTTTTACACTTTAATAAACACCTAACAGTTGACACCGTTGATTCCTACGGGGAGTAAGGACATATATTGAAAATCTTTAAATATTTTACAGATAGGAGGCCATCCTAACGTCCAACTTGGATCAAATTGGAAACCAAAATATAACCGTGCATAGAAATCTCCACACAACTCACGGTCGCTAACCCTCCCATTTCTCACCGGATTGGGGTCCATACATTCCTTCGTCCTGCGTATCCTTGAGGTGGAGGTCGGATAGGCTCCTTAAACTTATATAATAGCTAAATAACAGGAAAATAATAGTGACTTAAATACTATATTTAAGTCACTATTATAGTATTTCGGGAGGAATATCCTACTTTAATGGCGAAGTGAAAGACAAATGATCATCTAAATGTATCTAGGTGAAGTATTTATTTAATCGTTAAAGGAGTGGAAAGCATGCAAAGATTCAAAAGAATATTTGACGCGATGTATCACATTGACTTGGTTAACAACACTATAGTACAAAAGGAAGTGGGCGCAGGGGATTTAGATGAATATATTGTTGAATTACTGGAAACAATTGTGAAACTACCTGATAGCCGATTTTTTGGTTTTGAAAGCGAAAATACAGAAGTGAAAACACTTCTTGACAAACTCATAGAAGAAAAGAACGAAAATGAAGAACCCCCTAACTGTTTGCCAATTTCAGATGCGATTGCTAATCGCTTGTTAAGAAAAGAAGTGGAAGCACAGGAAAAGTATTCACACATTACTAAACTACAAAAAGGAAGTTTGATTCAATCGCTTGTAGAATATAAAGATCAACTGTATTTCTTAATATCAAAAGTCGAGCATGAATCATTTTTAAATACAGAAGATTTGGTGCGCCAGATAGGCTTACCTTATGAGAAGAAAGCATTAAAAACATGTTTAATTAAATTTACTGCGGAAGACGATATAGAAAGTATTATTGTTTCTGACACAAATGTTAGGATTTCACAGTATTGGGTGAAGGACTTCTTGGAATTAAAGGAAAAAAATTCAGATGAGAAAAATACATCAAGTGCATTTAATGCAATAGATTTGATTCTAACTAGGAAGATAAAAAAGCAATCCCCGTCTGATTACTCGGTTCTAAGAAACAATCTTATTGGATATTTTAGAACACAAGAAGAGTTTTCATTTGAAAATATGGTTGGCTCAGTTTTTGGAGAATATGTACCAGAAAGGCCAGAAATTGTAGATATGAATAAAATTAAAGACACAGTGAATAAATTACCTGAACAAGTTGGATTTGATAAAAGATTTTCTATTATTAGTAAAGAAATTTCTGCACGTATAAGAAAAGTAGTGAAAATTAGTGATAAAATAGAACTAAATTTAAAAGATCATATTAATCAACTAAAAAAAGTAATTAGATCAGAAACAACACCTGATGGCCAGAAAGTTATTGTCATTAAAACAGATAATTCTGAAGCATATGAAATGTTTAAGTTTAGGGAATGAGGTGAAATAATGAATCCCGTTATCTCAATAGTCAATTGTTTTCAGGAAAATTCTTTAATGAATATTTGTGAGGATTTTGAAGAAGTAAAAATATCTGTTGAAATTCGCAATTTACATATACCTCATGTTGACGAACTAAAAGAGGTGGCGGGAAATTTATTGGAACGAGATAAATTGACAATTGATATTTATTTTGAGGACATGGATCCAATTACATACTATCATGATGAAAATCCAGAAATTTTTGTTGAGGAACTACAAAAATTTTCTGTTCTGATGGATATTGAATCTAAAATCAACTTAAAAATTAGTATAGAAAAACAGTTGGATCATAATAATTCAGTTTCAATTTTTTTCTTTGATAAATTTGTTGAATATTTATTACAGTTAACACTTAAAGGAAGCTTATATAATTTCTGTAAAGTTCTAACGAAAGGACAACAAGTAAAATTCAACCTAGTTAGTGAAAATCAAGGTTTATTTTTCGGTACCAATACTTTCCTTTTTTATTCTGGTGAAGATAATTATAATAGAATGAATATGAATAGACAAAGAATTCTCGAAAGCAGAGATAGTATTGGTAATTTTAATAACTCCTCGGATTATCTGTTTGTTCCAGAGGACTTTTATTTAATAGAAAAAAGTGATAATGAAAATTTTAATGACTACTTAAATAGGTTGTGTAATCTTTGTTCATTAATTTTTATTTCGGATTTTACAAATATTTGTAGTGATAATGATTTACAACTAAAAATCAATGGGTATAAGTTGATAGAAAATTTGGTTAACTTCGAAAAATTTGAGATTGGTGAAAACAACGTTTATTACGAAATTTATAAGTGGATTTACAACGGAGGTAATCTAAGCGATAAAGTTGGTTTAGCGCGTAATATAATTACATTACACATAAAACAAAACAATTCAGTATTAGAGTTGCCTATAAACACAATAAATTCAATTAAATCAAGTTATGAAATATATCTTAAAGAAAACGTTTCACAGTACATTGATGTAAAAAATAAAGTAAGTGAATTTTTGCTAGACCTAGCCATGCGTACAAGTGATTTGGTTAATACTTTTGCCAACGCTTTAAGAAATAATCATTACCTGTTCCTGACCTTTTTTGTATCTGTAATTGTTTTTAATACTTTATCAACAGGTAATTTACAGAACATTTTCAATAAAGATATTACTTATATATCTTTTGGCTTGTTATTGATTTCATTTATTTACCTGATAGCAACCATTATACAAACAATTATTGAAACTAATAGGTTTAAAGTACAATATAATCGTTTGAAGAAAATGTATGTTGATATTTTAAACGATCAGGATATTGATAACATTTTTAGAAGTGAAGACCATAATGAAGATATTAAATTCATCGAACAAAAAGCAACAGTGTTCTCGTTTGTATGGTTAGTTGAAATTCTTATATTATATACAGTTATATACCTTTTGAAAATATAGTTCAAAGCTTTTTAATTTATTATAAGAACCTCAGCTATGTACTTTAACAGGGGGTTCTTTTAATATCGCCAGTGTGATTAAATAATTTTTGATTAACCTTTATGCCCGCCAACTAATTTTTATCTATGGAGTGCGATACCTGTGGGAAGTAATCCTGGATGAAGTCAATACGATTTTACATGTAAAGCGCTACTACGTTTCAGCATATCCACTAAATTAAAAGACCAAGTGACATTCCAAAAAACGGAAATGGAATATCCATATTTTAATGAGTTTATTTAATAGGTTTATCGTAATAGTTCTAATATTCACTATCAATCTGTTCTGATTGATTTAACGTACACTTCATTCCTCAGATTCATCATTTTCAAGCTCGTTCAATCTAAATTTAATGATTTAAAATCAAATACTATAACATGTTTTTGACCGTCTTAAAATCTTATACATAGCAACCCTCTTTTTTTTTTTTTGAGAACGATCGTCTGTTTTGTATTGATATTAAATTCGAAAAAGAGAGCTGTTATAGCTCTCATTAGAAGTCATTGCTATCCTGAGGTAGGATAGGGTATAGTATTAGTGTAAAATTTTCACGATATTGATGTTTTTCTTTTTTATAGACAGCTTTCTCAAGAACAGATTTGAGAAGGCTGTTTTTCTTTGCAGGATCGCTTGTTTTTCTATAAAGGTCTAATACTCTTTCTACTTTCGGAATGACATCGTGCTGGGCCTTCTGACGCTTCTCTTCAAGGAGAATATCCACTTTTGTTTCCTCAATTGCATTAGTGATCTCATTTGTCCTATTCATTAAATGTTCAGATCGTTCAAGGAAGATTTTTTCGTTGTAAATTCCTCTTTCAAGTAGATCATGTAGCTTATTCTTTTGTTTTTCCAGTTCGATTAATTCTTTTTCTAAATTTTTGATGGCAGCCTTTTTTATTTCAATCATTTTAGAATCAATGTTAGTTGAATTAGGTGAGGTGTAATCTTCCCAATTTGCTTTATAGGCTTGCAACCATTCTCTGAGGCCATCTAATAGCTTTTGTTCAACTAGTTCAAAATTAGTGGCTTTACATCTGCATCGCGGTTGATTATAGCATTTTAGATGGGGTTTTTGGTTAGTATAGGGTCGATAGACCATAGCTCCTCCGCAAAACCCACATTTAACCACACCAGCAAGTGGATTTCTGACACCGTTTACGATTTGATAGGGAACATGATATCGACCGCCTAGAATCTCCTGTGCCTTTTGAAAGGTATCCATGCTAATCAATGGTTCATGTTTTCCCTCGACATCGATCCATTCTTTCTTGGGCCTTGTTCGAACATCCATTATTTTATCTGGTTCTTCGGATTTTTTTTCTTCTTTCTTTTTCCACTGAATTCTTCCGGCATAAACGGCATTTTTTACAATACTAAGAACGGCCCAATTCGCCCATTTTTTACCGGTAGCGGTTTGGTAGCCTAATTTATTAAGTTCATTTGCGATTAAACCAGATCCCATTCTTTTTTCGGGAATATCATGGGTATACCATTGAAAGATTAGTTTAACTACCTGGGCTTTATCAGGATCAGCTTCAAGTGTTCGACCATCCGGTAGTTCCTTAATGACATAGCCGTATGGGGCATAGGTGCCAATGTAGTTGCCAGCTTCAACACTTGCAATCCTGCCACGCTGCATCCGCCGATTAATCATCTTCAATTCACGACGAGCCATGAATGTCTCAAACTCCATGTATTCCTCGTCCCATTCATCCTCTAGGTTGTATGTTTTACGACTTGTAATGATGTTAGTCTTTGATTTTTTAAACGTTTCCTCAATCATGCCCTGATCGATCTTATTACCACGCCCAAGACGATCTAGATCCATACAGAGTACAGCATCATACATGCCGGCTTCAACATTTTGGAGCAATTTAACCATTTCTGGACGATGTATAATGCTTTCCCCAGAAACAATTTCCTCGTAAATTTTAATGATATTTAAATTTTGCTCACGAGCAATCTTTAATAATGCTTTTTTATGCTTGGATAATGTTTCACCTTCGCCACGTGCTTCAGCTTCAATATCAGCACGAGATTTACGCAAATACATTGCAACATTCATAAAACCACCTCTATACAAATTATACGAATGTTTGTTTTTGTATACAACAAAAGAAAATTACCTGTTTTAAAATTGATAAATAAGACATATAGAGCATTACATATTTAATCAATTTAATAAGATTTATGTGATTACTTCAATTATTTACATAAATTCGACAGCAAACGACAAAAGTGATTATGAATAAATGATAAAATCAATAAGGAAATTATAAGATTATATATAGTTGAAAGGTGATGGTTACATGAATACAATATTAAAAAATGATGCAGGAGTTTACAAATACTTTTCTAGGCTTTGACCATTGCGATGGAGCATCAAGCAGATCATGATGCAGAGTTACCTCAAATTAATTAATATAGCGAGGATTCAACATCGCTTTTAGTCTCTTTGCCATACGAGCTGCATAACAGTTGGGCACCCTTCTGAAATCTTTGTGCAGCCTGTAACTGGGTTCCAAGGTGCTTCAGTTTATTCAATTTTCGAATTTCCAGGACTGGCCATCCTGTATTACAAGTTTATCCCTAACACTTTTTTGAATCCGAATAGTTCCAGAATTAGTTTTGGTATTGCTTTTTATTGGAAAGCTAAGGGTTTGGATAGAGCTGATTACCTCAACCATTTGATTTTCTTGTAAATTATGACTTTGCATATCTTTTAGATTCTTTTAAGTGTTTAGGACTTTACTGTAGGCAGATTTGTTATTTAAATAATAAATACTCTGAAAGATACGTCTAATAAGCTGCTTTTTTGTTACTTTATGATAGGGAAATATATACTACTATACTAATAATGTTGTTTTTTGTCGGTGTTTTAAATTAGGGAGGTGGAATTTATGCTTAGAATAGACTTGGCAATTTTGAACGCTAATAAGAATATTTGTAAGAATATTGCTCGTTTTGATGAATCTGAACGTGGTTTATTAAGTCAAAATATTTTGGCTCAACTTCGTAATTTTGTTGAGTATATAGCTGGTAAAGTTTATGCAAATGGAACAGATGTCGATCCAAATGATTATGATACAAATGTTAAAGCGCTTAAACATTTGCAAACTCGTGGTAATCTTAGATTTTTAAATAAATTTCATGAATTACTACAAAAATCGGTATCGCACTATACTATTGATGAGGGCGGTTCTGAACGGCTTATGCTCAAGTATTATGAGTATTTATTGAAAATAAAAATTTTCCTAAAAGATACATATAATCTTGAGGTTTTAGAAAACATCGAAGACTTTCCATTAAATAATGATACTGAATTAGCTGACTATTATAAAAAAATATCTGAGAAGATATCTCGACCAAGTAATAACTGCATAAGTGGTAACTACAATGACCGCTACTATATACAAAAAATCAAACCTTTTTTTGTGAATCAACAAATATTTTATGAGATAACTTTCACGCTTGCAAATAATAAGACTAGTAAATTTGATAGAGTTATTGCATTTACCAGTTTAGATATATCAGGCAATTATGCTGTCAAACTATCAATCCATAGTGATAATATTGAGATTCTTGGTAAGACAATGAGCATTCAAGTTATTGATAATTGGTCAGTTTCTATAAGACCTTGTGAATTAGAAAATTTTGCAAAAATTTTTGGTAATCATCCTAGAATCAATGGTGGTACTGTTGAGTATCAGGAAATAATGAAATTTCTTACAGAAACAAAAATGAGCCTTACAGAGTTTATTACATCGTCTGAAGAATATTATCAGTTTGTAAGATCAGTAATTACAACACCTGCCAAGGTAACACGTTTTTTTGATATTTTAGATCAATGCAGAGAACTAGTGATGCAAGGCTTACCAGGTAGTAATATTATACGTTATCTACTGTACAAATTAAACAATAAAGTGATAAAGTGGCAGATTTGGCGAGAACCTAGTAATATGTTGTCAAATCTTTATTTGGGGTATGGCTGTATTCCTTTTGAAGAGATGCCGTATAATACTTCTTTAAGAAACCATAACCCAAGGCTTTCCGATTTGTTCGAATGTATTTTAGCCGATGGTCGTGAACATGAATTGTTTGCGAGGTATATCAAAAGTAATACTGAAATTGAAGGTATGTTGTTTACCCCAATTAGAGATATCCAAAGCTTTGAAAATATTGAAAGTCTTATAGAAGCATATAACAAAAAATTATATTTCAAACATGAGCATAGACGGCTTGAATTTTTGGGTAACCACATATACATTAAAGGTTATGCAGATGATAGTGCTTTCATAGTTGGAAAACTAAAAGAATTATCAAGCAGTGGAATTGGACAATTTAGTAGTTCAGTTGATTCATGGCTACAACAATCTAGTTACGATATTGATTGTGATGAAAAAAAGACGGCTCTTAGACAAATGTTTTCAACTTCAAAAGTTGCTTTAATATATGGCTCTGCTGGAACTGGAAAGTCAACATTAATAAAGCATATTTCTAATTTTTTTGCGGATAAGAAAAAAATATATCTAGCCAACACTAATCCTGCTGTTGATAATATGCGGCGTAAAGTAAAAACTGGAAATAGCGTTTTTAAAACTATCGCAAGTTTTATATCTAATAAAAATATAGAGACGGAATGTGACGTCTTATTCATTGATGAGTGTAGCACGCTTGGCAATTCAGATATGCGGAAAGTTTTAGTAAAGGCAGACTTTAAACTTCTTGTTTTAGTTGGGGATATTTTCCAGATAGAATCTATTTCTTTTGGGAATTGGTTTAGCGTTGCTAGGTCTTTTGTTCCTAGAGAATCTATTTTTGAGCTAACAATACCATATCGAAGTACCGACGATAATTTGTTACTAGTTTGGGATAGAGTGCGTAACCTTGATATCGCAATTCTTGAACCTTTGGTTAAAAATAATTATTCTACAAAACTGGATGAATCCATATTTGACCATGCGGAGAGTGATCAAATCGTCCTATGCTTAAACTACGATGGTCTTTATGGGATTAATAATATCAATCGATTTTTACAAAATAGTAACCCTAATCCATCGGTACAATGGAGTACTAATATATATAAAATTGGAGATCCAATTCTTTTCAACGAGACAGAAAGATTTGCACCACTTATTTATAATAATATGAAAGGGCAGATTACCAAAATAGATGTAGATGAAAACCAAATATGGTTTGATATTGAACTTGATATTTCTATAAATGAGTTGGACGCATCCGAATATGATTTTGAGTTAATTGGAGAATCCTTAAATGGTAATTCTATAATCAGATTTAGCGTAAACAAGTATAGAAGTACAGATGAAGATGATGATTCTTCAGATGTAGTAGTTCCCTTCCAAATTGCATATGCGGTTTCGATTCACAAAGCACAAGGCTTGGAATATAATTCCGTTAAGATAGTCATAACAAATGAAACCGAAGAACGCATTACTCATAATATCTTTTATACCGCAATTACACGGGCAAGACAAAAATTAAAGATATATTGGTCACCTGAAACGGAAAATAAAATTTTAGGTAGTATGGTGTTGCTGAATAATAATAAAGATGTAGCTTTGCTAAAGGCTAAATATAGTCATTTGGTGAACTAAGAAAGCAATGTTTGCCACTCAATAAAATATATGTTTTAGAAGTGTATTCGATTCGCCAAGGAATCAGTGAGTCTCTACGATATTATTATTGTCTACTCAAGCCATGTGGAGTGACTAGTTGAAATGAAACAAATCTATACATAGAAATCCTTTGTTTTGAACACTTTTTGGCTGTTACTCTTTTGCGATGTACAATGCTGATTTCAAAAATAAGGTGTTGAAGGACAAAATTGAGATTTTGGTTGTTTTGGATATGGGTTTCAGCATCAAGTGTGTAGACATGTCGAATGATTTTAAATTAACTTAATAATTTTATAAAGTATAAAACTAAAAGCGACACCTTTAACAGGGTGTCGCTTTTACGAATCGAAACGACATAATGTTGATTGTCTGAGTAGAAAATAGGTAAATATGAACGACTCCTGTTTATTGCAAAAGTGAATGGAATTTATACTATGTATTTACGTATTAAGTAATTCATAAACAATATTTATGCATCACTGGTCTGTTATTGCACTGAATAAATTGAAGGAGAGAGAAATTCGTGAAAATAAAAAACTTATACAAGCAATTGAAAGAATTGGACGGGATGGCATTTCAACATAAATTTACTGAAATAATGAAAAAGATGCATGGGAGTAATTTCCATAATACTCAAATATACAGAGGGGATAAAAAAGTAGATGGTGTCCTCCTTGAAGGTAATACTGCTTTTGCAGTACATGCACCTGAAGTTTACAAAGATGCGGATGTTTTGGAGAAATTAAAAGATGACTACGAAGGGTTCATGGAGTATAGAGAAAAAAACCAATGGACTGGAATTTCAAGTTGGATTTTTGTTATCAAGTCTAAAAGAAAAGGTGTAACTGCGAATGTTTTGGATTTTATTTCAGAAAAAAATGGGGTTAATGGTGTTTCTACTGGAATTATGACACTAACAGATATTAAAAATCAAGTAAACGATTGGTCTCCTCAGGAGATTCCTAAGAAATTGAAAACAGAAATTAGATCAAAAATAATACAGATTCGACAAAATGCAAAATATTTGATTGATGACTACATTGAAAATGCAGATAGATTATATCATTCTGTCGAATTAGAAGGGAATGCCGAAAAGAGGGCTATGTTATTTTCTAATCTTGCTGGTCTCATCTCTGATTTAGAGCAGTTTTATTATGAGCATTTAGGCGCGTTTGAAGAGATAAAAATTGCCGGTAAGGTAAACAAAATAATTGGTATGTCTCCAATTGGAATAACATTTATTGATCTACATGAGGGCTATAAAAAGATTAGTGAAGTAGATAAGAAAGGTAATTATGTACTTCTTGAAGTCTGTGAGCAACTTAAAGAAGCACTTTAGGTAAAATATCAAAAATTAGAGTAATCAAGAGAGCGGTCTAACTAAGGCGTTCTCTTTTTATATAGCTCCACAGGACAAAATTAAAATGGTAACATCATAACCATCCACTTAATAGTACCTCTATCCTTTATCATCAACTTTTCACTCCCTAAAAATTTTTTATAACTTCGATATAACTGGATTTTATCATTTTATTATTGGAGCCGCCAACCAACTTCTTTTTGTTGGCAGGATTCCTAGTAGACATGTTGTTGTAATTAATTATTATTTGGGCAGAAGGAAGGGAATCCATCATTGCTAGAAGAATAAATATATGTATAAGTTTATGAATCTTTAGAATTTAAAATGGGTGAACTTAATCAATAAAGGAGTGGATGGTTAAATGGAAGAAAATAATTCTATAAAGGTTGAATTTAATAATGAGCTTATTAAAAATATGAAAATAGAAGGGATATTAACCTCTCCTTATGATGAAGTTTCCGTAGCAATTCTTTCAGATCAAGAGATAGATGCCTTTATTGTAAAGATATTTTATATGCACAAGGAAAAACAAGTTTATAAAATTAGTCATGAACTAATAACTTTAAAAATGGAATCTCGCTAT
Source organism: Caryophanales bacterium (assembly GCA_012840465.1). Classification (GTDB taxonomy): domain Bacteria; phylum Bacillota; class Bacilli; order Bacillales; family Bacillaceae_J; genus Schinkia. The sequence goes on from DULJ01000040.1 coordinate 58,389, forward strand.
AAAATTGATAAATTTATACAACATCTCCCCCATATGTCTGCCATTGAGTTATTGATAATGCTGAACTCCAATGATAGTTCTAGACAACAAAGGGAGCCATCCACCGGTGAAAATAGGCTTTTATTAAATATATTTGATGACATATTAGAAGGAAAAGAGATTTCGTGGGAAGATGCCAAACGATTTCTTCCAACTGCTAAAAAACTTGAACAAAGTTACGGTGAAAAGTTAATGTCTAAAATTAAAATAAAACAAAATAAGAAATAGTATTAAAGATTCATTAGATGCATACAAAAATAAGCAAGAGAAGGTTTGCCCTCTCTTACTTATTTTTGTAAGGTAACTCCATTTTCATTTCATCATAAACCTTAATAATGTGTTCCTCAATTTCTCTAACAGCCTGCACTCTTTCCTCATAATCCATATAATAATAACCATATATGTGAACATCAATTTTATTTCTTTGGTACATTTCAACCAGTGGATCATTATCATAAAAAATCATATGTGTTCTTTTTTTCTTCTTAGTTTTTTCCTCTTCCGCAGCTGTAAATTCTTTATAAGATTCAGACAGAGCCTTGTAAAATTGATTTTCATTTAGCCGCCTTTCAAAGCGATTAAATCGTTCCTTGGCGAACTGAAGCGTTACATTAAACGTTCTTGAAATGAGATGTATGAACTCATCTTTTGTATATGGAACATCTAATTTCAATAGCATAAAGGTTGGTATACAGAAGTGATAAGCAAAGTTATTAGCCTTTGCTTCTTGCATCTGGATAAATGATTCAGGTAAGGCTAATTGATTGCCAGATTGTCTTAGCAGGTGGCAAAGTTCATGCCCGAAGTCTTGCCATCTCTCTTGGACACTTAATTCCTGATTAATAATAATTCGTTTTGTTTTGGTAATCGGATGTTCAATCGCTCGGCTTTCCCAGTGATCGATATGTATTGTGATCCCAAGTCTGTCGGCTATATCATGCATGTTAATTTCTTCAGGGCTAGTAATTCCCAGATGTTGATAAAGTTGTTCAATGTAATCTTCGAGTGGGGTAGTTTGATAATTTTCTATATTCATATAATCACCTCATAAAAATTATACAAACATACGTTTCCAAATTCAATATAAATATGGGGATTTTTACAAAAACTTTAAACCTATATGCCTAGGTCAAAATAAATCTAAGCTGGATATGTGAGAAAATGAAATAACCGTATACCTGATTAATAATCTCTGGTATACGGTTGTTTGTCATGCGTACTATTAAAGTACGTTTCATTTTTTTATGTTCCGGTTACGTCAAAAGAATAAGATATGTTATTTATAAAGGTACCCATCACTAATCAGTATTTTCTGGAAACCAGCTTCTCCCTTTGTTTGTTTCGCTTGAATTGCTATCTTGTTTATCTCTTTTACGTTTAAGTCAATTGGCGTTGTTCCTGCTGTTAAATCAAACTCTTTTACAATCTGATCATCGGTAAGGATGGATACATGGGTGTTACCATATCCAGTTTTAGATGATTGTTTTTCAATGCCTATATTGAATGTGATTTTGCTGTATCTTTTATTTAATGTTAGGTTAATGGATGGTGCATCGTTATAAGAAAAGAAACCCGCATTGCCAGACATAAGAGCTGAATTTATAATAATATCTCCATTTGAATTCTGATAATATTCTTGTTTATTCTTATTATAGCTTTCAGTGTATTCACCTTCAGAAAAGACAATACTTTTTATTAACTCTTCTTTTGCTGGGGTGGCTTCTTCTCCTGTCTTCGGATTGAAATTTATTAGTGTATTAAATAGATAAAGTTTTACAAGTTCAACATCATTTGATAAAGGCTTGTTAAAAGAAAAGTTATAAGAAAAATCCTTTGGGATTCCAGCAAAGAGTTCCTCTTTTACTTTCTTGTACGTTGATTCACTATGTAGAGGAATATGCATATATATTCTATCATCAAGAATAATATCTTTATTGGTAGTTACTTTTCCTGATATTGTAAATGATTGAGAGCTTGTTTCTATTTTGTTAATTTCAATTGTCTTTTCATCATCACTTGCTAACAATTTGGTTTGTAGCGTCAGGGGATTTAATTTGATAATTCCAGGGACGATAACTTCTTTTGGATTATTACTGTCCATAGCAATACTTGCCATTTCTTCCTTATTCTCAAAGCCCCATTTATAATCAAGGCGTACAATCTTTCTACTAGAATCTTGTTTTAATGGAATATAAACAATGGTATACTCAGGTAAGAAACGATAGTCCATGCGACTCCAATTGTCAATTTCAAAATTATTACCATTATCAAATATTGTTCTTATGTTAAGCGAGATTTCATCGGCGATATACTTCAGATCACCATCATATCTAAATACAGCTGTTAGTTCATTTTTTCTTATTCCTTCTCCCAGATATGTAATCTTCCCTAATTTGTTTTCATAAAGCACTATATTGCGCTCATTAATTTTAAACGGAAAATCAATATATTTATCTTTTTCTTGTTTTATTTTTAAGCTTGAAGCATTAAGATCCTCGAGAATTGATTCAGGAAACATTCGTTTTATCTCAATTAACTCGTTTAAATCAGTTTCAGCAGAATCAAATGCGGCTAATACCATGTTATTTTCAAAGCTTTTCATAAGAGATGTAACCTTTTCTACCTTTACAAAATCCAGGAGTTGTTGCTGCGCTTTATTTAAATCTTTATACATAGTTGTGTTTGGATAGTTTTCAAGTTCAGATAGTAGATTACTTAATGTACTATAAACATTACTCAATTCATTAAAATTCTTCTTTGCTAATGTTTCTTCGTTAAGGAAACTTAGTACTTCTTGGGCTTCACTGTTTATACGATTAATTTGATTCTGTAACTGTTCAGTTTTATCTCTTAGCGTCTGAGCAATATATAAACGACCTTCTCCATAATCTAATTTATTCGGATTAAGTTTTAATGCTTTATCGTAATAACTGAGAGCCTTATTTACTTCAAGGTCATCTATAGCCTTCTCTGCATTTGACATAAGTTCCTCATACTTGCTATTTTGACTGCATCCTGACAATATTAATACTGATAAAACGAGTATAATTGTTAGTGATTTCATTCTTCTTTTGCTCCTTCCAAGACGTGGGGAGTAGATGATTTGTTACTTTTAAGTTTTTTATAAAAAAGCCAGCCCCCAGAAATGACTGCTAATAAAAAAAATAATAGCCCAAATGAAAAATTTGATGCTGGTTCAAAAACGATAGTGGCAGAATTGCTTTGTATGATGGCTTCTCTTTTACTTTTCCCCTCAGATACGTCACCAGATATTGCAATAATATTGCTTGGTAGTTGAATGGTCGTTATTACTTGATCTAATTTGTTAAAAGAAATAACAGGATACGTTTTAATTTTGTCAAGATTGAATTCCTTTCCATCTAGTGTGCGTAAATTATCAATTTTATTAGGTGCAAAGCGCTCTAAATCTTTTACAGTAACATATAATGCACTTTCATCTAAGGCTGATATACTTTTAAAGGATAATTCTGCTTCAATATACTCCCCTTTTTTCTTTACACTTTTTAGTTTCATCACTTCTTTTCCAGCGTTATTTTGTTTAGAAATTTGTGAGTTGATCTCGTTTTCTAACTCTGTGGGTGTGATAAAACCACCTGAAGCAACTTTTAATACAGCTGTTCCAGAACCGTTTTCCTTTAAATTAATGTTTAGCTCAGCACATCCTGCTAATAGAAACAGCAGTATAAAGAGCATGAAAAATTGTTTCATTATCATTCCTCCAAAAGAATTCTAAAATTTCCATAAATATAGCATGAATCTAGTAAAAATGACATATATTCGACAATAAAAGACATTTTTTGCAGCCTGAAAAGAATTCTAGGTATGAATTTTAGATTGGAAAATTGTAAAGGGATTGTTTGCAGGAAGTTTATGTCAAAGGTAGAAATAGCTCTAGAGATAGACTTGCAATATTGGCTTGTAATTAGTTATCTTTAAAAGATCTACAATTGAATCAGCAACAGATAATTTGTATGAGGGTGTAAAAAATAAATAAAAATAATAGATGCAGTTATTGCTAATAGCAACTCCAAACAATTTGAAAACAAAAAAGACACCTGAACTTCCAGAAGATAGGTGTCTTTTATTATTGGGTTATCTATTTCGGCTGTTTCATTTTGTTAGTTACTTAGTTCTCAAAAGCCCCACTGGGGAGTTTTCATCTTCAAACTCAAAATATACCGAATAATGACCTGATTGGTAAAATAGAAAATAAGAACCGTCTATATCACTTAGTCCTTTGCTTTCTGGTTCCCCAAGTATTTCTATTATTTCAGAAGGAGTATGGGTAAGTTTCTCACTGCCGTAATCAATGGCTGTCATTTTTGCATTTGAATTTTCGCTATCAACGAAATAAATACAATCTCCATAAAGACGACCGTATCCACCGTCCCAGTAATCTTCCCATTCAGGTTCTCCAAATTTTGAAAGTATTTGAGAGGCTGTTATATTTGGATCAAGGGGGAGTTCACAGTATTTAATCCTTCCTTTTGCAAGATTCGGTAAGAATGTTTCATCGATTAGTGAATATTCTTCATTACTCTTTTGTTCTTTTCCAATGTCATTACTATCTAATTGAGGCTCAGTTACCTCGGGTTCATCTAAATTAGATCCTATTTGCAAAATATTGCTGTTTGTAGCTGTTTCAGTATTAGTATTTTGCTCATTTGAACTTGCATCTTTGCTAGCATTGTTGGGATCTTGGCAAGCAGTTAATAATAGTAGTGCTAAAGTTAATGTGAATGTAATAAATTTGTAGTTTGTGTACATGTTTTCTCCTTTTTTGATATTTAAATTAAACCAAAAACACCTAGCTTATGATAACGCCTAGGTGTCTTTTACTTCTGGTTGTCTTTTTTCTCTTGTTCGTTCAGCCACCGCAAGAAGTCTAGTGCTTTATGGCGGTTTTCTTCTGGTGAGCCTTTTAGTTCCCTAAACCACATGCCCATATCCGGGTGATCGAGGAGTTTTTCTAATTCTTCATCTGTTGTTTCAGAATCTTTATTTTCCTTTGGTTGTTCCTCTAAGTTTATCCGTTTTTTAAATTCTTTGGGAGCTCTTTCAAGGTAGGCGGCTACGATAAGATCCTCAGGATCACCACCAGTTACTTCAGCAATAGCCCGATTAAGGTCATCCGTTGCAGGAGGCTTCGTTCCGTTTTTTAGTTTGCTTATATAGGATTTATGTATATTTATACCTTTATTTGATACTCGAAGCACAATTTCAGCATAGCTTAGCCCACTATTTTCAATATACTCGGTTAACAGTTCCGAATAAGACTTCTTCATATTTGAAACCTCTTTCACTAGAGATATTTTAATTCTAATTCACTGTTGCCTAAAAATTCAACACAAATGAATTTTATTTAACAAAATGTGTTGACTTAAAAGGAAACGGTATGATACTATTTAGTCAACAACTAAGGTGACTAAAAATTCAACAGTGACTAAAATTGAAACGGAGGTGATTTAATGGATAGTTATTCTGAATTAATTAAAAATGGAATTTCAAAAAGTGGTCATTCTTTATCACAAATTACAAAGTTGCTTAAACAAATGGATGTGCAGGTTAACAGAGGATATATTAGTAAGCTACAAAATTCAAAATCTGCACCAGCAAGTGACAAAGTCAATGACGCATTGGCTTATGTTTTAAAAATTGATCCAATTGAGCTTAAAGCAGCTGCCTACCGCGAAAAAATTCCGGCAGAAGTCTTGAAAATACTGCAGCAAGATCGTCAAGCACAACCAGCATGAAAGAATGATGAAGACACAAATACCTAACCTAAATAAATTCGACGGAAAAGTGGAAAATCCTTTGGGATGTGAAGAGAGGATTGAAGTTTGAAGGCAAAATAAAAAGCCGCCATGGGTGCGACTTGAAAAGTTATTTATTGTCAGTTTCATAATTTGACAGAGCTACTGCTGAATTTTCTTGAGTGCTGCTTCTTGCACAATGCTTCTTTGAGAAAGCAGTCCGATTACATCTTGTTGGCGATCTTGAACATTTTGATATTACGAACTCTACTTTTAACATCCGTAATGTTCTCGTCAATTTTAGTAAGCATGTTGATTACATCATTTTTCTGATCATTCGCAATGACGGCTACGCTTTCTTTTATATCAGTTAATTCAATTTCAATTCGATCAAGGCGTAGGTTAGTAGTTTGTTGTTCAGTCTTAATATCATGTAATTCTTCAAGAATTTCTTTTAAGAGTTGTTCACTCATAAGATTCGTCCTTTCAACAAGTAATAGCTTTATTATAACAAATTTTGTCTTACGATGAATTACTTTTCAACTAGTCTTTTAACCTGACTTGAAGATACCTAGTCAACGCTTCCCGTTCTTCTGGCGAAAGTTTCTTGGCTGTTTCAAGGAGCTGAATGAGATCTGATGGAAGTGTTTCTGAAGTTGGATCACTAATTAACGATGTGAGTGGTGTTTCAAGAGCTTTTGCAATTCTATCCAGAATATCAATAGTAGGATTTTTCTTACCAGCTTCAAGATCGCTAATATACGATTGGGATATTTCAGCAAGTTTTGCTAGTTGATTTTTACTTAATCCTTTTGATTCACGTAGATTCTTAATTCTATGCGGTATATTCAGATTATTTTTATTCATAAGGAAATTATCCCTTTAAAGTATTTAGCATTTCTGCTACTGCTTTTTGCTCTACTGGTGTAAGTTTTTTAGCTGAATTAAGTAATTGTAATAATTCTGGTTCAAGTGGATCTTCATCTGAGAGCAGATCAATCAATTTTATATTTAGAGCTAAACAAATTTTTTCTAAAGTCTCAATACTAGGGGAACGCTTTCCTGATTCAATTTCACTTATAGTTGATTGACCAGTGCCGGATATTTTTCCAAGTTCTTGTCCAGAAATCCCCAAAGCATTACGGTATTCTTTTAACTTTTGACCAATATTCATAATATCACCACTTATCTGTATTCGGATATTTTTATTTTAACATTTAAGTAAGGTTAATGCTTTAATAGCACTTTATAATCTGAAATTAGATATTAAGTGTTGACTATAAATCTGTAATCAGATAATATATAAGTGAAAGGAGGTTGAATTCAGATATGAGTCACATTAAAAAACTACGTGAATCTAAAGGATGGACACAATCTCAACTTGCTTTAAAATCAAGAGTTTCTCAATCAGCTATCAGTGATATAGAAAGTGGAAAAAGAAATCCATCTTTTAATGTAATAAAAAAGATTGCTAATGCACTTGGTGTATCCGTAACTGAACTCACGGATGATGAAGAGCAAACTGCATAAGTTTCCTAAACATTATAAATTCGACATTTGTTTGGAAAATCCTTGAAGGAAAATTAGAAGGAGGATGACAGAAATGACAATTTCAATTGAAGAACTGCGAAAAAGAATTGTTGGTGATAAAGCTTATATTGTAAATGTCTTGTCACCAGTGGAAACTACCGCTCAACTAAATCTTTTCATAGATACTATTGAACAAAAGATGAGGCATGTAGAAAGGTTATACGGGGATAAAGAAATTGCAAACGAAGCAGTGAATACGATTATTAAAGCATTACCAGCCACTGCCACGTCTGCAAAGCTACTTAGTATTTTTGAAGTGATTACTCTTTGTGCTCTAGCCACTTCTTTTGAGTCTGATTCAGAATGGACTCAAACGACACTTGAAAGTATGGCTCAGGTTTTTCCGAATAATGACGGCGATAAAACTGTTCATGAAGATCTTCAAAAACAATAATTCCATCTATAACTTTTTCAAACATTTCTCGATTCATTTTTGCTTCGCAGGCAGGACAATCGAGAAAACTTTCCCTCTGATTAGAGGTATATGCAACATATTCGTAATTACATGAACCACAAACGACTGTAATCTTAGTGCTCATAGTCTCACCTCCCTTAAAGGTGAATTTTCGACAATAAGCAGCAGATTCCCTCTTTAAGGTTTACCAGGCTTCGTTTTTGAAAAGGGATTAGAGTAAGTCGTGAGTATTTTTCTTATTGAATAAAAATAAGGCAGGTGAAATTTCAATGGCTGTCCCACTCCCAAAGCTGCATATGGATGTATCAAGGGGTGATTCATTCATGGCAGAGAAAACAACTGAAAAGTATGATGCAACTTATAATTTTGGCAATACAACGGTTCATGTTGTGGCACCACCGCCAATGAGTCGAGAAAAGCTTCAAAAAAGAATGAGAGCATTCCATAATGCAGGGTGGGCGATCATCCAGGAACTACAACAAAACGAAGCTGAACAGGAGTAAGTACTCCTGTTGAAGGTAGACAAGTTATTTATATAAAAACAAGGAGTGATTTAAATGCGTTACGCACATGTTAAAGAATTAGATCGGCCATTATTTGAATTGAAAGATCGCATTGCTTCCGTTCTGGACAAAGTCGATCACAGCTACGAGAACATTGAATACGATCGAGACAATGAGGAAGATGTGTTTTTAGCTGATGAGTTTAGGAGAATCATTGACAAGTTATCTCAAGTCGAAAATGATCTTAATTATCTTAAAAAACCGATTACTGAGGTCGGTATTTTACACAAGAATGAACTAGGACGCTATGAAACTGAGAACGGAACGTACTTTACTAGTGGAAGTCCCATAGAAGCATTTATCTATGATAGTTGGGATGAAAATTATCGCTGGGTTAAATCTCGAATCGACCATAAAAATGGGGACTATTATTTGTATGGTCATGATGATGTGAAGCTGGGAGGCTTAAAGGTAAGGATTCGAGGATGAGAAATAAAAAAGGTCTGAAAAAAGAGAAAGAACTCACCAGTTTGCACCTGACGAGTTCTAAAATGCAGATATAATGCACAAAATTCAACTACCCTCATTATATCTGCATTTCTCCACCTTTTCAATCTTTTCATATTGTTAAATTCCACCACCATTCGATGAATTTTGATATTTTCCTTTATTGTATTCAAACAAATTTATATTGGAGGCTATTTTATGATTTCACGTACTTTTATTGACCGTTGGGTCGCTGATTTTGGAAATTCCACTAATCAGCAAATGATAAATGGATATTATTTTGAAATGCCATCTTCCATTTATGAGATTACGAGAGAAGATGCTGAAGGGTTATTTGCCCAATCTGTAGATAAAGAGGCATTGATTGATCAGCTCGTTGTCCGGGTACCGATCGATGGGCAGGATCGTTATTTTAAAGTTGGCAACAAAGCTAAAGCGGATGTTTTAGGGAATCGTCATATCGAAAAGCTGCATGATAAGACGGAATCTTTAACCGTTTGGGTGACCTGGTTGACTGGCATGGCGTTCTATCACGCCTATCAGTTTCCTTTCAAGGAGGAGGACACGGTTGAAGTACAGTATTTCGGTACGCTTATCCCTGTGTGGTTAGCCAAAAGAGCGAAGAAGTTTACAGAAATCCTGTCTAAAATGGCGGATCGATTTATCAGTGAGGAAGGCTTTGAAGTCGAGCTGCTGACACCGGATTTTGAACGTACCCTAACGATCATCGCTAAAGAGTCAAAAGCTAGGGTAGAAGGTGAAACGGCTCGGTATGCACTTAAATACGATCTAGAGCTAAATAAAAATGAAGAACAAATGAAAAAACATGAAGCTGCCATTACGGTTATCGATGACTTAGGCGGACAAACTCAAGATTTATCGAAGCTTCGACCAGGTCTGAAAAAGCCGGCAAGTGCTGATGATTATGCAAGTTTTACAGATATAAGTTTTCTAAAAATGCTAGAAGATCTACGGATTACGAAATTAATGACCCATTTCAATGATTTACGCTCCCTTGAGGAATTTGTTCGACACAATATCAAAAGTAAGCAATTCATATATACGGACCCAACTACAAAGCAAGAAGTAGATTTTACAGCTGAAATTGAAGTAATGCTAAGGGAATATGTAAAAATTGCTTCTGAAAAATGTTTGACAGCTTTTCAATATGCTCTTGATGAGGAAGTATATTTTCTTCATATAGGCGGCGTAGCAGAAGAAGTTCAGGACTACATGATGGAGTATCTAATAAAAAGATTAGGCGAGGAGATTGCAAAGAGATATCATTTGTTCCCTGAACATTCACGAAAATTTAACATCCATGGCTTAGAAATTGTCGCAAAGAGCCATTTAAAGAAAAAAGCAGAAAATGCAAAGGAGCCAACTGATGGGGAAGCGGAGAGAGCAGTTTAACTTTCGAACCTCCTTACTATCAAATGAAGCTTATGAGCTAATTAGAAAATTATCAGAATCGAGGCAGCTTTCCCAACAGATTGCTGCCTGGGCACAAGAAGAAATCAATCGTAACAAACACACACCTCAGACAGATGCATCTACAGAAATATTAAAAGAATTAAAGTCGATTAAATCAATGATTCAATCAAAATCTTTTTATTTACCAGACCTTCACAACAATGAACAGAACCCAGAAGAAAGCAAAGTCACGCAAGAGGTCTTGCAATTAGTTTCCTCGGATATTGTAAATAACGTGATCGAGGATGAGGATGAAGAATACGATTATTAGTTATGAAATTTATAAGGAAAGGAGGTAGCACTACTATATGAAATGCTTTGTTTGTAATAATCCAGAGATAGACATGGTGGCAATTGCTGAAGAGGATTTAGTTTGTCCTATTTGTAATACAAGATTTGATTTAGACCATGCGAATCGTATAGAAAATGAGCTGAAAAAGAATGGTTATATCTCAATGTCTAACGAGTCATTGGCTGATCAATGGTCAAAGTGTTTTTTCAAAAAGTTTCCGGAACTGAAATTTATTAAATGGGGTATTAGTCAATGGATTTATATAAATGAGCAAGGCAAAAAGAAAGTTTTTGTTCAGCTTTTAGAGAGAAAAGAAAAACTGAGAAATCAGCTTAATGAGGTTAATGCCATTTTAGGGAAAATTTATTGAACTTTGACTGCTATTGACTAGAAAGGAGGAGTCCATCTTGAGTGTAGTGACGCAAAAGAATGTGAAGGAAATAAGTGACCGCCAATTGATTGAACGGTATCGGAAACTTCAGCAGTATACGGACAATCGAAAAGCAACATTTCATCCAGAAGTGTATTCAGAAATGATGTTTGAGCTAGAAATTGTGAAACAGAATTTAATGAAGCGTGGCAAAGGTGAAGTGCTAAGCCAGCAGTTAGTGCTAACGGGCTTGGAACCTCCTAAAAAGGATGAATATGAAAAGATTGTTATTCAAAAGCTTCGTGAATATTATCGGCAAACAAAACTTTATGAAAAGTTGCAAGTAGAGTACGAAAAGGGAATTGAACTGTTGTTTCCAAAGGTAACACCGTCCTATGCCAATCGTTCTGCTGTTACAACAAACAGTGAATTTCAAAGTCGAACTGAACAAGCTGTGATCCAACAAGAGGAGCGAAAAGAATACATACTAGATGAACTGAGGAAGCTTCGTGAAGAAATGAAAGATATGGATCTAGCATTGTTCAACTTAGATGATCTTGAAAGAATGTTTATTGAAAAGAAGCATTTTAATAATCGGAACCCAACCGATACTGAAGTCATTGCTGATATGCCCGTGGAACGGACCAAATACTATGAGATTCGAAAAAGTGCGTATTTAATTATCGCTGAATCTCTTAGACTTTTGTGAGGGGGGAAAGTGATATGAATTCGTTTACCTCCAATCATAATTGTTGGGTTGTATTGCCGGCTACTGGTAGCATCTATGCAACCCAAATTAGCTTTCAAAATCTATTACGACAAATAAAAGAAAAAGATCCTGCGGCAGCTGCACAAGTTTCCTATTTGCAGATAGAAAACAAGCTGACCATCAAGATCTCAACAAATAAAAAATTCGAACTTAATTATAGCGAATATACGGATATTCAACAAGGCAAACACTTTTTCTCTATTAATTTGGAAAATATGGTAGTCAGCCAGTTAATAGAAAGACTCGCGAAACTATTAAATTGGATATTAAAAATTGATAAGCATCAATTCAAAGCGACGATTGAAGTTTCAAATGATCGGTTAAGAATAGAGATTCATGAAAAACAGGCAAAGTTTCAAGCTGTCGCTCCTTCTGTGAAGACAGAGAAACTACTTTTGATCGATGGATCAAACCTGTTGCATATCGGCTATTTTGCTACAAAAGCAAACGCACTTAGGAATTCTGAAGGGATTTATACAAATGGAGTCTTCGTGTTTACACGGACCTTATTAAATCTTGTTAGGCAATTGCAGCCAACTCATTTGGCGGTGTGCTGGGATAAAGAGGGTAGCAATACGTTCAGAAAGGCATTATATCCCTTGTACAAAGCCCATCGAAATAAGAAGGATGAAGAGTTGATTCAGCAGCTGTCAACGACAAGAGCGATGTTGGCCAAAATGAATGTCACACAATTTGAAAGTGAGATGTACGAAGCTGATGATTTGATCGGTACCTTGTCACAAAGGTGGTCCAACGAAAAGAAAAAGCCTTGCTACATCGTTTCAAATGACCAAGATTTATATCAGCTGCTGGACAGCAATATTGCCCAAGTTACTCAAAAGAAAGGACAAACCCTTATCTTTGGCAAAAAGCAATTTGAAAATGAATTTGGGATCCTACCGGAAAACTGGATCGATATAAAAGGTCTGCTCGGGGACAAAAGCGATAATATTCCCGGTGTCAAAAGGGTAGGCGAAAAAGCCTGCTTCCCACTAATACAACTGTATGGATCGATTGATATGCTCTATCGGAAATTAGATGAACTCCAGGAAGGGGACTTTAAACGATACTATCTCCCGTTATTGAACGGTAAAGAGGAGGCCTTCTTGAGTAAAACATTAGCAACCATTGTGACAAATGTTCCGGAAGTTGTGAATGAAGATTTAGATACACTGAAGTTAAATATTAACAAGCAGGCCATGCTCCAGGAGTTTCACCGGTTACAGTTCAAAACTTTGCTACAGCAGATCCAGCAAGGGGCTTATAGGGTGTCATAAGGTCGTAATTTCTATTACCTAGTAAAGGAGCGATATTGGTTGAAATTAAAAAAAGGTGATTTTCATACGTATTATGACTCTGGATTAGGTAATCCTTTCGATACTCAAGAAGTTATTAGTTTTTGTATTGAAAATCAAGAATTATTTAGTGAAGAAATACTACTTGGTGAAGGTTATTGCTGGATGTGTGATAAAGAAGGGTTAGATCGATATTACATCATTCGTTTTGATACAGAATCACACGTGGAAATGTTTAAAAAATACGTAAGTAAAGCAGATGAAATATTAAAAAACAGTGAAAATGATATACAAGATATTTCTGTTGTTATCTGTAAAAATTGCGGTAAGTGGGCTATTACTCATTAGTATACTTTCCATTCAACATGGAAGGCATTTTATACTCCTGACGAGTTTTATGAATAGTAGATTCAAATTGTCAAACAAAGTGGGGTGAAGATTTGAAGCAATTAGACTTGTTTCGTGAGATTATAGTTGACAACTTTGCGGGTGGCGGCGGTGCCTCAACAGGAATTGAGATGGCTACCGGAATGAGTGTAGATATCGCAATTAATCATGATCCAGCAGCTATTGCCATGCACAAGGCTAACCATCCTGACACAGAACATTACTGCGAAAGCGTGTGGGACGTGGACCCGAAAGAAGCATGTAATGGAAGAAAAGTTGGGCTTGCTTGGTTTAGCCCAGATTGCAAACATTTCAGCAAAGCTAAGGGCGGGAAGCCGGTAGATAAAAATATACGTGGATTAGCATGGATTGCGGTCAAATGGGCGGTTGCAGTAAGGCCGCGAGTGATAATGCTTGAAAACGTGGGAGAATTTAAGACTTGGGGACCATTGATGACAAACAAAAACGGTCAATTGATACCAGATCCAGAGAGAAAAGGTGAAACCTTTAATTCATTTGTAAAATCATTAGAATCGCTTGGGTACAAGGTTGAATTTAAAGAACTAAAAGCATGCGATTATGGTGCTCCTACCATCAGAAAACGTTTCTTTATGGTAGCTAGGTGTGATGGTCGTCCGATTGTGTGGCCAGAACAAACTCATGGTGATCCAAAAAGCAAAGAGGTTAAATCAAAAAAAATTAAGCCTTGGAGGGCTGTATCTGAGGTAATAGATTGGTCGCTACCATGTCCTAGTATCTTTGATACGAAGGAAAAAATAAAAGAAGAATACGGTCTTAACGTAGTGCGTCCCCTATCGGAAAATACATTAAAGAGAATCGCTAGGGGTATGAAAAGATTTGTTATTGATAACCCTCAGCCTTTCATAGTGAGGATTGGACAGACAGGTTTTGGAGGCAATAGGCTTCAATACAAATTAGACCAACCATTAACAACAATTACGACTAAAGCAGAACATTGTTTAGTTGTTGTTCCATATCTAACAAGCTATCATTCTGAAACACAACCAACTGAGGTAAGAGGATTAGATGTAAACAAACCTCTTCATACGCTAGATACATCTAACAGATTTGGACTTGTCACGGCTCGCATAATGGTTAATATGAGTGGACATCCAGGTAGTTCAGTGAGTGAACCATTAAAAACAATAACAACTGGTGGACATCATGCGCTTGTCACAGCTTTCATCTCTCAACAGTATAAAAGTTCAATTTGGCATACTCTCGAACAGCCGCTTGGGGCAATTACTACTGTAAATAAAGCTAGTTTAGTTACGGCTTTCTTGATCAAATATTACGGAACGGATTTAGGACAGTCGCTCGATGGGCCACTTCACACAATTACAACCAAAGATAGGTTTGGCTTAGTAACAGTACATGGGGAAAAGTTTCAAATAGTCGATATCGGTTTTAGAATGTTACAGCCGCATGAATTATACCCAGCACAGAGTTTTCCTAAAACCTATATTTTTGATAGAGATTATAAAAATAAGCCGATCAAGAAGACTGACCAAGTAGCGAAATGTGGCAATGCTGTACCACCAGTTTTTGCAGAAGCACTTGTAAGAGCAAATTTACCTGAATTTTGTGCAAGCAGCTCAAGATATGCAGTTGGCGTTTAAGGTCCAATCGAACAAAAATAAGTCAAAAGGAGTTGAGTTAAATGTATAAAAAAATTATGTTTATTAAACCTTTTTCATTTGGGCAAGACTTTCAAAAAGAAGAAGGAGAGTACTTTGAATCTGATCAATTAGATGCTTTGCAAGGTTTTGTTGATGATGGGTATGCCATATTCGTTTAATATACATTACGAAACAATTGTGAAGGAGGGATCATTATGAGTAAACCTAACTTTTTTAGAGGTCGTTCTATTATTCAGCCGGGAGAAACCTACGAAATTGAAGGAATACCTAACAAAGTTATAACAGCAACATCACACATTATTGGAGAAGATGCCAATGGCTTGATCATGACGGAGCCTGTATTTTGGCTAGATAATTTGGAAACTAACGAACGTATTTTTATTAGAAAAAAAGAATTGGAGTCAAAATTCCAAGATAGCAGCAACTTCCATTAATCTTGCATTATGCGGATAGTATTTATCTGTTACTTAGAGGAAATAGTTGTATGAAACAATTAACAATATTTGAAGAGAATTTTGCTCACGAGGATCCTTTATATCATTCCATTAATAATTTAAAAGTTTCAGAGGTAATAATCATTAAGGCTAAAGGAAAACCGATACGGGTTGAATTAATTAAAAAATATTCAAATGTTTCAATATATGAATATGAAACAGACCAGGAACATGGACTAGCAAAAGGTATTGAAGAAATCTACGAGGCTTTAAAAACAATAATAGATGAAGAGTTTAATAATCAGTTAATTTAAAACAAGTCGGATTGTACCGACTTGGAAGGAGCAGACGGTGCTGCTGTTTCCAAGTCTGTATTAAGACGGTTATTGGATTCAATATATGATTTTGTTGTAAAAAATAAATTATGCATTGAATTCAAGGCTAATAAT
This sequence comes from Caryophanales bacterium, assembly GCA_012840465.1. GTDB lineage: Bacteria > Bacillota > Bacilli > Bacillales > Bacillaceae_J > Schinkia. The sequence continues at coordinate 74,347 of DULJ01000040.1, forward strand.
AAAGTGGATGTATCATCTTTTTCAATAACGAAAACGTTACACCAAACTTCTTTAAATGAAGGAACGTCAATTACTCCTTTAGATTGATTAGAGGCTGCTTCCAATAAGCAATGTAATTTCATAGCTGGATTTTCATTTTGCAAAATAAACACCTCTGTTTCTATGTTTTATTTTAATCCATATTAACTTTTGAAATTATGAAAGTGTTTAGGAGGACACAAATGATTGATATAAATGAAAGAGTTATTGTTATCAATGAAAAAAACGAATGTTATCAAGAATTGGGAATTGTGGTTGAAATAGTTTCCGAGACTATATTTGTCAGGATGGAGAAAGATAAGGTTGTATTGCCATTTGAGGTAAATGAATTAAGAAGTGTAAATGATAAAGTGAATTATTAAGTGATTCCAGTCTTAAAAATAAAAAGATTAATAGTCGGTTTTGTACCGACTTGGAAACAGCAGCATTTTCTGCTCCTTCCAAGTCTGTATAAACATCACCAGGAGAGAGGAGGAGTTTTAATGGCCATTGTTCAAGCAAGGAATAAATTATACAAAAACAAAGCAAAGACTGCAAAATTAAATCGAGACATATTCAAATCAATTGGCACCGGTACATTGAACCTCTCTCCATCTTGTATTCATATTATGACGAATGTCGCTAAATATATTGACGGAATAGACGGACGTATTTATGTTGACATGGAGCAAGTTCGTAAAGACTTGTTTATGCAGCCAGAAACATTTAAAAGGGCGATTACAGAGCTTTCTGAGAATGGATTGCTCTTGTTTGCCAATGGATATTATTATTCTAGATTCCATGTGCTCTCCAATGGGAAAGATGAATTTTATCAGAAAATGTTAACTGCTTATACCTCTCCAGAAGTACTTAATTTAACAAAAAATCAACTGCGCCTATTCTATTACGTTGCAACTATGGGCATGGTTGGTATGTGGAAAGCTGTAAATGTAGAAAATTTATATAAAAACTTTTTGCATGATACAAGATATGGTATTCAATATTTTGATTCTTATCGTGATTTTGCCGAAGCTCTTTTTGAATTGATTAAAAAAGGGCTAGTTTCAGTATGGCTTGTTAATAGTAAAAAGTATGTTGAGAAGAATACACCTCAATTCAAAGAGGTTTTTCATACATATTGTGAACATAATACTGCAGGCCGTAAAAAGAGGACAAGTGCTAAAAGAATGCATAAAATCGCACTTAAAATCAATGAATCAATTGCTAATGAGGTCAGTGATAATTGTGCCAACGAAGCTGAATTTGATTATTTTGCGGAACAATATCAAATTGTTCATCAGTTTATCAAAATTGAAACAAAGCGTTATTTTATTGGATTAAAAAATAAATTGACTGAAACCCTAGGAGCGACAGGTCTGGCTATATACCGTTCAGCACTTGAAGCATACTTTTGTAGTAATGAAGAAAAAGTTCTTTACCACGATTTTATTAATAAGGCGGCTAACTATTTTAAAGACTTCTATTTACTTGAAGAAGTCAAAAAAATTATTGTTGGCGCGCTTGCTTCAGAATGCGGATTTAAAGGAGCCTTATCAAGTGCAGTGGATTATCCAGTTGAAAAAGATTCTCTAGACAAATTAGTATCATTTTTTGGCGATGAAGCCTCATCTAATCATTTAATATGCTTAGATGCGGAAATAGAAAAGCAGGGGATCAGCTGGCTTAAAGTTATAAACAAAGATAAAGATTTCTGGAGACCTCTATATGACGGAATTCAAGAAATTTACAGCATTTATACTACGTCTATTGTTACTAAAGCTTATGTAAGGTCGTTTGCAAAAGAAGGATTGCTTACACAAAAAGAAGAACTCGAAGAGGTTGTAAATAGTTTAAAGAAGAATCTGTCGTTTATTCCGTTATATAAAACTAGTAAGTTGGTAGCTACTCAAAATACTGAATCAACATCTGCTGAATTACGATCAGTTCTATTTGATAATAATGGAAAATTAGTTAATTGGCTTGGTAATTAAACGTAGAGAAAGAGGCTATGAAGTATTCATTTTTCAAAAAATGATACAAAATGGCCTATTCGAATTGAACAGAATCATATTGATCTTTTGTTAAACTAGTAAATTTGAATAATAAAATAGAAAATGAAAAATCACTGTGAAAGCAGTGGTTTTTTTAGTGGGATTGTTTCCAATAAAATACATATAAAAACAATTAGTAAGGTGAGGAAAACTTTTTTCAATCCTCCCATCCGATTATGATATTGTTAAAAACGACTATTGCCTAGTTTAATCCGAAAATGTCTCAGTATTGATAATGCTCATAAGGCCAGTGATATCAAGGTATCTAGGCTTATTTAAAATGAGATGAATTTGAGCCTAATGTTTTTTGTTATTTAGTTTTAAATTGAATTTGAAATGTTGTTTGAAATTTATCAGAAGAAATACAAGTAATCTTAAAATAATATTGAGTTTAATTTTAAAAATAAAATAGGAAATGATAAAAATCACGGACTATTTTGTACACACTTACTGAATATTCATGATAATTTATTACTATAGATTAATACGCTATTCAAGCAATTTTTATAAACAAAAAATGTAATAATGAGGTGAAAATGATGATAAGGGATTACTCTATAACGAAAGCCTTAAGGGATACGGGACCCTTTAGGGAACAGCTAATACAAGAAACTCATGAACTTTATGTTACTTCAACAGCAACTAGATTGGGCGAACTGGGAGAAACGCAGAAATTCATAAGGAATTTTTTTGAACATTTAAAAGCGGATATGGCAGAAGCTATTATATGTTCTGAAGGAGAAGTTATAATTGAAGTATCTTACGAAAAACAGGAGAACTTTGTTGAAGTGAAAATTCAGGATATGGTACTTTCTTTTACTCGTTATCCTAGGAAAATTGAAGTCTGGGGACATGAAGTAAAAGGCATGGATGTTCTTTTTCATAAATTACGTACAATTAAAGCATCTTGTAGTGAAGATGACTTAGAGTATTGGCTTCGTAAAGTATTTCAATCGGTGCTGACTTATTAAAAAAAATGCGGACTATTTCAGAACACTTTTACTCAAAAAACATGGTAATTTATTAATATAGAAACATATGCCAAACAAGCAGTTCTCATGACAATGTGGGAGCTGCTTGTTTATTTTCTTATTAAGAAAGGGTGTGTGGTTTAAATATGAGTACCAAGATTGGTGCCGGTTCTTTTACGAGGACCGGCTTTTCATGTTCATTTGGATGCTGTGGCCATTGGATGTTCTGCAATATGGGAAAACAAGAATGCTTTTACAAAGATAAGGATCCTCAGGTCCAAAATGGTTGTGCTTGTTATAAAAGACACCATGCTCAACTATCGCAGCAAGAAATTAGTTTAATCGAACGAGAGAATGGACAATTATCATTTTTCTAATGAAGGGGCTAGATGAATGAGCAAAGGCTTCAGGACACAATAAATGAACTTAAATGTTTAAGAGATTCGCATATCAAGAGCTTCCAGGTATTAAAGACTTATAAAGAAGGAACATTTGTAAGAGAAGCGCAGCAGCAAATGAAAGGTTTTATATCGGGTCTAGATATCTCTATTCAGCTGGTGGAACAGCTAAATAGAGATCATTGGGATAATAGTCAAGGGGAATTGGAGGTGAATGAAGATGACAAATGCAGAACAAATTTCATGGCAGCGGAAGGTGTTAAGGGAAGAGCCGGTGTCTGAAAAACTTAAAGAAAAAATATTGAAAAGTAAATTTGAAAAGGTTGCTACTGTTAAGAAACTTAGAAAATAAAAGGACTTTGAATAGTTGTTCATTAGATTCATTAAGCGAAACAAGTAAAGGGGGAAATTCAGTGTGGTATTTTCCAAAACAGAAACCCCTACTCCGTATATCGCAAGAAGACTAATTAAACAAAGGAGCGTTCAAAATGACGATTGAAAACGATAATATAAAAAATCAACAGCATAAAGAAGATATAGCCTTTAGACGAGGATTATTAGATAAACACTCGCAATTAATGCGGATGTACCTACGTGACAATAATATTAAACTGGCAAAAGCACAGTTTGAGATAATTAAGCCTGTTTTTAATTTTCTGAACAATGAAGGCGAAATAATGCGATATTACACTTTAGAAGATTTTGAACGTGATTCTAAACGATTTGAAAAAATGAGTATCTAAATACAAAGATTACTGGTAACATTAGGTCACATTTCGAAACAAATGTATAGAAATAAAAAAGAAGAGCGAGTTACTCTTCTTTTTTATTAATTTCTAGAACATCAAGTTTACTAGAAATATCTTTTAGTACAGCATTGCGATCTTTCTGAACTTTAATAAGGCTGAGCGCAAACCATATTATAAATCCAAGAAATGCAAGATAGAGAATTAGCATAAATAAAAGCGGTATTATAGCTGCAAATGTTTCCATAGGTTATTACCTCCAATCTAATTTGGTTGTTTTTATACTGTTAAATTGTACCATAACTTAACAGAGCTAAATATAAGTAGACGTGACGAATTTCAAACATTAAGAGTATTTGATAATATTTGAACTGCTGACTAATCCGAATATCCAAAATAAAAAACGAATAAAAGTTGGCGCGGGATACGCGTAATTCCAACATTTTACTCGCAAAATAATATTACTATATATTTTCTGAAAAGTAAATATTTAATTTATCCGATAAAATTTCGAATACCCTAATAAATAAAATTTTTATTAGTGCACATTCCGAAACGTTAGTTGCCAAAATACTTGATTTCCAGAAATTCAGTTGCAGAGAACAAACGATTCATATTGCAATGGAGTGAGGGATTATGAAAGATATTGAAAAGTTAAAGAAAAATGCAATAGATCAAATAGAAAAAGATGAATTAGATTTATTACCAAAGCCTGTACCTCAATCATCTTGTAATTGCGAAAATAGCTATGTAAATAAGGATTTTGGTATGTGTGAAAGTTGTTGTGAAGATTACTTTGAAAAATTGGGATGATGCATATTTCGAACAAATTTGGATTTACTCTCCATCTCAAAAACGATTATTTTTGAGAGTGGCCTTTATCAATTAATTTATTTTATAAATTACATTTAAAACATTATCAAAAAACAGTATCATTTCTACGTTTCTTTAACGGGATGTTTTTGACATTAACTACACATTTATTAGCAATAAATTGACTAGGGATGGTGATTCGGATATGGGCAATGGGGAGGGAGAAAAAATGTCAACAGACGAGTTGTGTAAAAAGAAGACGAGTAATATGGAACGGGAGAATCGTAAGGATTTAATTCGGTCCATAGCAAAAAAGTGAGTGACCAAAATGATGGTGCACTGAGAAGATTGAATGAAAATTGATTGATAATAAAGTGATTTTATTTAATGGTTTAATTTATTTTATTTTATGTTTAATGCCAACACGCTTAAATATAAAAAAGCATCCTAAGATGGACGCTTTTCAGAAATACCTAAATAATTTTTTAATGCATCTTGGAGAATGTGTGAGAAATTGACATTATGATCTTGAGCGAGATCATCAAGCCATTTTGGAATAGTAAGTGTCTTTTTGACTGATTTATTCTCGATTTCATTTCTATATGGCGGCATCCAAACTTCAACTAAAACGATGGCTTGATTTTCAGTTTTAATTATTTTATTTATTTCAGTAGGAGTAGGGATGGGATCGTTATCAAGTTCCATGCCGTACAAGTGCAAGGCCATTGCTTCTTTAGCGTTTTTAAAAGCTTCTTCTGTTGAATCAGAACACGGTAGGCAACCAGGTAAATCAGGGAATTCAATTGATATTCCGTCATCAGCATAGTCAAAGATTGCTGGATAAATATATCTGTCTTTTTTCATTGTTCAATCCTCCTATTTTAAATTAATTTATTTTTATAAAAAAGGTAGCAAAGGGGGTTAGAACTTAACCCCGGATTGCTTCTCTATACTTTTGAGTGTACGAAGTGTTATGTCTTTTTTGGGATGGGTAACAGTGACTTTTCCTTTCTTTGTTGGAAGTTTGAATTGATGATGGTCTCCCACAGTATGTATTTTGTACCAACCATCATCTTCTAATATTTTTATGACTTCTCTTGAAGAATATGATTTCACTGTTACCTCCTTTCTTTAGTTTTATTGTAACACGTATTAATATACGTGTAAATATGAGGTGAAAAGCGTATGTCACATGATCACCGGAAATGTAATGATGTTGAAATGGCTACAAAAACAGTTTATGAAAGATATACAATAGACGGGAAAGAGACTAGAAAAATCATATCCGCTCCACGTACCAAAATAAATGAAACTAATGTATTTAATGATATTAAACTAAATAGAAAAGAAAAGATCGCAAATGCTAGAAGAATACTTAACTCCAGAAAGTATTAGTAGACGCTTATTAAGTATTAGTGAAGAGGCGATCAAAATCAAAATGAAAGGAGAATGAGGTTTGAAATTCGGCTATGCTAGAGTAAGCACTCAAGACCAGTCATTAGATTTACAAATTGATGCCCTGCAGCAAGCTGGTTGTGATAAGATTTTTACCGAGAAAATAAGCGGAATAAGAAATGATCGGCCAGAGCTTGAGAAATTGTTGGACCAGCTTAGAAAAGGTGATACCTTGATCGTTTATAAGTTGGATCGGTTGGGACGATCAACGTTTAAATTACTTGAGCTGACGGCAGATCTTGAGAAAAATGGAGTGGAATTTGTTTCGCTCCGTGACAACATAGATACTAGTACTGCAATTGGCCGTGCAATGTTCCGAATGTTAGCTGTATTAGCTGAAATGGAACGAGAAATTATTGTAGAAAGAACACAGGCTGGAATTAAGGCAGCACGAGCAAGGGGCCGGTTGGGTGGTCGTCCAAAAGTACCCCAAAAAGATATTGAGCGAGCTTTAAAACTTTATGATAGTGGCGAATACAGTATTCCTGAGATTGTAGAAATGACAGGAATGAGCAAAGCCTCAATCTATAGATATTTAGATAAACGTCAAAAACAAGGGGCTAAATAAAGCTTTAGTAGAAGGATAGTAGAGTAAAAACTGCGGACACTTCTCGAATAAAAATAAAAGTTTAGAAGGAATCATTAATAGCAAATAGAACTTAATGATATAGTTCAATTATGTTAAATTGAAGTAGGTAATAATATTGAAAGGTGAATCTCAATGAATAAATTAAGGGATAATGACATACGTAAAGTATTAATAAGTGAACTTTATAGTCGGTATTCCAATGATAATGATACAAGGATTGTTAACGAAATGGGTGTGTTACACGGGCAATCTAGAGTTGATGTAGCTGTTATTAATGGGATTTTCCATGGATACGAAATAAAGAGCGAAAGTGACAATTTACTAAGATTACCAAGTCAAATCAATGATTACAATAAGGTATTTGATAGGGTGACAATTGTTGTTCAAAGAAATTATTTAGACAGTGTGCGAAACATGATACCTAAATGGTGGGGAATTATGTTAGTAACAAAAAATAAAAATGCGTTCAATATTCGTGAAGTTAGACAAGGAAGGTTAAATAATGATGTGGATCCCTATTCATTAAGTCATTTGCTTTGGAGAGAAGAGGCATTAGCTATTTTAAAAGAAAAAGGCTTGCAAAAAGGATATTTGAGCAAGCCAAGAAAAGAAATTTACGAAAAATTATCAAATAGTTTGGAGATTAATGAATTAAGAAAACTTGTTTCTAAACAGTTAAGGTTGCGTGAGAATTGGTTAAACAATTGATAATAAAAGCTAAATGATGGTTAACATTGACTCGCACCCATGTTTCTGAGTTTCCAGTACTTTCGGTGCCGTTTGCGCAGTTGTATATATATTCATCGCCAAAAGAGAAAGTTTTTGAACAATATTCTTTGTGTAAAATAACATTTTGACATAATTGTTGCATTTGATTAAATCCATACTTTTTTACACCACGTCCACGAAAAATAATATATTTACTATCGACGGTGTATTTGAGATTTGCACCTCTATCATATTTAGTGGAATCAAAGTCAAACCAATCTGGGTGACTGATATTATAATCGCCAAATGATGGAAATCTGCTTATACCTTGTTTTAATAATTCTAAATAAATATTCCATTCTTCTCTAGCTAATTCGTTAGTAGTATTCGTTGGAATGTGAGATAGATTTTTTGTCATAGAGGTACTTAAAAACGTGAACGTACGCCACCTTTTTAAATATGGGAATTTTGCAATAGAAAGAATTAGTTCATTAATAATTTGATATTTTTCATCGGGATCAATTTGACGATAGTCAATGATAATGTCAACGTCTTCAATATTAACCTTTAGATATTGTAGGATATTGTCAATATTTTGATTTAAATGATTGATATCACTTAAATCACTTTTAAATAGACGTAGGCATACTCCTCTTTTGTATTTTTCAACACAAAATTGTACAGATTCATGGTATGATTCATATCTTAATAAACTAGTCACTGGAATGGCTGAAATACCAAAGCTTTCAATATCATCTATGATAAATTCTAAAGGTGATTGACCATTATTCAGAAGGATTTCTGGATCAATTCTTGTATCATCAAATAGAGTATGTCCATCTATAAATATTGGACGTTTTGAAGACCATATTTCTAAAAGGTTAGCTCCTGTATTATCAAGATGTTGTTCAATTGTTTTTTTGAATACTTGTTCTTTATGGTTATAAGGAATTGGTTGTATCTCAATCAGTGGAGTAATATTATCCAATTCTTTAGGTGTTAGATTTTTTAGCGCAACTCTCTCACCCCTTTTCCACTTTAATGCTGGAACATAATGATTGTAGTTAAACATATCGTATAACCTCCTGTTTTTTGTATTTCTGTAAATTATAAGTAGTTAATAGGATATACGACTATGGATCTATTTAAGTTTCAAAAAAATTTAAAAAATGCGGACACTTCTCGAACAAATCTGATTTAATTACGTGATATTCTATTAATATGAAAGATTTGTAGTTTTTAAGTATAAAATTTAATAAATAATTCTATCAATTTTAGCTTCTGGATAATTTTCCGGGGGCTATTTTAATTGGAAGGAGTGAGGACTACTGAAAAAAATCTGGATTAAAATTGTAGAAAAATCACCATTAATTGTTTTGTTTTTTGTTTGGCTTCATTGGTTGTATTTACTAAGTTTTCAATTTGATTGGAGCATAATTCGAATGTATACTGCAGACAATCATTTTTATTGGCGTGCCTTTGTGCTTGTAAGTGGTTCTTTTACCCTATTTCTAGGATCGCAAATATTCGGCTTTAATAATGATCAAGATAAGCTGGATTGTTCAAGTGAAGGTAATCAAATTTATCAATTTGAAAAGGAGTATGAAAAGAATGAGTAGGGCAATAAATATCCCTAAAAATAGATCAAAGAATTTGCCTTTTTCAGAAAAGGCAAAGGTTGGTGATATTGTTGAATTTTTCGATAGAAAACAAGACACTCTGCTTCTTCATGGGAGTGTAATTCTCGTTTTAGATAACTCTATAATTGTCGATCTTACAATTATGAAAAGATTCAATTCATTGAATCTAGAATATGAAAAAACAGTCGTTAGTCATAGAAGATACAAAGTGTTAAAAGCACCGGTTGCTTAAAAGGGAGTGAATAGAATTGAATCGCAAAAAGGTGGAAGAAAATGTTGTAGAACAAATTATCGAAGTAGCTGCAAAAGAAGCGAAAATAACTACAGAACAATCTAAAACAAATTTAACAAAAGCTTTAGAAGAAATTCAGAAATTTACTTTAGAAAATGGAGAAATGGATTTATCTAATATTGGTATTTCAGTCTTTACACGAACAATAATACCGAAGTAGTTTAATCAAAAAAACAGTTCAAAAATATTTATTAACTTATATTTTTAAAAATTAGCTTCTGGAAAAATCCAGGGCTTTTTTAATTTGAAAGGGGTGATAGCAATTAAGTGGAATAATGAAAGCTGTTGAGGGGTGATAGTTTTTAGCGGTTGAGGAAGTGCAAATTTATCAAAGAGAATTTTATAGTGAGGAGAAAATACATGAAAAAATTAATCTCAAAAATCAATTGGCTTGTTATTAGTTTTTCGTTATTCCTTATACCCAAAATGGCGTATGCGGATGATGAATTTCCATTTGAAAAACTAAAAAATAATCTTCGCATTAGACCAGAAGTAATTGACGAATTTAGTTGGGCTTTTACACTTTTTATGATTGTTATGACAATCTTTTATTTTGTCATTTTTATAGTGATTCTTTGGGCAGTAGGAAAGAGAATTCTATCCTTTTTTCGTGGAAAAGACAAAGAGGTGTTTGATAAGTCGTTTGCCATTCAAGTTGGAATTGCATTGGCAATGTTAATTTTATTATTATCTGGCTTATGGTTAGATATTCTTGAATTAATTTATGATGGAATTTCTAATATTGGAGATAAGGAAATCAAGCCGGCCTCGAATGGGTGATAAAATTGAAATATTTTAAAATACTTTTTGTCGTTCTTATGTTAATGGTGAACCCAATTTCAGTTTTTGCAGATGATAATGCTTCGGATTCTTCCACGTCCGAAGTTTCTCCATCGGATTCTGGTGAAAAATCTGAATCTAATTCAAGTGGTGGAGGAGACGGTGGTTTATTTGAAAGATTAGCAGCTTTTTTTAAAAAACTTAATGAAATGTTTCAAAAGGTTAACGAAATTTGGAATAACCTTCAGTTATTGATGACTCCGGAAGGAATCGTTGACTTATTTAATGGAATGGTTGTAAAAATCGTTGATGATGCATTAGCCCCCATGCTTGGTATTTTCGGATCTTCATTGCTTTTTTTGCCCGAAATTAAGGAAGCTGATTTTGTGCATGATAATTGGAGTAGAATGGCTATCCTATCGATTCCTTTTATCTTGTTTTCTCTTGGTCTTTCAGGCCTGCAATTAGTAAGAGGGAAAAGAGAAATGCTGTCAATGTTCCGAGCGGCGTTAGTGGGGCTAGTCGTTATCTTTCTGAGTTTATCGATAATAAATGGGTTGCTGATTTTTTCAAATTATCTACTAGAACAAGCTTTAATAAATATGCTTGATACAACGATTGATTTGAAATCATTATCAGGTCAGGATGTCATAAAAGCAATGGTTGGAGGATTAGATGCAATAGAGGACCCAGAACTTAGTTTGATGACACTTGGACAATTTTTAGTGCAAACGGAAAATGGTGGTTTATTAGGCTTACTAGGAGTTACTGTTTTTGTTGTTCTCCCACTATTTTTAGTAGTATTTATTAAAACAATGGTAATGTTTGGATTAGCCATATTTTGTCCTGGTTGGGGCGCTTATGCAGTCTTTCGATCGAAAGAAGAAGTGATTGTAGGCTGGGGTAATCTGTTTTTCCGAACTTTAATGATTGGAATTATGATATCTTTGGCTTGGGGACAAATGGTTGAGTTTAAGACAGATACATTGAATGGTGAGGGAATAGCAGCTTTTACGGGTGTATCCCCTATAATATTCAACTGTATCTTGGTGATTATCATCTTGTTATTAACTTGGATTTTTTGGGCGAGACCGTTACTAGGTGCAGCCAAAGCACCTTTTGAGTTAAATGGTGGACAAGCTATTATGAAATTGGGAGAAACCCAACAAAAAGCTTCAGATATAGTGATGGATATAGCCAAAAGATATCAGGTTGATGGATGGCAAGAAAAAAGCCTGTCTTGGAAATCAAAAGGAAAAGAGTTGGAAGAGAAGGGGCGTTTGTATCAAGAACAGCAAGTGGACTTTGGAAAAGTTCTTCAGTCGAAAATCCTTAGTCGCTCAACGATGCGTAATAGTGAATTGTTGGAGGGAATTCAATACAAACAGACACAGGAATACTTTAAACACTTAGGATCTGTTTCGAAAATACAAGATCAAGCCGTTTTGTCTTTTGATCAACCTATTGATTTACAATCATTAAAGAAGATATTCCAAAAAGAGCATGCTGGCGAGGAATGGATCAACCATCTAGAATTTGATTCTAGAATGAATCAAGTTGTTTTAAAGCAAGAACATGAACCACTTTTTCAACAGGCTTTAGAAAATATGCTTAATTCAGAAGATAACTATTGGGAAACTAGTAATAGAAAATACGTTGTCTTAGAAAATGGTGTTCCAAAAGAGGTAGATGTAAAACCAACCGGTTTTAATTTAGGCTCCTACAAAGGGTTTGCGGATGCTGTAGAGCCTGTAGGTGATGGAAAGGACATTATCCGTTTGCCCGATGGTTCTGCGTTTTCAGATGAATTTATAGCATTTGTTAGAAAACGAAATCCTCTCGAGGCATGGGCTAATCGTGTTCAGCTTAATGAAGATAAAAACCAATTGGTTGTAGAAAAATCTTATTCAAGTAAATGGCAAAATGAACTTGATGAGTTTTATAGAAAACATACTCCGTATTGGCAAAATAAGAATAATGACTATGTTTCTATGGATAATGGTGAAGTTCAAGTTTTTCAGGATAAACCTGGTAACGGAATATTTATGGGGAATTATGAGAATCACAACAAAATTCATTCGTTAGGCATTAAAGAACGTGCAGCACAGGATAAAAAAATGAACGATATATTTATCTTGCCAGACGATGATGCTATTCAAACAAAAATAACAAAGTTTATCGATTCTCAGAATAAAAGCCACCTCCATTCTTTTCTACAATTTGATGAAAATAAATTAAAAGTGGAACAGGCATATGCAAAAGAAATGGAAACTGTATTACACTCATTTTTCAACTCGGCAACTCCTTATTGGATTGATCGAAAAGGTAAAGTGATGGTTCTAGATGAAGGAATTCCTGTTAATGTGGGATATGCGCCTACAAACGGTGTTTACATGGGAAGGTTTGAGCAGTTGCAGAGTAATGCTATTCAATCTCATCACAGTAAAAAGAAAAATGGAGGGGATTCCAGTGAAAAATAGGGAACTATCGGCTACCTTTTTTGGAGATATTCGTGAGGATGTGAAATTGTTAGGCTTTTTGACCGTAAGTGATGCCTTATGGACACTTGCAAGTGTGATAGTAGGCACTGTACTTGTTACAGTGCTTTTTTTCATAAACGTTTGGATGAAATTAGCAATCATTCTTCTGCTTGTTTTGGGCACTTTCTTTTATCGTGTGTTTAGAATAGGTGATATCAGAAAAAAGAATAGGGAATTCAAAAAATTATCTAAGGAAACGCAAGGATCCCAATTATTTAAATCCATAGACGAGGAAGGTGCTTTTTATATTTCAAACGACGAATGGCATTGTGTGTTTGAAATGACCCCACCTCCATGGAATTCTCAAACATTCCGGGAAAAAAGTTTATTAATTTCTGCATTTCAAACCTTATTAAGAACCTGTGCAACGAAGAAGGTGGTCATTAAAACATTATCGATGAAGCAACCTGATTTGTGCAGACACCAATGGGACATATGGGAAAGGCAAAAATCAAAGTTCTCATTAATAGAAGAAATGAAGACCAATCGAATCGATTTTTATAGACAATTGGCACAGAACAGATTTGCAATTAAGCATAGATATTTCTTGCGATTATCGGTTAACTTCCGTGATATACCTGATTTATTAACTAAAGATAAAGATGAAATGAATCGAAAAGTAAAAAAGCATTTCCGAGAGGAGGTTTTGCCATTAGTATATGACCTTGAAAAACTTGGTTTTAGCTACTACATGATTTCTGGTCTAAATTTTGCTGAATTAGAGGCGGAAGAGATGGATCATTTTAGTTGGTTAAGTTGGATTAATAGAGGCGCATCTTGGGAAGATTCAAGTTTAATGATGAGGCCAGTGTTAGAAAGCGATCAAAGTTCTCAAAAACGAGTAAATAATGATCATGATGGTAGGCATACCAACAGTAGATTTTCAAGAAGAGAAGCTAAGGTGAAAATGTTCAAATTAGGTCATGATAAAATTATTGATTTTGTAGCTGCCTACAAAGAAAAAGTAAAGATTGAGAAACTGAAACCAAGAAAGAATGTTTCTAAATCTAGTGTACCCATGCTAGAGGATTTGGAATTAAAGACTGCTTCATTTTCGAAGGAAATTATCAATTCTAATAAGGACAAACTAGAATTCATTGTTTTATTCTCGTCTGAAACGACTGGAAAAACTATCATAGGAATAAATCTTGCCGTCGCAATTGCGAAAACGGGGAGATCTGTTCATTATATGGATACAACCAATAATCTAGGGGTGAAAGGTATATTTAGTGCTGAAGATTTTCCAATTAACTTGTTAAACCTGCCCTTAAGAGTTAGCGGTTATGAGGAAAATACAGAGGCAGAAATTGTCATTATTGAAGCCAGTGATAAGGAATATATTCCTCAAGAATCGAAGACTTTTGTCATAAGTGATTCCAATTTAAAGAATCAAATCAGTATTAGAAACCAACTTTTTGGTGTGCATCCAGAAGGTATAATTTGGAATAGGCCGGATGAAGAGCAACCGCCAATGGAAATCATTCACCTGCCTTTAATCTGCAAGGTTAAAGAAATGAAAGGGGAACAGCCAAGAGCGTTGGTTGATGAACGATTAAGTGAAAGCCTATTAGCTGTAGCGCAATTTGATTACATTGATTACTTTATAGAACAGGGAGTATCAGCATGTCAATAAAGTATATAAGAAAGCTACAAAAAATAGCAGCTTTAACTTGTGTATTCATCATTCCAGCTATAATAGCATTGTTTTATGACTTTGATATTCTTTATTTTATTTTTATGTTAATCCCTATTAGCCTGTTACTAGTATCGATTGGTTTATATTATTTTGCATTGAATCAATTATATCAATCTAGAAAACATTTAAATTTAGAGCGAATAGGGATCCGTTGTATTTCGAAAAATAGACGATTGTATGAGATCCATTTGTTGCCTGGCAAAAAAGCTCAATCTGAAAAAAATATTATTCGTGAGGTTAGTCGGGATATTAAAAAAGTATCTTCCTGGGCAAACAAACAAAAAGAAGAAATTTGGTTTATCATGACAACACATGAGCAATTAGTTAATATAACAAGAATATTCCTGAAACGTGAAAAAATTAGACACCATATTGGTCCTTTGCATGATCGGTTAATTAAATATAAAAAATCAGACTGGAGAAGAGTTCAAAAAAAATTTTACGGAAAAGATATGGGCTTATCTAAGCCAGAGGTTTGGAAGACTTTATATATTCGAATATAAGGAGGTTTTTTAATGTTAAGAGAAGCTAGAAAAATAATTTTTTCCACGTTTGAACTAAAAGGGATTCAGGCGGATGTTGAATTATCTCATAAACGTTTACTAGAAAAGATTCAAGAAAATGGGCCAAGTGTCGTTTATATATTATGGCCAGAAGAAAAGCAATTACTGAATAACTTAGTTGAGTGCACAGTATTCGGGGTAGGTGATCCAAATAACCGAAGTGAATATAAAGAAGCGATTCGCTCAGGGCTTGAAGACTTGCTTGATCGTCAGGATTTTGTATTGGATGAAGACCATGATGATTTTGAGGAAGAAGATCAAATTATTTATCTCACTCCTCAAAAAAGAAATACAACCCATCCTATTCAAGATCTAAAAATTAGTGATAATACTTTTTCAAGAAAAGAAAATTTACAATACATTAATTTTAAAGAATTGCATATACAATCCTTAGGAGGACGGCAAACTTTTTGCATAACCTCAACAAAAGGTGGTGTCGGTAAAACTACTATATCTTCAAATCTAGCATTCTCTTTAGCTAATTTTAAACAATCGAGGGTGTGCTTGGTTGATTTTATGCAACCACATGGTAATATCACTACAAGATTTCGTATTAACAGTAATTTGTCGCCATTATCATGGGAAAGATATAGGAAGAATAATACAATATTAACTGACAGACAAATTCTATCAGAGTTAGTAATTAGACACCCAAGTAACAATTTATATATATTACCTGGTGTCAATCTTGGTGAAAATGTATCAGTCGAATTGGGTAAATACATTTTATCGAATTTAGTCCAAGTATTTGATTACGTTGTGATTGATGTTGGCCCTGAGGATATGGAATTACAAATGCAAGCTATGTTAATGGCCAATAAAACATTTTTAGTGGTTGATTATGATATTGCTACAATTTATGATACGCAGATTTATATTCAACAATGGAATAAAAGGAAGTTGCTGCTTGATAAAATTAATATAGTTGTAAACTTTGAGACTGCAAAACGAGATAAGAAAAATCCCATTACAAGAGAAAAATGCAAGCAATACTTTTCAGGCATGGATATTGTGGCATTTATGCCTGAGGTTGAAGGGATGAGGGGCATACATAATGATGGAAAAGTCATTGCAGAGAATGCCACTCATCCTTTCACACAACAAATTGATAAAATGGTGCAGCAATTTATACCTGATTATAAGAGAGTCAGTAAAATTGGATTTTTACAAAGACTATTTGGAAGTAGGGATCAAAATGATTAAAGGGTACCTTGTCCTTTTATTCCTTTTAATAGTAGGTCTATTAAATAATAATTCAGTAGATGCAGCTGAATTTCAAAAATTACAAGTCCCATTAGAAAAACTAAGGACAGATAAAATTGTTCATATTCAAGATAAGGATGGAAATGTAACTAAAGTGACCTACGTAAGTGAAAATGAAAAGGAAGTAGTTTTGAATGTTTTAACAGATGAAAGTAAGGTGATTACAATTTCTAAACTTGCTGTAAAGATATTTAAGGACGTTCCTGGCCATTGGGCCGAAAATGATATTTATAAATTAACAGCAATGGGGTACATTGCTGGTTTTCCAGATGATACATTCCGTCCCGATAAAGAAATAACGCGTGCAGAGTTTGCAGCACTTTTCTTAAGGATAGTTGACCAAGAGAAAAGTGCTATTTTTATGCCTGCATTTAGCGATGTTAAAAAGGAGGAATGGTTTTCTACCTCAATTTCAGCATTACTACAACGAGGCAATATTAAGAAGGGTGATTATGGTGCCTATTTACAACCTAATGAACCGATAACACGTGAGGAAGTGGCAAGATGGATTGCACCAGAAATTAAAAAAGTCTCTGAATCTGGAAATGATTTTAAAGACTTTGGAAAGATTCAATATCAAGAGGAAGTAAAAATTGCCTCAAAAGCCGGGTTAATCAAAGGTTTTGTAGATGGTACATTTCGACCTACAAACTATACAACAAGAGCAGAAGCAACAGCAATTTTAGTCAGACTTTTGGCTCTGAATTAATTTTTTAAAAATAAGTAAGGGGGAATTCTTATGCAATATCATACCCATTTAGCTTTCGGAGCTGTAGCAGGAATTGCTGCGGTGAAGTTCATGAATATTGATATATCAGATGGGATGCTTATATATGGAGGTGGAGTATTATTAGGTTCTTTGCTCCCTGATATAGATCACCCTAGAAGTAAAATCAGTAATAAAGTACCAATTTTACCTTCAGTTATCAATTTAATATTTAGTCACAGAAGTTTTTTTCATAGCATTGTATTTGTTGCTCTTTTAAGTTTGCTGTATTCCGCTCCTATACCAGGTAGCTTTGTCACGGGTCTAATTATAGGTGTAATTAGCCATATGATCGGGGATATGATGACAAACAAAGGAATTAAATTGCTATTTCCTTTTGGAAGTTATATTAGTCTACCGCTTACCTTTCGTACAGGAGGAATAGTAGAACAAATTTTATTTTTTCTCTTTACAATAGGGGCATATGGATTGTTAATGGTCTTCTAATTTAAAAAAGCCTGAGGAGGCAAAAAAATGACCGAGATCGTTAAGTTAGTTAAAACAGATGAAAGTAGTTTTTTTATCAGGGAGTTTTTACTTTATGCAAAATCAGATAAAGGATTACGTCCAAAGACAATTACTGCTTATGAAATAGATCTAGAAGAGTTAAAAAACATATTTTCCAAACAGAAGTTTGCTTGAGTTAAAAGAAAATGATATACGTCAATTTAAATATTCTTTATCAGATAGAAATTTAGCGCCTCGTACTATCAACCGTAAATTGTCGGTAGTTAGATCGTTTTTTTCTTACTTTGTAGATAATGAAGACTATTGTATACAAAAGAATCCTGGACGGAATATTCCTAGAATGAAAGAGCCTAAGAAACTTCCAATAACATTATTAAGTGAAAGCCAAGCCGAAACATTGTTAAATGGCACGCTGTTAACCGGAAAATATCGATTGGGTAGATTTACAATTTCATTTGTTATCTACCCCTTTTTATTTTTAAATTAGGGAGATGATTAGGATGAAAATAAAATTTTTAAGATTAATAATGGCAATGGTTTTAGTTGTAAGTTTTTCCCTTTCTACGAATATCGCCCATTTGGGGAAGGTTAGTGCAGCAGCAACGAGTGGGCAGGTATTAAGTTCTTTTGAGTTAAGATCATATTATGATACAAACAATTTCAAATATGCTAGTGCAGATTCTCAGCAATATTTGTATAGCATAGATGGTGTCGCCACCAAAACAGGGGGTACAGTTCCTGCAAATGCAAAATGGGTAACCTTAAGTACTTTTGAGATTAGGTCCTACTATGGAATAAATAGCTTCAATTATGTTAGTCCAGATTCTCAGCAATATTTGTATAGCATAGATGGTGTCACTACTAAAACAGGGGGTACAGTTCCTGCAAATGCAAAATGGGCAACCTTAAGTACTTTTGAGATTAGATCCTATTATGGAGTAAATAGCTTCAATTATGTTAGTCCAGATTCTCAACAATATTTGTATAGCATAGATGGTGTTACTACTAAAACAGGGGATACAGTTCCTGCAAATGCAAAATGGGCAACCTTAGGTTCTTTCGAGATTAGGTCCTATTATGGAGTGAATAGCTTCAAATATGTTAGTCCAGATTCTCAGCAATATTTGAACTATAAAATTAATTCAGACCCAAATATTAATTTGGCAACTACTAATAATCTCACATTATCAGAAGGTGGCACGGCTACCCTCTCAGGTACTGTAAATGATCCGGATGAGGACATCGTAACTATTTCTGCGACAGTTGGTGGTAAAGCGAAATCAACAACTGTTACTGGATCAGGATCCTGGTCCCTAACTTGGTCAGGATCGGAACTAGCTGAAGGGACGTATTCAAATATCGTTATATCTGCCAATGATGGAAAAGGTGGCACCGCATCTGTCACATATACAGGTACAATTAGGGTCGATAAGACAAAGCCGGTTATTTCTTTAGTAGGATTATTGGCTAATGCAACATATCAGGAATCTGTTGCGCCAACATTTAGTGCTGCTGATAGTGGATCTGGTTTACAGTCAGTTTCCGCAACATTAGATGGGTTAAGCTACACATCTGGTACGGTAGTCAACACACCTGGTAGCCATTCATTAGTTATTACTGCTACTGACAAGGCTGGTAATGTAAATACACAAACAACTTTGTTTTTCATTAATAAGTCACCTACTATGATCTTATCAACACCTGTTACCCATCCTCCTTTAGTCGAAGCAACAGGCCTAAATGATTATACACTCGCTGGTAGCATAAAAGATCTTAACGTGGGGGATCAGTTAACGATTAAATACCGTATCAATGGTGGACCAACATTTAATGGACCAACCATTGTCGGAAATAGTAATGATCAACCCTTTAATTTAAAACTAACCTTACAAAATAAAAAGTTAAACTATAACGGAACTGATGTAAGTGATGTTCTGGTAGATGATCAAACCGTTACGATCGATGTTTGGGTTGAAGATAATAAAGGAGGATCTTCATCAACTGAATCCAGGAGTATAGTAACTGACTTATTACCTGATGCTCCATTATCAGAAGTTTATGATATTGAGTCAACTAGTTTTAAAGTCAAAGATAATCAAACGTACACCTATCCAGTTGAATATCAGTTTATCATTCATAAAATGGATGGAGATACAGTGGTTTCAACAGAAGATAGCAGCTATCAAGATTCAAATGTATACCACGTACAAAATACCCAACCTAACACAAAATATATAACTGAAATAAACGTTCGTTACAAATAATGATTAGGAGAATGCTAGAAATGAAGAATAGAAGAATAAGCGCCTTACTAACCGCTACCATATTAACTAGTTTACTAGTAGGAAGTTCCGTATATGCAGCGAGTTCACCTAGCACCGGCACTGTGGAAGTTATAACGTTAGCAAATACACCATCCAATCTAACGATGAAGATGAATGAAACAACAGATACAAAATTATCACTCGCTTGGGAAGAAAATAATAATCCACTGGCTGTAACAAAGTATAAGTTGGAGTACTCGGACGATGGTAATCAGTGGACTGAAGCACAAATGGATCAGGATCTTAACGAAACCATTGTTGGATTAACTGGAAATACGCGCTATCATGTGCGTATTTCTAGTTGGAATCAAGATAGTCCTGCAAAAACAAATGGAAGTTATTTAACCGGTCAGTTTATGACAAAACCAGCAAAGCCGGCTGTGCCAAATGGAAATGTTGATGGACAGACCATTAAAGTGAATTGGATCAATGTTCCAAATACAACTACAAAACTATATATGAACGGAAATGAGTGGCTAATAAACGCTGAAGACATTTCAAAGACATTTGACGGTTTAACACCAAATACACCTTATGAATTCACCATTGCATATGAAAATGAAACAGGTGTGTCGGATTTGTCTGAGAATTTGGTTGTGTATACAGATGCGATTAAACCAACTCATTTACAACTAATTGATAGAAGCCAAACATCTCTTACACTTTCAATTGACTCAAATGGGAATCCTGATGGAACAGAGTATCAATATCGAATTGAAAATGAAGAAGGCGCAGAGTTATCTGTGAGCAGCTGGATGACGGCCAGAGAATTTGAATTTACGAATTTGGAACCAGGGCAGTACAAAATCTTTGCTAAAGCAAGAAATAGTTCAGAAAATACAGTTAGACCATTAGAGGCAACGGAAGAAATTCAACTCACTACAGGTACAGTCCCAAATGCCCCACAAGTAACAACTACGAAAACAGAAAACAGCATTTCTGTACAGTTATCGGCAGCATCTGGAACAACAAATGTTGAGTTTCGTATTGTTTTAAAAGATGCGTCTAATCAGATTATCGATGAAACAGAATGGAGTAAATTAGGCGAAGGGTGGGCTTCAAATGGCCTTCAAACAACGTTTAATGGCCTTTCTCCAAATGCGACATACAAGCTTGAGGGTCTAGCACGCTATGCAGATTAATTAAAAGGAGTTACGGATTCCTGTTAGAGTAAAAATCATGTAATTACAATTAATAATTTGGAGGGTGAACAACAATATGCACAAAAAATCTTTTGATGAAGCATTTAAAGGTTATAGTGTACCTTCTAATATCCGAATGACTTCGGAAGAAATTTGTAAAGAATTTAACATCAATGGTATTTGTGATCCTATGTATATTTCGAACGTGATTGCAAATGAGTTGGGTTTAGGGGATGGATGCGGTAATTTCAACAACAATAAACCTACTTTGGAGAAAATTGAGTATCTGTCCAAGAGATTAATGGAATCTTATAGGTCCAATATAACCGATTTGAGCACAGTTGAATCGATTATTAAAACAAATATTATTAAATAAAAAAATAACTTCCTTTATTTTTTGTGAATTTTGCTATTTGGTGTTCAACACGATAATCCAATGAACCTAAGAAAAACCATTCAGAAAGATTATTTTCTGTATGGTTTTCTTTTTATCAAAACTGAAAGAGGGAGAGGGCAAAAAGATGAAATTTAATACGGATCTACCATTTAAATATCAAATTGTAACGGAAAAAAGTGTCTTTTATTACAACGATCTTGAAGATTTGCTAAAAAATAGTGGGTACGTTGTAAAGGGGATTGAACAAAACAAAAATCTACGTCCTGAGTTGTTAGACCAGCCGAAATTTCATAATCTAGCAGGTCCGATGTGGAATGCATACAGTGATGGAAAACCTTGCATACGATATGAATTATATCAACGAAAGGGGGCTTATGATCATGAAGTATAAAAAATGGGTTCACATAGCTTTAGCTGCATCTCTTCTTTCAGGAGTATTTACACCGACCTCATTTGTTTATGCAGCCAGTGATGTTAGTAATGTAGAAATTGAAATAATAACATTAGCCGAAATCCCTTCACTAATTATCACGGGGGTTAATGGTAATACGCATCATTTGAAAATTATTACCACGAATCCCCCAAATACAGACATGTTAATTGAGAAATCTTCTACCCCTGATTTTTCACAGTCTAATGAAGTTTTCATGGATTGGACGCCGATTACAAATGGACATGAGCTATCTGTATTTGTAGGGGATGGAGAAAGCAGCTATTTACGAATAAAAGCTCGGAATTTAGAAGGCATAGAAACTGAATTTTCAGCACCGGTTGTTTTGAA
The DNA here is from genome assembly GCA_012840465.1 of Caryophanales bacterium. Classification (GTDB taxonomy): domain Bacteria; phylum Bacillota; class Bacilli; order Bacillales; family Bacillaceae_J; genus Schinkia. The sequence continues at coordinate 96,748 of DULJ01000040.1, forward strand.
TCAGGCCCCTACTATGCCAACATTGGCAAGACAAGTCTCTGGTACACATAGTATTTCCCTTCAATTAAATGATGTAATGGGAGCAACTGATTATAAAATAAAGCGTACCGATCTAGGGACCGATGCAGTTTTTACTGGAAAAGACTATACAGACTCTTCAGTGTTACCGGGGCGCCCCTACACATATGAATTTTGGGCGGAACGAAGTGGACAGCAAAGTGAAAAAAATACAATTTCGTTATGGACAAAGCCGGAAGCACCAGCACTATTTGTTACGAATACTTCAAGTAGCTCCGTTGAATTAGAAGTGAATTTGAAAGATAATCCACCAAATAGTGACATTGAAGTTCAACGGGAAGGTGGAAATCCTCAGGTCCAAGGTCTAAAAATAACGGAAACCAATCTATTGGCCTCGAAAAGTTATGAATATCGTGTTCGCGTAAAGTCAGACAATAATGAGTTTTCTCCATGGGTAACTCAAACTGTAACAACAGGAGAAAACACTTCATCGTTGCCTAGCTCAGGTGGTGGATCAAACGATCCGTCAACACAAGTAAATTTATCGGATGTGCAAATCAGCTATGACGAAAATGGAAAGCTTCGTATTATTGGCATCGATGAAAAAGCAGAATATAAATACTATGCTATAATTACGGATTCCAATGGAAACCAAATTAAATCTCCCGTTTTCAATACTTTAAAAGAGTTAGAAGAATGGTTGCAAAAGAATTTAGTACCTGGACAAAAATATAAAATTTTAATAGGAATAGAAGTCGATAAAAATAAACGTCTTGAAAAAACAATAGATTACACAGTGCCATTAGATCCAAATAAAGCGGATTCCGCGTTGAATAACATTAAAATCAAAGCAGATGGAGAACCAAATACACGCACCTCTTGGGTAGAATTTGATTTGGCAGCGATACCTACAACAGTTGAGATAACGCTCAATGGTCAATCCAAAAAAGCCAAAGGAACTGTACTAAGATTTGAACATTTAGATGATAACAAAACCTATACAGCGGATCTTAGGGTCTATGATAATAACACTGATAAAGCTGCATCTCAACAATTAGAAGTTCACACACCTAACCGGACAGCACCAGAAATTCTTGATGCCTCGTATCATCAAGGTGAAATTGTCTTAGATGTTGTAAGTGTAAATGGATTACGGCAGGATTGAATGAAGCACCAGCATAAGGTATAATCAACATAAGTATAGACATATCTTATTACCTTGAAAAAGGTTTCTAACATACTATACGAGGAGAGGAACGATATGAAAAAGAAAAATCGTAAAGATTTAATTCGTTCTATTGCTAAAAAAGTAAGCGATCGTAATGATGAAGCTTTAAGGAGACTAAGTAAAAATTGAGCTACGAGCCATCAGCAATCGATTAAAATAAATAAACTAAATTTAGTATTTTTTCAATTATTCATGCGTAAAATGATTCCCAAGAGAGTTTGATTCGGAGGGGAAAGTATGAATAAACGAATTCATAAGAAATTATTAAAGCGAAATGGGGATGTTGAAATGAGTATGTTAGTTGAAAAGTTAGCCGTGAAAAAAGTCCCTAAGAACATAAATATCAATCCTAAGAAAATTTATGCTGCAACAGAAAAATTAGAAGTAAAAAGAGGACGAGTTCAGTTAAATCCTAATAATTCTGATCATAGAGATTGGTATGAGAACGATGAAGACTACGATATATAAATAGGTTGGTATAATGAGTAAATATTCAATTGGTGAGATTTATGATGTTGAAGTAGAATTTGATGAAAGAGACGGACGGGCTAAGACTAGACCGGTTGTCATTATAGATGTTAAGAATGGAGATCCAATCGTTGTTCTTGTTGCTGCACTCACTGGTCAGGGTCCCAAAAACCCTCCAACCTTTTTCGACCAATATAAAGTTGCCTTGAAGGATTGGAAACAAGCTGGCTTGAAAAAAGAATCCTTTGTAAAGTCTTCTAAAACATACACTTTTGATGCTAGTTCTTTAAGAACATATCGAGGTACATTGAGTGAAGAAGATCTATTAATGGTTATAAGTAATGTTTCTAATAACGCTGAGTCATTTAAGCTGTCAAATTAAATAGTTGCTAAAAGAGCTGATTCTTTATGGATCAGCTTTTTTAATGTTTTAATGTTTAAAAGATAAAAGGACAAAAAATAAGACACCCAAGTATTTATTCTTTTATAACAGTTTATTTAAGTATATTGCTATATTTAGATGTATATAGTATTATTAAAGAAAATACTGGAAGGGTGCGAGATATTTGCAAAACTTATTATCAGTAGATAAAGTGGCGGAAATCTTAATGGTTCAAAAGAGAACAGTTACAGACTGGTTAAAGGCAGGGAAAATAAGAGGTTTTAAGTTAGGAGAATCTCAAAGTGCACTTTGGAGAATAAGTGAAAGTGATCTAGAATTGTTTTTAAATTCACAAGCGAATATTCCCAAATGGCAAGTAAGTCCAGATCTATGTGATTCTCTCGAACAATATCTAGAATATAGCCCTTTTAGCAAAAGGAAAGATGCCGATGAAGCATGTATTGTAGCGATGTTAGAGAAGAGACTACCAATGTTTGATTTTTACAAAGAAACTTTAATTCCACTTTTATTAGCAGTTAATGTAACTGATAATATAGATCGCTATTTAATGAGGGATGTTTATCATGAAATTCACTGCAAATTGGGTGGTAGTGGCACTAAGGAAAATTATAAAGAGGTAGCTGGATTTATTGAGAGCAAACTTTTAAGTAAAAACTATAGTGTATATAAGAATCGATTAACATATGAATCAATTGATAATCTATATTACTATTTAAACCAACACTATCTTGTTTTCTTTAAACTAGAGGAAGAAATTAAAAAGAGGGTAAAGAATAGGAAGGTACAAATTGATTTAGATGATATCTAAAAAAATGCGGACTTTTTAAGAACTGTTTTACGAAAAATATATGATATTCTATTAACATAGAAAACTTTGGCAATTCTAGAAAGAGTAGATTCGGCAATTTTTTCTATCAAAATGAAGGAGGGAGTTATTATGAAGTGGAAAAAGAGATTCACGGCTGTCGCTCTAGCTTCAAGTATCGCATTCACTGCATTACCAGCCGCTGCAGCAAACCCTTTTAAGGACATCAAGGGACATTGGGCTGAGAATGTAATCGATTGGGCCTATAACGAAAAAATAACGTATGGCTACCCAGGCGGCTTGTTTATGCCAAACAAAACACTAATTGAAAAAGAGTTTCTTGCCATGCTGATTCGCAGCTACACTGATGCATTTGGACCTGAAAAAATGAAAGAAATGGAAGATAAAGGCTTTGCTGGTTTCTATGAATTTGCAAGAATTCAAAATTATCCTGTCGTGAAGCAAGATGGCTTCATTACACGCCAACAAGTTGCTAACCTTGTTGTAGGTACACAAGGCAAAAACTATACCGGTCGTGATGCGATTCATTACTTGTTGCTGAACGGATTGGCAAGCGGAAAAGATCCGAATAAAATTACAATTGCCAATTTCGGAGCTGAAGACATCCTAACTCGTGCCGAAGCGGTTTCATTTATTCAAAATGTATTGGCTAAAGGCATTAAATTAAGCGATGGCACACCAATTTTATACCCAAGACCTGCCGATCCTTCGGAACCATTACCTAAAATTGGAGACAATGATCCTATTACTCCAATTGGAAAAAAGCCAACAACACCGCCAAAACAAGAAACAACGAAAAAATGGACACCAGGAGAGTATACGGTTCTTGGCAAAAAGACTTTTACGAATTTTAAAGATAATGGAACCAGTGTAACATTTACAATGCCAAAAATTGATGGATATAATTTTGGCGGTCAATATCATGATGATACAAAATTTATTGATTTGGAAGTAGGAAAAACTTACACTTTTGACAAAGGAAAAAATGGTGTAATTACTGTTGCGATAAGAAAGGCTAAAGGCGGTTTAAATATTGAAGATTATTCAATTATTATTGATACTATGGAAGTAGTACCTTTAAACACAGCGTATAAAGATAGAGTACCATTAAAATCTGTACTCGAAGGGTTGGGATTAGAATGAGAAAGTTGATTCTAGTCCCTTTTTTTGTTGCCTTGTTTTGTATTTTTTTTAGTGTAGCTAGTGCAAACGCTGCTGAAACAACTTATGGAAATGAAAATATTTTTTATGGACAACATTTTCAAAAAATGACGGGTGATTTGACCAGTTCTGGGGTTGCTGGCATTGCAACCCGTGAAGCTTATGTCAATCGTTGGCAAGGAAAATTCAATGAAAATATCACCAATACATTTTCAACCACTTTAACCAAAATGGATAACTACAACATCATTGAATCAGAAGCCAGCGATAACTTTGGCGGCCGGCGTGGGTATATGCTGCTTCCAATAAGACAACCGGTCATCACACAATTTATTAAATCGCTGAACGGCAATGATCGCCAAGCTCAATTTATCTGGAACAAAATCAAAGATGCGGATTTTTCTTACTATGGCTACTTTGAACTAAACGGTACATTACGTTATTATAGAACGCCCGAAATCGTCGCCATGATGGGAGGAAAATGGGTAAATTCAACCTTTCAGCCTTCAGGCGACCACGGAAAGGTTAACGGAACAGCTACATTCTACCTGTCGCCATATCCAAAGATTAACTCAGTCAAAGTCGTCAATAATGAGCTAATCGTTGATTTTAAATCGTATGGTCACTCAACGAGGAATGTTGAACTAACGATCACAAATGGCTCACAATCAAAAACGTACACCTACTACGGTGTTACAAATACAACCTATGCGGCAACATTTAACAAGTCTATTAACGATTTTGCAACTGAAGTTGGTAAAGAAAATTTAAAAGTAATCCTTCACGATGGCTTCGGTCGCTACGACGAGAAGCCATTTGTCGTTCCAAAGAAGAAAAATGTGTGTGAGAATCCAAAATTAGTGTTTGGTGGCTATGTACATTATCCAATTTACTTTGGAGAAGGAGTGCCAGTAGGAACTGGTATTGGTGGTAATATCAACTGGTATGTTGACTTTCAAGCGAATCGCTGCCTCGTTCTGGAAGGTGCATTAAACCGCAACCAAGGAGACTTAAATAAACATGAAACAACAAACGAGGGTGAGCATGAATTTAGTAAAGAAATTACAGTCTGGAAATGGATGATGACGAAAGCCAAAAATGGAGTCTATCTCCAAAACACTTCAAAAACGAGTGAGCCAATGCGAGTATACATGCATAAAACAGCAGACTATAAAGCAGCCGAGCAAGAAAAATTACATCCGGATATCATGCATACCGGAAAGGAAATTTCAATTGTAAAACAATACACATTGAAAAAAGGAGAAAAAGTCTTTATTGAAGCGCCGACGGACGATACGTATTATTTGACATTTCCAACACCAAATCAAGTGGAAGGCGGCTTCTGGTCGGACAAAAAGCACCCATACCTAGGCTATGCAGATTATCCACAAACAACGGAATATCCAGAAAATGCAAAAATATACATTAATCAAGCCATTCAAGAAGCTAAAGCTTATTTCGGTAACTAATATAATGGAAAGTGGTTATTTTGTACGTATATTGATAAAAACTATGCGATATTTGCGATAGATTATTTGATATTTAGTTGAAACATTGATAGAATTTGATTAGAAACAAGTCACATAAAAAGATGGATGTTGCATAAAATTAAAATAACCGCAGATGCTGGTAACATCTACGGTTAAGTATAATAGTCGCCCTCACAAAGAGTGGCTGGCTCGAATTAGTCACAAGAAATAGACCAATCCCTAAAACTTTCTCAGGGTCTCAAGGGAGGTCTATTTCTTTTTGTCTTGTGACAACATAGCAACAATCAGTAATCCGAATGTTAACATTAACATCAATGCTTCGAATGTTGTCATATGCCTCACCCCCTTTTTTTTGAAAGTTTGAAAATGGGGATGAGCCAGACCAACCCTTGAGGAGCCGATTCCATTATACAAGCAGTATTATAACACATTAATAACGTATCCCACATAATACGAATAAGTTTTTAATAGAAAAAAAAGAGAACTAGACATTACTCTCATCGAGTAGTGTCTTTTTTTGAGGTGAAAGAATATGAAAATAACGTGGTGGAAGATCGGAGCAACCGCACTAGTGTTGCTCTTTTTTTCATCTTTACTAACAATTTTGGCATCCAATAAAGAGCCAGAAATTCAAATTATATCAGTAAATAGTAAAACAGATCCAGTGATCGAAACAATGCCAGGAGAAAATTCTTATTCTGTTGTCATTCAAAGTTTCTCGCCACAGAAAAAGGCGAAAGTTACTATGAAACTAATTAATCTAAAGACAAATGAAGAAGTGATAGTTTTTCAGAATCAGTGGATGATCAATATAAATTCAGGTGTGTTTAATTTAGAAAATGGAAAGTGGCTTTTAGAAGTCACAGCTGTAGATGAAACAGGTCTGGCAGCGGAGCCTTATCGGATTGAATTGGACGTAGGACAGCAATTCGAGCCGGAAACGAACTTAAAAATATCAAAAATTGAACCAGAGTATCTTTTTACATTTGATAATCCTGAAATACCTGTAAAAGTAACCTTTAAAAACGAAGGGCCAGTCCCAATTGGAGAAGTAGCTGTTGCCTGGCGCTGGGGGGATGAAGAAGAAAAGTGGCAGCAATCGCAACTCATTAGCTTACCAAGTGAGTATACAAACAATGGTGAATTGGTTGTTGATTTTACCGTGCCTGCAGCCTTTAAAGATGATTCTAAAACAGCCAGACCTATCATTTTTGCAATTGATTATACCAACAAAATCAATGAGAAAAATGAGGAAGATAATGAGTTTTTAAGTCAAATAGATACAGGATTTCCAGATTTAGAGGCTGTTAAATTCATAGTGGAAAAGATTGATAATTCTACTATTATCGGAGACTATTTAATTCGTCAAAAATTATTGAATGGTCGGGATAAACCAATTACAACACTTGTGAAATATGGAACATCTGCAAGTAATATTATTGGAGAAGAGTCGATTACCTTTAACCCTGGTGAAGATATTTGGATTGAAAATGTAACCCTCCCTAAATCTACAAAAGTAGCCTATATTCATATAATACCAGTCGGACAAGAAAAGACTTTGGAGAATAATGAAGTTCCTTTTGATTTAAATTTATTGTTTCAAAGGGATTTATGGATCAAGTATATGACCTCTGGCCAGTTTTCCGAGGGAGATGAGGTAAACACGATTGTTTACGTCGGCAGTATGGAAGGAGGACAAGAGCTTGAAGGCCCGGTTGATGTTGTTCTTAGAAGAGACGGAGTGGAGATAGCTAGACAATCGATTACAATGATTCCTGGCGAAGAACAAACAGTTTTATTCAAATGGAAGGCTCCAGATGTTGATTCTATGAAAACGTTCAAGCTGCAAGCTGAAATTAATCCGGAGCCACGGAAATATGAAGAAATTACGTATGAAAATAATATTGCAGAAAGTACTGTCACTGTATTGCCCAAATTTAATCCTTCCATGTGTACAGAGAGCTCTAGAACTTACATTACAAATGGCGAGCATTGGGTATATACATTTAAAGAAGGCTGGGTGATTGCTAGTTATTATCATGAGTGGATTGATACAAAGGTTACTCCGATTCAGCCAACAACTGTAAAAGCAGGGATGGGATTTCAGTTTAGTGTTAGTGGTGAGTACGGCACCTCCAATCCTTATATTACAGAAAGACACTACAATTATAACAATGTAGTTGCTGATTTTTTAGAACAAGAACTTGAATTCATTGAAACTAAAGGTCCAGGAAGATCTAAAATTTGGTATCCACCCCGAGCGAAAATTGCAGTTGGCCAAGGCGATCTCGAAATGATTGAATATAAGAACACGATGTCAGCCCTAGATCCGCAAAATTTATATCGGGATGAATTTACAGATGGAGGTAACCGTTTATATACTAGTTTTTATCAAAAAGATGGACTGCATCCATTTAAAGTAGAAGCATTTGGTGGGGGTTCACGCAAGTATACCGTTGATCGCGAAGGAGAATTAAAGCGAATAGAGGGGAATAAAGATATTTATTTCTGTCGTGATTTATCTGTAGAAATCAAAGGTAGTCCATACGATGATTATGTTTGGCGAAAAGTTGATCCTTATAATCCATTTCCACAGGATGGTAGGCACGGATGGAACTGGGAAGGCTGGGAGGACTATTTCGCAGAAATTGCACCATGGTATTACAGTTATGGAAAAGAAAACAAACATATGACAACAACGCATTTCAAATATCAACCGAAATAATGATTAGTTCCGACACTGGTTCCCGAATCTTTTCGCAACTGTAGAATTGTAAAAACGTTGATATATCGCAATTTACTAGAGAAAAGGAACTGGAACTAATGCGGGAACTAATATGGCGGAACTAATAAAACGGAGGATACTTATGACTTCAAGTGCTATTAAAATGGCTTTTATTATTATGCTAGTATGCTTGGTTGCATTTATTTTTGATGTAATTACAGTTGGTACGGCAAAAGAAGATTTTAAATCTGCAGCCAAGGAAGCCGTTCATACAGTGGCTGTTCAACATCTTGATTGGTCCCATCTTCGGACAGGAGAAAGTCCTATGTTATTTAATCGTGATCAGATTGATAAAACAGTTCAGAATACCTTGCAAAGCAATTTTGATAAAGATGTAAGTCAAATGAATGTAGATATTCATTATTCTGTTGAAAAAGCAGCGGTTGGTGTCACTGTCGATTCTTCTTTTAGCAGTGGATTTCTTAGGCTGACAAAATTTGAAGATTCGGATGTTGATGTCCCAGCTCAAGCGTTTGAAATAGTAGAAGCAAAGACTGAAACAAATCCTTATCCATATTAGTTTCCGGTTTTAGTTCCCAGCGTGGACAATCGGATTAAATGTTGAAAACCCTTGATATAACAATGTTTTTTAATGCCTTTTCGGTGGGAACTAATGGCGGAACTAATGCGGGAACTAAAAAATGCGAACTTTTTAGGTACATTTCTAAGAAAAAATCATGGTATATTTTTAGTATCGATAAATAGGTGAAAAGTAAATTTTGATGTAAGACAGAGGACAAGTTTATTTCTATCCTCTGTTTTTTTTATTCATTTTTTGATTTTGAAGATTCGTTTTCGAATTTTTCAGGGGGTGGTTGTCCTAAATAAATGTTGGTGTAACAGTATTTTAATCTGTAGAAGGCTTGGGAACTGATCCGGGAACTAATGGATTAGTTGGTGGAAAGTAGATTCTAATTATTTTATTAGTAGTTTAATACTATGGAAAGGTAAAGGTGAATATAGAATGGCATATAACTGGGAAAAAGATAAGCCTTTTATTATGCATTATGGGCTGTGGACTAATGGATACTGTGATTATTGCAAAAAACCTCAATAAGTTGATAAAAAGAAAGGAAGATTGCTTTGAATAGAATTTTAAGGAGCATCGTATTATCCGTATTGCTCATTTTATTGTGTGTTAGTGCTTTTATGGGTTTTAAATATTATGACAATCAACAAAAGCAAACGGTCTCAGTATTGACTGTATCCAAAGAGATACCACCTAGAACACAAATTACAAAGAAAATGTTCGATGAGGGTGTTATTAAAGTAACCAGACATCCAAAATCATTAGTTCCGCCCAATGTATATAAGGATCCTAAGGATATAATAGGGAAGTTCACATCAACCAATTATACAGTTCCACAATACAGCTATTTGTATAAAGATCTGATTTTAGATGCAGAGAAAATTAAAGATGGAGCCGCCCTGTTGTTGAAGGAAGGTGAGAGGATGATGGCCATCGATGTAAATATGAAAAATAGTCTGGCCGCGCAGATTACGGAAGGAAGTTTTGTTGACCTTTGGCTGAATGGGAAAGGTCAGGATCAAAAAGCCATCACTGGCCCATTTTTGCAAAATGTTCGTATAATTGGCACCTATACAACTGGATCGCAAAAAGTGGTTCCAACAGGGATAACCGAATCCCAGCAAAATGAGCAGAATCAAACTTATGGCGAGGCTCCCAAAATGTTAGGAGCAAATCTTGTACCTAGAACGATGTTAGTTGCAGTCGATGATCAACAAGCCTTTTATATTCAATCATCACAAACGCTAGGAGAAATAAACGTCATTGGCAGAGGAGTGAAAGCGGAGGATACAAGTGTCTCAACCAACCAATTGTGGTCAGTTCAGCATATGCAGCAATGGATTCTTTCACAAATAAGTGAAAGTTATCTAAGTTTAAATCAACAAGATACGGCAAAAGCCGTTGAGGAGGTTGTATTGAATGAAAGTCATTAATGCTTCAGGTATTCAAGAAGTAAGTCTTTTATTGCAAAAACAAGGAATAGAAGTAGAAGAGAAATACGATTTGGCAGATTTAGATCCAAAAGTATCCGTCATTTTGTCGGATGAGACTGATCCAACGGCTGAGGTATCGAACACGCTTGCCTTTAAACAAAATCCGGTGCTTTATTTAAGCATTAATCCTCCGGAAAATTTATCAGTAAATATTACTATACTAAAAGGCGAAAAAATTCATGGAGGACAAATCCTTCAATGGATGCAAGAGATTGCAAATAAACAAAAAAAGAGAGCTACTATTCAAGCTAAAAAAAGCATTGCTTTTTTTGGCGTACAGCCAGGTGTTGGGGCTAGTACGTTAGCCCGTGCAACAGCCATAACTTCAGCAGCATATCGAAAAACATTGTATGTTGAACTGAATTATTATTTTCCGCAATCACCTTTTTTGTTTTTACTATCTGATTCCAATAAAAACCTTGCTGCATTGTTTGAACATGTTTTACACGCCGAAGATAAGGCTCAGATTCATTTGGATTCATTCCTATTGAATAAAAATAAATTACAAGGTAATCGAACTGCTTATAAATTAGTAGAGCATTTACCCGATGAATTGAGTATCATATGTCCGCATCCTGACAGCTTATTAGCATTTCCAGACTTAGGTTTTGATATTGATGGAATCCAGGAAAAAATAAAGCTATTAATTGAAAGGGCAAAAACTCAATTTGATTCAATTATTTTCTCAATGGCAAGTACACCAGACGACCCTTTAGTTTTAGCTGCCTTGCGTGCGGCAGATGAAAGGGTCTTTGTTTTAGATACTAATCCTTCATCAGTTATGATGTTTCAGCATCGAATGGAGTTGTTGTATAAAACAGGTGTTCCTGAGACACATAATTTGATTGTCTTACAAAAATCAGCTGTTCATTTCAAAAAGGAAATTGAAAAAACATTAAACCTTCCAATTGATGATGAAATCTTATTTGACTCTAAAATGTTGGATTCCATAAGAAGGCTTGATTTATTAGGAAGTGATTTGTTTAAAAACTCCGTTGCTAAATTTGAGAGGAAACTTCTAGGGACGCCAGAAGCAGAAAAGAAACGTTTTAAATTAGGCGGCTTAGTCTCGTTAATTGCGAAATAAGGAAGGGTGGACAAGTTTATGCAAATAAGGCGCAACAAAGTTAATTTAGAAGAAGCGGCTTATCAGAATCAAGTTAAACAACTGGAAGAACATACTGCAGAAGCAAAAGTAGAGGAAGGAAATGAAACAGCTTATTCTAAAGCAAAAGGAATCATCCGTGAAAGATTCTTAACCAATCATTCTAGGCTTTTTCAAGAGAGTATGTTTGAACGAGAAAAACAACAAGAGTTTTTAAGAATCTGCAGAACGATTATTAAAGAAGAAAGTCTTGCAGTACCAGGAATGAAGCCTGATGATATTGCAATCAATGTCTGGAAGGATTTATGTTCGCTAGGGCCCTTAGATAAAGTGTTCCACGAAGGAACAGCAAATGAAATTATGATCAATGGCTTTGATCAACCTTGGATTTATAAAAGTGGAAAGCATGTTCCAGCATCGGATCAAATATCGTTTGAAAGTGCAAAACACCTAGAGACGACAGTCGTGACCAAAATATTGAATCAATGCGGAAAAAGTATAAATAGAACGAACCAAATAGTAGACGCTAGAATAGGGAATGCTCGTGTATCCATTGTTGGGAACCCAACATCAGTGATGAAGGGACCTATTGTTACAATAAGGCAGTTTCCCGTTCAAAACTTTAGTGAAGAAGATTTTTTGAATTATGGATCAGCAACTCCAGAAATGATTGAATTCATGAAACTATTGGCAAGAAGTGGAGCTACTATAGTAATGGCCGGACCGACTGGAAGTGGAAAAACTACCACTTATAAATTTATGGCGGGCTATATTCCTAAAGGAGAGCGAACAGTAGCCATAGAAAATCCCACGGAGATGTATTTGCATGAATTATATTCGTATGAAGAGGGGTACCATTTCCTTACTGAGGAATGTCAAGATACCGGCAATCCAGAAACAGAAGTAACGATCCAAGATTTAATTGTGAAGGCTGGAATGAGACAATTTCCGGATCGATTTATTATCGGCGAAATTCGCCAAGCTAGAGATCTTTTGGCAGCGATTGAGGCAAGTTTTACTGGACATGGAACGTGGTGGACGATGCACGGGACAAATGCGCGTGCTGTATTTGGTCGAGCAAGAATGATGGTAACCCGTGCTGATCCATCGATGACCGTCCAAGATGCTGTAACTTTAATTACTGAATCAGTGAATATCATTATGGTGCAGAAAAGATTCAAGAAAGAAAATAAAATTCGAATTACAGAGATTGTTGAAATAGTAGGCACTGATGAAAAAGGTGCTCCAATATTTAATACCATTTTTCGTTATAATCAGCGAATGAGAATGTTTCAGCGCCTAAATAAAATAAGTCAACGATTACAGGATACATTTGAATATTCCGAGATTGATGAATTAGATTATTCAAGATTTATAACCTTAAAGGAAGTGAATGCCGGATGAATATAGGACCAAGCATTCTCTTTTTTAGTTTTGCTTTTATTTTACTTGTAGCTTTGCTTATGTTTTTATACAAAACAAATAAAAAGCAAACAGAAATCAAGTGGTTAGAAATTACAAAGAAGGAAGTAAAAAAGGCACAAAGGGTAAACCAAATTAAATTTTTACAAGAAGCAGAAAAATTAGGAAAGACCTATACAGCTGCACAATATTTTATGATTTGGAGTAGTGCAATTATGGTAAGCTTTATATTTGCACTTATTTTTAAAAATCCTCTTATTTCTTTGGTAGGAATAGGGGGTTTTTGGTTTGTTCAAAAGATTTATTTAAGCCAACTTGAACGAAAGGAGAGAGAAAAGGCACGGGATGAGTTAGGACCCGTCTTACAAAATCTGGCTTCTTCCTACCGTACACATAAAAACTGGTTGTTGGCTCTGGAATCCGTTGTTCCAACAATTGAAGAACCATTAAAAGAAGAGTTTCAGCGAGCTAAAGATGACCATCAATCAGGTACACCTATAGGCGAGGTTTTTCGAAATCTTAAAGAGCGATTAAAAGATCCGGAACTGCAATTATTTGTAACGATGGCGGAAATCTCCCAGGAGGTAGGCGAGGAAGCATCGAAGGGAGTCATGATTGCCGGCAACTACTACTTGAGTCTTCGTCTAACAAGAGCTGATATCCGAAATGCCATGCTCGAAGCTCTTAATGAAAATAAATGGATTTTGATAGTCTTTATCGCGATTATTGTAGGTTTTCGGTTTTATCAACCTCAATTTTTCCAAGGCTTCACAGATACGCTGTTAGGCCAAATATTATTGTTTATCTATCTATCCATTGCCGTAGCTGCTGTTATTCGAAGTTATATGGTTTCAAGAAAAGAGCTATGAACGGAGGGATGAAATGCTTGGAGTACTAATTGGCATTAACGTAAGCATTGTATTGATAATTGTTTATTTTTTACTGCCATCGTCGAAGAAATATGTGGCTGCGGAAGCACTCCAAAAAGTGAATCCGCAAGAAGTTGAGATAAAATCAACCTTTCATCAAACGTTAGGATTTATTAATAAAAGCATAGCTAAAAAATATCTTAAAAATGCTAAGGAAAAGATTCAAAAAGAGATCGGTGATGCCGGCATTAAGCAGACACCAGAGCATATTGTAATTGAACAATTCTCCTATCCTATTATCACATTGATAATTGCGATAGGTTTTTATTTTTTATTGCATTCTATCATGGTTCTTTTAATTGGAGGTGGTGTTGCAGTCTATTTAATTTTTGAACCTAGAGCCAAGTTGAAAAAGTTGGCTAAAAAAAGAAAAGAAACGATCCGGGAACAAACTCCAAATTTCGTATTAACTTGTAATTTATTACTGAAAGGAGGGCTCATCCCCGTTGATGCGCTAAAGCTTTCTTGTGAATACGCCTCAACCGACGCCCTAAAACCTTTTACTGATCAGTTAAAAGAAGATTTAAACCATCTTCATCCCGTTGATGCGATTCGAACCTTTGCTAAGTCCACCAAGGTTCCGGAGATGATTGAGTTTTCAGCCACTCTTATTCAATTCATGGATCTTGGGCCAACTGAGGAAGGATTAGAAAATCTCAAGCAAATGGAAGAGACGTTTCGGGAGCTGAACAAGAAAGTATTAGCGCAGGAAGTGGTAAGACGCCCACAAAAAATAAAAGTTGCAAACTGGATTATCGGATTGGACGGAATGGCTTTAATTATTAGTGCCATCGCCATGTATTTTGTTCAAATGATGTCAGGCGGAATTCATTAACTATACAAAGGAGTAGATAAACAATGAGAAAGGTACCAAATACAAAGGGACTAATTAAAGAAAAGATTTTGAAACTATCTGTAAAGGCATGGATGCAGATTGGAAATAATAGAGGAGGAGTACTTTTAGAAAATAAAGTCATTATGGTACTAGCTATAGTTGTTATTTTTGGGATGTTCGGCTTATATAAATTGTTTTTGCAAGACTATTTCCAAAACATTACTAATGATATTTCTAACAATGGCGGTGTGAATGACAATTTTGGTAAGAATATTAACTGGTAAATAACAGAGGGACTTTTATAGTCCCCCTATTAAAGTAAGGAGGCGAGAAGCTTGCTAGATAACAGGGGTAGTATTTTATTAGAACATAAGGTTATTATGGTTGCTGCTATTACGCTAATATTCGGGGTGTCAGGACTCTTATTTACATTTCTAAAAGATTACACAAATGAAGTCCAATATAATGTGAATAATCCTAAGCAAGAATCATCGTTTAGGAGTGTGAATTTTTTAAATGAATAGGATGCTAAAAGTCTTTAAAAATACGAAAGGCTTTACAATTGTGGAGTATCTAGTTATTTTTGCCATTGCTTTTCCTTTGGCCTTAGTTATCCCAGATTTTATTTTATGGGGTGCCGGTTGGTATAAAGTTCAAGGAGTGGTTTCTGATGCAGCTGAATATTGTGAGCAACACGGCGGTGCCAATTTGTATACAGTTGAGTACATTTCCAATCGTTTCATCGATGCAGAACTGAATCCAGGTGATTGGGATTTGACACTTACTACCGGACCTCTTCCAACCGGTTATAAAGGGGTTGTTGCAGCAGAGTCAGAGTATACATTTAATTCACTCAAACCTCTAGGACTAGAGTTTACAGTACCTGTTAAAGCGCATCGAACATTTATTTCAAATTTGTTTTTGAGGTAGGTGATAGTTTGCTAGATTTAGTCATAATTCTATTTGGATTTAGTGTATTACTTGTTGCAACGATTAAGGATTTTAAATCGAAAACAATCCCCAATTGGTTAACTTTAGGAAGTATCCTTTGTTTAGTCTTTTATCGATTATTTGAGGGGAACTTCCTTCAATACTTTACCGCGTTTGCATATGTGGGGATGACATTTACCTTATTGTCATGGCTAACGAAGGAGGCAATAGGTGGCGGAGATATTAAGTTGTTTTTAGCTTTATCTTTAATATGTGGTTTGCAAAATATATTTTTAGTGATTGTGATGAGCTTCGTTATGGCGTTTTTAGTCAGTATAACCGTATGCAAAAAAGAAGTAGAGTTAATTTTGGCACCGTTCATCCTAGTTAGTTATACAATACTCACAATTTTAGAAAGGTGGGTGGTCGTTTGACTCTAACAAATGTTGAAAAAATCGTGAAAAATTTAAAACAGTCTGAAGATGAAATAGTCATAAACGAAAACTCAAGTCAAGCTACTTATGTAAGAACAGTACTTATCAGAAAGTTTCCATCAACCGTTTCAGCTGGTTTCCTTGATACAATAGATTCACTTTTTGAAAAGGGGAATATTCAAGTTCGAACTAGTCTAGAGTTTGCCCCCACAAAATTAAAGTGGAATCGATCGATGAAATGGAAATTAAAGCGATTGAGAAATAATCTTAGAAATGAAACTGAAACCGAAATGATTAGGAATGAAGAAGTTGAGGCTCTTGAAGCACTAAGAGGTTTAAAGGATGCCCAATTCAAAAAGAATGCGAAGTTGTTTGATATATGGGCGTATGTCAAATTGTCTTCAACTGATGAATCGGAATTAAATGCAGCAACAAGGACATTAGTAGAACTATTAGAAAATCTTGATGCTAAAGTTGAATTGTTTGAAAAGGAACAAATTCAAGCCTTTCAACAATCTTTGTTGATTAATTCCAAAAATAAAAAAGGTAAAGAATTTCTTGAGAAATATTATGGTTTGCTCGCACATGATTCGGCAGCAAGTATATTGTATCCATTTATTCATGGGAACATTGGGGACGATCAAGGTGTATATATTGGAAATCGTGCAGAAGACAACCAATTTACATTTTTAGATATATGCAATCCGGATGATCAAGATGCTAAAAATATGATTGTACTGGGTACAACAGGTAGTGGGAAAAGCTTCTTTATGAAGGTCCTCGCAGTGGGTCTAATGATAGCTGGTGTGAAAGTTTTTGTTTTTGATGTGGATGGCGAGTGGAAGGAAATTTGTGAAAATGTTGGTGGTGTATATGTTGATCAATCATTTCAATCAGGAAAATACGCTGATCCATTCCGACTGTTACCTTGGTTAGAGGAAGTTGATAAAGATTGTATTCAACATAATAAAGAACGGCTCCAGAAATCCATTGAGACTGTTCATCGTACGTTAGAGTTGTTAACTGGCGGTAGTGTTCCAGACGACGAGTATAATGCAATTGATCGGACGATCATGCAATTGCATGAGGATGCAGGAATTGAACCAAACGATACGACCACTTGGGATAAGTTTGATGGTCCTAAACCAACTATTCATCGGTTTTATGAACAGCTCAACATTCGTGCTGAACATGATGAAGCTGCTTATCGATTCAAGGAAAAAATCACGCGTTATTTTGAAGGAACTCAAAGGAAAATGTTTGAGCAAGAGGATGATCAGTTATTATATGAAGATGCACCAATGGTTGTTTATCATCTTGGCCAATCTATTAATCAAAAGGATGATCGTGTTGCTGCAGTTAAAATGAATCTAGCTTTTGATCAGGTTTGGGCTAACATCCAGCATATCAAGCTTCTTGGTGAGCAATACTCAGCAGTTATTTGTGATGAAGGGCAACGATTGCTATTTAATGAAACGGCTAGTGACTATGTTTATACGCTTGCAACAACTATTCGTAAATGGAATGGTCAAATCATACTTGGAACGAATACACCTGAGGTTCTGCTAAAAGGCGGCACAAAGGGTGGACAAGGTCTTTGGGAGAATACACCAATTAAAGTATTTTTCTGGATGGAGGAAAGTGCTCTAACTAATATTACTGCACATACCAATATCCCATCTGAAATTGTTGAATTTATAGATACGCAATTTAAAACGAACGTATTTGTATTACGGTACAACCAAAAATATGACTTTTTAAAGGTCCATGTTCCTCCAGAAGAAGAGGTTTTATACCATACCAGAGGTTTAAAGAAAAAGGCACAAACAGAATTTATGGAAAAAGCGGAGGAACAACGTCTACAACGCGCACTTTAACATGTTTAAAGTGTGTTTTTTATTGGAGTGATTGAATGGAGAGTAGAATGAAATATGTAGCAGGAATGGTAATAAGTAGCGTAGGTCTATCAAGCATTTTAATTATCTTCCTCTGTCTGTTTTTTATATTAATGATTCCAGTATTGCTTATTTCTAAAGATATCTTTGAACCGACACAATACAACCAGCAGCAACTTACAATGATCATCCCACCAAGTGAGTATCGTGAAATATATGAAAATGCAGCAAAAGAATACGGTGTTGATTGGTATGTACTTGCTGCCATCCATTATGTAGAAACTTCTTACTCAACTAGTAAATCTATGGTGTCGTCAGCTGGGGCACTTGGACATACACAGTTTATGTTATGTACGTGGGTAGGTTGGAGTTATAGTGGGTGCAAAGGATCAAAAGGAAATGCATCTATTCCAGCATCAATTTATACAAGTCCAAGAGTAATAGCTCAATATGGTGGGTATGGAAGAGATGCAAATAAGGATGGTAAAGCAGATCCTTTTGATATTGAGGATGCTATCTATTCAACGGCTTACTATTTATCTAAAAATGGCTACAAAAATGATAAAGAAAAGGCCATTTATCAATATAATCATGCAGATTGGTATGTAAATAAAGTAATGGATTATGCTGAAATCTTAGGGGCGACCGCCGATTTAAATGGGAAATGGATTTGGCCGGCCCCAACATTGAGCGTCATAAGTTCGGACTATGGTTGGCGGAATCTTAAGTCTCGTGGTCGCGATTTTCATGATGGAATCGATATTGTAGGTGCGAACACTGAACACGCTCCCGTCTATGCAATTGGTGATGGAATTGTAACTAAAGCTGGAAAAGCACAAGGTTTTGGTGAAGCTGTCTATATTGATCATGGAAATGGAATGGTCTCTCGGTACGGTCATCTTCAGTATAATGGCTATGCAGTAAGAGCCGGTGATGTTGTGAAAAAAGGGCAACTAATTGGCGCTGTAGGGGCTGGGAGAGTTGGGAGTTCAGAAGGTCCCCATCTACATTTAGATATAAAAGTAAAGGGCCGATTTATAGATCCTTTAACGGTGCTTTCTCCAAGATAAGATAAGAGGTGAAATCGTGATTTTATCCGCGAATCAGATTATCTTACTGATATCTGTTATTTTGATATTTGCGAGATTATTAAAATTGAAAGATCATATTCAAAGACCGTTCTTTCACTCCATCATTCAGCCCCTAGAATGGTTGGTGTTGATCATTGGTCTTTTCATGTTTTTTAGAAATTTTGAAGAGGTAATTGAGACACTAAAATATGGGGCAGACACCATATGGCCAGAATTGAAATTATTAGCTGAGAAGTTGTTTATAAAGTTGAAAATATTACTTCATGAACTAACAAAGTTATGAAAGGAAGTGAAAAGATGCAGACTAAGGAAACTAACCGGGTTGAATCATTTCTGGGACTTTTCATTGTCATTTCAATTGTTGGAACTGCGCTACGATTTATAGAAATTGAAGCACTCAATGAGTGGAATCAAACAATCAATGATTTAACAATATATGCTTATTATGGTGTAGTGCTGTTTGGGCTTATTCCATTTTTTTGGAGGCGTAAATATACCTTTTTTCAATGGATTGCTAGAAATGCATCCCATCTTGTAAAGGAAACTGCAACAGCATCATTTAAAGGTGTACGAAAAATCACAGAAAAAAGCCAAACAGAAGCCGCTTTTTCCTTAGATATTACAGAAAAAATTAAAAGAATCCAAAGTGAATCTTCACGTGAACAAAATAAATTTACAGAAGGGAGTCAAAGTCTTGATTACCCTCTTCAGTCTGGGCTTCCTCCCTTAGCTTATCTTCCCGTGACTAATGAGGGGGGAAAAGAGCAAAAAACAGATTCAAAGTTAATGGTAGCAGAAAGTAATTTATTATCCGATGCTTTAATAGATTTAAACATCATTAAAATGGAGGACAGCATAGAAGTCATTAATATTATCTATGGTCCAAATGTAAGAAGAGTAACATTCCAGTTGCCTAAAGGGTTAAAGCTGTCGCAAATACAAAGAGCACAGGATGATATTGCAAACCGATTAGGAGTATTAGAAGGTCTACAGATTCAATCGGGTTCCCTTCCAGGAACGGCTGCTATACTAATTCCGAATGAAAGAAGATATCCTGTCTATCTTTCTACATTGTTGTCTTCTAGGGAATTCCTAAATGTACTGGATAAATCCCCCTTACCTATTATTTTAGGCATAAATGATCACAATGAACCTGTTTTTACAGATTTAACGAAAATAAGGCATTTGCTAATTGCCGGTTCAACTGGTTCAGGCAAAAGTGTATTTCTTAATAGTATGCTAATTACTTGGTTATACACGAAGACACCCGAGGAATTAAAATTGATTTTAATAGATCCAAAACTTGTGGAATTACGTCAGTATGTTGGATTTCCACATGTAGAGCGCGTCGAGACGAATATGAAAAAGGCTATCCAGGTCCTAATGCAGTTAATTGAAGAAGTGAAAAGAAGATACGAAGTCCTGGCACATAGAGGTGTAAAAAATATTGCTCAATACCACCGTATGAGAAAAGAAAATGATGAATTAATGCCTTATATTGTCTGTGTAATGGATGAATTATCAGAGCTTATGTTAATTGCTGGTGATGCCGTGGAAGATTGTGTATTAAGTTTGGCTCAGATTGCACGTGCAGCTGGAGTGCACCTTGTTATTGCAACTCAACGTCCTTCTATAGATGTAATAACAGGTACGATCAAAGCCAATTTACCATCTAGAATAAGTTTTCGACTCCAAAGTTCTGCTGACTATGTAACGATTTTTGGAACAGGAGGTAACTGTACACTTCTTGGTCAAGGGGATGGACTGGCTATGATCGAAGGTTTTTTTAATAAAATTCGGTTTCAGTCCCCTACTATCTCAATTATGGAAGAAGAGGAAGAGGAGACAGTCGAAAAGCTAAAGAACTTTTGGAAAAATAGATATTCGGGATCCAGAATGGAGCCACAAATGAATGTAGAAGAAAACATGGTAGAGGATGAATTTACAATTGAAGAGTTACAAGATAGTTTTGATGAAGTAGAAAAGGAACCTCAAGATCTTGTAGCAAAAACAAGGGACTATATTTTAGAGAATCCAGTTTTTACAGTATCAGATTTACAGAAGTATTTATCCGTTCGTCGTCAAAAGGTAAGTGAAATTCTATATGTTCTAGTTGAAGAAGGACTATTAGTTCCCCCACCAGAAGGTAATCCGAGAAAAGGATTTACTCTTAGACAAGACAGCCAAGAGAAAGAAGTTATAACAGAAACTGAAGATAACGAATAGTTTGGAGGAAATTATGACTTTTTACTCTGTTTTTCAACCCATTTGGGATTTAAAAACTAATATAATACACGGTCATGAAGCTCTACTTCGTGGGAATGCCCCTCCTGAAGAGCTTTTTAAACGAGCATTAGAGAATAATAAGTTAGTAGAGTTAGATTCTTTAGCTCATACGTTAGCTTTAACAACGTTTTTTGGAGAAGGAAGACTATTCCTGAATATTCATCCCAAAACCCTTGAAAAGGGCTTTAAAATGGCTTTAAATGAGTTTAATATCGATCCATCCCAGGTTGTAATTGAAATCACAGAACATGAAATCCTCAATGAAATAGTTGCTAAAAAAAATATAAAGGATATTAAAAATATCGGAATAAAAATTGCAGTTGATGATTTTGGCCACGGATTTACCAATTTATCTTTAATTGAATGGATTCAACCAAACTATATTAAACTCGATCGATCATTAATAAAAAATGTTCGTTCCAAAACGTTAGATCCACTTTTAAGAGGTTTGAATGATATAGCTGCTAATATCGGGGCTGAAATTATTGCCGAAGGAATTGAAACAAAAGAACAATTAGAGTTTGTGAAATATTGTGATATCCAATACGGCCAAGGCTTTTTGCTTGGAAGACCAAAACTAATGAAGGAAATTAAAATAACAGGCTAGTAGGATTTTAGCCTGTTATTTATCTAGTGCGCCCATTTAAAGAAGATTGAAGCAGCAGACAATTGGACATATTTGAACCACTATTTTATCCCCGTATAAATCATATGCTAGTCACTAAACTAACAGTTTAGTTGGTTCACACTTACCAGCTGTTCCAGGAAAATTATTTCCATTTATGCTGCTTTAGGATTTTCTCCATACTCATTGTCATTTGGTTGACCATCTAGACATGTAAATACTAATAACACAATTGGACCTATAAGTGGAATTAAAGAGATTAAAAACCACCATCCACTTCTTCCTGTGTCATGTAGTCTCCGAATATTAACAGCTAAAGACGGCAAAAAAACCGCAAATACATAGAGCCCTGTCAAAATATCCTTTAAACCGATAATGAATTCAATGATAGCAAGTACAAAAATGATGATGCCGTTAAAAAGTGTAAACATCCAATATTCTTTACGACGTGCTCTCCCTTGGATTACTGCATAATTCTTGATTACTTTTAAATACCACTCCATAATAAAACCTCCCTCTATAATTATGTTAAAGTCACAGAAACAATTGTATCATTATTTATAATATGTAATAAACTGTAGTTTTTAAAAGACTGGTAATATTTATACAAAAGAGTGGGACTGTTCTCTGGCTATGAACAAAGCTTCAAAATATATGAATGTGAAGATTGTACGGATTGCCCATTCAAGGAAAAATGCACAAAAGCGAAGGGAAATCGTCAAGTTCACTGGAATACCATCTTTGAGGAAATGAAAGCAAAGGCAAAAACAGCCCTTGAATGTGAAGAGAAAGCCGCCATATACGCTAGACGTAAAGTCGAAGTAGAAAATGTGTTCGGTCACATCAAGGGCAATCGGTCGTTCCGCAGATTTTTATTGCGGGGTCTCGACAAGGTGCATGTCGAGTTCGGGATTGTGGCTTTAGCCCACAACATACTGAAAGTGGCAGGCATCCGCCAGCTACTTTCAGAGAAAAATTAAAAAAACAAAAAAACAGGTGGAGAAAAACGACTCATTTTTCCCACCTGTTTTATTTTAGAGACTATCGGACAACCCCGTTTTTGGATTATATTATAAGAAAAATTTATTTGTTCTTTCTTTACTTTCCTCTTCGTAGGAAACAATTAAAAAATAATCTAAAGGTAGGGTATCATACCATAAAAAAACATCTACCCTATCTTTTCCTACCATTATAAATCAAAGAATACTGGACAAGCAGGTCCCCATATTTTATATCAAGGCACTATAAGTGTTTAATTTAAATTAAAGGGAAGAGGTCCTTTCTTCTACCTTAAATAGGAGGCCAAAAGACCAGAAGACCAAAGGACCGTAGGCTATTTTGCAAGCTTTAGAAATAAAGTAGAGGGGGAGAGGAAGTGGAGGATACTATATTTGGGAGAAAAACTTTGAAGGCTGCACCAAAGATTTTTAAATCGAATCGCCCGCAGTTGAAAAACATTCGGAAAGAACGATCGGATAAAAAATATGATATTAAATTTAAATTATCCATTAATGATAAAAAGCTACTAAAGCTTAAAGCATTGGAACACCAATTGTCTTTAACAGCATATTGTAGCCAAATTGTAAAAAAAGATTTAATTTTGAATAGAGATTACGACAATTATGTGTACGATAATGATGGTATTTTTGTACATGCATCCTTAGAAAGGGATTACTTTGAGATGTTGAAAACAATTGCAGCTGAATGGAATTTATCATATAGAAAGGCTGTCCATCGTATTATTAAAGAATATCTTAATCATGAGTTTAACGGGATCACCATTGAATATTACAATGATACGAGGTGACTATAGTGAAATTCAGTCAATTAGATGTCATCGGGCAGGAATACAAAATCATTAAAGAAAGAAAAGAACTAAAGAATGGAGGGCTTTTCCGTAAAGTATTGTATTTTATACTTAATAGGAGAAACCCAAAACACATATTTAATTTTTATGTTCCTGAATATTTATACATGAGGGCAATATCATTCTGCCATGATATTGAAAGGGAGATTAATGATTCATTCACAATTGGTGAGCTCACCGATATACTCTACTTTGACTTCTTAGAGTACGTTCGGAAAGCAAATGATATTAATACAGTCCACAAACGATTAGCAGCACGTGATCTGGCACCAGCAAAGGTATTTCAAACAGAAGATGTGCATAACGGTGTTGTTTTCGAAGAAATCAGGGGTTTTGAAATGATCGAAACCTGTATTGATCATAAGGATGCTCTGAAAGGAGAATTCCTGCTTAGAGACATGTTAGAGATTTACACAGATCACACGTTTACTTTAGAAAATATTCTTGAAATTGTATTTTGCGATTTTATTGATGATTATCGAAGAGGTTTAATCAAAAACCCATTACCCAAAATACTACATTATCTTGGTTAAGAGAAACATAATTTATGAAAATCATGATGTTATAATCTGGCTATATAAAAGGTATTCCGTTTAGTCGGCTGCAGATGGGCGCTTGCTGTTATAATTGAATACCTTTTATATATTTTGATTTGAGTAGATATGAATTGGAAATTAAAGTTTTGTGGGTCTATTCATGGATGCTATAGAAAACCTTTTAATGGATTGATTTTTGATTAATATGATTTTCGACTTGACTTTCAAAATTAGTAGAAGGAAGTCTATTTTGCTTAATATTTATTAAACCGATTGCTATTAGGATGACAATGATACCAATGATTGTTGTTAACCCCATTGTTTCATCTAAGAGGATCACCCCAAAAAGAATGCTTACTGCAGGAACCAATAATAGGGATAAGGAAGCCTTTCCACCTTCTCCAGAACCTAAAAGATAAAACCAAAGAACAAAAGCAAATGAAGAGGCAATAATTCCTGAATAAAGAAGAATGATAATAGCTTCCCAGCTCCAAGTGATGGTTTGACCTTTTTCAAATAAAAAGGAATATAGAAAAAGTACTAATGCACCAATGACCATTTGGTATGCAGTAAACTGCCATTTATCGTGATTATCTAGGAACTTTTTTACTATTATATTGGAAATGGCCCACGCAGCAGCGCCTGATAATACAAATAGCTGAGCTAAAAGAGCAATTCCATACCATTTAAATTGTAATGGATTAATTTTAAGGACAAGAAAAAGACCGATTAATCCTAAAACTAAGGCAAAGATTTTGGGTGATGTTAAACGTTCTCCGATAAAACAGTGAGCCAAAACCGCAAACCAAATGGGCATGGTATATACTAATAAACTAGTTAGCCCGGCATCCAAGTATTGTAAGGCTTGCTGATTAACAATAAATACATAACTAGTTTGAAGAACTCCGCAAAGCGCATACCATTTCCAATCTTTTTTTCGCGGTAGAGGTATCTTTTTATAAAAGCAAATAATCAATAAGAAAGAAGCACCTAATAGGAATCGTAGTGTTGAAAATAAAACTGGAGGAAAGTAATCTAGGGCTATTTTCATAATTATAAAATTAAATCCCCAAATGAAGCACAAGAGAATCGTTAACCAAATCATGGCCATCCCCCCAAATAAGGTAATAACTCCAAATTTGAACTAACCCTTGAAGGAAGTATTAGTTAATTTTAAAAATGTGAGCCTCACAAAAACTGTGAGGCTTTCATTTAATTGCTCACTGTTTCTGCAGTGTTTAATGGAACTTCCTTTTTCATATTATTCTTTTCTTGTTTTTTAACTAAATAAGCTATATAGATTGGTAAAAGAATCCCCGATGTAACGCATGCAGCCGCTACCTGAACTGTAGCGATACCAGCAATAGGTGCAAAACTTGCACTAACTGTTGCTATAACAGCTGGCGTAGCGATTGCATTTCCAGCTACAGCGCCTTCAGCTGCCCCTACAATCGGATTCCAGCCAATTCCTTTAAAAACCATAGAACAAGTCGTACCAGTTAAAAAGACAGTTAGTACACCAAGAGCAATACCTGCTAATCCTCCTTCAAGAATAGCTCCTAAATTGATTGTCATTCCAAGACCAAAAGCCATGAATGGGATCAGTGCATTGGCACCTTTTGTTAAAAAGTCCCTCATCTCAGGATCCAGATTCCCTAAAATAGCTCCAATCAAAATTGGTAAAATAACAGCTACGAAATTAATAAAGGAGAAGAAACCATCAACAAATCCCATTGTACCGAAAATAGCCAAAGCTACCATTGTTAAGAATGGGCCGTCATTTAAAGATAAAATCCCGATTGCAGCTTTGTCATCCTCTTTTCCATACTGGCTAACAATGGCTACATACATAGAACCATTGCTATTTGTCATAGCAGCAATGACAGCAAGGGGTGCAAGACCCAAAAACAAACCATTTGGACCAGCAAATATATAGGATAACATACCAAACCCTGCTCCAATAACCCATTTGACGACAAGCATTGTTGTTCCTTTTGCAACGGCAGTTCTAGCATTTGTTACATTGATTTCAGCACCTACACAGAGTAAGAAAAAGGCTATTAGGGGCATAACTCCATTGACAAATAAAGCTTCTGTAAAACCGCCAATTCGCAATAAACCTGGAGCAAAAGTGTTAATTATTGCTGCAAGAAACAGCGGAATAATCATCAGTCCTCCAGGAATCCGATCCAAAGTTGCTTTTATTTTCATTATGCTTACCTCCTCATTTTTTCTAGCATTTTCAGCATTCCGAAAGGGGTTAACGCCTTTAATTAACAATTGACGGTAAATCTTTCTTTTAATAATTGAACTTAAAGTAACTAAAGGAGTCCCTTGAAAAAAGGCGGATTGGCAGATTTCTTCCGCCTTTCATAATACTAATAAAATTAATTAACAGTGGTAATAGATTCTTCTAACATAATGACTCTTTTTTCTTCAGCAGACTTTTGCGCTGCCTCTATAATTTTTAGCTGAGTAATAATCTTCTCTCCAGAAGTTAAAGGTTCTCTGTCCTCCATGATAGAATCAACGAATTCTTTCATTTGAATAGCAAAATTGTGTGGATTAGATTCGCCTGACATGATTAATTCCCCATTTACGAAAAGGTCGGTATCTGCTGTTCCTATAAGTCCCACATGGTCACCTGTTTGGGTCCAGTAAATACTTCCGTTTTTACCAATTAAATGTCCCTCGTGTTTTGGATATTTATTGTTTGTTCCCAAGAAGCAGGTTGCCTGTGTTCCATCGTTAAACCCAATAATGATGGTAATATCGTCATGTCCTTCAAAATCAGGGTTATTTGAAGCACCTTGTGCAAATACTGAAACGGGCTCTCGATCATCGAGCATCGATAAAGTAATATCGATTGCATGTGAACCTAACATTGGGTAAGCTAATCCACCAGTTGCCTCTTTTGATTGCCACCAAGGTGGAGCAATGTCCTTGTCAAAATAGCAAGTAAAGTTGTATAACGAGTTGGTAATTTTACCGATTTTGTCAAAGTGTTTTCTAGCTTCATGAAAAGCTTGAAAGTATCTTCGACTTTGAGCTACCATTAATTTTTTATTGTTCCTTTTTGCAGCATTAACCATTGATAGACCTTCAGCCACTGAGGTTGCCATAACTTTTTCTACTAATATATGTTTTCCAGCATTGCTAGTCTGTACAGAAATTGGCTCATGCAAATTATGAGGTAGACAAATAACCACTGCATCTACATTTGGATCCTTCAAACAATCTTCAACTGAAGTATAATATGGAACATTAAATTCTTGAGAATAGGATTTAGCCAAATCTTTATTAATATCTACAACGGCTACTAGTTCGCATAGGTCGGGCCAGTGATTGATCGCATCAATGTGGGTGCGTGCAATTCTTCCTAATCCAATAATAGCAATTTTTACTTTACTTAGACTCATGGGTTAAAACATCTCCTTGTTTTAAAATAGTATATGATTATCCGCATATCATGTTATCAGACATGATAATGCGAAAAAAAACCTCTATTTTTCTTTAGCGAATTTGTACCTCATTTTTGACTTTTTCATAGTCTTCTATAGTAATTATTTCAAGGTCACTCTTTGGAATCATGCAGCATGCTAAAGCATAACCATTTGCTAATTCTTCATCAGATAGTGCCTCATGGGAACGAACTAATTTTTGCTCATATTCACCATTGAGAACTTTTACCTTGCACATGCCACATCCCCCTTGCTGGCATCCTGTTGGAATCGGAATAAACTGATTTCTAGCAGCTCTTAGGGGTGTCACATCCGCTGAACAAGTGTACTTAAACTCCTGTCCTCTCGCTTTGAGAATCAATTTATACATATGAGTATCCTCCCTATTATTTCAGGTTATTAAGTTAGCGCTTTCATAAAGGATTCAGATAATTCCCTACGGTGGTAAAAAATCCCTTGCCCAATCCTATCTTCTGTCCATGTAATAGTTGGCATATCTGCATAGGCAAAATATCCACTTGCAAATGCTTCATTACGGTTTCCTGATGGATCAAAGAAGTAAATCGTTTCCCCTCGAGTAATCCCATGACGGGTTGGTGTTACATCAAATGGTACTTCATACATAGATAATAAATCTGCAGCATTAAAGACATCATGAAGAGAATTAACATGGAACGCTGCATGATGAAGCTTTGTATCTGGACCCTTAACAAAAGCGATATCATGGGCTTTATTAGAAGTAAACAAGAAACTTCCAAGCAATTCCTCACCGTCTACCGTTGTAATTTTTTCACTTTGTCGAAAATTAAGTGCTTCAACGAAGAATCTGCTTACGGTCTTTAGGTCATCCCCTGTTAATAAACAGTGATCAAGACGGTGTGGTGCAATCCCTTTTTTTCCTAGTGGCCATGGATGAGGATTTAAGGTTCCAACGGCCGTACCTAATAACTCTATCTCAGTATATAGTTCACAATGATGACCAGTTGGTAAAATAAAATGAACGGCTTCTCCTTCACCTATTCTAGCACCTTTTGAAATTCTTGAAGTCGTACAACCAAATTCTTCAATTTTCTTTTCGTAATAAGCTAAATCAACCAATGTTTCCACTTTAAAAGCCATATGAGCTAAACCAGCACTATTTGACTTTGTTAAGATCACGCTGTGATGATCATATTCATCCCAAGCTTTTAAATAAACACTATCACGATCTCGACCTGTTACTTCTAAACCAATAATATTTGTATAGTAATCTACTGAACTCTCTAAGTCCATCACCTTTAGTTCAACTCGACCTAGACGCATAATCCTCGCCATTTCTTTTCCCCTCCTATACATAATGAATGATTTAAAATTAATCATAGTGGTACTACCAGCAAAATAAGTTTTGGAACATCCTTAATGTCTTAGCGTATGTTTTCCGAAATATTGGTAAGACCCTATCATAAGAAAGTGTATTAGAATTACCAAAATTACCTTGAATAATATGCTATAATAATTATATGAATATCAGGATGTCATGTTATCAGACATGTTAAACAAGAATAACCCCCTTTTATTTCCAATATTGACTTGTTAGCTGTCTGCAAAGCATAATTTTATAATAAACATATATATTTAATTTGTCTACAAAATATTTTGAAAAAAGTAAATATTTTAAAAAAGGTAGGAACAAAATGATATTATAGTTAGAAGATGAAGGCGTTTTAATCAAATTTAAGGGGATTATAATATGAAAACAGCAAAAATAAATAGACAAAAGATTTACGAAATCATCGCTGAACACATTAAACAACAAATCCTAAGTGGAGAATTGGAGCCTGGGGAGAAATTACCCACAAGTAAAGAGTTGTGCGATATTTTCCAAGTGGGAAGATCAACAGTAAGGGAGGCTCTAAGTGCATTGGAAATAATGGGGCTCATCGAAACTCGACAAGGTGAAGGTAGCACCGTTAAAATATATAACACAGAAGATGTGAAATTACTGGATTTTAAAAACATCCTAATCAGTGAGGAAACTGTTTTAGAACTAATGGAAGCACGTAAATCAATTGAAATAACAAATGCACGAATGGCTGCATTAAAACGAACAGAGGAAGACCTGATAAAATTAAAGAATAATCTTGAGATGATGGAATTAAATATAACGAACGCAATGAAAAGTAAGAAGGCCGATATGCAGTTTCACCAAATCTTAGCGGAATCCACCCATAATTCAATCATGGTTCGTCTGATAGCAACAATGTCTGACCAAATGAGCAAGGCGATGGAAGAAATACGAAGAATTACATTTGATAGTCCAGCTTTATCCAGAAGAGTTTTTGAAGAACATTATCGTATTTATCAAGCAGTAGCAGCGCAGGACAGGTTGTTGGCACAACAAAGGATGCTGGAACATCTCGATCATTTTGAAAATGAGATGCGAAATTATTATAAGTCTAAAAAATAATGTAAAGGAAGAACATCACTTTTAAAGATGCCCCAGCTTCCTATCTCATATTAACCACAATTAATTTTGAAACTTACCGTTAATGAGAAAACGGATAACATATAAATCTAAATGAAATTAGCTTAATTGATATTTTAAAATCCGAAAATGAGGATGTTGTAGATACAATTCAGCTGTTAATGGAGTTAGAAAAAATCAATGAATATATTCATATATTAGATGAAAGAGAAAAGGAAGTTATCGTAGGCCGATTCGGTTTGGATTTGCAAAAGGAAAAAACGCAGAGAGAGATAGCGAAGGAGCTTGGGATCTCAAGAAGTTATGTATCAAGGATCGAGAAACGGGCTTTGATGAAGCTGTTTCATGAATTTTATCGGAATGAACGGAAAAAGAGAGGATCATGAAAAGACAAAAGGGGCTTGCAAGCTTCCTTTACCTCAGTCTTGGATGTCCATCGTGAAGAAAAGAAAAAATGGTATAAAGGTGCATAAATATGCAAATGGCAACCTCAGAAAATTTGGAGGTTGCCATTTGCTTTTATATTTTCTTTAATTTAAAAGTTGCAATCATCATCAAGGCTAATCCAATAATGATATCCATAAAGATATGGGAAGGCAAAATGGATACTAAGAGGGTTGAGAATGTTAATATTATTCCAGCTACTGTTATTGGTAAGCCTGTAAAATATCCGTTATTTTCAGTAATGTTGAATTTGGATAAACGGATCGCTCCACAAACGATATAGATAATGGTAAATAAGATCCCCGGCGCACCATATTCAAAAAGGATTATTTGATAGGTCAGTAAAGCTGGTGCAACTCCAAATGAGACAATATCACACATTGAATCAAGTTGTTTGCCGAACTCTGATTCAATATTTAGTTTCCGGGCAACTAATCCATCAAACCGATCGGAAAGCGCCGCAATAAAAATGAGCAACAAACTTAGTTGATATTCACCCCGTAATACCGCCAGCAAAGCACAAACTCCGAAGCTCAAGTTCATGATCGTCAAGATATTTGCTGCTTGTGACTTGATTTTTTTAATTGTATGATCAATATATTGTGATAAAAACATAGAAAGGTCCCCCCCACTTTTAACGATTATAACTATTTTATGATTCGAAAATTACAGATAGTAGAGAATTTGAAAAAAGGGCTCTGAAAAGGAGGAAAATTTAATCGTGCTAAAGCAGTTGTACCGTTTTCTAATTGATCTGACTAATAATTTATACATTTCAAGTATTGTCCGTGCCTATACGACTTCAAACATAAGCAATAAATTAATCCCGTCCTTTATTAAGGTTTTTAAAATAAATGAGAGTGAATTTGAGAAAAATAGTAATGAATATAAAAGTCTGCATGATTTTTTTGTCCGTACTCTAAAAGAAGGTGTCCGCCCAATTGATGGGGATTCTAGAACTGTAATCAGCCCTGTCGACGGCTATGTAGAGGATATAGGTACGATTACGGAAGATAGGAATATTTTCGTAAAGGGTCAGCTCTTTTCTATTAGAAAAATGATGGGGAATGACCCGGCATTCGATAAGTACATAGATGGTGTGTTCATGATCATTTACTTAAGCCCTAAAGATTACCATAGAATACACAGTCCTGTATCAGGAAAAGTTATTTCGCAATGGGACCGCGGTGGGAAATCGTATCCAGTTAATAAATGGGGATTAAAATATGGCAGGTCCCCCCTAGCTGAAAATTATCGGAAGATTTCAGAGATTGAGTGCAACGGAGCCCATGTCGTACTCGCGAAGGTCGGAGCATTATTTATTAATAGTGTTACACTCACACATAAAAACGACCTCTTGGAAAAGGGAGAAGAAATTGGCTATTTTTCATTCGGCTCAACCGTAATTTTACTATTCGAAAAAAGTAGTTTTAAAGCGGATAACAGTATTAAAAATCAATCAATAAAAATGGGTCAAAAAATTGGTGTTTTAGTTCAAAATTAGTTGAATAATATGATAAAATAACTTTTGACTGAATTTTTTGCG
Source organism: Caryophanales bacterium (assembly GCA_012840465.1). GTDB lineage: Bacteria > Bacillota > Bacilli > Bacillales > Bacillaceae_J > Schinkia. The sequence goes on from DULJ01000040.1 coordinate 129,019, forward strand.
ATGAGGAGGAAATAGAATGAAAAATGTGCTAATTAATAAAATAGTCGAAATAGTCGTTACCGAAAATCAGTTGCGAAGCTTTTGGAAAAAGCATGGGGAAGACCTTGAGTTTGAAACTTTAAGCAATGAACAGCTTATGAAACTTGCTATGAGAGAAATTCAAGAGGCATCTTTAACAGAACTAGATTCACATTTAATTGATAGGGGCTGGAGAACCCGGGATGAAATTGAAGGGAAAATGATTGCCGAAGATAATTCAAATCCACGCTATCATGTTGAATTAATAGATACTGACCAAAAGGGAAATCCATCAAAGATATTAATAGATCGCATGTTGGAGCTTCATTGTGAAGATTGTGGATTTGAGTTATATATTCAAGATTCTGATATTGATCCAAGTTCATTAAAATGTCCAAAAGATGGAGGGAAGTTAACGATAACAGGAACTAATGCTAAAAAGATAAATAAAAATTAACTCGCAGGGGGTTCGAGCAAGTGGAACATTCAGTAGCACAAGAGGTGTCAAATTTTCAAATTTACTTAGCAGTTATCATTTTCTTAGCTACATATGCTTTTATTATTACTGAAAAAATTAATAGAGCGGTTGTAGCATTACTGGGTGCAATATTAATGGTTGCATTCGGCATCGTTGATTTAGAATCAGCTTTTACGCACCATGTTGACTGGGGAACAATTACGTTATTAATCGGAATGATGATTTTAGTTGGTATTACAAGTACCACTGGCGTCTTTCAATATGCTGCCTTAAAATCGGCGAAATTTGCCAAAGGCGACCCAATTAAAATACTAGTCGTTTTGTCGCTTTTAACGGCAGTAGCATCCGCATTTTTAGATAATGTTACAACGGTTCTATTAATTGTACCCGTTACGTTTTCGATTACTAGACTTTTGGGAGTAAATCCTGTACCATATTTGATTTCCGAGGTTCTATTTTCGAATATTGGAGGAACAGCAACGTTAATCGGGGATCCTCCTAATATAATGATTGGTAATGCAGTTAAACATTTAACATTTAATCAGTTTTTATTTAACTTAACACCGGTTGTTGTGGTCATTACGTTTGTAACAATGATTTTGATTTATTTTATGTTCCGTAAGCAATTAAAGGTAGATGAATCTAAAAAACAAAAGCTTATGGAGCTAGATGAAAAAGAATATATTAAAAATCCAGTTTTAATGAAAAAGTCATTAATCGTTCTTGGCCTTACCATCCTAGGTTTTATTCTTCACTCTGTAATACATTTGGAGGCTCCAGTAGTAGCTTTAGCAGGAGCAACTCTATTAATGCTGATTGGTGTTAAAGAACATGACCTTGAAGAAGTATTCCATAGTGTGGAATGGGTTACAATCTTTTTCTTTGCCGGTTTATTTACACTAGTTGGTGGTCTTGTAGACGTAGGGGTTATCAAAAGTTTAGCAGAAAAAGCATTAGATCTTACAGGTGGTCATATTCCGACTGCTGCGGTCTTAATTTTATGGGTATCAGGTATTGCCTCAGCGTTTATTGATAATATTCCATTTGTTGCTACTATGATTCCGTTGATTCAAGATATGGCGGCTGGTATGGGATTATCGATTGATTCACCAGAAATAGATGCATTATGGTGGTCATTATCACTTGGAGCGTGTTTAGGGGGAAATGGTACACTTATTGGTGCTTCTGCAAACGTTATCGTGGCCGGTATCGCTTCTCGTGAAGGAAATGGCTTTAGTTATATGGATTTCTTGAAAATCGGTGGTCCGTTAACACTAGTTGCCCTAGCTATTGCACATGTTTATATTTACTTTAGATATTTAACAGCATTCTTGTAAGAAAAGTGATAAAGTTAGATAAAAAAACATCCTGTTCCTTTTGATGGGACAGGATGTTTCATTTCTATTCAAGGTGCATCAAGATGTTTTCTTGATCTTCGTGTGTAATGAACGGCGTTCTATTTCTTTTTTAATAAGTTGAATAAAATCCGGACTTAAGTTAAGTTCGATGGCCTTGTGGAATGACTCTAATAATAAATCATCTGATAATGTTCTCATTTTTTAGCCAGAAGTGCTGGCCATTCACCTCCTACAAGTTTTAAAAAACTTTTTCTCTTTTTACTTTCTCTTTGTCATTTTTTCTTTTTTTTAACATATATTTAATATTTTCTCCCTATGCCTATACAGTAACATGTTTTATATTTTAGAACAATCGTTCTTATATCCACAGATAACAGTGGATAACTTGTGGGTATTGTGTTTATAATGTAAATAATTCCAGTTAATTAGCCTTTGATAATGTGCATAAAGTTATCCACAATCGGGGATTTTATGAAAATTTGTCGAAAAGTTTTTTTGAATAACATTATTCGACAAAAAACAATGCTATTTCTGTAAATATTGTTTTGAAACGTTGGCGGACTTTGGCTATTATTAGTAGGGGTACAGAAGTTAAAGTTCAAAATTATTAGAGGTGTTTGTCTTGCTAGATTTGTTTTTACCAAATGAGCATGTGAAAAGTGTTTTTGAGATTGACCCGGCAAAATTGAAGGAAAAAGGGATTAAAGGAATTATTACTGATTTAGATAATACCCTTGTTGAATGGGACCGCCTGGAGGCAACGCCGAAGTTGATAAAATGGTTCCAAAAGATGAAAGACCATGGCATTAGTGTAACGGTTGTTTCGAATAATAATGAGGAACGAGTGAAGCTGTTTTCAGGACCATTAGGCATTCAATATATATATCAAGCAAGAAAACCGATGGGAAGAGCTTTTCGTAAAGCTGTTTATGACATGAAGCTAAAAAAAGATGAAGTCGTTGTGATCGGTGATCAGCTGTTAACAGACGTATTGGGGGGGAACCGATCCGGGCTGCATACGATATTAGTTGTGCCAGTAGCCCAATCAGATGGTTTCTTTACCAAATTTAACAGACGTATAGAACGGTCTATTTTAAATATGATGAGAAGAAAAGGTATGGTATATTGGGAGGAATAATTTTGGATAATCAAGTTTTACATTGTCAAGGCTGCGGTGTAAAGATTCAAACAGAAAATAAAACAGAAATAGGCTATGCACCTCCGTCTGCTTTGGAGCGCGAGGTGTTAATCTGCCAACGTTGTTTCCGGCTTAAGCATTATAACGAAATTCAGGATGTATCTTTAACGGATGCTGACTTCTTAAAAATTTTAAATGGTATTGGGCACTCTGATGCATTAGTCGTTAAAATTGTAGATATCTTTGATTTTAACGGAAGCTGGCTCCCGGGATTACATCGATTCGTTGGCAAGAATAAAGTGTTATTAGTAGGGAATAAAGTTGATCTATTACCAAAGTCAGTAAAAAATTCTAAACTTATTCATTGGATGAAGTATTCTGCTGCTCAACTCGGTTTAAAACCAAAGGATGTCTACTTAATAAGTGCAACCAAAGGTGAAGGCGTAAAAGAACTGGCTGCAGCCATCGACTTCCACCGCGAAGGAAAGAATGTATATGTAGTTGGCTGTACGAATGTGGGTAAATCAACATTTATTAATAAAATTATTAAAGAATTCAGCGGAGTAAATGATGATGTAATTACGACATCACAATTTCCGGGAACGACACTGGATTTAATAGATATCCCGCTTGATGATGGAACATCTTTATTTGATACACCAGGGATCATCAATCATCATCAGATGGCGCATTTTGTGAATGAAAAAGGATTAAAGATCATTTCCCCCCGTAAGGAAATTAAACCAAGAGTATTTCAGGTAAATGAAGGTCAAACATTATATTTTGGTGGGTTAGCAAGACTTGACTACATTTCAGGGGGAAGAAAATCGTTTACTTGTTATGTATCAAATGAGTTAAATATTCACCGAACGAAGTTGGAGAAGGCCAATAAACTATACGAAGACCATGCAGGTGAACTGTTATTCCCACCTTTTGAAGAAGAGGTAAAAGAATTTCCTCCATTAGTGAAACAGGAATTTATGATCCGTGAAGCTAAAACCGACATTGTTTTTCACGGTTTGGGCTGGGTTACATGCAACGAACCAGGGGCAAAAATAGTGGCCTATGTTCCAAAAGGTGTAGGGGTAACGATTAGACAATCGTTGATTTAAAGTAGAAATGGGGGAGAGAAATGGGGAAGTTATTTGGATTATTAGGGCATCCGGTAGGGCATTCGATGTCTCCTATTATGCATAATGACCAATTTTCTTTTTTGGGATTGGACTATTGTTACCATGCATTTGATGTTCATCCTAATGAATTAGAAAATGCCGTGAACGGAATTAGAACATTGGGGTTATCTGGATTTAATGTGACAATTCCACATAAGGTTGAAATAATGAAATATTTAGATGAAATTGATGAAGAAGCGTTACAAATTGGAGCAGTCAATACAGTTATGAACCGTAATGGTAAGCTATACGGCTACAATACGGATGGTAAAGGGTTTGCGGTTTCACTGCAAACTATTGCGGGTTCAGATTTTCTAAATAAAAAGATGTTGATCGTTGGTGCCGGGGGGGCGGCCAGGGGCATTTTTGTAACATTGGCCAGGATGGAAGCTAATGCAATTGATATCGCCAACAGAACAGTTGAAAAAGCGGAACAGCTCATCTCCGAAAACCCTTACCCAATTCAATCTAATGCAAGGTCAATAAAGGAAGCCGAGGAAAATTTATCGGGATATCAAATTATTATTAATACTACTTCTGTTGGAATGAGTCCCAAAATAGAAGAGCTTCCACTTCAACTGACAAATATGAAGCCAGGAACAATTCTAAGTGATATAATTTATAATCCAATAGAAACAAAATGGTTACTAGAAGGAAAAGCATTAGGGGCTATTACGCAAAATGGTGTAGGGATGTTTGTAGGACAGGGTGCGTTAGCCTTTGAAATGTGGACCAAGGAAAAACCGGACTATAGCCGGATGGAACAAATTGTTATGAAGCAATTGGGAGGAAATAAATAAATGTTAACAGGAAAACAAAAACGTTTTTTACGATCTAAAGCACACCACTTAAATCCAATTTTTCAGGTTGGAAAGGGTGGAGTGAATGAAAATATGATTAAACAAATTGTGGAAGCACTTGAGGTCCGTGAATTAATAAAAGTAAGTGTTTTACAAAACTGTGAATTTGACCGTGATGAGGTTGCGGACAGTTTGGCTAAAGGTGCAAGGGCAGAGCTCGTCCAAATTATCGGAAATACGATTGTTCTTTACAAGGAATCGGTTGAACATAAGCAAATAAGTCTTCCTTAAAACGACGAAGGGATTGGTTTTATGATGAAGGTCGGGATATTAGGTGGTACTTTTGACCCCCCGCATAATGGACATTTAATAATTGCCCAGGAGGTATTAGCTTCATTGCGTTTAAATGAAGTTTGGTTTATGCCAACTAATATACCGCCACATAAAGCAGATGCTAAATCAAGAGGCGAAGACCGTCTTGAGATGGTAAAGCGGGCAATTGCCGATAATGAATGTTTTAGACTGCTGCCGATCGAATTTGAACGTTCAGGCCCATCCTATACATATGACACAATTGCTATTCTAAAAGAAAAGTACCCAAATGCGGAATTCTATTTCATCATTGGAGCTGATATGGTCGAATATTTACCAAAATGGTATCGAATTGATGATTTGGTGCATGATGTTCATTTTGTAGGGGTAAAACGTCCGAAGTTTAAAATTGTTTCAAAATATAACGTAATTGAAGTAGAAGTACCACAGTTTGATATGTCTTCTTCCGAACTACGGCGTCGTTTTAAAACTAACCAAAATACAAAATATTTTTTACCAGATGCTGTTAGAGAATATATAGAGGAGAAAAATCTTTATGGATCGAGCGAAAGCATTAGCCCTTGTAAAAGAACAGCTGACAGATAAACGGTACGAACATACGGTAGGTGTGATGGAGACGGCCGTTCAGTTAGCCCAAAAATATGGAGTGGACAGTCAGAAGGCAGAACTTGCTGCTATTTTTCACGATTATGCTAAGTTTCGCTCCAAAGAGGAAATGGAAAAAGTAATAGTCGATGAAAATATGCCGAAACAACTATTGGAATTTCATTCGGAATTATGGCATGCACCGGTAGGCGCTTACCTTGTACGGATTGAGGCTGGCATTCAGGATGAGGATATTTTGCAGGCCATTCGGTTTCATACAACCGGAAATAAGAATATGAATATGTTAGATAAGATCGTTTTCTTAGCAGATTATATTGAACCGGGAAGAAAGTTTCCAGGTGTAGACGCCGTCCGAAAGGTTGCTCTTGAAAATCTAAATGAAGCCGTTGTTATGGCGCTAAAAAATACAATCAAGTTTTTGTTGGATAAAAAGCAACCAATTTATCCGGATACATTAGAAACCTATAATACACTTATAAGGAGGAATTAGACTTACATGAGTGAAAAAGATATTGTGTCAATTACGGCAAAGGCCGCTGACGACAAAAGGGCAGAGGATATAACTGTATTGGATATGCGTGGAGTTTCTCTTATAGCAGATTATTTTATGATTTGTCATGGGAATTCTGAGAAGCAGGTTCAAGCCATCGCACGAGAGGTTAAAGATAAAGCACAGGAAAATGATCTTAGCATTAAAAGGTTAGAAGGTTATGATGAAGCACGCTGGGTGCTTTGTGACCTAGGTGATGTCATTGTACATATTTTCCATCGTGATGAAAGAATTTATTATAATCTAGAACGCCTGTGGGGAGATGCTCCTAGAGTCAACATTCAGGAAAGATTGGTTTAAACTATGTCATACCAGCATTTTGCACTTCTCTACGATGAACTAATGATGGATGCCCCTTATGAAGATTGGCTGCAATTCATAATGAAAAATATGATGAAGTATGGGAACGGGGGTAAACGTCTTCTAGACCTTGGTTGTGGAACCGGAACGTTGTCGATCCCGCTCGCACTCCAAGGGTATCATGTCACCGGGATTGATTTATCTGAAGAAATGTTAACAATAGCCCATGCAAAATCAGTGGAAGCGAGCGTTCAAATTGCCTTTTTCCAGCAAGATATGAGACAGTTGGAAGGGTTTGAACCTTTTGATGTTATTGGTATATTTTGCGATTCCCTAAATTATTTGGGAACAGAACAAGATGTGGAACTAACATTTAGAAATATCTATGACCAACTGCTTCCGGGGGGACTATTATTGTTTGATGTTCATTCAATTGATAAAATGGACAATATTTTTATAGGTCAGACGTATAGCAGCAATGATGAAGAAATATCGTACATTTGGAATTGTTTTGCTGGTGAACAACCCCACTCGGTGGAGCATGAGTTGACCTTCTTCGTGAAAGAAAATGATTCGTATTATAGATATGATGAAGTTCATTACCAGCAAACATTCCCGGTTGATCATTATCAAAAATGGCTAGAAAAGGCGGGCTTTGAATTATTGGAGATTTCAGCGGATTTTACTGAAGAAAAACCAACAGAAAAGTCGGAGAGAATCTTTTTTACCGCAAAGAAGAAAAGTGGAAGCGCCCGTTTAGCGACGTAAAAACTGGAGATGAGCGAAGTTTACTAGTCGCTGGGCGCTGGAACTGGACAAAAATAGAAAAACCGAGGGCCCCTTCCTTCGGTTTTTTTCTAATTTTATTTCTTTATTTAGCAGGATTTTGTAGATTTATAGCGAATTAGTCTTTTATGCAAAATTGTTCATGAACTTTTTCTTTTTCATGGTTAAATTTAGCATGTGTTTGTTGGAATAAATGATTAAACATAGCTCCAATTTCAGCTTCGAGAACTTTAATCCCTTCGCCGGTAATCCCGCCTTTTACACATACTTTTTCTTGCAATGTTTCCAGTGTGTATACTTCTTGTTCAAGTAATTGACCTAATCCGATAATCATTTTACTTGCTAATAATGTGGCTTGTTCCCTTGTGATCTCAGTCTCCGCCACAGCAGCTTCGATAAAGTTACGAAGTAAAAAGGTAAAAAAGGCTGGACCGCAACTCGTAATATCTGAAGCAACTCTTGTAATATTTTCCTCGATTGTGAGCGGAGTTGAAATTTTCGTCATGATTTGCTCAATGTATACTTGGTGGTGTTTAGGGCAATGTTCTCCGTAAGTAAGTAAAGAAGTTCCACACAAAACTCGGTTAGTAATACTTGGAATTACCCTTACAGCCGCACATGGCACAACCGACTCTAATTGCTCAACACTTATTGGGCTTGTTATCGACACAATACACTGCTCTTTCTTCAGTAACGGTGCCAATCCTTTTAACAGTGGATTAATATCCAATGGTTTTATACACAAAAAGATATATTCGGAATTTTTAATGATATCCTCGGGAGAATCAACAACATGAATATTTGGAAATTCGTTTTTTATTTGTTCTGCTTTTGTTTTTGTTCGATTCGTAATATATAACTTCTCTTCGTTTACGGCGGAGGATTTAAGGAATGCTTCAATAAGGATTTTGCCCATATTTCCAGTCCCAATAACTCCTATGTTCACAATTTTCCCCCCTCTTTGCAAACAATACTCTACTTATGCTTATGATACTGGAAGCTTAAATATGATTGATTTCTAACTATCATCGAATGGAGCGATAATATGGCTCAAATAATCATTGATAAAAAAAGAATGACTATTATTGCTGTTGTAATCTTTGTATTAGTACTATTTTTATCGATAAAGCTTTATGATCGTAATGAACAAGCAAAGGAAATCCTGACAATGGCTGAATTGGAAGAAGAAGAGGTAGTTGCCATACCGGAAGAGTCAAATCCTTTGATTTTATTTGTTGACCTTAAAGGAGCAGTAGTAAAACCGGGTGTGTATCAGCTTGAGGATGGGAAAAGGGTACTCGATGTCATTCAATTGGCGGGAGGTTTCCAAGCAGATGCGGATCAAAAAAAGATTAACTTAGCTGCCCGATTAAGTGACGAAATGGTAATCTATATCCCCGCGATTGGCGAAGTCCTAGTAGATGGCAGTGGTTTACCTACAACTGAAATGGATGATGGTAAGATTAATATTAATACAGCCACTTCAGGGGAATTGGAAAGTTTACCTGGGATTGGGGTAGCTAAGGCGGCGGGTATTATCAGTTTCCGGGAACAGAATGGTCCATTTAAGGAGATTGAGGATATTGTTAATGTTTCGGGGATTGGTTCGAAATCGTTTGAGAAACTAAAGGATAAGATAAAGGTTCGTTAATATTAGAAATACATTGACGTGTCACTTTTTTCGTGGCTACAATTAAATTAGAAGGGGGATTAACTAGTGAATCGTATATCTTGGGATCAATATTTTATGGCACAAAGCCATTTATTAGCATTACGAAGTACGTGCACACGGTTACGCGTTGGAGCAACGATTGTTAGGGACAAGCGAATCATTGCTGGAGGATATAATGGTTCTGTTACGGGACAGACTCATTGTATTGATGATGGCTGTTATGTGATTGATAACCATTGCATTCGGACTATTCATGCAGAGGTAAACGCAATCTTACAATGTGCCAAGTTTGGTGTTCAGACTGATGGTGCGGAAATTTATGTAACCCATTTTCCGTGTGTTCACTGTACAAAGGCAATTATTCAAAGTGGAATTAAAGCGCTATATTATGCCGAGGATTATAAAAATCATCCATATGCGCTTGAAATACTGGAAAAGGCTAATGTTAAGGTTCAAAAGGTCGAACTAGAGGATATAACAACCTATTTTCAGGATTTTGGAAGTAACAAATAGAGTGAAGGAGGTGGCCTTACTTGAAAGGAAAATGGATATTTGTAGCATTTGCTGCAGCTCTTGGGGTTATGGCTGCCTACTTTAGTTTTCATCTATTCACAATCATAATCAGTCTCGTTTATTTAATTTGGATCATCCATAAACATAACTGGCAGCTAAAATTATTTTTGATTTGTGCTTTTACTATCTGTCTATTTTCGGTTTGGTTTCAATGGGTGGACGGTTATAATGTTTCAACTTTAAAAGGAACTGAAAAAAAGCTTACGGGTACGATCAAGACGATTCCGAAAGTAGACGGTGACAGGTTAACACTACTCCTCCAACTTCCATCAAAAGAAAAGCTCCAATTATCCTACCGAATTAAAACAGACCAAGAAAAAAATAAACTTCAACAATTACAAGTAGGGATGGATTGCAGGCTATCAGGTACATTGTCAACACCGGAAGAGGCTAGGAACTTTGGGGCCTTTGATTATCGAAAATTTTTATACTATAAACAGATCCATTGGATATTTACACCCGATTCATTAAGGACCGCGCAATGTCAGCCATCCTCCTCTTTGAAATATTCTCTGCAAAAATGGCGATCCACCGAGCTTTTATACATAAAGAATCATTTTCCGGAAAACACAGTTGGATTTGTACAGGCTTTGATTTTTGGAGAACGAAATGAACTACATCAAGCTGTGGAGGCTAATTTTCAAAAATTTGGACTGATCCATTTGTTGGCAATTTCCGGTTCCCATGTCGTTTTGATTGTAGCAGCTGCCTTTTATATATTAGTTCGTATAGGAGTTACAAGGGAGCGGGCATTTTTATTGCTTTTTATGGCATTGCCTTTTTACATGATTATCGCAGGAGCTGCTCCATCAGTTGCTAGGGCCTGTTTAGTAGCAATGATTGTGATGATCGCTATTCAATTTAGGGCGAAATTTTTGCCGTTGGACGCATTGAGTATTGTTTTCCTCATCATGGTTAGTATCAACCCCTACTATATAACCGATATCGGCTTTCAACTTTCATTTTTAGTTAGTTTGTTTTTAATTATATCCTCTGCTCGGATCATTGCTGCCCATCATGGCTATTGGAAACAGCTTGTTGCGGTATCGTTGATTGCGCAAATTTGTGCCTTTCCCCTAGTCTTACATTATAACAATGAAATTTCCTTATTAAGCTTGCCGTTGAATTTTATTTATGTCCCATTAATGTTAGTTATCATACTTCCACTTTCGATTATTGTTTTTATTGTAAGTCATTTATATGAACCACTTGCTTCGATGCCAATGATGATCCTGTCCTCCATACTTGATTATTCAGATTTATTACTTGAAAAGGCAGAGAAGGTTTCAGCCTTTACATTAACGTTTGGCAAGCCAGAAAGCTGGCTCTTCCTCATTTATTACGTTGCGATCATCTATTTTTTTATTGCTTGGGAAAATAAGAATGAAAAGACAAGTCTTCAGAAAGGGGTAGCTTGTTTGCTTTTGGTTGCCAGCTATCATTGGGTTTCGCCTTTTTTATTAAATGAAGGAAGGGTAACGATGATTGCCGTTGGACAAGGTGATAGTATTTTAATCGAACTTCCTTATCGTAAAGCCGTCTACTTGATTGATACTGGCGGCGTGATCCCCTTTTCAAGGGAAGACTGGCAAAAAAGAAAAAAGCCATTTGAAGTTGGTGAAAATATTATTACCCCTGTTTTAAAAGCTAAAGGGATTCGAACAATTGATAAATTATTATTAACACATGGAGACCTTGATCATATCGGTGGAACCGAAGCTGTTATTCAAAATTTTAAGGTGAAAGAAATCCTAGTAAATACAGTAGACATTGCAAATGGAAAAACCGAAGAGGAAAGGGCGTTACGTTCTTTAATTGAAAAGAAAAAAATTACCTTGAAGGCAGTGAAAAAAGGTGATTCATGGGGAATAGGGCGTTTTGCATTTTATGTTGTTGGCCCAAGTGGAAAAGAAGACAATAAAAATGACGGATCGATCGTGCTCTATACTACTTTAGGGGGAAAACGCTGGTTATTCACCGGGGACTTGGAGGAAAAAGGTGAACGAAGATTATTGGAACAGTATCCAAATATCGAAGTCGACATTTTAAAAGTCGGTCATCATGGTAGCTTAACGTCCACTTCTAAGTATTTTTTGGAGCAAATAAAACCTAATGTAGCGCTCATTTCTGTTGGGAAAAATAATCGCTACGGACATCCACATCGGGATGTTATTGAATTATTGGAAAAACAAAATATTACGATTTTAAGGACGGATGAAAACGGAGCAATTTGTTATAAATTTATTGGGGATAAAGGAACCTTTAACTGGCTGCTGCCATAGTATAGATTAAGTTAAAGCCTCCGGCGGATTAATAAAAATCAAGTGGAGAAGAAAAAGGACTGCTGAATAATGGCAGTCCCTTTCCTTCAAAGATCATGTATGTACTTGTTACCTTGTTATCCTACAAGCTTAATAACAGTACCGATAGTAAATATTAGTGCAAAAAATACAAAGGAAAAAATGAAACCTACGCCAGAATCAATAGCATCATTTCGTTTGCTTTGAACATCTTTTTCAAATACGTTCACTAGAATCCCTCCCATTTGACAATTTTAGTATAAGCTAATATACGAAAAAAATCTACTCCGTTAAGGAAAAGACATAATTTGTTTTTCCTAAAGTGACAAGAGTTGTCACCTATATGTTATCTCATTTTGGTGCATTATAAGCTTAACTTAATTCAGCAGAAGTCTTCCATTTCCAAAAGTGGTAGGATGAATGCAAATTAGTGGTTTAATTCAGTGGGGGTGCAAACCCAGGCTGAATAAAGTTAAAGCCTCCGGCGGATGCCTCGGATTTTTAAAGGAAGTTTTTCGAGCAAACTCGAAAAAATCCGGGCGCAAATACGCCAAGGCGTATTTGATAGTTACAATCGTTGGATGTTAAGTTTTCCCGGGGCTTACTGTTCAACGTTTATTATAAAGAGAGGGGTTGAATATTTCAACTCCTCTCAAGTATTTTCACCTCAATTTTCTTGTCAAATCGACATCTTCCGTCTAGCATATAAGTATCGTGAAGATCTTCGAGGTGAACTTTAATGAATGGATTACATGAAATACATAAAAAAATAAAACAAAATAAGCTAGCCCCTGTATATGTTCTTTATGGGCAAGAAGAATTTTTAATCGAGGAAACGGTCAACTTAATCATAAATGCGGCGTTGTCAATCGAAGAAAGGGAATTCAATCTATCCCTATTCGATATGAATGAGGTTCCCATTGATGTGGCGATTGAAGATGCCGAAACATTGCCGTTTATGGGAGACAAACGGGTAGTCATTATTAAAGATCCAGTTTTTTTCACTGGCAACAAAGACAAGACTAAGGTGGAGCATGATCTTAAAAGGCTAGAGCAATTTTTGGACTCCCCATCACCTGATGCGATTGTCATTTTTACCGGTAATTATGACAAACTGGATGAGCGAAAAAAAATTGTTAAGTTGTTAAAGAAGAATGGAGAAGTCATCCAGGTCTCCTTAATGGATGGGAAAGCAATTAGTGCTTGGATTAAAAATAGGGTAACCAAAGTGGATAAAGAAATAGATGAGGAAGCTATTCATTTACTCCTACAGTTAGTGGGACCCAAATTAATGTTACTCGCAAATGAGATAGAAAAGTTAATTCTTTATATTGGCGAAGATACTAAGATTGATTCTTCTGTCATCCATAATTTGGTTCCAAGAACTTTAGAACAAAATGTCTTTGCTCTCATTGATATGATTGTAAAAAGAAGAACCCGGGATGCCTTATTGTTTTTCTATGATTTACTAGAACAAAAAGAAGAACCCATTAAAATCCTATCACTATTAGCCGGGCAGTTTCGCCTCATTTATCAAGTAAAAGAACTATATAAAAGGGGATATGGACAAAATCAAACAGGGACTTATTTAAAGGTGCATCCATACCGTGTAAAACTCGCCGGGGAGCAGGCGTCTAAATTTAGTGAAATAGAGCTACAGCAAATAATGAATGATTTGGCGGAAATAGATTATAAAATGAAAACGGGAAAAATGGATAAAAAGCTGTTAATAGAGCTGTTTATTCTTCAATTGAATAAAAATTAAAAAAAGAAGCGTTTATGACGCTTCTTTTTTAATGGACTCGATTATGCATTTAATTCGTTTAACTTTTTAGCTAAACGAGATTTTTGACGAGCCGCAGTATTTTTATGGATCAGGCCTTTGCGAGTAGCTTTATCAAGCTTTTTAGAAGCTGTAATAAGTGCGCTCTTTGCAGTTTCTACATCGTTATTAACAACAAGTGTTTCAACTTTTTTAACCGCTGTACGCATGTCAGATTTAACAGAGATGTTCTGAGCACGACGTCCTTCGTTAACTTTTACACGTTTAATAGCAGATTTAATATTTGGCATTCCTTTCACCTCCTGATAAGCCGATAACGGCTTCACATAGAACAAATAGTATTTTATCAAAATGAATAGGGTAATGCAATACTTTCTGATGTTAAATACCTCCGGTGGATGCTTCAGATTTTCAAAGGTAGTTTTTCGAGCAGATCAAAGACTAAGAACGCCACATCCTGTGGACCTAAAAATCTGGGCGTAAATACGCCAAGGTGCATTTGATTGTATGCATGTTTATTTTTATTTCGGATAAGCTAAATTTTAACAGTACCTAATAGAATAAGGGGGAACTAGCCTTGGAACCACAATCTCTTGATTTATCAAAATATAATGTTCGAACAGATTTGGCTATTGAAGCACATGAAATGGTGGTTGACGAGCAAAAAAAACAGGATGCCAATTTATCTTCTATAGAAGGAGTGATCGTTAAAGAAAGAAAAGCAGGAAATGTAAAAATCTCAACAGTAGAAATAACTGAATTGGGAGCTAAAACAGTTGGGAAAAAGCCGGGAAATTATTTGACATTAGAGGTGCAGGGAATTAGACAGCAGGATACAGAGCTCCAGGATGAAGTACAACAAGTTTTTGCGAAAGAATTTAGTGAATTTATGAAACAAATTGGGATTAAAGACGAGGATAGCTGTCTCGTGGTTGGTTTAGGAAATTGGAACGTTACACCCGATGCACTCGGGCCGATTGCAGTTGAAAATCTACTGATAACCAAACATTTATTCACTTTGCAACCTGAAACAGTACAAGAAGGATTCCGTTCCGTTAGCGCCATTGCACCTGGTGTTATGGGAATAACGGGAATTGAAACTAGCGATATTATTTATGGTGTAATAGAAAAGACAAAACCAGATTTTGTAATTGCAATTGATGCATTAGCTTCCAGATCACTTGAGCGGGTTAATTCTACTATTCAAATTTCTGATACAGGAATCCACCCAGGATCCGGCGTTGGGAATAAACGTAAGGAATTAAGTAAGGATTCCTTAGGTATACCTGTTATCGCGATCGGAATCCCCACCGTTGTAGACGCTGTATCGATTACTAGCGATACGATAGATTTTATTTTAAAGCATTTTGGACGAGAGCTTAAGGAAGGGAATAAGCCTAGTAGAAGCCTGACACCGGCCGGGTTAACATTTGGTGAGAAAAAAGTACTTACAGATGAAGATTTACCTGGTGAAGAGGAAAGACGCTCTTTTCTTGGCTTAATTGGTACACTTCCTGATGAAGAAAAACGGAAATTAATCCATGAAGTACTTGCACCGTTAGGACATAATTTAATGGTAACACCAAAGGAGGTAGATGTCTTTATTGAGGATATGGCTAATATCATTGCGGCCGGCTTAAATGCGGCCCTTCACTATGAAGTTGATCAAGATAATATTGGTTCTTACACTCATTAAACATACCGATACCTTCGAAACTATCAACTTTATTCAGTAGGCTGAATAAAGTTGAAGCCTCCGGCGAGCCTTGCGATTTTCAAAGGTAGTTTTTCAAGCAGATCAATGACTAAGAACACCACATCCTGCGGGCTTAAAAAATCTGGGCGCAAATACGCCAAGGCGCATTTGATTTGGATTGCAGGTTCTATCTCTCAAAGCTTAGGCATAAATGTTAGTAGAGAAGCTTTGAGAGGGTGAGAGAGTTTGCGCTTTCGTAACTTAATGATTTCGTTTAATGGAAACACAATTATTAAGCCAATTATGATGGGAACGATATCGATGATGGTTATGTTTGTTATTACTGGTATGCTTACGGCTCTTAAGCCTGAGTTAAGAATATCATCGTCATCTATTAACGGGTGGAGTAAACAATTAGATACAACGGCCTATGTTCATTTACTAGGCTTTGAAAATCAATATTTTAAACAGGCATTTGAAGATACAAACCAACCGCCCATCAGCCTTAGTACACTATTCTTTGAATTGGCGACAAGTATCAACCCTAATGATCCACGAAGTTTACTTGGCAGAGAGCTTCCGGGATTTTCCTTATTCGATGGAGAAATTATCGTCGCTGGGCAAGGTACAAACTATACGAATATGCCTATAGAATCGTCACCGCCAATGGAAGTGCTCTTACAGGAACGTGAAGCCTCCATCGAAAGCTTGGAAAAATTGGATGAGTCAAAAAGTGTAACTCATCCAACATTGACGACAAATGGCAAGAAAGTTGTTTATATATATACAACCCATTCGAGAGAATCGTACTTACCACACTTACCTGATGGTACAAAAGTCTCTGAAGCCTACTCACATGAGATAAATGTGATGACGGTGGCTGAAAAGCTTAGCAAAGAGTTAGAAAATAGAGGAATTGGAACTCAATTTGAAGGTGCTGATATTACGAAGCTTTTATCTGAAAAAGGAATGAATTATAATCAGTCCTATGATGCTTCAAGACCAGTTGTTAAAAATGCAATGGCCAATAATCGTGATTTAAAATACTTCTTCGATATTCATCGCGATTCTCAGTCGCATAAAATAACGACGACAAAAATTAATGGAAAAGATTATGCTAGAACTATTTTTATCATCGGTGGCGAACATGCAAAGTACAAACAAAATTTAAAAATGGCTACTGATTTGCATAATCTTTTAGAAAAAGAATATCCAGGCTTAAGTCGCGGGGTTACGAAAAAACAAGGAGAAGGCACGAACGGTAAATTCAATCAAGACTTGTCAGAAAATGCTATTTTAATTGAAATGGGTGGCCCAGAAAACTCATTGGAAGAAGTATATCGCACAGTCGAAGCGATTGCTGAAATATTTAGCGAATATTATTGGCAAGCTGAAGAAGTTAATGGCTAAAAGTGAATGGACAGAAGGGATCTATGATGAAAAAGTTTATATTGAAATTTTTTCTTTTAGTAATTACGTTGTTTTTCGGCGTTCTCCTCGGGATGCAGCAAGCGAATGAAGGACTTTTGCAGATGAAGGGCTTCGATGATAAAACGTTTAGTGGAGCCTTTCATTTTAAAAAAACTGAGGCTGGTGAAGTTGAAGCAGCAGTACTCGGTCAAGAAATTACAGCACATGATATCGAAGAAAAACAAAAAAAATTAGAAGAAATGAAGGCATTTCATCTCCTATCTAATTTAGGCAGTAGGCTCGGTGATATGTTATCAATTATGTTTCAACAACTTACCAATTTAGTCGTTACCTCCTTGGATAAAGCTTTATCATAAGAAGGCTAATATAAAAGGCATGAGGAAAGAAGTCCTCGTGCCTTTCGCATTTCTAATGTCCAGCTCAAGCACCCAGCGACTAGTAAACTTCGCCCACCTCCCTACGATAAGTCAACATCGACTTACTTTGTTCGTCGTGTTTCCTTTATCTCAGTCGATGTGCTCCAGTTTATACGTCGCTAAACGGGTGTTTTCGCATTTCTAATTGAATAGTTAATAGGTTATTTGATATAATCATCTTCAGTGTAATTTTGCTCACATTAGTAGGAGTGGTTATTTGATGAATAAAGAAACTAGACATGAGCGTCAAAAACGAATTCGTAACTTTTCAATTATTGCTCATATTGACCATGGGAAATCAACATTAGCAGACCGGTTACTAGAAAAGACTAGTACAGTATCCCAACGGGAGATGAAAGAGCAGATTCTTGACGCTATGGATTTAGAACGGGAACGTGGTATTACAATTAAGTTAAATGCCGTTCAATTATTATATAAAGCGAAAGATGGCAATGAATATATTCTTCACCTAATTGATACTCCTGGACATGTTGACTTTACTTATGAGGTATCAAGAAGTTTAGCTGCATGTGAAGGAGCTATTCTAGTAGTTGATGCGGCGCAAGGGATCGAAGCGCAAACATTAGCGAATGTTTATTTGGCGTTGGATAGCGATCTTGAAATTTTACCGGTAATTAATAAAATTGATTTACCAAGTGCTGACCCAGAGCGGGTTCGCCAAGAAATTGAAGATGTAATTGGACTTGATGCTTCCGACGCTGTTCTTGCTTCAGCGAAAGCCGGAATTGGAATAGAAGATATCTTAGAGCAAATTGTTGAAAAGGTTCCAGCTCCAACGGGCGACCCGGATGCGCCGTTGAAGGCATTGATTTTCGACTCTTTATATGATTCCTACCGCGGGGTTATAACCTATATCCGTGTTGTTGATGGAACTGTAAAAGTTGGCGACAAAATCAGAATGATAGCGACAGGTAAAGAGTTTGAGGTAAATGAAGTGGGTGTATTCACTCCAAAGGCCGTACCAAGAGACGAATTAACGGTCGGTGATGTTGGCTTTTTGACCGCGTCCATCAAGAATGTAAGTGATACGAGAGTCGGAGATACAATTACTAGTGCAGGGAATCCGGCACCAAAGGCTTTACCAGGGTACCGTAAACTTAATCCGATGGTATTCTGTGGCTTATACCCAATCGATTCTAAAGATTATAATGACCTGCGTGAAGCCCTTGAAAAATTAGAATTAAACGATTCCTCCCTTCAATTTGAAGCGGAAACATCCCAGGCGCTCGGATTTGGCTTCCGATGTGGCTTCTTAGGGCTACTCCATATGGAGATTATCCAAGAGCGGATCGAACGGGAGTTTAATATCGATTTAATTACAACAGCGCCAAGTGTTATTTATAAGGTAGAGTTAACGAGTGGCGAAGAAATTACCGTAGAAAATCCGTCAAAAATGCCGGATCCACAAAGCATTGCCGGAATTTTTGAACCTTATGTAAAAGCAAAAATAATGGTTCCAAATGATTTTGTTGGATCTGTTATGGAATTATGTCAAGGTAAGCGCGGTAATTTTATTGATATGCAGTACCTTGATGAAAATCGCGTTACTATTACTTATGAACTGCCACTTTCAGAAATTGTTTATGATTTCTTTGATATTTTAAAATCTAATACAAAAGGATACGCTTCCTTTGACTATGAATTAATAGGGTATAAACAGTCTAAGCTAGTGAAAATGGATATTCTATTAAATGGTGAACAAGTCGATGCTTTATCATTTATCGTTCATCGCGACTTTGCCTATGATCGTGGTAAGGTCATAGTTGAAAAGCTAAAGGAGCTTATTCCAAGACAGCAATTTGAAGTGCCCGTGCAGGCTGCAGTTGGTACGAAAATTGTGGCCAGATCAACAATCAAGTCAATGGGTAAAAACGTTCTAGCAAAATGTTACGGTGGAGATATTTCACGGAAACGTAAATTGTTGGAAAAGCAAAAAGAAGGTAAAAAGCGCATGAAACAAGTTGGGTCAGTCGAAGTTCCTCAGGAAGCGTTCATGGCAGTACTACGAATGGATGATAATAATAGTAAGAAATAAAGGGGTGGCTTTGATAGCCATCCTTTTTTCTACTATCAGAATCTATATTTTAATTTGTAGATAGTATAAGAAAGGACATCGACTTCCGCCATTATTGGCGGCAAGTCATGTCTTTCTAAGAATTAAAAGAAAAGAGTGATTGGATGGTTAAATCAGTATATCTTCATATACCCTTTTGCGAGCATATTTGTCATTATTGTGATTTTAATAAATTTTATATAAAAAATCAGCCGGTGGAAGACTATTTAAAAGCAATGGAAAAAGAAATGGAACAATCAATTGCAAGATTTGGGATCGAGGACGTACAGACCATTTTTGTCGGCGGTGGCACCCCTACCTCTTTAACAATAAAACAGCTTGATTTATTTCTTAATGGAATCCATAAGCATTTTGGGGGATATATTAATTCTGAAATAGAATTCACGTTTGAAGCCAACCCCAGTTACCTATCAAAAGATAAGCTTCTCCTCTTATCTGAAGCAGGCGTAAATCGTTTAAGCTTTGGTGTACAGGTTTTTGATGACGAGTTGTTGGAAAAGATCGGGCGAACACATCGGGCAGTCGACGTTTTTCAGACGATTTCATTAGCAAAAGAAGTCGGTTTTCAAAATATAAATGCTGATCTCATATACAGCTTGCCCGGACAAACTGTTGAAGGTTTCAAAGATACATTAAAACAAGCATTTTCACTTGATGTCCAGCACTTTTCTGGGTATTCCTTACAGATCGAGCCAAAAACAGTTTTTTACAATTTGAAGAGAAAAGGAAAGCTACAATTACCGACAGAGGATGAAGAAGTAGAAATGTATACTGTTTTAATGGAAAAAATGGCTTTGCATGGATATAACCAGTATGAAATTAGTAATTTTTCAAAGTCTGGGTTGGAAAGCAGACATAATTTAACTTATTGGAACAATGATGAATACTTCGGAATTGGAGCAGGGGCCCATAGTTATGTACATGGAGTTAGAAGAGTAAATGCGGCACCGCTCAATCAATATATTTCATTAATAAAAGAAACTGGATTTCCTTATGTAGAAGAAAATGGACTAACGGAAAGGGAACGAATGGAGGAAGAAGTATTTCTTGGGTTAAGAAAAAATTCGGGTGTTTCGAAAGAAGTATTCTATCAAAAGTTCGGAAAGGATTTGAATAGTATATTCGGCAATGAAATCAAGGCCCAAATTGGGAAGGGATTACTGGATGAAAGCCAGAAATCAATTAAACTTACTAGAAAAGGTATGTTTTTAGGGAATGAAGTATTCCAAGCCTTTTTATGTTGACAATATACGCTTGGTTTTGGTAACTTATTATATAGAATTAGCACTCAACATACATGAGTGCTAACAGAGGTGATTAAACTATGCTAACAGAACGTCAGTTGTTGATCTTGCAAGTGATCATTGATGACTTTATTCGCTCAGCACAAGCTGTTGGCTCTAGAACGATAGCCAAAAAAGAGGATATTTCATTTAGTCCAGCAACGATTCGCAATGACATGGCCGATTTGGAGGAAATGGGTTTTATCGAAAAGCCTCATACTTCTTCAGGGCGCATTCCTTCTGAAAAGGGATATCGTTTTTATGTCGATCACCTGTTATCGCCTTCTTCGATAAATGAGGAGGAATTATGGACTATTCGTTCCCTTTTTGATAGCAAAATTTATGAAATTGAAATGGTTGCGAAAAAGTCCGCAAAACTTCTTTCTGAGTTTACAAACTATACTACCATTGTATTAGGTCCAGCATTAATGGAAACTCGACTTAAGCAAATTCAAATGATTCCACTCAATCGTGATAGTGTCGTCGCCATTATCATAACTGATACTGGCCATGTTGAGCACCGAACATTATCACTACCAGATGGTTTAGACTCTTTAGAATTAGAAAAAATTGTAAATATTCTTAATGAGCAACTGAAGGGATGTCCGATAGCTGAACTGCAGGAATGTGTTCAAAAGGAACTAGTTGGAATTATAAAGAAGAATCTTTATGATCATAATCGTGTATTTAAGTTGTTAACGAATATGTTCGGTCATACAAAGGCTGAAAAAGTGTTTTATGGAGGGAAAACGAATATGTTCTCCCAACCTGAGTTTAATGATGTTCAAAAGATTCGTTCCTTACTGTCAGTTATCGAGCAAGAAAGTGTTATTTATAATTTGTTTAAATCAACGAGTACTGGAATCACAGTAAGGATTGGTCAAGAAAATCAGATGCAGGAAATGCAGGATTGCAGCGTTATAACGGCAACTTATTCAATTGGAAATGAACCAATGGGGACAATTGCAATTTTGGGACCAACAAGAATGGAGTACGCAAGAGTCATAACGTTGTTAAACATCTTTTCCCAAGATTTATCAAAGGTATTAACTTCCTTGTATCAAAACGAAAAGTAATGGTCATATTGGTAAAGGGAAGATTGATAGAAAAGCTTGTTTGAGCTTTTCTGCTTACATAAAAAGGCAAGTTTGTGGGAGGTGAAACGAATGGTTAATAAAAACTATTCGCAAGAAGAGGCAAATGAAGAAAAGGTAGCAGAAGCTACACTAAATAATGATTCTGTCACCGAATCAGCTGAACAAACTATAGATAATCAGGCGGAATCAATTCAAGAAGAGGAAGTAAACGGGGTGTCCGCTGAACAATTAGAAATCCTAAGATTACAGCAGGAGCTTGATGATAGACAAAATCGTCTTTTACGACTGCAAGCAGATCTTGAAAACTACCGTCGTAGGGTTCGTTTGGACCAGGAAGCAGCAGCGAAGTACCGTGCCCAAAGCTTAATTGAAAATATTCTTCCGGCGCTTGATAATTTCGATCGAGCATTGAATATCGAAGCGAAGGAAGAGGAGACATTACAATTGCTTAAAGGTGTGGAAATGGTACACCGTCAATTGCTTGACGCTTTGAAAACAGAAGGATTAGATATTATTGAGGCTACCGGCAAGGAATTTGATCCTAATTTCCATCAGGCTGTAATGCAAGTGGAAGTTAGTAATTATGATTCAAACGTTGTTGTAGATGAACTGCAAAAGGGATATATTTTGAAGGATCGTGTTATCCGTCCTACAATGGTCAAAGTTAATCAATAATAAATTGTTGAATATATAAAATAGGAAATTTTGAAGATTTGAGGAGGATATTTTTATGAGTAAAATTATTGGTATCGATTTAGGAACAACAAACTCTTGTGTGGCAGTTATGGAAGGCGGCGAGCCTAAAGTAATTCCTAATCCAGAAGGAAACCGTACGACTCCGTCTGTTGTTGCCTTTAAAAATGGCGAACGTCAGGTTGGTGAGGTGGCAAAACGTCAATCCATTACCAATCCGAATACAATTTTATCAATTAAACGTCATATGGGAACAAATTATAAAACTGAAGAAATCGAAGGCAAAGCCTATACACCACAAGAAATTTCTGCGATTATTCTCCAGAATTTAAAATCAACTGCAGAACAATATTTAGGTGAGCCGGTTACAAGAGCTGTTATTACGGTTCCTGCTTACTTTAACGACGCAGAACGTCAAGCAACTAAAGATGCTGGTAAAATTGCCGGCCTTGAAGTTGAGCGTATTATTAACGAGCCGACTGCTGCTGCGTTAGCTTACGGTCTTGAGAAAGAAGATGAAAACCATACTATTTTAGTTTATGACCTTGGTGGAGGTACTTTTGACGTATCAATCCTTGAACTTGGTGACGGCATCTTTGAAGTAAAATCAACAGCTGGAGATAACCGTCTTGGTGGAGACGATTTTGATCAAGTGGTTATTGATTATTTAGTGGCTGAATTTAAGAAAGAAAACGGTATTGATCTTGCAAAAGATAAAATGGCAATGCAACGTTTAAAGGACGCTGCTGAAAAAGCGAAAAAAGATTTATCAGGAGTAACGTCTACTCAAATTTCATTACCATTTATCACTGCAGGTGATGCTGGACCTTTACACTTAGAAATGAATGTAACTCGTGCTAAATTTGAAGAGCTATCTGCAGACCTTGTTGACAGAACAATGGGACCGGTACGCCAAGCTATTTCAGATGCTGGTGTTTCAAAGAGTGAAATTGATAAAGTTCTTTTAGTTGGTGGTTCAACACGTATTCCTGCAGTTGTAGAAGCAATTAAAAAGGAAGTTGGCAAAGAACCAAGTAAGGGCGTAAACCCTGATGAAGTGGTGGCACTTGGTGCTGCTATCCAAGGTGGGGTATTAACAGGTGATGTGAAGGACATCGTATTACTTGACGTAACTCCACTTTCATTAGGAATTGAAACTATGGGTGGCGTATTTACGAAGTTGATTGATCGTAATACAACGATCCCAACTAGTAAGTCCCAAATCTTCTCTACCGCAGCGGACAGCCAAACAGCCGTAGATATCCATGTTCTTCAAGGGGAACGTCCGATGGCATCTGATAATAAAACGTTAGGTCGTTTCCAATTAACAGATATTCCACCAGCACCACGCGGAATTCCGCAAATCGAAGTATCCTTCGATAT
Organism: Caryophanales bacterium; assembly: GCA_012840465.1. Lineage (GTDB taxonomy): Bacteria > Bacillota > Bacilli > Bacillales > Bacillaceae_J > Schinkia. The sequence continues at coordinate 152,980 of DULJ01000040.1, forward strand.
TGATGCGAACGGAATCGTTAATGTACGTGCGACAGATAAAGGTACTGGTAAGGCACAATCAATCACAATTCAATCGTCAACAAGTTTATCTGATGATGAAATCGATAGAATGGTAAAAGAAGCTGAAGCAAATGCTGAAGCTGATAAACAACGCAAAGAAGAAGCTGAACTTCGCAATGAAGCAGACCAGCTAGTATTTGCAACTGATAAAACATTGAAAGACCTTGGCGACAAGGTTGATGAGGCTGACAAGAAAAAGGCCGAAGAAGCTAGAGATGCATTAAAACAAGCTATCGAAAAGAATGATCTGGACGAAATACGTGCGAAAAAAGATGCATTAAATGAAGTTGTACAACAGCTTTCAGTGAAGCTTTATGAACAAGCAGCACAAGAGGCACAAGCTAACCAGGCGGGTGCTGGCACAGGTGCAGATGCAAAAGACGATAATGTCGTTGATGCAGAATTTACTGAGGTAAATGAAGAAGAAGCTAAGAAATAAAACTTACGCCCAGGCGTAGAATTGAACGGTCAAAGTCAGGGCTGCCTTGACTTTGACCGTTTTAACTTTTTCAGCAGAAGTATGCTGAATAAAGTTAAAAGCCTCCGGCGCAAACACGCCAAGGTGTATTTGATGTCACAATCTACTAAGGTTGCATACCTTAGATTAAAAATGTTATTATAATCGTTATGCAGATAAGATTAGAACGGGATTTTCGGGAGTGGATATGATATGAGTAAACGAGACTATTATGAAGTCCTCGAAGTGGCAAAGGATGCCTCTAAAGATGAGATAAAAAAGGCATATCGCAAGCTTGCAAGACAATATCACCCAGATGTGAACAAGGAACCGGATGCTACTGATAAGTTTAAAGAAATCGCAGAAGCATATGAGGTTTTAGGTGATGATCAGAAACGGGCAAATTATGATCAATTCGGTCATACAGATCCGAACCAAGGCGGCTTTGGTGGTTTCGAAGGCGCTGATTTTGGAGGATTTGGTGATATTTTTGATATGTTTTTTGGTGGGGGAGGATCAAAAAGACGCGATCCGAATGCCCCAAGGCAAGGTGCTGACCTTCAATATACAATGACCTTAGATTTTAAGGAAGCAGCCTTTGGTAAAGAAACTGATTTAGAGATTCCAAAGGAAGAAGAATGCGATACCTGTCATGGCAGTGGCGCGAAACCTGGTACTAAACCAGAAACGTGTTCACATTGTAATGGATCAGGTCAATTGAATGTGGAACAAAACACACCATTTGGTCGAATCGTTAATCGCCGTGTATGCCATTACTGTAACGGTACTGGAAAAATGATTAAAGATAAGTGTTCTACATGTGGTGGTTCTGGAAAGGTTAAGAAACGCAAGAAAATTCATGTGAAAATTCCTGCCGGTGTTGATGAAGGACAACAAATGCGTGTTTCTGGTCAAGGGGAGCCGGGTATTAATGGAGGACCTTCAGGGGACTTATATGTTGTCTTCCATGTGAAGCCACATGAGTTTTTTGAACGTGATGGCGATGATATTTATTGTGAAATGCCAATTACTTTTGTTCAAGCAGCGCTTGGCGATGAAATTGAAGTTCCAACCCTTCATGGTAAGGTGAAATTAAAAGTACCTGCAGGTACACAAACGGGTACTAACTTCCGTCTAAGAGGCAAAGGTGTTCCAAACGTAAGGGGCTATGGTCAAGGTGACCAACATATCAAGATTCGTGTTATAACACCAACGAAGCTAAGTAATCGTCAAAAAGAACTGCTCCGTGAATTAGCAGAGCTTACTGGTGACGAAGCTCCAGCCGAACATGAGGATAGCTTCTTCGCTAAAGTAAAAAGAGCATTTAAAGGCTAGAAAAGCGGAAGCGCCCGTTCAGCGACGTATAAACTGGAGCGCATCGACTGAGATAAAGGAAACACGACGAACGTAGAGAGTCGATGTTGACTTATCGTAGGGAGATGAGTGAAGTTTACTAGTCGCTGGGCGCTGAAGCTAGACAGATAAACGCAAACCAAATAAGAAGTGAGTGTTTAAAAAATGAAATGGTCTGAAATGAGTATACATACAACACAAGAGGCTATAGAGCCAATTTCTAATATTCTGCATGAAGCAGGTGCCGGTGGGGTTGCAATTGAAGACCCGGCTGACCTAAACAAAGTGAGGGAACAGCAATTTGGAGAGATCTATGCTCTTAATCCAAACGATTATCCCGAGGAAGGAGTAATCGTTAAAGCTTATCTACCTGTAACAAGCAGCTTTGACGAAACGGTGGAATCTATTAAAGAAGCTGTTAATAACCTCACCCAATACGGAATTGATCTTGGCTTTAATACAGTTGAGATTAATGAAGTAAATGAAGAAGACTGGTCAACAGCTTGGAAAAAATATTATCACCCGGTTAAAGTTTCCGAAAAGGTAACGATTGTTCCAACCTGGGAGGAATATGAACCTGAACAAAAGGACGAAATCATTGTTGAACTAGATCCTGGGATGGCATTTGGAACCGGAACTCATCCAACAACGGTCATGTGCATTCAAGCGCTTGAAAAGGTCATGCAAAAAGGGGAACATGTCATTGATGTTGGTACCGGGTCAGGTGTACTGAGCATTGTTGCTGCTAAATTAGGAGCAAGAAAGGTAGACGCCTACGACCTTGATGAAGTTGCCGTCAACAGTGCTAGGATGAATGTTGAGCTTAATAAAACTGATGATATTGTGGAAGTGAAACAGAACAATCTTTTAGAAAATAGTAGCGGAAAAGTAGATGTGATCGTTGCTAATATTTTGGCAGAAATTATTTTGCTATTCATTGATGATGCAGCTAAAAAGTTGAAAAAAGATGGACTGTTGATCACATCAGGGATCATTAAAAGCAAGCAGGACGATGTTGTTACTAACTTGATAAAGTGTGGCTTTGTCATCGAAGAGGTCCTACAAATTGAAGATTGGGTAGCGGTTATTTCTAAAAATAATAATGACCAGTAAGAAGGTGAAAGCCTGTGCAAAGATATTTTGTGAAAAATGATCAAATAATAGAGAATAAAATAAGGATTAGCGGTGAAGACGCCCATCACATATCACGGGTTATGAGGATGAAGCCTGGAGAAAACATTATTTGCTGCTCGGAGGATGGACAAGTATTCCGCTGTGAGATTCAAGAAATTACCGATGACTTATGTTTTGTCTCTATAGTAGAATGGATAGATGAGAATAAGGAACTGCCTGTATTGGTAACAATTGCACAGGGTTTACCAAAAGGTGATAAATTAGAGCTAGTCGTACAAAAAGGAACGGAAATGGGTGCCCATCGTTTTCTACCTTTTTTTGCATCACGCTCTGTTGTGAAGTGGGATGAAAAAAAGGGGAGAAAAAAGGTTGAACGGCTTGAGAAAATAGCAAAAGAAGCAGCGGAGCAATCCCACCGTACTAAAGTTCCAGAAATAAAAGAGCCGGTAGACGTTAAAACCCTTTTAAAAGAAAGCAAAAATTACACATATAAAATAGTAGCTTATGAGGAAGATGGAAAGCTTGGTGAAAAGAGCAATCTTTTTTCTGTTTTGTCAAAATTAGCGAGTGGCGATTCCTTATTAGCCGTCATTGGACCGGAAGGTGGACTAACGGAAGAGGAAGTTTCCGAGTTACGGAACAACGGGTTTATATCTTGTAGTCTTGGTCCAAGAATATTAAGAACAGAAACAGCCCCTTTATATCTACTAGCAGCTGTTTCCTACCATACTGAATTATTGGGGTGATCATATGCCAACAGTGGCTTTCCATACATTGGGATGTAAAGTAAATCATTATGAAACAGAAGGGATCTGGCAGCTATTTCAAGAAGCTGGCTATGAACGTACAGATTTCGAGAAAATAGCAGATGTTTATATTATTAATACATGTACTGTAACAAATACCGGCGATAAAAAAAGCCGTCAAATTATTAGACGTGCCATTCGCAAAAATCCTGATGCGGTTGTAGCAGTAACGGGTTGTTATGCACAAACAGCTCCTGCTGAGGTTTTAGAAATTCCGGGTGTTGATATTGTTATTGGTACACAAGACCGTATTAAATTGCTGGAATATGTTCGTCAATACGAAAAGAATCGTGAGCCAATCAATGGTGTAGGCAATATTATGAAAGCGAGAGTTTTTGAGGAACTAGATGTACCAGCATTCACGGATAGAACTCGGGCATCATTGAAGATTCAAGAAGGCTGTAATAATTTCTGTACTTTCTGTATTATTCCATGGGCTCGTGGACTTTTGCGTTCACGCCAACCAGAGGATGTTGTTAGACAAGCACAGCAATTGGTCGATGCCGGCTATAAAGAAATTGTTTTAACAGGGATCCATACAGGTGGATATGGAGAGGACTTGAAGGATTACAATTTTGCAATGCTTTTACGTGAGCTTGACCAAAAGGTTGAAGGCTTAAAACGTATCCGTATTTCATCAATTGAGGCTAGCCAAATTACAGATGAAGTGATTGACGTCCTTGATAAATCAGAAAAGATTGTTCGCCATTTACACATTCCATTGCAATCTGGATCTGATTCTGTCTTAAAACGGATGCGTCGTAAATATACAACAGAATTCTATGTAGATCGTCTTAATCGTTTGAAAGAAGCACTCCCAGGATTAGCTGTCACTTCGGATGTGATTGTTGGATTCCCTGGCGAAACAGAAGAAGAATTCATGGAAACCTATCATTTAATCCGTGATCATAAATTCTCTGAATTGCATGTATTCCCTTATTCAAAACGAACGGGCACTCCTGCCGCACGTATGGAAGACCAAGTTGATGAAGAGGTTAAGAATGAGAGAGTACACCGTCTTATTGCATTATCTGATCAATTAGCAAAAGAATATGCATCTGATTATGAAGGGGATATCTTAGAGGTTATTCCAGAAGAGCAATTCACTGAAAGAACGGGCCGCAACGACCTCTACGTTGGCTATACTGACAACTATTTAAAAGTAGTATTCCCTGGTAAAGAGAATATGATTGGTCAAATCGTAAAAGTAAAAATTACGAAGGCTGGTTATCCGTACAACGAAGGTGAATTCATTAGTGTCGTTACGGACGAGATTGAAGAAACAGTGAAGATAGGGTAATAATAGAATTAAGAGATGATGACAGCAAGGTGAAATTTTTATCTTGCTGTTTTTAATTTGCTAATATGAAAGGAATGGGTTTGAATGACTGTAAATATTGCTAAAATGATCGACCATACTGCTTTAAAAGCAGATACTACAAAGGAACAAATCGTAAAGCTTTGTGACGAAGCGAAGGAATATGGTTTTTTTTCAGTTTGTGTTAATCCGACATGGGTTAAAACGGCAGCAGAACAATTGCAGGGGTCTGAAGTAAAGGTGTGTACTGTAATCGGCTTTCCATTAGGGGCTTCGACATCAGAAACAAAAGCATTCGAAACAAAGGATGCGATTGAAAAAGGTGCAGATGAAGTTGATATGGTGATCAACATCGGTGCTCTTAAAGATCAAAATGACGAATTAGTTGAACAAGATATTTGTGCTGTTGTTGAAGCTGCACGCGGAAAGGCACTGGTAAAGGTAATCATCGAGACAAGCCTCCTAACACAGGAAGAAAAGGTTCGTGCTTGCAAGCTTGCTGTTAAAGCTGGTACTGATTTTGTTAAAACATCCACTGGGTTTTCAACAGGTGGTGCAACGGTAGAGGACATTGAGCTTATGCGTGAATCCGTGGGTCCTGATATTGGTGTAAAGGCATCTGGCGGTGTCCGTGACCGTGAGCGAGCCCTTCAAATGATCGAAGCAGGTGCTACAAGAATGGGTGCCAGTGCGGGGATTGCGATTGTAACAGGCGAGCAAACTGATGCAAGTTATTAATTAATTGGAGAACAAAAGATTATCTACCCTCAAACAGCCTCATCCTTAAGTTTGGTGGTAGATAATTTTTGTTTATCCTCAACAAATTGTTTCGAGTTCAATATTGATGGCAGATCCCCCAGCCCTTACGCCTGTTTCCCATGCAGCCTCAAAATAAACTGCGCCAACAACCCTGCAAGTGGCAAAGCAATAATCGAAGACAAAACATTGAATATCACACTCACATGGGCAAGCTGTACATCCGGCAGACTCGTTACCGTCGCAGCAGCGGCACCAAGGAATTTTATAAATGGATAAAATAAAAGAACCCCAAAGATGTTTAACCAAATATGGGCATAAGCAGCTAATTTTGACTCCAAATTCGCCCCAATACTTGCAATAAAGGCTGTCACACATGTACCGATGTTAGCACCGAGTACGATGGCAATTCCTGAAGATAACGTTACTAAATTTTCGCTCATAAATCCCATAATAATGCCTGTTGTAGCCGAACTAGATTGAATGACAGCGGTCAATAATGTACCGAATCCAACACCTATTAAATTATTTTCGTTTGATAACTCAATCGATGAGTGAATGACCGGTATCGTTGAAAGCGGCTTTGCTAGAGTTTCAAACCCATTCATCGCTACGAAAAGGCAGCCGAGGCCGAATAATATCGCTCCAATATTAAAAGAAAGCAGTTTTCTTGTAAATAATAAAAGCGTCCCTATTAATAATAAAGGCATGATTGCGTGGTAGATTAGATCAATGGTGATAAATTCAGTTGTGATTGTCGTGCCAATGTTTGTTCCAAGAATAATTCCGATCGATTGCTTAAATGTTAACAATCCAGCAGCAATAAAACCGATCGTAATAACCATTACAGCTGAGCTGCTTTGCAAAACTGCAGTAATGAGCGTACCAATCATCATTCCTTTTAATGGTGTACTGGTCATATTCACCAATACTTGCTTTAGCCTTTTGTGAGAAAGATTATAAAGGCCAATTCTCATGACAGTCATTCCATATAAAAAAATTGCAATAAAAGTTGCAAATTGAGTAATAATATTTATCATACCAAGTCACCTTCCTCATCACTCATTGTATGGACAGGATGCATGGGACATGACTTTTACCTTTCGACAAAGGTCAAAATTTGCAGACGTAAAACTGTAATAAACATTTGAAGTTAATATTAATAGTTGAAAAAGGCACATCCTTATTATATAATGGCAAAAGACATGTCTTTTAACAAAGTAATAGATTCTTTAAAAACATGTCAGGTGTTATTGGTTTTTCGGAGGGAGGGAAATAGTTATGTCAACGACTCGCGTTCGTAAAAATGAATCACTTGAGGATGCTCTTCGTCGATTCAAAAGATCCGTTTCTAAAAATGGAACACTTTCTGAAGCTAGAAAGCGTGAATTTTATGAGAAACCTAGTGTAAGACGTAAGAAAAAATCAGAGGCTGCAAGAAAGCGTAAGTTTTAAGAGGGGTGTTATATATGAGTCTTCTTGAGCGTCTTACTGACGATATGAAGCAAGCGATGAGAGATAAAGATAAAGAAAAATTATCTGTTATCCGTATGGTAAAAGCTGCTCTTCAGAACGAAGCAATTAAGCTTGGTCATGACTTATCTGATGAAGAAGAGCTTACTGTTTTAAACCGCGAATTAAAACAGCGTAAAGACTCCCTCCTTGAGTTCGAAAATGCTGGTCGCAGCGACTTAGCTGATAAACTTAAAGCTGAAATTGAAATATTAATGATTTATATGCCTGAGCAGTTGACGGAAGAAGAGGTGGAAGAAATCGTGAAACAAACGATTTCTGAAACAAATGCGCGGGTAAAAGCTGAAATGGGCAAGGTAATGGGAGCGATCATGCCAAAAGTAAAAGGCAAAGCTGATGGAACATTAGTAAATCGTCTCGTCCTTAAACATTTGTCATAATACTTTCAAATAAGGGGCTGTATCAAAATTTTATCTGACAACCACAGATGAAATACCAATATAATGGTATGTGGTCGTTGATAAGTTTTGGAACAGTCCCTTTTAACTTTTACATCATTAATTGAAACCTTTTTAGGAACTTATCCGTAATAAGTACATAGGAAGATGAGGGGAGGTTTAATGTGCGCTCTAAATCCTTTATAGAGAAGGTTATATTCATTACTTTAGTCCTGTTTACTTTATTCATCCTTCTACCACAAGTATTTCCTGTACAGGCTAAGTCCGACAAAATAGTATATTTTGTTCCTGTTGAAAAAACAGTTGAACAGGGGCTTGGTGTATTTATTGACCGGTCAATCAAAGAAGCGGAGAAAATCGGTGCAAGTAATATTGTGTTTGAGATGAATACTCCCGGCGGTGCGGTGGATGCTGCGATGGATATCGCCAAGAGTTTGCGGAAGACTGATATTCCAACAACAGCTTTTATTAATAAAAGTGCATTGTCTGCCGGTGCATACTTGGCATTAAATGCTGACAAAATTGTAATGGTTCCTCATTCAACAATGGGTTCAGCGGCGATCATTGACCAAACGGGCAATACAGCTGGAAAGAAAGCTGAATCAATGTGGTTTGCGGAAATGAAAGCTTCAGCAGAGCTAAATAAACGTGATCCGAAATACGCACTCGCAATGGCAGACGAAAGCATAGATTTACCACAATATGGGGCTGGCAAAGGGCATTTATTAACTTTGACTGCCGAACAAGCATTAGAAGTGGGATATGCCGATAAAATTGTCAGCACTAGAGCGGAATTATTGGATTATCTAGGTCTGTCTGGTGCAACTATTATGCAAATGGAAGAAAGCTTTGCTGATAAGCTTGCACGGTTTATTACACATCCTGTCGTAGTGCCCATTTTGTTATCCATCGGTAGTTTGGGATTAGTGATTGAACTGTATAGTCCAGGATTCGGTATTCCGGGAATAATGGGTTTAACATCATTATTATTATTTTTCTACGGCCATATGATCGCGGGGTTAGCTGGTATGGAATCGATAATATTGGTAGTCATTGGTATTGCACTTATCGTGCTTGAGTTTTTTGTCCCCGGAGGAGTTGTGGGACTTTTAGGTGTACTTTCTATCATTGCAAGTTTGCTGTTCGCTGCAGAAAATATCAGTCATATGATTTTTTCAATATTAATTGCCATTCTTGTTACCATTGTGGCCTCTGTCTTTTTATTTAGGCGTTTTGGGCACGAGAAAGGAATTTTCAGACGAATTATTTTGTTTGACTCAACAAGCAGCGAGAAGGGGTATGTGTCTAATGAAACCCGTTCCGATTTAATTGGCTTGGAAGGAATCACTATTTCACCGCTACGACCAGCTGGTACAGCCGTTTTTAATGATGAACGGATTGACGTTGTAACAGAGGGTGGGTTTATTAGCAGTAATAAGAAGGTAAAAATAATTAACGCAGAAGGCTCTAAAATTGTTGTTCGAGAAATTTGATTATAGAAGTGGAGGAATAGGACATGATCACTCAAGGTAGCATCTTTTTATTGTTAATCATTGGACTGATTATAATTGCACTATCAGTATTATTTACTTTTGTTCCTGTTATGCTTTGGATTTCAGCGTTAGCTTCAGGCGTAAAAGTAAGTATCTTTACACTTATTGGAATGAGGTTGCGTCGTGTTATTCCAAGCCGTGTGATTAATCCATTGATTAAAGCGGTAAAAGCAGGTCTGAATTTAAATACAAATCAATTGGAAAGTCATTATTTAGCTGGTGGTAATGTTGACCGGGTTGTAAATGCATTGATTGCGGCACACCGTGCGAACATTTCACTTACGTTTGAACGGGGTGCGGCCATTGATCTTGCCGGCCGTGATGTTTTAGAAGCTGTGCAAATGAGTGTTAATCCTAAGGTTATTGAAACACCATTTATTTCGGGTGTGGCAATGGATGGGATTGAGGTTAAAGCGAAGGCAAGAATTACTGTTCGCGCTAACATTGAACGTTTAGTCGGTGGTGCTGGTGAAGAAACAGTCATCGCCCGTGTTGGTGAAGGTATAGTATCAACCATCGGTAGTCAAACCGATCATAAAAAGGTATTAGAAAACCCTGATATGATTTCACAAACAGTTCTCACTAAAGGACTTGATGCCGGAACAGCGTTCGAAATCTTATCAATTGACATTGCGGATATTGATATTGGTAAAAACATCGGTGCTGGATTGCAAACAGATCAGGCGGAGGCAGATAAAAAGATTGCTCAAGCTAAGGCTGAAGAGCGCCGTGCAATGGCTGTAGCCCAAGAACAAGAGATGAGGGCTAAAGTCGAAGAAATGAAGGCGAAGGTTGTTGAAGCAGAAGCGGAAGTCCCACTTGCAATGGCTGAAGCCCTACGTTCAGGAAATATGGGTGTTATGGATTATATGAACATTAGAAATATTAATGCTGATACTGATATGAGAAATTCAATCGGCAAAATTTCCAAAGATGATGAAGAAGGAATGAAATAATGGAGGCGCTTTTTGATCTTATTTTCGGAAATCTGGCTTTCATTATCGTGATTATTGGTGGGGTTATCAGCTTATTGAAACGTACCAATGAAAACCAAAATAATAACCGCCGAAATCAAAATCAAAATCAAAATCAAAACAGAAAACAAACTTATACTCCAATTCAAACCCAAAACCAAAAACGGTATCAACCAGCAAAGGAAAAAAGGGCTAAACCTTTTCTCCCACAGCTTGATGATTTATTGGGCGAAATAACAAAGCACTTAGGGGAACAAAATCAAACGGAGCAGCCAACAGTACAACAAGCGGAAAAAAAGAAACCGGAGTTCGAAACCGTTATAATATCCGCCGAAGAAGTGGTTCAAGATATTGAAAAAGTAGAGCCCTACTTCGAATATGTAAATAAAAATATAGTGGCTCCGAAAGAAAGTGTACATCAAACGATCAATATCAATATGAAAGAAATGAATAGAAAAAAGGTCGTTGAAGGTGTCATTTGGGGAGAAATTCTTGGACCACCAAGAGCAAGAAAAAAACATTCATATTCCTATCTGAAAAAGGATAAGCCATGATGCTTACCCTCTTTTTTTGTACTATCAGAATAATATTTTTATGTAGATAGTATAAGAAATACATCGAAACTTTCCATTATGGGAAAATTTCGTGTTTTTCTAATGCTAAAAATCACTATTTGTTCATAAACATGAAAGGAGAGGGGGGTCTCTTAATGAAAAAGTTTAGACAACAAATTAAAAGATGGGTTACCCAAAAAATGGAACTACCTGCCGATGTAATGATGGATCTCCCAAGAATTACGATGATCGGACAAATTCATATATATATAGAAAATCATCGGGGATTACTTCAATTTTCGGATACAGAGTTGCGCTTGTTGTTGAAGCAAGGTCAGCTGTTGATTAAAGGGGAACAATTTGTACTTAGAACAATGCTTCCTGAAGAGATCTTACTCGAGGGTAAAATAGCTCAAGTATTGTATTTGGACGAACCCGGAAAATAAGGGAAGGAGATCTATGCAATGAAAAACCAATGGACCAGCTATTTTTCAGGCTATGTCAAAATCAAGGTGACTGGGCGACTAATAGAACCTTTTTTAAATAATTGTGTCAGAGCAAATGTTTATATTTGGAATTTAAAAAGACAAGGTACTACATCTGTTACGGGCTATTTAAGGTTAGAGGATATACATAAACTTCGAAGGATTATCAGAAAGACCGACTGTAAGCTGGAGTTCATCGGACGTTTAGGTTTGCCTTTTTTAGTAAAGAAAATGATAGCCAATAGCGGGTTCATAATTGGTATTGTCATTGCTTTTATAATTACATTGCTGTTGTCTAATATGATTTGGAATATTGAAATAACAGGAGCAAACCCCAAGATTGAACATGATATGAGAAAAGAACTTTCATCAATGGGGATAAAACGGGGGAAACTTCATTTTTCTCTTCCAAGTAACGAAGATATCCAAGGGGAACTGATGGAAAGGATGTCATCCATTACATGGGTAGGAGTTAAATTAAATGGCACCGCCTATCATTTTGAGGTAGTTGAGAAAAAAGTCGCTGAGGAGCCTGAATTACTTAGCCCAAGGCATTTAGTAGCGAATAAAAAGGCTGTGATTTATGATTATTTTGTCGAACAAGGACAACCTATTATTAAGATCAATGACTTTGTGAAACCTGGTCAAATTCTTGTGTCGGGAATTATAGGCAAGGAAGGGAACACGCAAATTATTCCTGCAAAGGGCAAGGTTTTGGGTGAAATTTGGTACAAGTCTCATATTATTGTTCCTTTAGAAACGACTTTTAATGTATTTACTGGTGAAAGTATGACGAAGTATTCTTTTGAGGTTTTTAAATTGAATATCCCGATATGGGGATTTAAGAAGATTGAATATCAAACTTATAAGACAGAGGATCTAGATAAACAAGTTAAATTTTTAAAATGGAATTTACCAGTCGTTTATCGAAAACAAATCATACGTCAAGAAGAAGAACATATTAGAAAATATGATCAACAATCCGCCATTTTAATTGGAAAAAAGACAGCAAGAAATGATTTAAAGGCAAAACTTGGTGAAGAAGCTGTTATAAAAGGAGAAAATGTTTTGCACCAAACTATAGACAATGGTAAAGTTAAATTAATGATACACTACCAAGTTATAGAAAATATCGCATCACCACAACCTATAATTCAAGGAGATTAAATAATGCAAGAAAATTTAAAAACGATCAACATACAACTACAGACTTTAAATGAAGCTCTATCTTTATTTGGGACTGAGGATCGGAATTTGAAAATGATGGAAGAAAAGCTTCAGCTTTCCATTGTCACAAGAGGAGAAACAGTAAGCGTATCGGGTGACGCTGAAGCCCTTCAGCTTGCAGAAATAGTTTTTATGGCCCTGTTAAAGGTGATTAGGAAGGGAGCAAGCATTTCCGAACGTGATGTAGTGTATGCTATTGATTTGGGCAAAAAAGGAATGCTTGATCAATTTGAAGAATTATACGAGCAGGAAATTACGAAAAATGTTAAAGGTAAATCGATCCGTGTAAAAACATTAGGACAAAGAAAATATATATCTGCCATTAAAGCGAATGACTTAGTTTTTGGAATCGGTCCTGCTGGTACGGGTAAGACGTATCTTGCAGTCGTTATGGCTGTAACAGCGCTTAAGAATGGACTTGTGAAACGAATCATACTAACAAGGCCTGCTGTAGAGGCAGGGGAAAGCCTCGGCTTTTTACCAGGCGATCTTAAAGAAAAGGTGGATCCATATCTCCGCCCTTTATATGATGCTTTGCATGACATATTAGGGGCAGATCAAGTTGCAAGATTAATTGAGAGAGGCACAATTGAAATTGCGCCATTGGCCTATATGCGCGGCCGTACATTAGATGATTCCTTTGTCATTTTAGATGAAGCACAAAATACAACCAAAGAACAAATGAAAATGTTTTTGACTAGATTGGGTTTTGGTTCCAAAATGGTGATTACCGGTGATATTACCCAAGTAGATCTACCGAATGGAGTTAAATCAGGTCTAAGTGTTGTGAGGGATATATTAAAGGATATATCAGGGATTGAATTTGTTTATTTAGAACAATCAGATGTTGTACGGCACCCATTAGTACAGAAAATCATAAATGCATACGAAAACCTAAGATAAGACCCAAAGGGGGCTGTCTCACCGGTGCTTGGCTGTGGGCTCTGACACCTTTGTGGCAGCCCTTTTTCCATTTGTTTTAGGAGGTGAGGAGAAGATGAATAATTTAAGAAATTGGTTTGAAAAAATACAAAAGAATAGGTTTATTTCAACTTTGCTTTTTATCATACTTGCAGTTGTTTTATATGTGGCAATGTATTCAAATATTCAACCCGAAAAATTAGAACTACGCCTTTTTTCTGTTGCTAAGAAGGATATTATTTCACCTATAACCGTAGAGGATGTCGAAGCAACCGAGGAAAAAAAGCAAGAGGCAGCCTTGAAAGTGGAAGATCAATATATTTTAAAAACGGATTACGCTGAAAACCGTGTCGAAATTATTTCATCCATATTTGATGCCGTTGCCGTCGTTAAAAACGAAGAATTAGAAGGTGAAATTCTTGAAAATAAATTGACGACATTAAACGAATTAATCCCATCAGAGCTTAAAGGCCAGCTTTCAAATACCAACCTAGAAACATTAATAACAGCCACACCTTGGCAACTGGACAGTGCAAAAAATACAGCTATTACATTAATAAAGCAAATTATGACGCAGCCAATTAAGGTTGGGGAAGAGGATTTACAGAAGGAAATTGTTTCAGAAGAAATAAAAAAAGTAAATTTACCTGAAAATTTAAAAACGGTTATGATTAAAATTGCCCAATATGCCATCATCCCGAATTACGTTTATGATATCAAAGGGACTGAAGGTAAAAGACAGGAAGCAATCGATGCAGTAAGCCAAGTGAAGATTAGGACCGGTCAAGTCCTTGTTAAAGAAGGACAAGTTATCGACCGGGAAATGTACAAACAGCTCGAACTTGTTGGTTTATTAGATGAAAAAGCAAATCTAAATCTTTTTATTGGACTTGCCATATTTACTTTAACCTTAACAAGCATTATGGCTGTTTATTTACATGATATTAACCCTAAAGAACGAATTATCTTTATTCTAATCTTTTTATTAACTATTTTACTGATGAAGGTCGTAAGTTTATTCCAACTTGTTTCTGAAATAGGCTATATTTTCCCCATAGCGATGGCGCCGATGCTTATTAAGGTACTTCTAAATGAAAAGCTGGCTACTATTTCAAGCATCATTTTTGCGATTTGCAGCAGTCTCATTTTTAATGTTGAGATGCTTGGTAAATTCAACTTTTCCATCGGCATTTATTTTCTAATCAGTGGGATTGCAGGTACGATCTTTATTAACGAAAGGCATTACCGTACCAAAATTTTAAAAGCCGGATTATATGTTTCAGTTGTTAATATTGTGGTCATTACAGCCTTGTTTATGATTAGAAATGGTTATTATACAGGCATTGAGATTGGAACCTATTTATTATTAGCATTTCTATCTGGCTTTATCTCAGCGGTTTTGACCTTAGGGTTGTTGCCTGTTTTTGAGGCATGGTTTGGCATTTTATCGACAGTCCAATTAATTGAATTATCCAGTCCAAATCATCCGTTGTTGCGTAAAATATTACTTGAGACTCCAGGAACCTATCATCATAGTGTCATGGTTGCTAATTTGTCTGAAGCCGCTTGTGAGGCGATTGACGCGAATGGACTTTTGGCAAGAGTGGGAGCTTATTATCACGATATTGGTAAAACAAAACGACCACATTTCTATATTGAAAACCAAATGAACATGGAAAACCCACACAATACTATTTCGCCGCAACTTAGTACGACGATCATCACTGCCCATCCATATGATGGGGCAGATTTGCTGAGAGAACATAATATTCCAAAGGAAATCATTGATATTTGTGAACAGCATCATGGAACAACGTTATTAAAATATTTTTATTTTAAAGCGAAGGAACAAACGGAAAATGTCATCGAATCGGACTTCCGATATCCTGGACCAAAGGCTCAAACAAAGGAATCAGCTATTGTTGGGATTGCTGATAGTGTTGAAGCGGCTGTTCGTTCAATGCCAAATCCGACTATGCAAAAAGTGGAAAACTTAGTACGAAAGATATTATCGGATCGTATCCAGGATGGTCAGTTCGATGAATGTGATATCACTTTAAAAGAACTTGATATCGCAACCAAATCGATGTGTGAAACATTAAAAGGAATATTCCATTCAAGAATTGAGTATCCTGAAAATCCCGATAAGAAACAAGCAAAAAAGGTAGAGGTGTTACAATGATTATTGATTTTATCGATGACCATAATTTTGTTCTGGAAGAGCAACAAAAAGAAATTGAGAAATTATTGCAATTTGCTACGGGAAAAGAAGGGATTGACCCCGATGCTGAACTTTCTATAACCTTCGTTAATAATGAAGAAATACAGGAGATCAACCGTACTTACAGGATGAAGGACCAACCGACAGACGTAATTTCTTTTGCGATGGAGGAAATGGGTAAAGGCGAAATTGAAATTAAAGGCGAAGATTTACCTACTATATTAGGTGATATTATTATCTCAATTCCAAGAACGATTGAACAAGCAAACGAATATAATCATAGCTTTATGAGAGAATTGGGATTTTTAAGTATCCATGGTTTACTCCACTTATTGGGATACGACCATATGGAAAAAGAAGATGAAAAAATAATGTTTGCAAAACAAAAGGAACTATTAGATGAATATGGGCTCCATAGGTAAAGAATGCAAAAGATTGGCGGCCAGTTTTAAGTATGCCACCCACGGACTATTGCACGCAATAAAAAAAGAACGAAATATGCAGATCCATCTATCGGTTGCCTGTGTTGTTATTTTTTTAGCATATTTTTTCGCAGTTTCTAAAATCGAATGGATCTTACTCCTTTTGTGTATTGGAATCGTTATTAGTATGGAATCAATCAATACAGCAATCGAAAGAACAGTTGATTTATGTACGCAGGAAATGAAGCCTTTGGCTAAACAGGCAAAGGATACTGCAGCGGCGGCTGTTTTTGTTTTCGCAATTATATCTGTTATCATAGGATTAATTATTTTTACAAAGCCACTGTTAACTTACTTGAATTTTCTGTAAATTATTCATCCGATCTTGCTGAAATTAAATAAAAGTTAGTGTAAAATAAAAGTACTTTGAAAGGAAATGAAAATGACACAAGATATATCAAAAATCGCACTCATAGATAAAGCAAAAGAAGCAAGAGAGATGGCCTATGTTCCTTATTCGAAATTTAAAGTTGGTGCGGCTCTTTTAACAGAAGACGGGGCTATTATTAAAGGCTGTAATATCGAAAATGCTGCTTACGGGGTTTCCAATTGTGCGGAGCGCACGGCTCTGTTTAAAGCCTATTCAGAAGGAATTAAAAAGTTTACGGCACTTGCAGTTGTAGCTGATACAGAACGACCTGTGCCCCCTTGTGGAGCTTGTCGTCAAGTGATGGCTGAACTTTGCTCACCCAATATGCCAGTATATTTATCAAATTTAAAAGGCGATATACACGAGACTACAGTTAAAGAATTGTTGCCAGGTGCATTTACAGCGGAGGATTTACATGAGTAATGAAAATTATAAATCAGGCTTTGTATCCATTATTGGAAGACCAAATGTGGGGAAATCAACATTTTTAAATAAAGTAATCGGTCAAAAAATTGCAATTATGAGTGATAAGCCGCAAACTACAAGAAATAAAATCCAAGGTGTCTATACAACCGACCATAGTCAGATTATCTTTATTGATACACCTGGTATTCATAAACCAAAACATAAGCTTGGCGATTTTATGATGAAGGTTGCCCAGAACACGCTAAACGAAGTTGATTTGATCTTATTTATGATCAATGCGGTGGAAGGTTTCGGTAAAGGGGACCAATTTATTATCGAACGTTTAAAACAAACTAACCAACCTGTTTTTCTTGTTATTAATAAAATAGACCAGATCCACCCTGATAAATTAATAGCGCTGATTGATCAATACAAAGAAATGTATCCCTTTAAAGAAATTATCCCGATATCAGCCCTTGAAGGAAATAACGTAACGACACTGTTAGACCAAATTGAGAAATACATGCCGAATGGACCGCAGTATTATCCTGCTGACCAAGTGACAGACCACCCTGAAAGATTCATTATAACCGAGTTAATACGTGAAAAAGTACTCCATTTAACACGTGAAGAAATTCCACACTCCATTGCAGTTGTAATGGATTCATTGGAACGTCGCGGAGATGGAAATACAGTATATATCGCGGCAACGATTATTGTTGAGCGGGACTCCCAGAAAGGGATCGTGATCGGCAAGCAAGGGAAGATGCTAAAGGAAGTTGGCCAATTGGCAAGGGTCGATATCGAAGCTTTATTAGGTTCCAAGGTCTTTCTTGAATTATGGGTTAAAGTCCAAAAAGATTGGCGGAACAGAGCAAATCAACTAAGAGACTTCGGTTTTAGAGAAGATGAATATTAATCGAAAAGCGGAAGCACCCGCTTAGCGACGAAAAGACTGGAGCGCATCGACTGAGATAAAGGAAACACGATGAGTGGTAACGAATCGATGTTGACTTATCTCGCAGGGAGATGAGCGAAGTCTACGAGTCGCTGGGTGCTGAAGCTAGACATTAATCGAAAAGCGGAAGCACCCGCTTAGCGAAGTCTATGAGTCGCTTGGGTAGAGCTAGACATTAAATTTACAGAATTTCACTCACATTAAATGTTATCGTTAGGTCAAGCTAATAGTAGGGAGTTGTAAAAATAGGCTAGTTTTTAAAAATTGAAAGGTGGGGTTTCTTGTGCTAGATTTTACCTGGAAAATCTTTAGTCAAACTGGTGATTTGGAAACGTATCTTCTTATGAAAGAGATTGAACGGGAATATCAAGAAACTACTGATATTAATTTTAACGAGCTCATTCAAATTGATTCTCCTTTATCTTGACCCATGCACCGCTTCATGAAAGTGTGAACAATAAATAGTGGATGGTGTCAAAATTGCTACGAAAAGTTGAAGGGATTGTCATCCGAACAATTGACTATGGTGAAACAAATAAGATTGTTAATTTGTTTACAAGGGAAATGGGCAAAATAGGTGTAATGGCACGTGGAGCCAAGAAGCCGCAAAGCAGACTAACGTCCGTTTCGCAAATGTTTATTTATGGAGACTTTTTAGTGCAAATGGGCTCTGGTTTAGGGACCTTACAACAAGGCGAGATCATCAATTCTTTTCGGGGACTTAGAGAGAATCTAGAAAAGTCGGCCTATTCCGCTTATATCGTTGAGCTCACCGATAAATTAACGGAGGAAAAAAAGACAAATCCATTTTTATTCGAACTTCTATGCCAAACTTTAAACTATATAAACGAAGGAATGGACTTAGAAATACTAACCTATATATATGAAATGAAAATGTTAAATATTGCAGGTATTTATCCAAGACTTGATGGATGTGTGAACTGTTCAAAAACGCAAGGAAAATTCGCCTTCTCGATTAGAGAAGGCGGTTTTATATGTCATCGTTGTTTCCATATTGATCCGAATCTTATTCAGATATCACCAGCCACGCTTAAGTTACTTCGTCTTTTTTATTACTTTGATTTACATCGTCTTGGAAAAATCTCTGTTAAGGACACGACTAAAAAAGAACTGAAAACCGTGATTTCCTCGTTATATGATGAATATTCCGGCTTGAACCTTAAATCTAAGCGTTTTCTCAACCAACTTGATCGTTTTAAACCTTAAAAAAGGAAATTGTTACATACTAATTATTTAATTTTTTTTAAATGAAGCATATTATTACTCAATTAATTTAATTAAGCTATAATAAATATATCAATATTATATCTTAATTATTACTTTTTTCTTTTTTCTTTTATATAGTGTTTTAATGATCTAAGGTGGTGAGTACGATAGAACTAAGTAATCGTCAGGAAAAAATTGTACAAATTGTCAAAGATAACGGTCCGATAACGGGAGAAAATATAGCTGATCAATTAAATTTAACAAGAGCGACACTTAGGCCTGATTTAGCTATTTTAACGATGGCTGGTTATTTAGAGGCACGTCCCCGTGTAGGTTATTTTTATACTGGAAAAACTGGTTCGCAATTATTAACTGAAAAGGTTAAAAAACTACAAGTTTACCAGTATCAATCCATACCAGTTGTTGTTGACGAAGGTGTTTCTGTTTATGATGCTATATGTGCAATGTTCCTTGAGGATGTTGGTACATTATTCGTAGTTGATAAGAATTCGATGTTGGTTGGTGTGCTTTCAAGAAAGGATTTATTACGCGCAAGTATTGGAAAAACGAACCTTGAGGCGATTCCTGTTAATATAATAATGACAAGAATGCCTAATATAACTTTCTGTCAAAAAGATGATTTAATAATCGATGTAGCTAAAAAGATCATTGAAAAACAAATTGATGCAGTTCCGGTTGTTAAAATTTCAGAAAAAGGCTACGAGGTTATTGGAAGGCTGACAAAAACCAATATGACAAAGGTATTATTAGATATCGCAAAAGATGAAATCATCTAGTTCTAAACAATTAATGATAGAAAGGAATGGAGGAATTTGCAAAATGCCAATGTTTATGTTGTCTCTGACTCGGTTGGAGAAACGGCTGAACTTGTTGTAAAAGCAGCTGCCAGCCAGTTTTATTCATTTGGAATAAGTTTGAAACGAATCCCATATGTTGAAGATACTGGTACGCTAAGTGAAGTGATCTCTTTGGCGAAAGAAAATAATGCGATTATCGCTTTTACATTGGTTGTTCCGAGCATGCGGGATTTCTTAGTGACCGAGGCGATGAAAGCCGGTGTACCAGCTGTTGATATTATCGGTCCAATGGTTAAACAGATGCAGGATAGCTATAATAGTAAACCCAGAGAAGAGCCTGGCCTTGTGCGCCAATTGGATGAAGATTACTTTAAAAAGGTCGAAGCAATTGAATTTGCTGTAAAGTATGATGACGGTAGAGATCCACGAGGAATTTTAAGAGCGGATATTATCCTCCTAGGGGTATCAAGAACATCAAAGACACCGTTATCTCAGTATTTAGCATTAAAACGTTTAAAGGTTGCCAACATCCCGATTGTGCCTGAGGTAGAGCCGCCAGAGGAATTATATCAAATTCCTGCGGATAAGTGTTTTGCTTTAAAAATAACGCCGGAAAAGTTAAATAATATCCGCAAGGAAAGGTTAAAATCGCTTGGACTTAGTGACACAGCCAACTATGCAAATCTGGATCGAATTAAAGAGGAACTATCTTACTTTGATAACCTTGTGAAGAAGATCGGTTGTGAAATAATAGATGTGTCCGACAAGGCAGTAGAAGAAACAGCAAATTTAATCTTAAATTTATACGCCCAAAAAAAGTCTTAAATCTCAAAATGTCATGCATTCGTACAATATAGCAATTATTATTGCTTGTGAATTAACGAATGCTGATATTCTTGGGATATTTTTTTGGTTTATATCTAGAAATTTTAATAACTTTATATTACAATAAAAAATTGTGATTAAATTAAAATTTTTGGTTTATACTTGACAATGAAAGAATAAACTATACAAGAAAGACTTACGTATAACTCTCAAGTATTTCGACAAAAATCAAAATTATAAAATAAGTAATTTAAAGAAGGAATATATGGGGAAATGTAGAATAAAGAAAGATGGTGAAATACTAGAAAAGATTTTATAAAAAGTTTCTAAGAAAAGTGTCGAAATTTGAAGGAATTTAAACAGGGAGATAGAATAAATATTAAAGGTAGAAAATATGGTGATGCTAGATGGGGAATCGTATTCCCGAGGAAACCATTGAAGAAATTAGAAATAAGGTAGACATTGTTGATGTAATTAGTGAATATATACAATTAAAAAAGCAAGGTCGGAATTATTTCGGTCTATGTCCTTTTCACGGCGAAAAAACGCCTTCTTTTTCTGTTTCCGCAGATAAACAAATTTATCATTGCTTTGGTTGTGGGGCCGGAGGTAATGTTTTTTCGTTTCTTATGAATATTGAAAATTACACCTTTATAGAGGCGGCAGCAACATTAGCTGAGAAAGTACATATTAATCTTCCTATTCAAAATGAGGTAAGTCCTTTCTCTGAAAAATCTCCTGATTACGCTGAGATGTTTCGTGCACACGACCTATTACAAAAATTTTACCACCACTTGTTGGTAAATACAAAAGAGGGGACTGTCGCAACCGAATATTTGCAACAAAGAGGTTTTACAGAGGAAGTTATTAATAGATTTAAAATTGGTTATGCACCTGATACTTGGGATGCAGCCTCAAGATTTTTGGAAAAAAGAGGCTTCAATCTCCATGAGATGGCAAAGGCTGGTCTTATAGTAAGAAAGGATAGTGATGGGACTTATTTTGACCGGTTTCGTGATAGGATTATGTTTCCCATATGGGATAACCAGGGCAGGACGATCGCATTTGGCGGCCGGATACTCTATGAAGGTGAGCCAAAATATTTAAACAGTCCTGAAACGAAAATATTTAATAAAAGTAAAACATTATACGGACTCCACCTTGCACGACCGGAAATCCGTAAAAAGCAACAGGTGATCCTTTTTGAAGGATATGTGGATGTTATAGCGGCGCATCGTGCGGGAGTAGAAAACGGAGTTGCCTCATTAGGTACCTCATTAACAGATGAACATGCGAATATAATACGGAGAAATGCTGAAAACGTGACGATTTGCTACGATTCAGATCATGCAGGGATCAATGCATCCTATCGTGCGGCGAGCGTTTTAACGAATGCCGGTTGTACTGTAAGAGTTGCCAAAATGCCTGAAGGTTTTGATCCAGATGACTATATTCGAACATATGGCTATGAAAGCTTTCAAAATAATGTAATTGGAACAAGCCTAACATTAATGGCATTTAAAATAGAGTTTTTGCGTAGAGGGAAAAATCTACAAGATGAAGGAGAACTTGTTGCTTATATTGAAGAGGTATTAAAAGAAATAAGTTTACTTCCAAAAGCGGTAGAGAGGGACCGCTATTTAAGGGCTCTATCTGAAGAATTTTCGATTTCCTTGGATGCACTAAAAAGCGAACAATATCAAATATATAGAAGATTGAGGAAAAACAAGGATATTTCAGCTTTTAATCGAAATAATAATAATAACTACTTCCAAAAAATAGTGACGAAGAAAAAGCTTTTACCGGCCTATTATAATGCTGAACGTATTTTATTGGCTCATATGCTAAGAAGTGAAGACATTACTATAAAAGTAAAAGAACAAATAGGTTGTTCTTTTAACATAGATGTTCATAATGCTATTGCTCTTTTTGTTTATGGCTATTTTGAAGAGGGAAATGCTCCTGATGTTGGTGCCATTCTTCAAAGAATGGAGGACGAACAACTTAGGAGAACTGTTTCTGAACTTGCTATGTTAAATATTAATATAAATATTTCCGATGAGGAACTATCAGATTACATTAAACAGGTGTTGAATTATCCAAAATGGTTAAAAATAAAAGATATCGAAACAGAGAAGTTAGAGGCATTAAAACAACAGGATATTATTGCGGCAGCCCAACTTGTAAAGAAAATCATCGAGATGAAAAAGCATTTGAAATAAGTTGGAATTACTGGAAGGAGGGGAACTGATGGCTGAAAAAGGGGCTCGTTCCAAAGAAATAGAGACAGAAATCACACTTGACCAAGCGAAGGAGCAGGTCATTCAACAAGGAAAGAAAAAAGGAGTAATCTCCTATGATGAAATAGCTGAGCGATTATCAGCTTTTGAGCTTGATTCAGACCAGATGGACGAATTTTATGAATACCTGGGTGAAAAAGGTATTGAGATAACTGAACAGTCGGACGAGGAAGATGAGGATGACGAGGATGATCCAAGCTTTAATCAACTTGAGAAAGAAGAAGAGTTTGATTTAAATGATCTCTCTGTTCCGCCGGGAGTAAAAATTAATGACCCTGTTCGGATGTACTTAAAAGAGATAGGTCGTGTTGACTTATTATCAGCAGACGAGGAAATTCAACTCGCAGAGCGCATTGAAAAAGGTGACGAGGAAGCAAAACGCCGCCTTGCCGAAGCAAACCTACGATTAGTAGTAAGTATTGCGAAAAGATATGTTGGTCGTGGGATGCTGTTCCTAGATCTTATTCAAGAAGGAAATATGGGTCTAATTAAAGCTGTTGAGAAATTCGATTACCGAAAAGGGTTTAAGTTTAGTACGTATGCAACGTGGTGGATCCGTCAGGCGATTACACGTGCGATTGCTGACCAAGCAAGAACGATTCGTATCCCGGTTCATATGGTCGAGACGATCAATAAGCTTATTCGGGTCCAAAGGCAATTATTGCAGGATTTAGGTCGTGAACCATCACCTGAAGAAATTGGGGAGGAAATGGATCTAACACCTGAAAAGGTTAGAGAAATCCTTAAAATTGCACAAGAACCTGTATCATTAGAAACACCGATCGGTGAAGAGGATGACTCTCATTTAGGCGATTTTATCGAAGATCAAGAAGCGACCTCTCCATCAGATGCAGCTGCCTATGAACTTCTAAAAGAACAGCTTGAGGACGTTCTAGACACGTTAACAGATCGTGAAGAAAATGTATTACGCCTTCGCTTCGGATTAGATGACGGCAGAACACGGACGCTTGAAGAAGTTGGTAAAGTATTTGGTGTTACCCGTGAACGAATTCGTCAAATTGAGGCAAAAGCATTACGTAAGCTTCGTCATCCAAGCAGAAGTAAACGTCTTAAAGATTTTCTCGAATAATCCACTTATAATAGTTTACTTCATGTATAATGAAGTAAACTATTATTGTTTTCTGAGGTGGCAAAGCATGGATGAAGCAAGAAAAAACATTGTTCTTAAAGAAATAAAGTATTGGAAAGAACACCGCTTATTGCCAGAACAATATTGTGATTTTCTCATAACTTTGTATACAGAAGGTTCAGAAACAGGACAAGAAGTAACTGAAAAAAAAATATTTTCATTTAAGAGCCTTATATTTCAACTAATCAATATTTTGATTATATCTTTGTTTGTTTTGACGTTTATTGTAATATATTTTACTGAACTATCGATTGATTTGCAAATAGGCCTATTTACTGTTTTTGTTGGTATGTCTTTAGGTGGTGCTGTTTTCTTTTATAAGAAGAACCATACATCTTTTTTTCATATTGCCCTCATTACTGGTATATTGATCCTATTTTTAAGTTCGGTAAATACCATTTCAACTATCTTTTCAGGCGCACAAATCGGGTTGATAATGATAATCTTACTGAATTGTTTAATTTGGGTGTTCCTAGGGTTTAGGTTAGGAATAAAATATTTAACAATATCAGGAATTGCCAGTGCCCTTCTTTTAATTACCTATACTTTTATCTTGTGAAAATCAGAAACTTCAGCAAAATAATTATATTTTAATATAAAAACGGAAATTTTTTCGTGAAACTTAACAGAACCCCTTTCACTAAACAGTTATTTAAAGTAAAATAAAAAGTGTTGTAATAGAATAGGTAAACAAAAGGACTACATACATAAGGAGGAAATGAAATGAAAAACCGATTAATGCCATTTGCAAGTATTGCTATTCTTGGTATCGTTTTAATGGTCGTTGTTTCTTATTGGGGATTAAACAATGCTGACAAAATGTTAGCGGCTCAAGAAGGAAAAGGACAAGCTACTGAACAAGCAGCTCCAGCAGCAGACGATCCAGAAGGATTGGTAAAAGCAAGCTGCGTTTCATGTCATGGTCAAAACTTAGAAGGTGGAGTTGGACCTGAACTAGCTACTGTTGGAAGCAGACTATCAGCTGAACAGATTGCAAATGTAATTAATAACGGACAAAATACTATGCCTGCAGGAATGGTAGACCCTGCAAAAGCTGAGGTAATTGCTGCATGGTTGGCAGAACATAAATAATCAGTAACTAAATTTGACTTCGAAAGCTTTCTATCAAAGGATAGAAAGCTTTTTAAATTATTTTAGGAATATGATATGATTTAGGAAAATATTGAAAGGTTTTTGGTGATTATTGTGAACGAACTAGCGTTATCGGATAGACTAAGAGCGGTTGCGCTTGAAATTCCTATCGGTTCAAAACTAGCTGATATTGGCTCAGACCATGCCTATCTTCCTTGCTTTGCTGCACTTCAGGGGCTAATTTGTTATGCCGTTGCAGGCGAAGTAAATGTAGGACCTTTTCAATCTGCTAAAAATCAGGTCGAAAAATCAAATTTGCCAGATCGCATTAAGGTCAGAAAAGGAAATGGCTTAGAAGTAATTGAAAAAGGTGAGGTAGACGTCATTACAATTGCCGGTATGGGTGGTCCTTTAATCAGTGAAATTCTAGAGGCAGGAAAAGACAGATTAACAGGAAACGAACGTCTCATCTTACAACCGAATATTGGAGCAAAAAGTATCAGGCTTTGGCTCCTAGAAAACGGCTGGGAGTTAATTAAGGAGCATATTTTAGAAGAAGATCAGAAGATATATGAAATAGTAGTAGCCGAAAAAGGCAATCCGTATATCCCCTATAGTAATGAAAAGAGGGATTCCGACTTATTGCTTGGTCCTTTTTTAAAGAAAGAAAAGAATGAAGCGTTCCGGAAAAAGTGGGGGTCTGAGCTTTTAAAGTGGCAAAAGATTATCGAGCAAATTGATCAAAAAGCCCAAAATGAAGAAACGGTGGAAAAAAGAAAAGATCTAATGAACAAGGTACGAATGGTTAAGGAGGTATTGCACGATGAAATTTCCTAACGGGCAGGAAGTAATTCAAGGATTTGAAAAACTGGCACCAAAATCATTGGCAATGGATGGCGACAAAATTGGATTACAAATAGGAACCCTTCAGAAGCCAATCAAAAAAATTATGATCACACTTGATGTACTAGAGGATGTTGTTGATGAAGCCATCGTTAAGCAAGTGGATTTAATCATAGCTCATCACCCTGTCATCTACAATCCATTAAAAACAGTGATTACCGACAATCCTTCTGGGCGTATCGTTGAAAAGTGCTTAAAAAATGATATTACAGTTTATGCTGCTCATACTAATCTGGATGTTGCGATTGGCGGTGTAAACGATCTTTTAACTGAGGCTCTTGAGCTTGAAAATACAGAGGTATTAGTTCCAACTTATGAGGATCGTTTAAAGAAGTTGGCAGTCTATGTTCCGGAAGATCATGCTGAAAAAGTAAGAAACGCCTTAGGTAGTGCTGGGGCGGGACATATTGGAAACTATAGCCAATGCACGTTTAATTCAGCGGGTACAGGGACCTTTCTGCCAAATGATGGTGCAAATCCATTTATAGGTGAACAAGGAAAGCTCGAGCACGTAGCGGAAATAAAAATTGAAACTTTTTTTCCGAGCTCAATTCAAAAAAAAGTGATTAATGCTATGTTAAAAGCTCACCCATATGAGGATCCCGCTTATGATATCTATCCGTTGGAAAATAAAGGAGCATCACTAGGGTTGGGGCGGATCGGGATTTTGAAAAAAGAAATGACATTAAAGGAATTTGCGGAACATGTTAAATCTTCTTTGGATGTAACAGGTGTACGTGTAGTTGGTAATTTGAATTCAACGGTAAGAAAAGTTGCTGTAATAGGCGGAGATGGTGGTAAGTTTTGGCCAAAGGCTAAATTTAAAGGGGCCGATGCTTTTGTAACTGGTGATATATATTATCATGTTGCCCATGATGCGATGATGGAAGGGCTTAATATGGTTGATCCTGGGCATAATGTTGAGAAGGTCATGAAGCAGGGAGTCGAGCGGTATTTGCGCTCATTTATTGAAGAGAAAAAATATGATACAAAGGTAATCACATCACAAATTCATACCGATCCCTTTCAATTTTTGTAAAAGATATCTTCTGTGCGTTGGAATAAAACGAACTGAATATCGCTTCTAATAACGGATTGGACAAACAAAATTTTGAATTAAATCGATTATGAACGTTGTCCAATCAAGTTCCGTCGCAATATCCAGCTCGTTTTATTATTTTCAAAGAAATGTGTTACTGTCTTTTAATCTTCGGTAAAATTTTATCAACTGTTATTTTACGTTCAACACTCCATGTAGATTCATCATGAAGGTCAAATTGCTGCAAAAACGCAATAACCTCTTTTGTAATGGGTGTCGGTGTTGAAGCACCTGCAGTAACAGCAACTTTATTAATATGTTTTAACCAATTAACATCGATTTCTGTAACATCTGCGACGCGGTAAGCGGTCGTTCCTGCTATCTCTTCTGATACTTGGGCTAATCGGTTGGAGTTATTGCTTCTAGGATCCCCAACAACGATTGTTAGATCTGCAACATGCGCTTGTTCTGCAACCGCTTCTTGGCGCATTTGGGTAGCCATACAAATTTCATTATGAATCTCGGCATGTGGATACTTCTCTTTAACCTTTTTCATAACATCGGCAACATCCCATTGACTCATTGTTGTTTGATTTGTAACGACAATCTTGTCAGAGTCTATTTCAAGCTTTTCGATATCATCTTCATTTTCAATTAGATGTACGATATCAGGAGCAACACCAACTGCACCCTCTGGTTCTGGGTGTCCTTTTTTACCGATATAAATGACTTGGTATCCTTTATCTTTTGCACTGCGAATCAGGTCATGTGTTCTAGTAACGTCAGGGCAGGTAGCATCCAGCACAGTTAAGCCACGATCCCTGGCAATTTGAATGACTTCCGGAGAAGTACCATGCGCGGTGAAGATAACGGTTCCTTCTTTTATTTCATCAAGAAGTTCTTTACGGGTTTTACCTTTTATATCTAAAGTTTTAATATTTTCTTGCTCAAAAGCTTCTGTAACATGTTGATTGTGAACAATCATTCCTAATATATAAATAGGTCTTGGTAAACTTTTATCAAGAGCAGCATTTTGGGCAATTACCATTGCGTCAACAACGCCATAACAATAACCTCTTGGTGCAATTTTTAAGACTTCCATCCTTGACCCCTCCCATCTCTGTCTAGCTCCAGCGCCCAGCGACTCGCATGCTCGTCGTGTTTAAACCGATGTGCTCCAGTTTATATGTCGCTAAACGGTCACTTACGCTTTTCTAATTATATGATAGAAGTGGGGGAATTACAAAAGAAAGTCCTAGATATAAAGCTTCGGTTTTGATGGTTTAACTTTGTTAACAGATTCAGATTTCACTTTAATTTTATCGAAATCAGGTACTTCATTTTCAACTTTTGCTTTTGTACTAGCTTTATCTCCTTTCGTATCTCCGCCGATAAAATCCTCCAATTCAGTTTCGTCTTCTGAATTAGTATCATCCTCTGAAGTATTTTCTTCCTCTGTTTCTGTTGACTCATCAGAGCTGTTTAGTGCTTTCATCATCTTTAACATGGCTGGCATGTTCTTAATAAAGGGACCGTATTGTTGTACCATTGGTCCAACTTGCTGGGCAATTCCCATGACCCTCTGTACATTATTTAACATTCCTGGGAGTCCGCCGGAAGTAAAGTTGCCCATAAGGCCTGATAAACCTGAGCCACCACTATTCATAAGCTGTCCGCCAATTCCAGGGTTAAATCCTTGGCTTATAGCACCAGGAAAACCGCCGCCTCTCAGGAAAGCCCCACCACCTGGGAAGGCCCCGCCACCGCCTGGGAAGGCTCCCGCACCTGGAAAGGAGCCACCGCTTGCCCCACCACTTGGGAAAGCCCCACCACCCGGGAATCCTCCGAAATTAGCAGGTGTATTTCCTTTTCCTAAAAGCCTTGATAATAAGTTTCCAAAGCCCCTTGATTGCTGCATTCCCTGTTGCATCTGCTGCATTGGGAAACGTGAGATTGGTGGCATCATTGAACGCCCGGTTGGGAATGGTGATGGAAAATTACCTGGTCTAAAAGGATGCATTTTATTCCTCCTTTCTTTGTCAACAACCGTAAAATATATCTCATTGTTAAAATATGCTGTTTTTTGACCAAGGTGTTAGTCATAAGAGAGAATGGGCATTTAACCCAATAATAGGGTTCGTTAGCTATTTTTTGCAGTTTATTTTATACTAGTAAGACGACATGAAAATAATAAAATTTAGGGGATATCCAATGGAAAATTCATTTAAAAGGTTTGATTTAAAACCGTTTCTTTTAGAGGCTCTAAAAAGTATTGGCTTCCAAGAACCAACTGAAATTCAAGAAAGAATAATTCCGACAATAAAAAAGGGTGAAAGTGCAATTGGGCAATCGCAAACGGGAACGGGAAAAACACATGCGTATTTGCTGCCCGTAGTCGATAGCATTAATCCGCAAAAGGAACAGGTTCAAGCGGTGATTACAGCACCTACAAGGGAGTTGGCTACTCAAATTTATGAAGAGCTAAACAAACTTACGAAATTCTGTTCAAAAGATGAAACGATAACATCGAAGCTTTTTATTGGCGGTACGGACAAGCTTCGTACGATTGAAAAATTAAAAACACAACCACATATTGTTGTAGGGACACCTGGTCGTATTAACGATCTTGTTCAGGAACAAGCCCTATTTGTTCACACAACAAATATACTTGTTGTCGATGAAGCAGATCTAATGTTGGATATGGGTTTTATTAATGATGTTGACCAAATAGCTGGAAAAGTGGGTCAAGATTTACAAATCCTTGTTTTTTCAGCAACGATTCCAGAAAAGCTAAAACCATTTTTGAAAAAGTATTTAGAAAATCCAACATTCACACATGTAGCGCCAAAACAAATTGCTGCAGAAAAAATTGAACATCTATTAATCCCGTTACGTCATCGAAATAAACTGGATGTCGTTTATGAAATAGCTAATCAATTTAATCCTTATTTAGCTCTTATTTTTACCAATACTAAAAAAATGGCTGATAAGGTGGCAGATGGATTAATCGAAAAAGGATTAAAGGTCGGGCGCATCCACGGTGATTTAACCCCTAGGGAGCGGAAAAAAATGATGAAGCAAATTAAAGATCTGGAGTATCAATATATTGTTGCTACGGATTTAGCCGCTAGGGGTATTGATATTGAGGGTGTAAGCCATGTTATTAACTTCGAATTCCCTTCTGATTTAGATTTCTACATTCATCGTGTGGGACGAACAGCAAGAGCAGGCTATTCTGGCATAGCAGCCTCTATTTATGAATTAAGAGACCAGGATGCTCTAAATAGGCTTGAGAAAATGGGGATTGAGTTTAAGCATGTAGATTTACGGGATAATGAATGGGTCGATTTAGGAGCTAGGGATAAAAGGAAAGAAAGAAAAAATAATGCTCCACAGGCAGAGCCGGAAAAACGTGCTCATAAAACTATAAAAAAACCTAAAACGGTAAAGCCTGGCTATAAAAAGAAAAGACAGCAGGAAATAGAAAAGTTTATTAAGAAAGAAAAAAGAAAAATTCGTAATAAAAAGTAAAGGGAGAAGAATGATGTTAAAAATAGGTTCACATGTTTCAATGAATGGAAAAAAGATGCTTTTAGGAGCCAGTGAAGAAGCAGTTTCCTATGGAGCAAATACGTTTATGGTGTATACGGGAGCGCCACAAAATACACGAAGAAAGCCGATTGAAGAATTAAATATAGAAGCAGGATTTGAGCATATGAAACAAAACGGGATTGAAGAAATTGTTGTTCATGCACCGTACATTATCAACATTGGCAATTCCGAAAATCCAGCAACATATAAGCTTGGCGTAAACTTTTTGCGCTCTGAAATTGAGCGTACAGCAGCCATTGGGGCAAAACAAATTGTCTTACATCCAGGAGCGCATGTGGGTGCGGGTGCTGAAAAAGGAATTCAAAAGATTATAGAAGGTCTAAACGAAGTATTGACGAAAGAGCAGACCGTTCAAATCGCCCTTGAGACTATGGCAGGAAAGGGCTCTGAATGTGGCCGTTCCTTTGAAGAACTTGCCGAAATTATTGAAGGTGTGACACATAACGAAAAGCTGTCTGTATGCTTTGATACATGTCATACGCATGATGCGGGGTATGACATTGTCGCTGACTTTGATGGGGTACTGGCAGACTTTGATCGGATCGTCGGTATTGATAGGATTAGAGTACTCCATATAAATGATAGCAAAAATGAATGCGGGGCACGTAAAGACCGCCATGAAAACATTGGATTTGGGAAAATCGGCTTTGATGCATTAAATTATGTGATACATCACCCACAGCTTGAACAAATCCCTAAAATTCTCGAAACTCCGTATGTTGGTGAAGATAAAAAGAATCAGAAACCACCCTATCGCTTCGAAATTGCCATGTTAAAAGAGCAGACATTTGATCATGATTTGTTAGGAAAAATTATGAATCAGTAAGTAAAGAAGAGGCTGGATATGAAAACAGCCTCTTATTTACTTTTAAATTGTCTTAAAAGTTCATTAGCTTTTTTAGCTAAATGGACGTTGACCTCTTTACCAATCTTTTTAATGATATTGCGATGCTGTTCATCGTTATCAATACTAATGTTTTTTTCTGCTTTAAGTATAGTAATGATTTTGGCTGCTTCGCCCTGGGATAAATTAATACTATAATTTTTGGCGTGCTTTAATAATTCATCGACAGTGATTGATTTTAACTTTTGATTAATAAACTGCTGAACAAATGGATTCATTTTAAACTTTCCCACCTTTGATTGTGCCATTACATACATAGTATGAATTATTACTTAAGGTGTTCTAGCGATTATTGATAAAGATTGACATTAATGATTCCATCATAATCGGATCATACTAGTAATGCTCCTCAATTAATGAAAGTGAGGGATTCAAGGTGGCAGAACAAAACTTTAATAAAGAAAATAATAATAAGGCTTTATTAGATGATTCCCAAGGGATATCGTCTGAGAATTATGAGAACAACTTTGCGGATATCACCCAAGTTGAAAATAATCCTTCCGGTACTTATGACTTAAGAGACCGAAATGACTGGGCGACAACCTCAGCAGACTTTTCTGAAGAAACGGCTGCTGAGGTTGCACCTGATTTAGGTAGACCGGGCACCTTTGACAGACCAACGGAAGAGGGTACTAGCGGAAGAGTAATGGGGGCAATCGCTTTAGCATTATCTATACTATCCCTATTCTATTCCCCGGTACTATTAGGTGCTGCAGGGATCATAGTTGGGTTTATTGCACGGCGAAGAGGAGCAAATGGATTAGGTAATTGGGCGATGGGGATTGGTGTGGTATCGTTAATCATTGGATTATTTATCGCACCATTCTTTTATTAAATAATGATCATTAAAAGGCATGAGAAAGGAGCCCCCTATTTAGGGTAAGCTCCTTCTTCATAAATTGCTCAGCGCTTCCGCTTTTCTTATCAATTTTGTTTTTGGAAGTACTCTTTGGCTAATTGATCGACTTCCTTCTTTAATTCCTCAACAAGCTTGTTTTCAGGTACTTTACGAATAATTTCTCCATGGCGGAATAATAATCCTTCTCCACGCGCACCGGCAATACCAATATCAGCCTCACGTGCTTCCCCTGGCCCGTTAACCGCACATCCAAGTACAGCTACTTTAATTGGGGCTTTAATCTTTGAAATATAGTCCTCAATTTCATTGGCAATACTAATTAAATCAATTTCGATCCGGCCGCACGTTGGGCAGGAAATAAGCGTCGCAGCATTGGAAGCCAATCCAAATGTTTTTAGAAGTGCTCTCGCTACTTTTACTTCCTCTACAGGGTCAGCACTTAAAGAAATTCGAATCGTGTTTCCGATCCCTTTACTTAGAATCGCACCTAAACCAGCTGCACTTTTTACAGTACCAGCAAAAAGTGTTCCTGATTCCGTAATACCTAAATGCAGAGGATAATCAAAAGCTTTTGCTGCTTTTTCATACGCCTCGATGGCAAGATTAACATCAGATGCTTTTAGTGAAACGATTATGTTGTAAAAATCAAGATCTTCAAGAATTTTGATATGGTGTAGTGCACTTTCAACCATACCATCTGCTGTAGGATAGCCGTATTTATCCAAAATTCGTTTTTCTAATGAACCGGCATTCACACCGATTCGGATGGGTACCCCTTTTTCCTTAGCAGCTTTAACGACAGCTTCTACCTTTTCACGTTTGCCGATATTTCCCGGATTGATTCTTATTTTATCCGCGCCACCTTCGATCGCTTTTAAGGCAAGGCGATAATCAAAGTGGATATCTACGACAAGTGGGATATTAATTCTCTTTTTTATTTCAGCAATTGCGTTTGCTGCTCTTTCGTCTGGGCAGGCAACACGAACAATTTGACAGCCGGCCTCTTCTAATTGATTTATTTGTGCAACCGTTGCATCAACATCGTGGGTTTTTGTTGTCGTCATACTTTGAATAACAACTTCATTATTTCCGCCAATCGTTAAATTACCAACTTTAATTGGGCGGGTTTTTGTACGATGTGTTATTTCACTCATGCGAAAAACGCTCCTTCATAATGGTATACCCATCCATTGTATCAGTGTATCAAAAAAAATGACAACTTTTTTAATCAAGCTGAAAGGAGCATTATTGTTTTTCTGTATAAACTGGAAATTTATAAACCTTTCCAATTTGAATCATTTCCGGTTCGATCTTAGGATTTAAAAGTTGAAAGTCAGTTATTAATTGTGAGATAGAAATAGGTAGAGGACCGCCTTGAATTTGTTCAACGATAGATAGTACAGTTTGCCCAGCGGCTACTTTTACCTCCTGATAATATAACTGTTTTTCCTTGCCAGTGTTTATGCTTTTTTGTTCTTCTTTTTCAGCCTTTTCTGCTGTTAATTCTTTAGGTGTTGCAGTGTCAATTTGTTTACTTTCTTTATTTTGCAGTAAAACGATGGAGGTTGGTTTACTTAAGACACCAGCACTTAAATCATAATAGATTACATAGGTAACAAACAAAGCAAGCAAAGTAAGAAGTAATTTTCTCATAATATTCACCGTCTTAATCGTTTTACTACACTTTATGCTTGGCTTTTAAAAATATGATAGTTTTATACGAAAATTTTCGGTGATTCTAGTAATTTTATTGATTCTTTTACCTTTAGATCTTTTCCAGCGATTTGCTTCTCATTTTTCTTTTTGCTATTAATCAATATAGTTGCTCCTTTTTCGGATAATAGGTTATGTTATATAATTCCC
Organism: Caryophanales bacterium; assembly: GCA_012840465.1. Taxonomy (GTDB): domain Bacteria; phylum Bacillota; class Bacilli; order Bacillales; family Bacillaceae_J; genus Schinkia. Next base: position 187,537 of record DULJ01000040.1, read on the forward strand.
CAAAAAAATAGCTGCCTATTCAGGCAGCTGTTCTTCATTACTTGGGGCTTTTGCTTTTGGGATTTCTTTAGTTATTAAATATAAAACAATAATCGCGGTTGCCCAGTACAATAAAAAGGCAAAGGGGACCGTAATTTTTAACGCATTAGTAATTGCAAAAAAGAGAGTTGGTATTGTAACTGCATAGGCAGATAGAATCCACAGATTTTGGTAGCGGAGCTTTCTGCTCATTTGTTTTGCAACCATTAATCCTATTAAAGCTAAAAACGAGATGCCGATAAATTTTAGACTAGATTGGAACAAATAAATGAATAAAAATAGAACTGGAAGAATGACTAAGACAATTGAATCTAACTTATCAGTAAAACCTACAACATTCTCTTTATTTAATGTTATATCTCCAATTGAAGAATAGGGTAGGCGCTGTGAATCTGTCTCATTTACTAGTACCGCTTCTTTCTTTAATAAAGCGACTGCATTGCGATGTTTTAAGACATCGTCTGCGGAGACTTCTCCAGTTGTATCAAATATAAATGTAAAGCCGCTTTCAGTGTCTTCCGTAATAATTGGAGAATTAAGTTTAGATGTTAGGACACCATTTTTAAGTTCAAAATTTGGTAGGTCATTTATGATCTTTGTATTTGTGATGGAGGCCCAATTAAGAATGTCCATCCCAAGTGAAATACTTGTTATTAAAGTGGAAATGAACATTAACAGAAACACATAGCCAATCGTCTTCCCTATTCCTTGAAAGCGAAAGAGCGCAACATCTTTTGGAGAATAGATGCTTTTACCAAATTGTTTAAATACATTCATTTTCATAGGTACACTTCCCTTCAAGGCATATCTTACCTATCTATTTAAAAAGATACAAGTAAAATTATTATTGAGTTTTAGTCTTTAAAATGTTATATTATTTTGGCAGTCGTTATTCATAGTTTTCATTATTACTATAGTACTTTTTAAAAAGTATTGACATAATTAAGTTTGTTTGATATATTAAAAAATGTCGCTAATAACATTCCACAGTAGCTCAGTGGTAGAGCTATCGGCTGTTAACCGATCGGTCGCAGGTTCGAATCCTGCCTGTGGAGCCATTTTATTACGGCGGTGTAGCTCAGCTGGCTAGAGCGTACGGTTCATACCCGTAAGGTCGGGGGTTCGATCCCCTCCGCCGCTATTTTTGAACATCCATAGACATGGCGACTGTGGCGAAGTGGTTAACGCACCGGATTGTGGCTCCGGCACTCGTGGGTTCGATTCCCATCAGTCGCCCCATTATACTTTTATTATAAAGGACCCTTAGCTCAGCTGGTTAGAGCTATCGGCTCATAACCGATCGGTCGCAGGTTCGAGTCCTGCAGGGTCCACCATCATATATGTTATTTTTAAATACGGAGGAATACCCAAGTCTGGCTGAAGGGATCGGTCTTGAAAACCGACAGGCGGGTTAAACCGCGCGGGGGTTCGAATCCCTCTTCCTCCTCCATAAACTTAAATGGCATTTCCTGATCATTATTTTTTTATCGTCGCGGGGTGGAGCAGTCTGGTAGCTCGTCGGGCTCATAACCCGAAGGTCGTAGGTTCAAATCCTGCCCCCGCAACCAAATACATAACTATGGCTCGATAGCTCAGTCGGTAGAGCACGATCGAATAAGCTTCCTTGAAATAACATCAGCGTACCGGCCGAACCGCTTCATGAATAATCTTTCTGAGGTCGGGACGGAGGACTATCATCTTATATTTGCAAATTTTAAATATTAATACTATCTATGGCTCGATAGCTCAGTCGGTAGAGCAGAGGACTGAAAATCCTCGTGTCGGCAGTTCGATTCTGTCTCGAGCCACTCCAAAAGCATCCTTTATTAGGATGTTTTTTTTTATATTTGAATAAAAAATGGGATGTTAGGAAAAAATTATTTTGCTGTGTTTGTGTTTTTGAGGTTTCAAATTTGAAAAAGTGTGGAATAAGTGATAATGTATGAGCGAGAGATACTTTTAAAACAAAAAAGTATGTAAAATTTAAAAATGAACCTACATATTAATTAGGAGGAGATTTTATTATGGCTAAATTTGAATTACCACAATTACCTTATGCATACGATGCATTAGAACCACACATTGATGCTAGGACAATGGAAATCCACCATACGAAACATCATAACACTTATGTAACAAACTTAAATAATGCTCTTGAAGGAAATGAAGAGTTGTTAAGCAAGTCAGTTGAAGAAGTGGTTGCCAACCTTGATGCAGTTCCTGAAGCAGTACGTACAGCTGTACGCAACAACGGTGGTGGTCATGCAAACCATACATTATTCTGGACTGTAATGAGCCCAAATGGCGGTGGCGCACCAACTGGTGAGCTTGCTGATGCGATTACGCAAAAATTTGGCAGCTTTGATGCATTCAAAGAAGAGTTCAATAAAGCAGCTGCAACTCGTTTTGGTTCTGGTTGGGCTTGGTTAGCAGTTAATAATGGCCAGCTTGAAGTTACAAGTACACCAAACCAAGACACTCCATTAATGGAAGGAAAAACACCAATCCTTGGTTTAGACGTTTGGGAGCATGCTTATTACTTAAACTATCAAAACCGTCGTCCTGACTACATTGGTGCGTTCTGGAAGGTAATTAACTGGGAAGAAGTTGCAAAACGTTATAACGCAGCAAAATAATAATGAAATAATAAAGAAGCCAGCAGAATCTGCTGGCTTCTTTATTATGCGTTTTAGAGAGTAGGTGCCAATTTTTCATTTTGGATATTGTGATAATCATCTGATGTCGAACTGCCTGGCACCTGTCAACTCTCTTTCGCTACAAATAACTTGTCTGTTTTCCATTAAAAACTGCATATCCTCATCCTAACTTAGGAACAATAATTGCTAGTACGTAAAGGGGAGTCAGGAATGAATCGATTTTTACAAAAGATGACAGGACACGAGGAAGTAAATAAGGAAATCGTTTTTTTGTTATTGATTGGTGGGCTGTATTCATTAAGTATTGCTCTATCCAATACGTTTGTGAATATTTATATATGGAAGCAATCGGGTGAATTTATCGATATTGCATTATATAATTTGGCTGTGGTAGTGATGCAGCCACTCACATTTATTCTCGCTGGAAAATGGGCAAAAAAAATGGACCGAATTATCGTATTAAGATTAGGCGTGATATTTTTGTCAATTTTTTATTTAACTGTCCTTGTAAGTAGAGATAATGCAGCCAACTTTTTGCTTTTACTGGGTGGTCTCTTAGGAATTGGGTATGGCTTTTATTGGCTGGCATTTAATGTTCTAACCTTCGAGATTACGGAACCAGAGACGCGGGACTTTTTTAACGGTTTTTTCGGAGTGTTAACATCCTTAACCGGTATGATTGGACCGATCTTAGCAGGTTGGATTATCTCTAGCTTACAAGCATTCACAGGTTACACGACTATTTTTAGTATTTCATTGGGTTTATTTGTTGGTGCAGTACTGTTAAGCATGCTTATTAAAAGGCGGCCTGCACATGGTACCTATTCCTTTAAGCGTATATTACAAGAACGAAAAAATAATCATAACTGGCAACGAATTTTACATGCAAGTTTTTTTCAAGGTTTGCGTGAAGGTTCCTTTTTGTTTGTCATCTCTCTATGGGTCTATATTACGACTAACAGTGAGCTTGCCCTGGGAACATTTGGACTTGTGAACTCCGGAGTTGCATTTGTTTTTTATTTTCTTGCTACTAAATTTATCAAACCTGCTCATCGATTAAAAACAATTCTTATGGGAGGTTTGATGTTATATGGTAGTGTATTTCTAATTATTTTTGATCTTTCCTTTCAGCGCTTGATTATATACGCTGTCGTAATTGCTATAGCTTATCCGATCTTGTTAGTGCCCTATATGTCCATTACATATGATGTTATTGGTAAGGCATGGGAAGCGGCTGATCGGAGAGTTGAGTATATCGTTGTCCGTGAATTATATTTGAATAGTGGAAGAATAGTTTCAATATTACTATTTTTAGCCTTTGTTACATTTATAAATGAGGAAAGTGGAATTCCATTATTGCTCGCAATTACAGGGGTAGGACATTTAATCATCTACTTCTTTGTAAAAGGTATAGATGTAAACAATGAAAACCCTAAAGGAATAAAAGAAAAGGCCTACCGGCGAGTACCACGAAGAAGATTGGTGGACGGGGAAGAAGGCTCTACCGTTTAAGAACACATCTATTTGTGTTCTATTTTTGTGCTCCAGTTTATCCGTCGCTGAACGGCGCTTTCGCTTTTCTAGCCTTTACATTCTTTAACATTGATTTACAATACCTTAACATTCAGTTTAAACAAGGTTAACACAAAAACTATAAAGTAATTATTGTATGAGAGATTCACAGGTATTATGTAAGAGAGGAGCAGTTTTCATGCAAAAAACTGTTAATGTTAAAGAATTAATAGAAAACAGCAAAAGTAGGGGGAAAAATAGGCTGATTGAAAAGTCCGTACCTATTATTTTGTTTTTAATTGCTTCTATTTCCATACTAACGACAATTGGGATTGTGTTTACATTAATTGTCGAAGCAGTTCTTTTCTTTAAAGAAGTATCTTTAATCGAGTTTTTTACAAGTACAAAATTAGCACCATTGGCTAAAGATCCTTCGTTTGGTATCCTTCCATTAATTAATGGAACGCTTATCACAACCGTTATTGCTATGTTAGTTGCTATCCCAATCGGATTAACAGCTGCTATTTATTTAAGTGAGTATGCTTCCGAAAAGGTGAGAAAGCAGCTTAAACCGTTAATCGAAATATTGGCAGGTATCCCAACTATTGTGTATGGTTTTTTTGCCTTTACATTCGTTACTCCCCTTTTAAGACAAGTAATTCCCACGTTAGAGCCTGTTAACGCCTTGAGTCCAGGCATTGTCATGGGAATCATGATTATACCGTTAGTTGCTTCTCTTTCCGAAGATGCTATGAGTGCCGTTCCGAATTCAATGAGAGAAGGGGCACTTGCCTTAGGTGCTACTAAATTTGAGGTAACGATGAAAGTTGTTATTCCGGCGGCTATTTCTGGAATCATTGCCTCATTTGTTTTAGGAATTTCACGAGCAATTGGCGAAACAATGATTGTAGCAATTGCAAGTGGATCAAATAAAGTTTTCACATTTGATATTACACAACCGATGCAAACAATGACTGCTTATATTGTAGAATTTACAAGCGGTGATGCGGGTAGTGGAACGGTTGGTTATCACAGCTTATATGCTGTCGGAATAACTTTGTTTGCCTTTACGTTGGTAATGAATTTATTAGCGCAATTTATTTCCCGTAAGTTTAGGGAGGAATATTAAGATGAAATATATGGATCATGAAGTAGTTCACAAAAGAATCGAAAATCGAATTTTAAAAAATAAATTGATTAAAAATATCTTTTTACTTTCCACCTTATTTTCTCTACTTGTTCTAGGAATATTAATTTACCGGGTTGTGGTGGATAGTATTGGCTGGTTGGACTGGCAGTTTCTTACGAGTAAACTATCAATGTCCGCGGAAAAAGCGGGGATTAAAGGGGTTATTGCAGGGACTTTGTGGTTAATGGCGGTCGTTGCGCCAATCACGATGTTATTAGGAATTGGTACGGCAATCTATCTAGAGGAGTATGCAAAGCGAGGTAAACTCCAAGCTTTTATTCAAATGAATATTTCTAACTTAGCTGGTGTTCCTTCCGTTATATTCGGTCTTTTAGGTTTAACGGTATTTGGCAGAATGTTTAATTTAGGGTCAAGCATTTTAGCCGGCGGACTCACCATGTCCCTTTTAGTGCTTCCGATTGTTGTTGTGGCTAGCCAGGAATCCATCCGTGCCGTTCCCGGGTTTTTACGGGAAGCATCTTACGGGATGGGGGCGACAAAATGGCAAACAACGAAAAATATTGTTTTGCCTGCAGCAATTCCTGGGATATTAACAGGAGTTATCCTTGCACTTTCACGGGCGATTGGAGAAACAGCTCCATTAGTAGTTTTAGGGATTCCGGCTTTAATTATGCCTGTGCCGAGTAGTATTATGGACGACTTTACAGCACTTCCAATGCAAATCTATTATTGGACAGTTGATTCAGTGTTAACGGCTGAATATGCGAATCTTGCTGCAGCAACTATCGTTGTTCTTTTACTTATACTGTTTGTAATGAATTCAATTGCGATTATAATCCGAAATAAATTTCAAAAAAGATATTAGGAGGAGCATCAATGAGTTCTGTAAAAAATCTTGTTTTTGAAACAAAGAACTTAAATCTCTGGTATGGTGATGACCATGCTTTAAAAGAAATAAATCTGCCGATCTATGAAAATGAAGTAACTGCGATTATCGGCCCATCAGGGTGTGGTAAATCAACTTATATAAAAACCTTAAACCGAATGGTCGAAATGATTCCTATTGTGAAAATCTCCGGAGAGATTTTATATCGAGGTAAAAATATTTTCGATAAATCCTATGAAGTGGAAGAGCTGCGTACTAGGGTTGGAATGGTGTTCCAAAAGCCAAACCCATTTCCAAAATCGATTTATGACAATATTGCATACGGTCCAAGAATCCACGGAATTCGTGATCGCCGAATAATCGATGAAATTGTTGAAAAAAGCTTACGTGGTGCAGCAATATGGGATGAAGTAAAGGATAGGCTCCATGAAAATGCTTATGGTCTATCGGGCGGACAGCAGCAGCGGATTTGTATTGCGAGATGCTTGGCAATTGAACCAGATGTTATTTTAATGGATGAACCAACATCAGCTTTGGACCCGATTTCGACTTTAAAAGTAGAAGAGTTATGTCAGGAATTAAAACAAAATTATAGCATTGTTATTGTTACTCATAATATGCAACAGGCTGCCCGTATTTCCGATCGGACTGCATTTTTCCTTAGCGGGGAAGTCATTGAATATGAACCAACAGATCAGATTTTCTCCAAACCAAAGGATAAAAGGACAGAGGATTACATTACGGGTCGTTTTGGCTAAGGCAAAAAGTAAAACAGAAGAGAGGGAAATCTATGTCATTAAGAGAAAATTTCGATTTGAAATTAAAGCAACTAAATGAAAAAGTGCTTGAGCTTGGTGGGCTTGCTGAAAATGCATTTGTAAAGTCAATAACTGCTATGGAAAATAAGGATATAGAAAGTGCCATTGGAGTTATTGATGAAGATTCTTACATTGATCATATTGAAGAGGAAATTAATGACTTAGCTATTTTATTAATTGCGAGGGAAGCACCGGTTGCTGTTGATTTACGAAGAATTATCGTTGCGATTAAGATTGCCTCAGATTTAGAAAGGGTCGCAGATTATGCCGTAAACATTGCCAAATCAGTCATTAGAATCGGTGCGACGGAGCATAAAGTACCCGTTGACTCATTGCAAAAAATGGCCAGAATAGCAAAAGAAATGCTGTCTCTGTCATTTAAAGCATTCATCGAAGAGGATGTTGTACTCGCCAAAAAGATTGCTGATATGGATGACGAAATCGATAAATTATACGGTGAAACAATCAAAACGTTCTTACAATTATCAGACGAAACAAAACAGGACTTTATGCAAATTACCCAATTATCATTCATCGCTAGATATATCGAGCGCATTGGCGACTATGCAACCAATATATCTGAAGGTGTGTTTTATATCGTAAAAGGGATTAGATATGAATTGAATAACTAAAAATTCAATGGTATCGTTAAAAGTAGCCAAACGATAAATGGATGGTTACTTTTTATTTATCGCTTTACATACCAATCGGGGGTATGGTAATATAAAACTAAGTTAGGAGGTTTGAGCTTATGGATGACACAATTAATGAAGAGGCTTGCCATACAGAGGGTGCGTCTTGCCGGAAAAGCCATCATCCGGAACGTGTTAAAAAAGATTTGACTACACGACTAAATCGGATTGAAGGTCAGATTCGAGGCATTAAAGGAATGATCGAAAAAGACGTATATTGTGATGATGTTATTACACAACTTTCTGCCACACAATCTGCCTTAAATAGTGTAGCGAAAATACTATTGGAGGGTCATTTAAAAGGTTGTGTCGTTGATCGCCTTTCAGAAGGTGATCATGAGGTAATAGATGAATTAGTTGTGACAATACAAAAGCTAATGAAGAAATAACTAGTTGATTAAATTCATTTAAAGGAGAGTATATATATGCAAAATGTAACATTAAACGTTCAAGGTATGTCATGTGGCCATTGTGTCAAAGCTGTTGAAGGAAGTGTTGGTCAATTAGAAGGTGTTAGTCAAGTAACTGTTAAATTAGCTGAGAAACAAGTTGAAATAACATTTAATGAATCTCAAGTAACACTTGAGACCATTAAAGAAACAATTGAAGACCAAGGATATGACGTCGTATAAGAGTGCTGTTGTTAGCACTCTCTTATTTTCAGTAAATTATACCCCGCATAGGTATGAGGGAGGAGAACTTCATGGGCTCAAACGTAAAGGAAGCAAGTATTCAAATTACAGGAATGACTTGTGTAGCTTGTGCAACACGTATTGAAAAAGGCTTAAATAAAATGGAAGGCGTTGAACTGGCAACTGTTAACTTAGCATTAGAAAAGTCATCGATTAAATATGACCCCTCAAAACTGAGTGAAGTAGATTTTGCGACCAAAATCGAAGCACTCGGTTATGGTGTTGTCAAACAAAAGGCAGAGTTTGAGATAACAGGAATGACTTGTGCGGCTTGTGCGGCGCGAATTGAAAAAGGCTTAAATAAAATGGAAGGTATTTCATTGGCAAACGTCAATTTAGCACTTGAAAAAGCAACTATTGAATTTAATCCCTCTGAAGTAACGATTGCTGATATTATCGCAAAGGTTGAGAAGCTTGGGTACAGTGCACACCAAAAACAAGACGAGAAAGAACAAGTAGATCATCGTGAAAAAGCAATTAATGAACAGAAACGTAAATTCATTATTTCAGCGATTTTATCACTACCTTTATTATGGACGATGGTTGGTCACTTTTCTTTTACATCGTTTCTTTATGTGCCTGATTTTCTAATGAATCCTTGGATCCAATTGATTTTGGCAACACCAGTACAATTTATTATCGGGAAGCAGTTTTATGTAGGTGCCTATAAGGCACTTCGTAATGGAAGTGCAAACATGGATGTACTCGTTGTCATGGGTACTTCAGCAGCCTATTTTTATAGTCTGTATCAAGCGATTGTAACAGTGGGAGCACACCACATGCCGCATTTATATTTTGAAACGAGCGCGGTCCTGATCACGCTGATTTTGTTAGGTAAATTATTTGAAGCAAAAGCAAAAGGACGTTCGTCTGAGGCAATCAAAAAATTAATGGGGCTTCAGGCTAAAACAGCGATCGCTCAGCGTGACGGAGTTGAAAAAGAAGTACCGTTAGAAGAAGTCGTTATTGGAGACACCATCTTAGTGAAACCTGGTGAAAAAATTCCGGTTGATGGGGAGGTAATCGAAGGAACTTCGGCTGTTGATGAATCGATGCTGACAGGTGAAAGTTTACCAGTCGATAAAAAAGCGGGAGACGTACTCTACGGGTCCACGATTAATAAAAATGGTTTTATCAAAATGACAGCAACAAAAGTTGGCCGTGATACAGCGTTAGCCCAAATCATTAAGGTTGTTGAGGATGCACAAGGGTCAAAGGCTCCGATCCAACGATTGGCGGATAAAATTTCTGGAGTTTTTGTTCCCATCGTTGTTGGGATTGCGATCATTACATCTTTAGTATGGTTCTTATGGGTGGATTCTGGAAATTTCACTCAAGCGCTTGAAGTGTTAATTGCCGTGCTTGTAATTGCTTGTCCATGTGCCCTAGGTTTGGCGACTCCAACTTCAATCATGGCTGGTTCAGGTCGTGCAGCAGAGTATGGTATTTTATTCAAAGGCGGCGAGCATCTAGAACAAACACAAGGTATTGATACGGTTGTCGTTGATAAAACAGGTACGGTTACACATGGTAAGCCTGTATTAACAGATGTTTTACTAGAAAATGGGCAAGACGAAGAGAAACTTTTATCATTAATTGGTGCAGCAGAAAAACAATCCGAGCATCCATTAGCTCAAGCTATCGTTCAAGGTATTGAAGAGAGAGGCATTGAGCTGGGAGATATCCAATTTTTCGAGGCCATTCCAGGGTATGGGGTTCAAGCCACAATTTCAGGGCAAGATGTTGTCATTGGCACTCGAAAATTAATGCAGCAATACGGCATTGATATCTCATCAGTTCTCCCAGCAATGGAGAAATTGGAGAACGATGGTAAAACAGCGATGCTAGCGGGTGTAAATGGTCAATATGCAGGGCTGGTTGCTGTAGCGGACACAATCAAAGATACATCAAGAGAAGCTATCGGACGGTTACAAGCAATGGGTATTAAAGTCATTATGATGACAGGCGATAACGAGCGGACAGCGCAGGCTATTGGTACAGAAGTAGGTGTAGACGCCGTTATAGCGGAAGTCCTCCCAGAAGGTAAAGCAGAAGAAGTGAAAAAATTACAACAACAGGGGAAAAAGGTGGGCATGGTTGGCGATGGTATAAATGACGCCCCAGCACTTGCCGTAGCTGATATTGGCATGGCGATTGGTACAGGTACAGATGTAGCGATGGAAGCGGCGGATATTACACTGATTCGTGGTGACTTAAATAGTATTGCTGATGCGATTTTAATGAGTCGTAAAACAATGCGTAATATTAAACAAAATTTATTTTGGGCATTTGCCTACAACATGATTGGGATTCCAATTGCTGCAATAGGATTACTTGCACCTTGGGTAGCTGGTGCAGCAATGGCCTTTAGTTCCGTATCGGTTGTGTTGAACGCATTACGTTTACAAAGAGTAAAATTGTAAAAATAATTAGTTTGGGGCAGCGCTAACAGTCGTTAACTGGCTGTTAGCGCTGCCCTTTTATTGGAACTGTAGTATTTGACCGCCCATTCGATCTCGAACAAATGGAATTTTCATGAAAGATCTTACGGCAAGTTTTCTAATCCATGGTTGCCTCATCATTGTATTCGCTAAATTAGAGCGGTAACGATAAACAAAAAATGATGCTATCCCTAAAATGATTATTCGCAACAAGAAATTTTGCATATATCATCCCTCCTGCTATTTAGAATTCCAAAACCTATAGGCCGATATACCTTGAATATAATGTTTTTGCCCTTACCTGGTCTTCTGTGCCTTGAACAAGCGTGCGTCCATCTGGAAATAAAACAAGCCGTTCTCCTTCCGGTAGCTCTACTTTTAATAAAAAGGGGGTTTTCTGAACGTTTCCGATTGGTTTAAGCCGGTCTGCCCAAATCTCTAAATTAAATCCCTGCTCCGCCTGAATTTGTACGGTCTCTCTACCGCACAACACCGTTATGATGTCCTTCTCGGCTAAATTTAAGGCAGGATATTCTTTCTTCTGACATGTTGGACAGTCTGTTTTAGGTGTCGAAAATGTCATATCGTAACGATAGTTGTTCCAAATATCGAGTGTTAAAAGACTTTTTCTGCGACTTTTCACATCGCCCACTAGGAACTTTATTACCTCAACTACTTGCAAGGAGGCGACAATATCAACGATGGGTGAAATAACGCCAATCGTATCACAAGTTTGCCCACCTTGATCAGTAGCTGAGATAAAGCAGCGTAAGCATGGTGTTTCATCTGGTACAAAGATCGCGGACATTCCTCTTGAGCTTACTGCTCCGCCATATACAAAAGGAATCCGATACTTAAAACATGCGTCATTTAATAAAAATCTTGTTTGAAAATTGTCTGTACCATCTAAGACAATATCGATTCCGTCGATTAATTCATCAATATTTTTAGAGGAAGCATCGCCTACAATGGCTTCAACTTTTATGTCAGAGTTTATCTTTGATAGCTTCTTTTTAGCTGCAATTGCTTTTGGGAGCGCACTGGCAACATCATCTTCATCAAACAGCATTTGACGTTGAAGATTACTTTTTTCCACATAGTCGCGGTCAATAAAGCGTACATGACCAATACCAGCCCTAACTAAATGATTGGCAAGAGCCGTACCAAGCGCCCCCATTCCGACTATTAAAACTGAACTGTTAGTAAGTTTTTTTTGTCCTTCTTCACCAATTGGCGAAAATAACATTTGTCTTGAATATCTTGTAAAGTCGGTCATTATCAACACTCCATTACATCTTAGAAAAACACGTAATTTGCCCATGATGGCAAATTACGATGTTTTTCTTATACTATAATCCCTAAAATACAAATTTTCATATAGTGCTAAAAAGTAGAATAAGTAGTGAACCTAAAACAATGGATAAAAAGTTTACTGTATCATTATTTAAAAAACGATACCCACTTTTATAAATTGTACTTTGCCCACAATGGTTCGTTTTTTCCGTAATTAATCCACAATTGGGACAAGTATATGTAACTTGAACGGTTGCTCCTAATATCGTATCGAATAAGTTTCCAATAAATCCAACCATACCAATAGCTAATCCTACTTGAAATGTTACCTCATTCCATAAATAATCGCTAATGATCCCTATTAAAAATGCGCCACATAATGCTGAAAATGTTCCTAACAAAGACATCGCACCCGATGTACCGGCGTCAACCCTGTTTAATGATAAAACGTGGATAGGTTTCCTTTTGCTGATTGAACCAATTTCAGATGCCCATGTATCTGAATTCGCTGTGGCCAATGAAGTAATAAACATATACAATAAGAAATTTTCTTGAAAAAGAAGATACAGCATACTGAATAAAGCGGAGGCTCCACCGTTAGCAAAAACTTGAACCGCATCCCGCGCACCGCTTTTCTTTATTTTATCCTCCATGGATTTTTTCTTATCCGCTCTATACTTGCTCCAAAAACTAGAAGTTACGAAAAAAGTACCTATTAAAAATAAACCTTTGGCACCGAACGCTAACAAGATTGCTAGGCCAACGATGATCGTTGCAAAGGTCCCCGATAATGTCAGCGATCTTACCTTATAACCCGATATTGCTGCAATCACAACAATTATAAATAAAATAATATGATTGGAAATTATCGACATAGAATAACCTGTTCATTGGTAACAATCATATTAACTGGAATATCATGTTCCTCAATCAGAAGCTCTTCAACTAATTGAACTTCTTGAAAGGCAAGAGCAGCTGTTCTTCCGTTGTATTTACTTAAAAAACGGTCATAGTATCCTCCGCCAAAACCTACCCGATATCCTTTATGGTTATAAATGAGTCCAGGAACTACGATTAATTTAATTTCACTCGGTGAAACAGCTTTCGTTTCGTTTTCCTTCGGTTCCAAAAGACCGTAGTAAACAATCTCTAATTGATCAAAGTTTTCCAATGCACGAAACGTCATCTCTTTAGTGGCTGGTTCACATTTTGGGACGACTATTCGTTTCCCCTCTTTCCAACCCATTTCAATGATTGATTTTGTATCAACCTCTGTACCTCGTGAAATGGTGAGGGCGATGGTGTTAGCCTGTTTCCAATCATTTGTATTGAATAGATTAGTTGCTATATCTGAAGACCACTTTTTAAAAACATCCTGTGGAATGGCTTGTAACTTAGCGATGACATCTTTCCTTACTCTTTCTTTATCCATAATATTTCGCCCCTAAACCCTGGATAGTATAAAAAAAACAGTAGGAATAATATCCCTACTGTTTTATTTTGTTTCACGGTGAACTGTGTGAGTTTTGCAAGATGGACAATATTTTTTAAGCTCAATACGCTCAGTATTGTTACGCTTGTTTTTTGTTGTAATATAGTTACGATGTCCGCTTTCTGTGCAAGCTAATGTTACGTTAACACGCATGTATATCCCTCCAAACTTTCATTACATATGACGATTACTCAGACTCAAATAATATATCAAATTTAAACAAAATATTCAACCCTTATTTACTTAAAGGGACAATTCTTTCATCGCTAAAACCATTTTCAATAAATTCCCTTATGAGCCATTCCGGATTGCTTTTAACGAGATCATTTAGATTGTTGATTTCATTTAAATTTTCTCCAAAGATAATCCAATAATACCCTTGTTTTATTTCATAGGGCAACACTGTTGTTTCTAAAGAAAAGGCACTGTTAACTCTGCCTGATGAAATTGGATTATAAAAAAGACTGCCGTTGACGCTATTAACGATGTCTTTATTTTGAAAATCATTTTTCTGCCATGTTGTATATTGTGAAATGCCTTTATTATCAACAAGACCATTAAACAGCATATAACTTCCATCATGTTCATGATAAAGAGTCCGGTTGCTTAAGCTAAAAAAAGCAGTTCCGTTCCGATGTTCGTAATCCTGATGGAAAAATAACGTTAAATCCTGTTTTTCTTTCGAATCGTTGGATAAAATTACTTTCTTTAATAAAATGCTACGGTTTGGATGGATAAAATCCTCGAATTCTATTTGCAATGAATGCTTATTACTTAAAGCATATGCATAAAACGGGTTTTGATATTGATTTGTTTCGGAGTTAACGTTCCAAACCAACTCGGTTCCCCACTCGATCCCATTCGCTTTACTCCATATCCCTACATTATTCCTATTCATAAAGTTCGTTTTTATCATATATAACACCCTTAAGTTTGTTTTTATTTTAAAAAGTCGTTGCTAAATCTTTGAAATCGCTTCCTCATACAATTCATAATCTATTTTTTTATTATTACTGTAATGATATCACCGTTGTGACAGCGACTACAACGAGGTGATTTTGTCGAAAACTTCGAACGGTTGATATAACAATATAAAAAAATAAAGAAAAATTTTAATTTTGGGGGTTTCGACAATAGCGTTTAATTTTTTTATTGTTTATTTAGCAAATTACAACAAAAAAAGCTATAATGTAGTAAGTGTGTAGAAGCAATCTTGAATTGGAGTGACCAGTTAATGATATCTTTAGAGTCGGCCATCATTGGGCTTTTCTCTTTTTCAATTGTTTTATTAGTCCTGTCTTTTTTCAAAAAGGACAAATATAAAGAGCTCGAAAATCAAGTTGAGAATTTAACAATGATTGTCATGCAGGAAAACTATCAATTAAAGAAAAAAATGAAAGTGCTAGAGGAAGAATTATTAGGAAATGAAAGCTATACAGTCCCCTTAAGCGAAAGGTATGAAACGAATGGCAAATAATTCTTTAAGAAGCTTTGCTTCAGGAATGATTATCGCTACTTCGATTCTTACAGCAGTCTATTATTTTCAACCATTGAATAAACAGGAACAAAAAATAGTAGAGAACGACACGTTAACAGACGAAAAAGTACAAGCATACATGAATAATAGCGGGTATATTTACATTCCAGAGCAAACCTATGACGAATTGGTAGCTAAAAATAAAGAATACGAAGCAATAAAAAATCAAGCTCAAAAATCGCCTCAACCCAAGGAGCCCGTGGCTAAGCCGCAATCGCAAGAAATAGAAAAGAAAACCTTTACTTTGACAGTGAAAAGCGGCATGGGCAGTATCCCAATTGCAAATTTGTTGGAGAACGCTGGAATCGTAGATAGCGGTAAGAAATTCGAACAATTTTTAACAAAGAAAGATTGGACTAGGTCCATTCAGGTTGGAACATACGAACTTAATAGTTCCATGTCATATGAAGAAATTGGAAGGATCATTACGAAAAGGTAAATATAAAATGTGAGATAAATGGGGTACGAATTATTTTTTCGTATCCCGTTTTTATACTATACTTAGAGTACATTTAATTGAATGAATAGAAAGAAGGTGGGGGATTGCCTACTATTAACAGTCAAGATTATTTATATTGGCGTTTGGTTTATGAACTTGTCACAAAGCACCGTTTTCGTATTATAAATCTCTACGATCATGGAGAAGTTTGGCTGCAACGGATCGAGTGGCGGGAAAAGAACATTCTTCGACTGGTCCGGGATGACATTAACTGGGGAAATTATTTAGTGCGGGATATGGCAAATGTAACAAAAGCGATCGATTTGTATAAACAACAAACCTATAGCAAAAAGGTCGATTTTTATAATATTTTTGTTTCGACCTATTCACCGGTTGATGACTGGGAGTATCAAGTAGATAACCGAAATAATGTTGAAATTGTTTTAATAGAGCAGGCAAATCAGGAACAAGAAATCGAAAGGCTTTTTAAACTTTTGAATCTGCCTTCTCCAGATGTTAAAAGCTGGTTTTCAGATATGGAAGACCCGCCCATTTTGATTAACAGATTACGACAAACAGAAAAAGATAGAAAGAAAGCGGAGAACGATCTGTTATTCGCCAAAAAACCTTTTTTCACCTATATTTTAGTGGCTATTAACTTAATTATGTTTTTGCTTCTTGAATTAGTTGGCTCAGGTAGTACAGATCTTTCTACTTTAATTAAATTTGGTGCAAAATACAATCCTGCTATTTTAGAAGGGGATTGGTGGCGTTTTATCACTCCAATGTTTTTACATATAGGTTTCCTTCACTTGGCAATGAATTCGCTTGCGTTATATTATTTAGGAATTTCTGTTGAAAGAATTTATGGGTCGTGGCGCTTTCTAACTATTTATTTTGCAGCAGGCATTACCGGTGGTGTTGCAAGCTTTGTCTTTACAACACAGGTTTCAGCAGGTGCATCCGGTGCCATATTTGGCTGTTTCGGTGCATTATTATATTTTGGGGTTGCCCATCCTTCCCT
Organism: Caryophanales bacterium; assembly: GCA_012840465.1. Classification (GTDB taxonomy): domain Bacteria; phylum Bacillota; class Bacilli; order Bacillales; family Bacillaceae_J; genus Schinkia. Next base: position 204,209 of record DULJ01000040.1, read on the forward strand.
GTTTCTGCGATCGATGGGATGGAATGTTATTGTAGTGTTGGGCATAAACCTTGCGTTTGGCTTCCTTGTTCCAATGGTCGATAACAGTGCCCATATTGGTGGTTTGATTGGTGGATTTTTGGCATCAGCCATCGTTCATTTGCCAAATCATAAAAATTCGCTTCGCCAAGCGATAGCATTCTTACTTTTTTCGGTAATCATGGGGGCTGCCTTAGTTTATGGATTTTATTATAGCGATCAAAAAGAGGATCCATTGGTTGTTGGTCAATTATCGCAACAGCTTATAGAAGATGGGGACTATGAAAAAGCAAATCAATTATTATCTGAAGTTGTCCAAACCAATGGTGAAGTACCGCCGGAAATTCTATTTTTGCTGTCCTACACTGAGATCAAACTGGGACAGAATGAAAAAGCGATCACTTTATTAGAGACAGTTGTCGAAGAAAAAAGTGATTTTCATGAAGCTTATTATAATCTTGCTTTACTCTATTTAGACAAGGGAGATTATGAAAAAGCGAAAGTCGCAATCAACAAGGCCTTGGAAATAAGGCCATATGAAGGTGATTATAAGTCTTTGGTAACAGAAATTGAAAAATTCAACTTCATTCAGCAGAAGTCTCCCACTTCCATAAGTGGTGAGATAATTACGAATTAGTATATTAATTCAGTGGGATATCATTAGACCCCTGCTGAATAAAGTTAAAGCCTCCGGCGGATGCCTCAGATTTTCAGAGGTAGTTTTTTGAGCAAGCTCAAAAAAATCTGGGCACAAATACGCCAAAGCGTATTTGATATAGGTATGTTTCCTCACTATTTGGTTAATGATGGAGTCTAGAAGATTGCCAGTGTGAGGAGGACATCCAGTGTCAAAGGATAAAGAAGTAAAGCATCGCGTCCAGTCAAAAATTGAACCCAATATAGAATATTTAAGAGAACAATTAGGGGTCGAAAAAAGCTTCGATGTGATTCATATTGATCTCGAATATGCTGGAAGAAAGATGGCAATGTTTCTAATTGATGGTTTTGCAAAGGATGACCTTTTGCATTTATTGCAAAAATTCCTTGCTAAACTAAAGCCAGAAGACCTTGAGCCAGAGCCATTACATAAACTATTAAAAACGTATATTCCCTATGTAGAAGTAGATAAAAACAAAGATTTGGATGTTGTTGTCGACACTGTATTAGCGGGACCTACAGCGCTCGTTGTAGATGGTATTGATGAAGCGATCATCATCGATGCTAGAACTTATCCAGTCCGGGGGCCCGAAGAGCCTGATACAGAACGGGTTGTGCGCGGTTCACGGGACGGTTTTGTTGAAACGATTTTCTCTAATATGACCTTAACTAGGAGAAGAGTTCGTGATCGGTCGTTGAGAATGGAATATATGCAGGTAGGTAGACGATCAAAAACCGATGTTTGTATATGCTACCTAGAAGACATTGCGGATCCAGATTTAGTTAAAGAGATTAAAGATTCCATATCAAACATAGATACAGATGGGTTGCCGATGGCAGAAAAGACGATTGAAGAATTTATTGGTGGGAGACATTGGAATCCATATCCCATTGTTCGCTACACAGAGCGACCTGACACGGCTGCTTCCCATATTTTTGAGGGCCATGTCATTATTATTATTGATGGTTCTCCAAGCGTCATGATCGCACCAACTACTTTTTGGCATCATCTTCAGCATGCAGAGGAATATAGACAAAAACCAGTTGTTGGTGCTTATTTACGGTTAATTCGTTTCTTGGCAATATGGTCTTCATTGTTTTTACTGCCATTATGGTATTTATTTGCTGTTCATCCTGAATACCTCCCGGATAAATTAAGTTTTATTGGGGTAAAAGAACCGGGAGATATCCCGTTACTCGTTCAAATTTTTCTGGCTGAGCTTGGAATTGATGTTTTGCGAATGGCGGCTGTTCATACACCAACATCACTTGCAACAGCACTTGGTTTAGTGGCCGCATTAATGATCGGTCAGGTTGCTGTAGATGTTGGTTTGTTTACTAATGAAACGGTGCTCTATATTTCTATTGCAGCAATTGGAACATTTGCAACACCTAGCTATGAAATGAGTTTAGCTAATCGATTAGTACGGATTGTATTTTTGCTAATGGCTGGCTGGTTTGGTGTTATCGGTTTTGTTATCGCTATTGCTGTTTGGATTATCATGATGGTAAGGATGAAATCATTTCAAACTCCATATTTTTGGCCATTTATCCCTTTCTCACTGCATGCGTTTAAAGATGTATTAATTCGATCACCAATTCCATTAAAAAAACAGAGACCACCAATCCTGCACCCCCAAGACCCGGACCGTTAAGGGGCTGTCTCATTTTGAGGCAGCTTCTTTTGTGTTTTCAGGTGGCTAAACACTTCTTTTTTTAATATACTTAATGCAGTACATAGAATTAGGAGATGCATTATTGTGAGGACGATTTATGATATTCAACAGTTATTAAAGCGTTTCGGTGTCTTTATTTATGTTGGCGATCGAATTGCAGACTTAGAATTAATGGAAGATGAAGTACGGGAATTATACAAGTCGCAATTTATTGATACAAAAGAGTTTCAAATGGCTTTGCTTTTACTTCGTCAGGAAATTGAAAGGGAGAAATCGAAAAGACTAAAACAAGTATCAGTAAAGGATGAGTAAAATGGGGAAATGGATTGTTGGGGTAGATTTAGGAGGAACCAATACCAAATTTGCGTTTCTTTCCGATGATGGGAACATTTTGTATCGTTGGTCCATTCCAACAGATGTTTCAAATGGCGGCAAAAATATCATCCCTGATATTGCAAGCTCAATTTTACAAAAACTCTATGAAAATAATAAAACAACTGCAGATGTAAAAGGGATCGGTATTGGTGCCCCAGCTTTTATGAATATGGAAACGGGCTTTATTTATGAAGCCATTAATTTAGGTTGGAAAGATATTGATATCATATCCGAGTTGGAACGAAGGTTAATGCTCCCTGTTGTAATAGATAATGATGCCAATGTTGCTGCTATTGGCGAAATGTGGAAGGGAGCTGGAATAGATTCAAAAAATCTGCTTTGTATTACAATCGGAACAGGTATCGGCGGCGGCATTATTATTAATGGCGAAATAGTTCATGGTACAAACGGAATGGCTGGTGAAATAGGGCATATTACAGTGAATCCGGAGAATGGAATCTTATGTAACTGCGGTAAACGCGGATGTTTGGAGACAATATCATCAGGAACAGGAATGGTGCGACAGGCTATCACCGAAATCAATAGTTATCCGGAAAGTCTGGTAACTACTGCATATAAACAGACTGGTCAACTAACTGCTAAAATAATTGTACAGGCAGCCATTGAAAAAGATCCATACGCCTTAAAAATTATCGACACAACCAGTTATTACTTAGGGCTCACCGTTGCCAATATTGCCAATACGATTAATCCAAGCAGGATTGTCATTGGTGGTGGAGTGTCAAGAGCGGGTTCCCTCCTATTGGACTCAATTAGGAAATATTTTAATCAATTTGCACTACCAAGGGTTCAGATGGGAGCAGATTTGGCAATTGCGACCCTTGGAAATGATGCAGGTGTCATTGGTGCTGCATGGCTCGTGAAAAACAAATTGTAACTTCAATTCCGCGATGTACATTTTCCCCGCCTTCTCATACTCTAAATAGAGAGGAGGAGGTAGTGATGAAAATAAAAGGTCGTGCGGAACATTCACTTTGGTACTATAGCCAGCTCTTTAAAGTGCCACTTTCGTTAATTAGTGATTCCAACATCCATTTACATGTTAATGATACACTAGATGATAAAGTGATAAATATTCCGGGATATTTTGTTAAAGAATATGATCTAGCCCAAAATGATTCCTTCGATAGTTTGGCAACCAAGTTAAACATTAATACTGAAGCCCTTCACTTGGTTAATCATGGTGATCTTACAAACCTTACTGAATATAGTAAAATTAATATTCCAGTTCGTGTCACAGAGCCGATCGTTAACGGTGAGCAAAAATACACTTACCTAACGATGAGTGAAGATATAAAGCGGCTAGAGGAAATTTATCCTTTTATGAAAACAAATACGATTGGACATTCCGTTCAAAATAGAGAAATCCTTGAGGTTATTGTCGGGAACGGTCCAAAGCAGGTTCATATGAATGGGTCCTTTCACGCAAATGAATGGATCACCACTGCGGTGTTAATGGCATTTTTGAATAATTATTTACTATCGATTACGAATCAAACAAGCCTAGCGGGTCTAAAAACTGAACCTTTATACCATAATGCAACATTGTCACTTGTACCGATGGTCAATCCCGACGGTGTGGAATTAGTGTTGAACGGTCTAGCAAATGATGATAAATCCCTTGAGTATGTAATTGCTTTAAACGAAGGGAGTCCAGATTTTTCAAATTGGAAGGCTAACATGAATGGTGTTGATTTAAATAAACAGTTTCCGGCAAAATGGGAGCTCGAACAGCCGCGAAAACCACAGCAACCGGGGCCAAGAGATTTTCCGGGTTATAGGCCGTTATCGGAACCCGAAACGATGGCAATGGCAACATTGACAATGAACAGTAATTTTGATAGAGTGATTGCCTTTCATACACAATGCAAGGAAATATATTGGGGGTTTGACGATCGGGAACCGCCTTATTCAAAAATAATTGTTAATGAATTTGTGAAGAATAGTGGTTATAGACCGGTGCAAACATTGGATAGTTATTCAGGCTTTAAAGATTGGTTTATCTATGAATGGAAAAAGCCAGGTTTCACAGTTGAGCTTGGAGAAGGAGAAAATCCATTACCTATTACACAATTTAAAAATATATATGATGAAAGTATTGGGATCTTTTTAGCTGGATTATATATGTAGCAAAGTAGTAATTAAAGTCATCAGATGGACGATCCCCCATCTGATGCAAACCATTCTCGGGGTGAAGAAATGAGGAATATATTCATAGTCATCATTTGTTTTTTCTTATATGGGTGTAGTACTCCGAATAGAGTGGTAAATGATGCATCTTACATAGAAAGAAATGGCGAAGAAAAAAGTGTAATTTCAAAACAGTTTTTTTCAAAGAGTTCGATTCAGCCCATAACTATGACTGAAAATCAAGACTTTTATTCTATAAACGAATGGTATGACGAAGATACGGTCATCTATTCTGTTGGTGAAAAAAAGATGTCTTCTCTTTTTTTACATAATTTATTATCGGGAAAACGGAACTTATTTTATCAAACCAATGAATTTATTACTAAAATTCAAGCAAATTCTGACCATTCTTTATTCGCCGTTCAAACATTAGAACAAAGTGGAGATAGTCATATTAGGATTCTTGATAAAATAGGAAAAGAAGTTTTTTCCTGGGATAACAAGATTGAGGACCTTCAATTTATGTGGAATCCATATGAACCTAATGAATTAGTAATTACTGAATTTTTGTCCTATATGGACTTTCAACTTTTGAAGATTAATGTACGTACGAAGGACGTAACCGAAATTCCTGTCAATAATCCGTTTGTCCAGTGGACAAGTAGGGATGAACTAGGTTTTTTAAATTGGGAGCAAAATGAACCTAGCCTTGATGCGCCGCTCGTTCTATTTAATTTAAGGACATCGAAGGAAGAGGAATGGCTTAAAAACTGTATTATGCTTTTTACTCAAAAAGATGTAGTGATAACCGTCACTCTGGATGACAAGGATTTAAATAAATCCTTATATACTTTTTATGAATCAAAAACGCGAAAGAGGTTAACGAAGACGTATATTCCCATATTAAATACTTTTTCAGAAGCGTGGTGGATCCCAAGCTTTGATTTTGATGAAGATAAGGAAATATTTTATTATATGAAGCCGAAGCGGGCTGGGGATATTTCAGAATATAACGAGGGATACGAGCTTACAGCGTTATCGCTCGGCGATCAAAAAGAGGAAGTGCTGATAACCATCCCAAACAACTATCCGATTATGTTATCACCGGATGGAAAGTTGTGCTTAATCGGTCAACAGCTTGAACAGGTTATTAATATTTCAACCCAGCAACTGACGAACTTAATTTCAAATTAATAAGAATAAAAAACATCAACAATTGCAAAGAAGCAGTTGTTGATGTTTTTTATTCGAACAATATTTGTTTGACTCACTAAAATTAATGAGCAGTTGGGACACCGTGTCCTTCAAGAATAGCGATGAAAGTCGCTACAGCAAACCACCCAAAAACTAGCGTTGAAGCTCCTGCAAAGAAAACCGCAAGCATTGCTTTTTGTTTCAAAGAGCGAAATGTACCTGCTAGACATAATAATGCTACTAATGCGAAGATAATAACTAAGCCCACTGTTCTACCCCCTTACAATAAAGTTCTGTCATTAATATACCCATTTTTTTGAATAAAAACTAGAAACTATGTATACTAAAAGTGCATCTCTTGTATATTTTAATCTTTTTTTGTAGTTTTGTCGAGGACAAAAATCCATCTGTATGTGTCAAGATTATGATTGATCATAGCATTTTATAGATAATAAAGCTAGTCTTCGTGTAAAATTAAGAAAATGTGAAAATGGGGGTTCGTTTATGGAATTAAAATGGAGGCAGTTTCCTCTTGGTCCACTTCAAACAAACGCGTACATAATTGAGAACGAAAATAAGGAATGTATCATTATCGACCCTGGTAGTGAAGGGAAAAGATTAGTTAGAAATTTAGAGAAAAAGGGACTTATCCCGTTAGCAATTCTATTAACACATGCTCATTTTGACCATATTGGTGCGGTTGATGAGGTTAGGGGAAAATGGAAATGCCCTGTTTATCTGCATGTGAATGAACAAGATTGGTTGATGAATCCAGTCTTAAATGGCTCGAAGTATTTTAAATTTGAAGAAGAGATTACAGTAAAGGAAGCGGACGAACTGCTAAAGGAAGAAGGAAAGCTGACAATCGGTCCATTTAGTTTTGAGGTCTATGAAACACCGGGCCATTCTCCTGGTAGCGTGTCTTATTATTTACAAGAACAAGCGATCACGTTTTCAGGTGATGCCCTTTTTGCTAGAAGTATAGGAAGAACGGATTTACCGGGTGGTTCGCATCGACAATTGATCCAAAGCATTCATGACAAGCTATTAGTGCTTCCTGAAGAAACGATAGTGGCGCCTGGGCATGGACCAACAACTACGATCGTGAATGAAATGAATGAAAATCCTTTCTTAAACGGTTTTTAACTTTATTCAGTATTTGATAAGGGGTGGCGAAATGTTTGATTAATAAAATTATAAAGATTATTAGTGATTCGGAAAAAGGCAGCCTTTCCTATTCGGACTTTATCAGTTTAGCCTTATATGACCAAGATGATGGCTATTATATGAAGGACAGAAAAAAGATTGGAAAAGAAGGGGACTTCTACACAAACAGCAATGTTCATAGCGTATTTGGGAAGGTGCTAGCGAGAATTTTTATTCAGCTTGTGCAAAAGGATGTTTTACCGCCAACAATATGCGAAATTGGCGCTGGAACTGGTCGACTTGCTAGCTTTATTCTTAATGAATGGGAGAAAATCGATCCCGTTACTTTTGCTGAGTTACGCTATCATATCATTGAAATGAGTCCGTATCATCGAAAGGAACAATTATCAACAATTCAAAAAATCGAGAAAGTATGTCAATATGAATCAATTGAAGAGATGTTCGGTAAGATTGGTAAATATACAGGCTTTGTTCTTTCCAATGAGCTTTTTGATGCTTTTCCAGTTGATGTGTTGCAAAGAAACGGAAATGAAATTTATGAGGTCAGAGTGACTGTTGAAGATAATGCTCTAAGAGAGGTATTAATTCCTTGTGAACGGGAAGAACTTTTAAAGTGGCTTAGCGAAAACGATATTACCCTACGGGACGGTCAAAGAATGGAAATTCCGATAGCGATGAATAAATGGCTTGACGAATCGAGTGATTGGTTTGAAAAAGGGGTCATGTTCACGATTGATTACGGTTATACGAAAGAGGAATGGATGGAACCAATTCATCGGGAAGGAAGTCTAAGAGGGTTCTATAAACATCAAATGATTCGTGATCCGTTGCTCCACCCTGGGGATATGGATTTAACAACCCATATTCATTTAGATACTTTAATTGAAAAAGGGAAGCAAGTTGACTTAACATTATTGGCGATGTTAAAACAATACCAATTCCTATTAAGGGGAGGAATATTAGAGTATCTGCAAGAGCACTACGATCCGAACCCTTTTTCGGATGTAAGCAAGCAAAATAGAGCCATACGGAATCTTCTACTAGATGATGGGATCAGTGCAAGTTTTACTGTGGTAATCCAGAAAAAAGAAGTGCCTAATATAACGATTGATGATGTGTTACAATATGATTTCCAGTAAATAAAAAAACGATGCAGTATGCATCGTTTTTTTATTTTTTAAAGACCGCCACCGAGCGGCATCATAAATGTTGTCCAGTATGTGAAGCCAATAAAGAAAACTGTTAAAAAAGCTGCAAATATGTAGACACCCATACGCTCAGATAACTGTAAAAATCCTATTGCTAAGAACAATACAGTAATCCCTAAAAATAAAAGGGAAGTTGTATGCATGTGTCCTAGGTAGAACATGATACTGAAAATTGCAGTCCAAAATGCCATAACTTTATACATATTACCCATTATGTACTACTCCTCCTTTACAAAAAACTTCACCATAGCTAAACATAGATAATAATTACTCTACTTATTATAATGGACAAACTGTGTGGTGTAAATGACTGAAATCTCAAATTTAGTATAAACGTGATACAAATCAAATATACCTCGGCGTATTTGCACTCAGAGTTTTTAGGCCCACAGGATGTGGGTCACAAAGACGTGACCACAGGACGTGGCGTTCTTGGTCTTTGATCTTAGCTCGAAAAACTACCTTTGAAAATCTGAGGCATCCTGAATAAGCGCTAAATAATTGCAGGATTCACAACCTTTGAACATATTATCTTCTTGAACCAGTTTGGCATTATTAAATAAGCTTGTAAACATTCCTTCAAGAAAGGCAAAGTGCATCTTACAAATGTTCCCAATATCTTGGGCGGCAACTTCTTTAAATGGACAATTGAAAATTTTAAAGTAAACCTTTGTTTGCTCTGGATTTGTATCAAACTCTGGGTAAAATCCAAGCAACGAAGCTGCATCTTTAAGCAAATGGAGCTTGTCATTAAAGGTTAAATCAATTCCAGTCCGTTTACATTCCTTTTGAATAATTTCTTTTCCGTAGCGCTCTCCTGTTTCAAGCAGTGCTTGTTTACCAATATCCCCTAGGGATAATAAGGTACTAATTGCTATTTCAGATAGCAGTTGATAATCCCTGAATGGAAAAGTAAGTTGAACCACATCATCAGATAACCGGTAGAGGCGGCTTGGTCTTCCGCCTTTGCCCGTCTTTTTCGTTTCGGAAATTAACATATTAACATCTTCGAGCTTGGAAAGATGTAGTCTTGCTACGTTTGGATGAATATTAAAGGAATCAGCAATTTCCTGAACCGTTACCTCATTATGGTGTTTAGTTATATATTGATAAATTGAGAAACGTGTTGGATCTGAGAGTACACTCGTTATTTTTAATGTCTGTTCCAACTTTTTCACCCCTATGCATAATTACTATTAATAATACTGTCATTATAGTATAGTTCGATGGACATTGGAATTGTTTCTAGCAGGTAAACGGTATTTGTTTGAAAATATTCACAATTAAGTTATACATGTATTGAACGAAGGTACTGCGAATACTGTACAATTGTAGAAAATGTAGTGATGACAAAAAAATAAAAGGAATAAGAAGGATTTTGTCTTCTTATGGCGAATAGTAATAAATATGAAAAATAGAAAGAGGGTGTTCATGTTTGGGCTTTATAGAGGAAAGAGGAGAAGCCTTGCTAAAGGAAGCGCTGCTCTTACATGCTTCAGATATCCATGCAATGCCGCACCAACACGATGCGATCATTCAATTTAGGATTCAACACAGACTTGTTTTGAAAGAGAAAATACCAATTCCGATATTTGAAAAGTTAGTATCTCATTTTAAATTTCTCGCAGGTATGGACATTGGAGAGAAAAGGCGACCGCAAAATGGCTCGATCCAAATAATGGTTGACGAAAGAACAATCAGTCTCCGATTATCTACGCTCCCAACACTTCAACAAGAAAGCTTGGTAATAAGAATATTACCTCAGAATATTGACTCTCACTTAACGGAGCTCTCACTTTTTCCACATGCAACCAAAATACTATTCTCATTGGCATTGCGTACGACAGGATTAATAATCTTAACGGGGCCAACCGGCTCAGGCAAAACTACGACTTTATATTCTCTCATTCATGCTGTTCAACAAACATTAGACTGCAACATCATCACTCTAGAGGACCCAATCGAAAAAAGAATAGATACCGGCTGCCTTCAGGTTCAAGTGAATGAAAAGGCGGGAATTACGTATGCTACTGGTTTGAAGGCGATATTAAGACATGATCCAGACATCATTATGGTTGGTGAGATCCGCGACGAGGAAACTGCAAAAGCTGCTGTACGGGCAAGTTTGACTGGACATTTAGTACTAACAACACTCCATACCAAGAATACAAAAAGTGCCATTAACCGATTGGTTGATTTGGGCGTTTCTATTCAAGATATTGAGCAGACCTTAATTTGTGTTACCTCACAAAGACTTGTTAATTTAAAGTGCCCCTACTGTAATGGACCTTGCTCAATCCACTGTCTAAAACAACGGAAGGTTAATCGGTTATGTGTTTATGAAATTTTGCATGGTGAAAATTTAAAGGAGGTTATAAAAGAAGCTAAGGGAGAGACGGGCAATTACCACTATAAAACGCTAAATGATTTAATAAAAAAAGGAATGGCATTAGGATACCTTCCTTTTGATTGTCATGGAGTTAAGTTATGAAAACAAAAAAAAGATGGAAGGTAAAAGATCAAGCAAAATTATTTTGCCGCTTAGGTCATTTGCTAAGCAGGGGATATTCCCTTGCAACAGCTATTGAGTTTTTAATGCTGTATGTGAATGATGAAAAAAAGAAGGACCTCGAGTTGATCTTATTAAAACTAAAAGAAGGCAGCCCTTTTTTCAATTCCTTTCATGCACTTCAGTTTTCCAATGATGGTTTAAGTATAATTTACTTTGCTGAAAAGTATGGGGATCTTGCAAAAGGACTACTAAATGCTGGTAAAATTCTCGAAATGAAAGAGGTTTATAAGAAAAATACGCTAAAGGTAATCCGCTATCCATTATTTTTATTTTTGATACTAGTCATGCTTATAGTCGCTATGCAAAAGGTTTTGATTCCACAATTCGTTCAACTATATCAATCGATGAATCTTCCACAATCTACTATTATTTCATTCATCCTCTATATAAAATCTTCTTTCCCAGTCATCGGATTGATACTTCTCACAATTTGCTTAACAGTAATCCTAACCTATTTTTTTATCTACAGGAAAAGAACAATTATTGACCAATATATCTTTCTCTGCAGAGTTCCATTCGTTAAATATGTCGTTAAGAAATATAATACTTACTTTTTTTCATTTCACCTAGGAAATCTATTGGATAATGGAATGTCTATTAATGAAGCGTTAACGGTGTTTGAGCTTCAAAAGCCATTTTTGTTTTTTCAAGAGGAAGCAAAAAGGTTAAGAGCATGTTTACTCGAAGGGGACCAATTGGCAGCCATACTTAAAAATACAACCTATTATGACAAAGAATTAGCTACGGTTATCCTCCATGGTCAGGCAAATGGAATCTTGTCTAGTGAACTTATTGAGTATAGCAATATGATTATCGATGAATTCGAAGAAACATTTACATTTTGGCTCCGAATACTACAGCCCACAATCATGATATTGATCGGCCTATTTGTTGTTTTATTGTACATGGCTATCATGCTACCGATTTATGGAATGATTCAAACAATTTAACATCCTACAGGGGAGGAAGTTCAAATGAAAAACGAAAAAGGCTTTACGCTTATTGAAATGATGATTGTTCTTATGATTATTTCCATATTGTTACTTATCACAATTCCAAATGTAACGAAAAATAATTCATCCGTTAAAAAGAAAGGCTGTGAGGCCCTTGTCCAGTTAGTAGGGGCCCAGGTGCAAGCTTATGAAATTGAGAAAGGAACAGCTCTACCTGATTTAAAAACGCTAAAAGAAGAAGGGTATATAAAAACCTACACATGCCCTAGTGGCGGCGATGTTCAATTGGCTGCAGACGGTTCCGTTACTGCACCGGCAGGAACGTAGTAATGGGAAGTGGTAATGAACGATGAAGCAAAATAGGGCAAATAAACAAGCGGGCTTTACTTTAGCTGAAGTTCTAATTGTATTAACGATATTTTTAACGGTAATTACGATTACGTCTATGTCATTTAAGCCTTTCTTACATCAGCTGGAAATTAAATATTTCTTTAAACAGCTTCAACTAGATATCGCTTATTCGCAAATGTATGCAATGGGGAATTATAAAGACGCCTTTATAAGGTTTTATCCTGACAAACATCGATATGTAATTTCCCCAAGTGGTTATAACCAAAAAAGCCTTATAGATAGGACGTATTCTAACAATATAAATATTGAACTGAAAACGTTGCAAACAACGGTTACCTTACGGCGAGATGGGAATATTGAAAAGGCTGGGGTAATGCATGTATATTACCATAATGCGGCTTACAAATTTGTGTTTTTATTTGGGAAGGGACAAACGTATGTTGAGAAATTGTAACGGCTTTTCCATTTTGGAGGTGCTTGGGGCATTTTCAATTTTTCTAGTGGTGATGTTGCAAATGCTACCGATCATGATAAAAATCTATGAAGAACGAAGCATTCTTGATTATAAAAGAGAGGCATTGATTTTATTGCATAACGAGACGGAGAACTATTTATATGATAATGAATATGGGGCTGCGACAAAAGAAATTGTAACGGAAAGAAGGCACTATTTACTAACTTTTGCTGGAGAGGCTTCTTTAGTAAAGCTCTGCGTCCATTGGGAAGTACCTTGGAATAAGAAAGGAAAAATATGTAGCTATGCCAAAAAATAATATTGCGGCCAAGCAAGATGGATTTACGATGATAAATATGCTTTTTGCTTTTGCTGTATTTTTATTATTAGTGTCTTTCTTTCCGTTTGCGCTTAAAGTTATGAAAACTGAGATTTCGACTACATCATACAAAGTGGATTTATTTTTTGAGCATATTCGAAAGGATATTGTGCAAGCGAAGGAATTATCTATTTCAGATGGGTCTCTTTATTTAAGAATGGAAAATGGCAATCGTATTCGTTATCAAAAATACAATACGAATATTCGCAGACAAGTAAATGAAGCAGGTAATGAAATACTTTTACAAAATGTTGATAACGTTCAATATGAAATCGTTTCGAATGGTGTTGTCGTTTCAGTAGAGGTTGCGAAAAAGGTCGCAGAAAAAAGAGTATCAATGGCGCCAATCATATTTAACTTTATTCAGTGGGGAACAACCCCTACTGAATAAAGTTAAAGCCTCCGGCGGATGCCTCAGATTTTTTAAAGGTAGTTTTTCGAGCAGATCAAAGACTAAGAACGCCACATCCTGTGGCAACGTCTTTGTGACCCACGTCCTGCGGGCCTAAAAAATCTGGGCGCAAATGCGCCAAGGCACATTTTATGCACTATACTATAGGGGTGGCTAAATGTATGTAACTTTTAACCAAAAAGGCTTTATCCTGCCGCTAACGCTAATATTTTGTTTTCTTTTTTCACTTTTTTTACTTTCAGAAATAGAAATCTACAAAATCGAGCAGCGTCTATACATCGAAGAAGAGGAATTGGAAAAGTTGAAAAGTCTTCTGCAAACCGGAATTCAGGACATAAATGATATAGCCCACAGTGACACGCTAAAAGATAAATTATTTGGAATGTTGGAGTATCCAATAGGTTCTGTTCAGTATTCGATAGAACCAATGGCAAATAACCTTATACTGATTCAAGGAACCTGTACAACAAATAAGCAAAGGAAGCAACTCTTTAACGCAACTGTTAACATAGAGACAAATGAAATTATGAGATGGGTGGATGGATAGATGAAATCGGTATTTTTAACAGGATTTATGGGGTCTGGAAAGACGACAATCGGGAAGTTACTATCAGAAAAATTGTCGCTTCCGGTTATTGACACAGACCATGTGATCGAAGAAAAGCTAAATAAAACAATTCGGGAAATTTTTGAAACGGAAGGGGAAAATAAGTTCAGAGAATATGAGCATCAGTTTCTGGAAATGATGCCGACTGAAAATATGATTATAACAACTGGTGGCGGAATTATATTACGAAAAGAAAATCGGGACTGGATGAGAAAAAATGGCGTGATCATTTATTTGCATTGTGAACCGGAAGAAATCCTAAATAGGTTAGCTTGTGACCAAACTAGGCCGCTTTTAGATGGCGATAAGCAGAAAAATGTTCTTTCTATATTTACAGAACGTTCTCCTTTTTACCATGAAGCAGATTTCAAGGTTGATACAACAACTAAAACTCCTGAAGAAATCGTGTTAGAGATTGAAAATTTGATTAGATAACATGAATTTGGAGACACTAGTTAGTAGCATAGGGGTGGTGACTAGGATGTCTTCAAATGATTATGTAAAATTTGTAACGGAACAATTTGTAAAATTTGTTGATACATCTAAGGAAGAAAGAATAGACAAAAAAAGAAAACGAAAATCTGAACAAGATCCGGTACTTACAAGGATGTTTGGCATTCTTCCTTTGGCACTGATGTTCATTGTTAATAACAAACGAAAAGAAAATAAATTTTTGCGAAAATAGCCCGAATTTGTTAACTTGGGCTTTTTTCTTTTTACACATTGTTACTATTATGATAGAGTTTTGGTAAGGAAAAGTAAGGGGTGACAACATGCAGAAGGATTCTAATCAAATAGTTGATACGTTAAAACGCCCATTAAGAGATTTAAGAATCTCAGTTATAGATCAATGCAATTTCAGATGTGCATACTGCATGCCTGAAGAATTATTTGGAGATAATTATCCTTTTCTTCCACAAAGTGAACTTCTTACATTTGATGAAATCGTACGGATATCAAAGCTTTTTGCTTCACTTGGTGTGGAGAAAATAAGATTAACCGGTGGAGAACCGTTAGTTAGAAAAGATGTGCATCTTTTAGTAGAGCGCCTAAATAAAATTGACGGAATTCAAGATATCGCTTTGACAACTAACGGGGTGTATTTGCCAAAGTATGCAAAAGTACTAAAAGAAGCGGGTTTAAGTCGAGTTAATGTGAGTTTGGATGCGCTGGATGATGAGCTTTTTGGTCAAATAAATGGTAGAAATGTCAAAGTCAATGCAGTTTTAAAAGGTATAGATGCAGCGCTTGAAGCGGGATTGCTTGTTAAAGTTAATATGGTTGTCAAAAAAGGCATGAATGACGATCAAATTTTACCGATGGCTAAATATTTTAAAGAAAAAAATATAAATCTAAGATTTATAGAATTTATGGATGTCGGCAATTCGAATGGCTGGGATTTGTCACAGGTTATTTCCAAAAAAGAAATCGTTGAAGTGATTTCAAAGGAAATTCCGGTTGAACCATTAGATCCTAATTATTTTGGTGAAGTAGCCAGCCGTTATCGATATGTAGACTCCACCGCAGAATTTGGAGTTATTTCTTCAGTAACAGATTCATTTTGTTCATCATGTACACGGGTACGATTGTCAGCGGACGGTAAAATATACACCTGTCTTTTCGCTGAAAAAGGCTTTGATTTAAGAGCATTGGTTAGACAAGAAATAAGCGATGAAAGTCTTTTTCAATCCTTGACCGATATTTGGGAGAATCGAAAAGATCGTTACTCGGATGAAAGATTGGAAAATGCAAGAAAAGGAAAGAAACGCAAGCATAAAATTGAGATGTCATATATCGGTGGATAAATAATATCCTATTCTAATAAAAGGTTGGCTTCTATAGAGGGCCGACCTTTTATTTTTTCCTTTTCTTAAATGGCCTGCTGGGTTAGATAAAACAATCCGCCATTTACAATATCTACTTTTATTCTTGGTTTGTATTGTTCCTCTAAGGCTGTTTTCTCAACGTGATAGCTTTCCGGTTTTTCTTCAAGATCTTCATAAAAATGGTCTAATAGCTCCAAGTCTTGTTCCCAACGCATTTTTGCTTCTTTTGCCCATGTATGGTCATCACTATTAATCATTTGTGCAATAATATTTTCAATTCTTTTTACACCGCTTCTTGGTTTGATTAGTGGGGAAAGGGTAAAGCAATAATCAGGAATCCTAGGTGTTAGTTGCTTTTTTAATAACTTTTTTTGGATTTGATCAATCACCATGCCGTTTATTAAGTTTAGCCCAAGGGAAAGAAACAAATCCTTTTTACGGTCACACAAGTAGGATATCTTTGCATTTAAAACTAGCCAAGGCTGTAGGGCTACTTTTTGAGTGCTGCTTATCTGTTCATACATGCGGATATTAGCTGCCATTTTATTAGTTGCTTGAAAAATTTGGTGTAATCTAGGTGAGCCAAAATGGATCGTCTCACCACGTATGCCTTCCGGTGTTTTACTATGGTCAGTAATAAATGTTAATCTCATAGGATTAGGCGCTCCACCTGTTTTCTCTACATAATGCCAATAAAAAGGGCGATTCATCAATAATTTGTCCATTTCAATAGTTAGTTGAACTACGATGTGACCACTAGAGTTTTCTATAATAGTGCATCCATTGGAAATAAAGAAACGATGTAAAAAATTATGAATATCTTGCTGCTGCATTTGTGTGGACCTCACTTTCGTTTCCAGAACTGTAATTAATAATAGACGCAAGATTGTCCATTTTGATCCTTACTTCTCCTTCACTGTCCGAATGGAAAAGAATATCCTCAATGTGGCTTTCAATATTCGTGATTTCAAGTTTTGTAAGGATCTCATCCAGCTCGCCAATCACTTTCTCAAAAAGATTAATTTTTTCATAAAGCAGGTGCAAAATATGTTCTTCCACAGTCCCCTTTGTTGCAAAGTTATAGATAAGTACATCCCGTTCTTGTCCTAAACGATGAATCCTACCGATTCTTTGTTCAATTCTCATTGGATTCCATGGCAGGTCATAATTAATGATGCGGTTGCAAAATTGAAGGTTGATCCCTTCACCTCCTGCTTCTGTAGCAATCAATACTTGGGTATTATTCTTAAATAAATCTCTCATCCAGTCCTTTTTACTTCTTTTAAATCCACCTCGATAGGGAACTGAAGAGATCCCGTGCTGTTGTAAAAACCATTGTAAATAAACTTGCGTCGCCCTGTATTCTGTGAATATAATAAATTTTTCCGAGGAGCCTTTAATGAGTGCAAGAACATTTTCGGCCTTCGAATTTGTTTGAACAAGACTTGCCTTTTGCATTAAGTCACGGATGATTGTGAGCATTTGCATGCTGTCTTGTTCTTTTTGAAGCATATTTTTAAGTGTTAAGAAGGCCGCTTCCCGGCTTGAACATACTTCCTTTTGCAGGGTGATTAATGAAAATTGACTCTTATTAATAGTTGGATCAGATTTTAAAGCGCAAACGGCATCATAAAGATCCTTCTCTTCCTTTGACAACACAATGGGTATAGTTTTAATATGACGTTTCGTCCACTCCATTCCTGTATCGCCACGTCGATTTCTAATCATGACTTTATTAATTAGTTCTTTTAAGTAGTCATTGTTTTCAACTGAGCGCTCTTTTGCTGAAAAGGATTGTGTGAAATTAGATTGACTGCCTAAATGCCCCGGTTTAAGCAGTGATACAAGATTAAAGATTTCCTCCACTTTATTTTGAACAGGTGTTGCTGTTAAAAGAAGACAAAACTTTTTCTTAAGGTTTTGAATAAATTCATAGTTTTTAGTTTTATTGTTTTTTAATTTATGGGCCTCATCGATAATAACCATGTCATAATCCTGACGATAGATAATCTCTCGATGGGGTTCCCGCTTTGCGGTGTCAATGGATGAAATGACAACATCGCATTGTTCCCAAACATAGCTTTTTTTCTGAGCAACAGCGGGAATATAAAACTTTTGGTTTAATTCACTTTCCCACTGAGTAACGAGAGAAGCTGGAACAAGAATGAGTACTTTTTTGACCAGCCCTCTAATCATATATTCTTTTAAAATAAGCCCCGCTTCAATTGTTTTTCCAAGTCCAACCTCATCAGCGAGAATGGCTTTTCCATTCATTTGTTCCAATACAGTTTGGGTTGCTTCAATTTGGTGATGAAGCGGCGTAAGATTTGGCAAAAAGTTTGGTGCAATCACCCCTTCGAATTCAGGGATGATCATATGTTCTTCGATCTCATAAGCTAACTTAAACAGATCCCAGTTTGCCCAAGGGCCATCATGATCTATTTTTCTTATAAATTCGTCCTGCCATGTTTGATCAAATTCAATGTCGATATGCATAGAATCGATCCTTTCTTTTGGAAGATAAGAAAGTACAGATAATTCCGTGTTTGATAATTCAAAAAGTATTTGCCGAACACACCTATTTATTGTAGGATAATAGTAGATTTAACTTCATTCAGCAGAAGTCTCCCCCTTCCATAAGTGGTGAGATGAATGCAAGTTAGTATTTTAAATTCAGTGGGGTACAAACCCTGCTGAATAAAGTTAAAGCCTCCAGCGAGCCTTGCGATTTTCAAAGGTAATTTTTCGAGCAGATCAAAGACTAAAAACCCCACATCCTGTGGGTCTAAAAAATCTGGGCGCAAATACGCCAAGGCGAATTTGATCTTTATTGTGTAGTATATCCAAATTTTTGATAAAAATTATATATTTGCGAATGATAACATGGGGAGAGACCACAGCTTTCAATTTTATACTATCAGTATTTTTTTATTTCTCGTCGATAGTATAAGAAAGAACATCGACTTCCGCCATTATGGGCGGCAAGTCGTGTCTTTCTAAACGACGTGTCATGTGGCGCCGAAGGAGCAAGCAACAAGGAGTTGTGAATCTCTCAGGCAAAAAGACTCTTGTTGGACGCAACTCTGGAGAGAGCTTGTATAAGCCACCCACGAGGAAGTAAACCATTTTAAAACCATGTATGGAGCTGGTTGAAAACTTTCTGGTAACAGGACAGAGAAATGTACGCTTATTTGTGCATTTCTCTGTCCTTTTTAACTTCATTCAGCAGAAGTCTCCCCCTTCTATAAGTGGTGAGATGAAAGCAAATTAGTATTTTAAATTCAGCGGGGTACAAACCCCTGCTGAATAAAGTTAAAGCCTCCGGCGGATGCCACAGATTTTAAAAGGTAGCTTTTCGAGCTAAGATCAAAGACTAAGAACGCCACGTCCTGTGGCCACGTCTTTGTGACCCACATCCTGTGGGCCTAAAAAGTCTGGGCGCAAATACGCCAAGGCGAATTTGATGTCTTATAAATAAAAAAGCAAGGAGGGGTCTTATGGCTGACCTTAAGCGTACACCGTTATTTCCTTTATATGAGGACCATGGTGCAAAAACGATTGATTTTGGAGGATGGGATTTGCCTGTTCAATTTTCCTCTATTAAGGAGGAACATGAGGCGGTTCGTACAAAAGCAGGATTGTTTGACGTTTCCCACATGGGTGAAATTGAAGTGAAGGGTGCAGGTAGTCTGCCTTTTCTACAAAAAGTTATGACAAATGATATCGCCTTGTTACAGGATAGCGATATATTGTACACTGCCATGTGTTATGAAAATGGCGGAACGGTTGACGACCTTTTGATATATAAACGCAAAGACAATGATTATTTGTTAGTTGTTAATGCAGCGAATACAGATAAGGATTTTGACTGGTTAATGGAGCATGTTTTTGGTGATGTTGAAGTTACTAATACTTCTCCAGAAGTTGCCCAATTAGCACTTCAAGGACCGTTAGCAGAGGAAACACTTCAAAAATTAACAACTACAGATTTAAATGAAATAAAAAATTTCAAATTTAAAGAAGATATTGATCTGAACGGGATTAAGGCACTTGTTTCCCGTACTGGCTATACCGGTGAAGATGGGTTTGAAATCTATTGCAAGGCATCTGAAGCACAAAAGTTATGGAAAATGATCTTAGAAGTAGGCGCGGGGCTTGGGGTTCAGCCGATCGGTTTAGGGGCCCGTGATACATTGCGGTTTGAAGCAAGACTTGCGTTGTATGGTCAGGAATTAGATGCAGATATTTCACCATTAGAGGCAGGAATTGGCTTTGCAGTTAAAGTAAATAAAGCAGCTGATTTCATCGGTAAAGAGGCATTGAAAAAACAAAAAGAGAAAGGCTTAATCCGCAAAATAGTTGGAATTGAAATGGTTGAGCGTGGGATTCCTCGCCATGGCTATAAGGTTTACAACGGAAGTGAGGAAATTGGCCATATTACATCTGGAACTCAATCTCCAACGTTAAATAAATCAATCGGCCTGGCCATTTTAAAGAGTGAATTTACTAGCAATGGAACAGAAGTCAGGATTGAGGTACGACCTGGTAAATTTGCAAAAGCAAAGGTTGTAGCCACGCCATTCTATAAACGCCAAAAGTAAGGGGGAGCAGAATGAATTATCGTTATTTGCCAATGACAGAGCAGGATAAAAAAGGAATGTTAGAAGCAATCGGGGTCAATTCTATTGATGAATTATTTTCGAATATTCCGGAAGAGGTCCGCTTTAAGGGATCATTAAATTTAAAAGCGCCTTTAGCAGAGCACGAATTAATGAAGGAATTTTCAAGATTAGCTGGATTAAACAAGGATCTTAAAGCAAATGTTTCATTTTTAGGAGCAGGCGTCTATGACCACTATATTCCGGTTATCGTTGATCATGTTATTTCTAGGTCTGAGTTTTATACAGCCTATACACCATACCAGCCGGAAATCTCCCAAGGTGAGCTGCAAGCCATTTTTGAATTCCAAACGATGGTTTGTGAATTAACGGGAATGGATGTTGCTAACTCATCGATGTATGATGGCGGTACTGCACTTGCTGAGGCGGCTACCTTGAGTGCTGGTCAAACCAATCGCAACAAAGTATTAATTTCTAAGGCTGTTCATCCTGAATATCGCACAGTTCTTAAAACCTATGCCCGCGGACAGCATCTAGAGGTCATTGAAATTGATATTGAAAATGGAAAAACAGATTTGAATGATTTGAAAAATAAAATGTCTGAGGATGTAGCTTGTTTTGTTGCTCAATATCCAAATTTCTTGGGTCAAGTTGAAGCTCTAAAGGAGATTGAGGAGATTGTCCATGAAAATAAAGCGCTGTTCGTCGTATCAAGTAATCCTTTGGCTCTTGGATTATTAACACCTCCTAGGGCGTTTGGGGCAGATATCGTTATTGGTGATGTGCAAGTTTTTGGAATTCCTGCTCAGTTTGGAGGCCCACATTGCGGCTATTTTGCTGTAACGAAAAAGTTAATGAGAAAAGTACCTGGTCGTTTAATAGGACGGACTGTAGATGAGGACGGAAAACGTGGCTTTGTATTAACCCTTCAAGCGCGTGAGCAGCATATCCGCCGTGAAAAAGCGACTTCAAATATTTGTTCCAATCAGGCCTTGAACGCATTAGCTGCAGCTGTGGCGATGACGGCCTTAGGTAAAAAAGGTTTGAAGGAAATGGCATTACAAAATGTTGCCAAAGCCCAATATGCTAAGAAAAAGCTAGAAAAGGCTGGGTTGAAATCTCCTTATACTGGTGCATTCTTTAATGAATTTGTTATTGATTGTGGAAAATCAGTGAAGGAAATTAACGAGAATTTACTTCAAAAAGGAATTATTGGTGGATATGATCTAGGCAATGATTATGCCGAGCTTAGCGGCCATATGCTTGTAGCTATAACAGAATTAAGAACAAAAGAAGAAATCGATTTGTTTGCTAGGGAAATGGAGGGGTACCATGCTTAAGCAAGATCAGCCATTAATTTTTGAAATTACGAAAGAAGGAAGGGTTGGTTACAGTCTTCCAGAATTGGATGTTCCTGAAATCAATGTGGAGGATCTGTTTGGTGGGGACTACATTCGTAAAACTGAACCTGAATTACCACAAGTGTCAGAACTAGATATTATGCGCCATTATACAGCATTATCTAGAAGAAACCATGGTGTTGACACTGGTTTTTACCCACTTGGCTCTTGTACGATGAAATATAATCCTAAAGTCAATGAGACTATCGTTCGTTTACCTGGATTTAGCCATATCCATCCGTATCAAAGTGAAAGCTCTGTTCAAGGGGCTTTAGAATTAATGTATGAGTTACAAACTGACCTTGCAGAGATTACTGGAATGGATCAAGTAACATTACAGCCGGCAGCGGGTGCCCATGGTGAATGGACGGGGTTGATGCTCATTAGAGCCTATCACGAAGCAAACGGTGACTTTGGCCGAACAAAAGTAATTGTACCTGACTCCGCACATGGAACCAATCCAGCTTCTGCAGCAGTAGCTGGATTTGAGGCAATTACAGTTAAATCGGATGAAAACGGTCTTGTTGATTTGGAAGACTTAAAGCAGGTAGTCGGTGCCGATACAGCGGCATTAATGCTTACCAATCCTAATACATTGGGCTTATTCGAAAAACATATTGTTGAGATCGCCAAAATCGTTCATGAAGCGGGTGGTAAGGTATACTATGATGGTGCTAATTTAAATGCCATTTTGGGGAAAGCACGCCCAGGGGATATGGGATTTGACGTAGTTCACTTAAACCTTCATAAAACATTTACGGGTCCACACGGCGGCGGTGGTCCAGGTTCAGGTCCTGTTGGAGTTAAAGCAGATTTAATACCATATTTACCAGTACCATTAGCAGCCAAAAATGAAGCAGGTTTTTATTTAGACTATAATAAGCCACAAACGATCGGTCGTGTAAAACCATTCCATGGTAATTTCGGCATTTATGTTCGTGCCTACGCTTATATTCGTACAATGGGTCCGGAAGGCTTAAGGCTTGTTTCAGAATATGCTGTTTTAAATGCCAACTATATGATGAGAAGACTCGCTCCATATTTTGAATTACCACATGATACTCATTGTATGCATGAGTTCGTATTATCAGGTAGCCGCCAGAAAAAGCTTGGTGTCCGTACATTGGATATTGCGAAGCGATTATTAGATTTCAGTTACCATCCACCAACAATATACTTCCCGCTTATTGTTGAGGAATGTATGATGATTGAACCAACGGAAACGGAATCTAAGGAAACGCTTGATGAATTTATTGATGTCATGATTCAAATTGCCAAGGAAGTTGAGGAAACACCAGAGGTTGTTCAAGCAGCGCCTCATCATACGGTCGTGAAACGCCTTGACGAAACGTTGGCAGCGAGAAAACCTGTATTACGTTATGAAAAATAAATGGAATAATAAAGGAGCTGAGATTCAGCTCCTTTTACCTGTCTAGCTTCAGCGCCTATCGCCTAGCAAACTTCAGGTCTCCTCCCTACGATAAGCAAGGCGCTTCCGCTTTTCTTATTATTTCTTTTTAACTTTCCCTGTCCAAGTTTTAAAACCACCTTTAAGGTGATTAATGTCTTTATGTCCTAATTTTTTCAAAATACCTGCAGCCTGTGCACTGCGCATTCCACTTTGGCAATATAAGTAAACCGGCATATCTTGACGTATTTCACTTTTTCTCATTCGAAGTTGACTAAGTGGAATATTTCGGGCACCTAATATATGTCCGTTATTAAATTCATTCGGCTCGCGTACATCGATGATCTGTGCTTTACGATAACCAGCTATGAATTCTTCTTCTGTTAACGTTTTTAAGTAGCGTTTTTGGTAAAGCTTTGTACCAACAAAATAAACGATAATTGCTACGATCGTTATAATTAATAAAGTTAATGAATTCATTGTAAAAACTCCTCCCCCATTTTTCGCGAAAACGTCCACCTATAATTATATAAAGGTTTGTTTCAATAGGCAAAGAAAATAAGAAAAATAATTATCTGGAACAAGTTAGTAAATGTGTTTTGGTAATTAGCTTCATTTTGGTAGACTAAATAATAGTTTCATTATAAATATATTCAAAGTGTGTTTGATAAAAAGGAGTCAAGATCAAATGAAAAAGGAAGTATGGAACTTTATAGATTCAGGGAACTGTTCTCCAAGCTTTAATATGGCTTGTGATGAAGCACTGTTAACCTGGCATAGTGAAGGGAAAATTGGTCCAACGATTCGATTTTATGGATGGAATCCTCCAACACTTTCAATCGGCTATTTTCAAACAGTAGAAACGGAAATTAATATGGATGCTGTGAGAGAGCAGAAATTAGGATTCGTTCGAAGACCTACGGGTGGCAGGGCAGTTTTGCACGATAAGGAATTAACATACAGCGTTATTGTTTCAGAGGAACATCCGAAAATGCCCCAATCCGTAACAGAAGCATATCGGGTTATTTCGGAAGGAATTTTAGAAGGCTTTAAGGAGCTGGGGCTTGATGCTTATTTTGCCATACCATCAACATCTAGGGAGCAGAAGGAATTGAAAAATCCAAGATCCTCTGTTTGTTTTGATGCACCATCATGGTATGAATTAGTTGTCGAGGGGAGAAAAGTTGCTGGTAGTGCCCAAACTAGACAAAAGGGTGTGATTTTACAGCATGGCTCCATACTACTAGATATAGATGAAGAGCAGCTTTTTAGTTTATTTAAATTTAATAATGAGCGGATCAAGGAGCGGATGCAATCCGCATTTAGCAAAAAAGCTGTTGCGATAAATAGGCTTGCTCAGAAACCAGTATCATTAGAACAAGCAAAACGGGCATTCAAAGATGGTTTCGAAAAAGGTCTTGAAATTGAGCTTGAACCATATATACTAAGTGAGGGAGAATTAAAAATTATAAAGAATATTGAAGTCGAAAAATATTTAAATGATGTGTGGAATTTTCGAAAATAGATAATGGAGTCGAAATTTACATAAAAAATGTGGTACTAAAGCCACATTTTTTTGTTTGTTTTTCCAAAGATGTTGATAAATCGTCGATTAAATTTTGCAAACAAGAAATTTTTCCATATTTCGTTATTTTAATCGAAAATAGCACTAAAATCTTTATTTTTCTCTTATTTTTAATGAATTACTAGTTTGACAAAAAGTGTCCTTTTTAGTTGTTAGCACAACATGTAGTGGGTATCCAAATATTACCGACACTATATATTGATTCCAAGACGATGTTATGGTACGGTATGTATATTGAAATAAACAACAAGAATACCTACTAGAATTTAAAACTAACTTAAACTTTATTAATAGTTTTAAGGGGAGATGGAGTAATGGTGACGGCTGCTGCCGAAAAAATGATGGTTGATGTAGAAAGATTAAATAAGGACATTGCATTGTTCCCACAGGTCCACGAAATTACAGAAGATATGAAACTTACCCATAAAGGTGTATCACGCCTGGTAATGCTTGACAGATATGCGTTTAAGGATACTGAAAAGATCACGCTAGCAACGGGGGATTTTGTTGTTCTTACTATTAAAGAGGACCCTAAGTTTCCTGCCCGTGGTACGGGTTTTATACAAGATATTGATTGGGAAAATAATAAAGCCGTCGTATTAGTCGAGGAAGAGTTTCGCGGGGTGTTTGATACAGAAAAGGAAGTTAAGACAGGCCTTATTACCCGCTCACTTGATGTAATCGAAAAACCACTTGAAATTTATTATGAGCAAGTTGCAAAGCGTGTTGCGACAGGCCTTGCTGAAGTAGAAGAAACAGAAGAAAAACGTCAAGAATGGTTCAAAAAGTTCTATGAAGAGCTTTCCGACTTGAACTTTATCCCAGCTGGTCGTGTACTTTACGGTGCAGGCTCAGGTACAGCCGTGACCTTCTTTAATTGTTACGTTATGCCGTTTGTTCAGGACTCAAGAGGCGGAATTTCTGAACACCGCACACAAGTAATGGAAATTATGAGCCGTGGCGGCGGCGTTGGTACGAACGGTTCAACACTGCGTCCTCGTAACACATTAGCACGCGGGGTAAACGGAAAATCCTCTGGCTCCGTTTCTTGGTTAGATGACATTGCGAAACTGACACATTTGGTTGAGCAGGGTGGTTCCCGCCGCGGAGCGCAGATGATAATGTTGGCGGACTGGCATCCTGATGTTGTTGAATTTATTATTTCAAAAATGCAAAATCCAAGAATACTTCGCTTTTTAATTGATAACACAAAAGATGAACATATTAAAAAGCTTGCTAAAGATAAATTAAAATTTACACCGTTATCGGAAACTGAAAAAGCAATGTATCAAGGTATTGTAAATTATAAAACAATCACTGGAACAGGTGGTTTCCCTGATAAAGTAATCCGTGAAGCTGAAGATAAGCTTGAAACGGGTGGACATTATAGCGTTCATAATCCTGAGTTTCTAACTGGTGCTAATATCTCAGTATGTTTAACTAAAGATTTTATGGATGCCGTTGAAAAAGACGAATATTACGAATTAAAATTCCCTGATGTAGAAAATTACAATCAAGAGGAAATGAAAGTATACAATGAAGAATGGTACAAAGTTGGTGATGTCCGTGAATGGGAAAAACGTGGGCATAGAGTACGTGTTTACAGAAAAATTCGTGCGAAGGAGCTTTGGAACCTAATCAATATTTGTGCAACATACTCAGCGGAACCAGGTATTTTCTTCATCGATAATGCCAATGACATGACAAATGCACGTGCCTATGGTCATCAAGTAGTTGCAACGAATCCGTGTGGGGAACAAGTGCGAAAGGTAGCATAATAATCATTACCTAAAGAGGTGAGAGATTAGGATATAACATCTCTCTGGACAGTCGACTTACTTGGATGGAGAAATACCACCGGGGACAATAGCATGTCGGAAAAGCGGAAGAAGGAAGTAAACTGCGAGAAGCCTTCGTTCTGCGAGTCCAAGTTCTATATGGCTAAAGCTAAACTGCCTTAATCCTAGATTCTTCGCTCGAACCGCAGAGAGTCTCATACTTCGCAGTTAAAATGAGATTGTGCTTGAGTTACCATGATTGGTTGTTCGTCAAGGTAAATATCCTCCTAAGCACCGAAGCACGATAAGTGTGATAAGAATCGAACGGGAAGCCTAAGTAGAACCAGTGATTATTATTGTGAACCTTTGATTCTTCGCTAGGAACGTCGAAAGACTATGGAATACATGTTACACCCTAAAAGTGAAACCTCTGTGATTCCTGAATATCTATTAGCGGAGAACGGAGCTGTCATAGTAGTCCGAGGAACCTGAAATAACAGGTATAGCCGTAAATCGGAAGCGGGAAAGCCGCCCACACATATATGGAAGCATATATGACACCCGACCTAATCAGTCATTATGGGTGCTGGCGAAGGACAGCAGGTTAAAATAGATACAAAACATTGAGGAGGTATGCGAAATGCAAAAAGCTGAAACAGTGTTAGGTATCGTCGAGAGTAAATCAAAATCTGACAAACATTATAAATTCGATAGACTATACCGAAACTTATTTAACCCAGACTTTTACCTTCAAGCATATGGAAAGATGTATGCAAAAGAAGGGAATATGACTAAAGGCACTGACGAAGAAACAATAGATGGTTTTGGATTGAAGAAAGTCAATGAAGTTATTGAACTCATGAAAAACGAACAATATCATTTCAAACCAGTAAGACGAGTTTACATTCCTAAAAAGGATGGTTCAAAACGACCTCTAGGAATTCCTAGCTTTTATGACAAATTGATTCAAGAAATTAGCCGAAGTATTCTCGAAGCCATTTATGAACCGAAATTTAGTAAAAACTCACATGGATTTAGACCTAACAGAAGTTATCACACAGCTTTAAAACAGGTGAAAAGAGAGTGGACAGGTATCAAATGGGTCATCGAAGGAGACATCAAAAGATTTTTCGATAACATCAACCACGAAACCTTACTAAATATCCTAAATGAGAATATACATGATGGACGGTTCTTAGAACTAATTAAACGTATGTTAGAAGCAGGGTATATGGAAGATTGGGTATTTCAGAAAACATACTCAGGAACGCCCCGAGGCGGAATAATAAGCCCTATACTGGCTAACATTTATTTAAATAAACTGGATGAGTTTGTAGAGAATGTTTTGATTCCTAAATACGAAACGAACAAAAAGAAGCGAAAAGTGAATCCAATATACAATCGCATTAACGGAAAAATGGTAAGACTTTCGAAGAAAATAGATGACCTCAAAAGTTCCGATCCTATAAGGCAAGAACTTATCAATGAGTATCAGCTATTAGAAATCGAAAGACGAAACCATAAAGTTCTAGATGAAATGGATTCCGATTTCGTTAGAGTAAAATATGTTCGTTACGCCGATGACTTTATCATAGGGATTATAGGAAGCAAGGAATTAACAGAGCAAATAAAAAAGGAAGTTGCGGAATTCCTAACAGCCGAACTAAAGCTCACCTTAAGCGAAGAAAAAACGCTTATCACAAACTTCAAAAATCCAGTAAAATTCCTTGGGTATGAAATGTATATACATGACTCCAACAAATACCTTGTCAAGAAATCAAATGGACGCATCTCGAGAGCGGTAAATGGAATACCAAGGCTAATGGTACCGAGAGAAGCAATAACGAAAAAGCTAGAGAAATTTACTCGAAATGGCGAAGCTGTTCATCGGAAAGAATTAACCAACCTAGACATAGCGGAAATCATTAGTATTTACGCTTCAGAAGTAAGAGGGTTATATAATTACTACCGAATGGCAGATAATGTTGCTAACCAAATGAATCGATTCAAACATTATCACCGAACCAGCTTAGCCAAAACAATTGCAGTTAAAATGCGAACGTCAGTCGCTAAAGTCAGACAAAAATACGAGGTTGATGGAACAATCGGAACTGTCATCAAACGCGAAGCACCTAAAGAAGACTTAATCTATAAATACTATAACGATGGTTTCAGTAAAAACGATTATGTCGGAAACGCCAATGATTCAGACGACCAACTTCCAAATGTAAACAAATATAGCGGAAGAAATGGTATCGTCAAAAGGCTAATGGCTAATAAGTGTGAAGTTTGCGGAACTGATGATACAAACAAAAGTTACGAAGTCCATCACGTAAGAAAACTAAAAGACCTTAAAAAGAAGTACAAAGATAAAAAACCTCCATTCTGGGTGGAGATGATGATATCAAGAAATCGTAAAACGCTTGTTTTGTGTGAAGAATGCCATATTAAACTACACAAAAACAAGCTGTAAAGTTAGGGGTTTGTCAGAACTCGATGAAATTTAACTGAGAGAGCCGTATGCGGGGAAACTTGCACGTACGGTTCGCAGGGGGAGGTCGGAAAAAGTGGTAGATTATACTACTAACTCGTCCGTCTTCTACCCGACCCTCTCGCACCTTATAGTGTTTGTAACTTGGCTGCAGTTAACCTTGGTCAAATGGCTGATAAGAAAAAAAAGCGCGTTGATTTTGATAAACTTAGAAAAACAGTCCGCACTGGCGTTAGAATGCAGGACAATGTTATTAATGCAACACCTTATTTCTTAGAACAAAATAAGAAACAAGCTTTAGGTGAACGCCGTGTTGGTCTAGGTGTAATGGGCTTGCATGACCTCTTAATTTATTGTGAAACAGAATACGGTTCACAAGAAGGTAACGAGCTAGTTGATAAAATATTTGAGACGATTGCAACTGAAGCATATCAAGCATCAATAGAACTTGCAAAAGAAAAAGGAAGTTTCCCATTCCTAGTTGGCGAAACTGAGGCAGATACAAATCGTCTAAGAAAAGCATTTACGGAAACAGGTTATATGCAGAAAATGCCTGAAGCAATCCGTCAACAAATCTTAGAACATGGTATTAGAAATTCTCATTTACTAACTGTTGCTCCTACGGGCAGCACTGGGACAATGGTTGGAGTTTCCACAGGCCTGGAACCTTACTTCTCATTCTCATACTACCGAAGCGGTCGCTTAGGTAAGTTTATTGAAGTAAAAGCTGATATTCTTCAAGAATATTTAAATAATAACCCAAATGCAGATCCAGAAAACCTTCCAAAATGGTTTATCTCTGCAATGGATTTAAAAGCTGAAGCACATGCCGATGTACAATGCGTAATTCAGCGTTGGGTAGATAGTTCAATAAGTAAAACGGTGAATGCCCCTAAAGGCTACTCTGTCGAGCAAGTTGAAAAAGTTTACGAAAGATTATATAAAGGCGGAGCTAAAGGTGGAACAGTTTATGTTGATGGAAGCCGTGACGCTCAAGTATTAACCCTTAAAGCTGAAGAAAACAGTATGGATGATGTTGAATTTGATAAAGTGCCACATCAACAACCACGTGTTGTATTAGTTGATACAATCAGTGACCTTCGCTCTACAGATGTAACAATTGGAAATGAAGTAGGAAATACTTGTCCGGTCTGTCGCAAAGGTAAAGTAAAAGAAATCGGCGGATGCAACACATGTACAAACTGTGGTGCACAGCTTAAATGTGGTTTATAAAAATACGAACGGAATTTTAAATGTGGCTTTGAAATAAAGTTATACCGTTTATAAAAAAGATGTACCGTTACACCTCTTTGGATAGGATAACTGGATTGAATACAAATGCTACTATAACTCAATCATGGCAAGCAGCATATTTTATTGATTTATCAGATGACTTTGAAGTTGAAAATGAATCCATTTTGATCAATCTTTTGTCAAAATGGATTCTTCTTATTTATCGTAAAATATGGGTTTTCGAGGTATTTTTGATTAAACTTTATTTCAAAGCTACATATTTGAGAAATAGTGTACACCCATTTCGTCATTTGCTTTTACTCGGGTGTAACGTCAATAGGCGAAAGTTTTATCATTGACGGATCTAAATTGAAATCCATTAATCAAGGATTTAACAAGAAAAGTGCGCATCTTCAACGTATGAAAGACAAGCAGCATTTTGGTAAACGGACGACGCATCTCCTACCTAATACGTTTTGAGAAAGAGTTCAACTATCTATCTTACTACTAATATACGAGGAGAACGCAAATGAAAAATAAAAATAAAGTGATTATTGGTGGCGTTATTGCTGTATTAGTAATTTTGGGGTTGTTTTTATTTTTTAGTTTTGATGCCTTATCAAATAATTATAATATTCGAGATAATAGTACATTAAGAAAAACAACTTTTTCACTAGTATCAAGTGCAGAAAATTCAACAATAAATTATAAAAAGAATTATGGCTATATAGAGGATATTGGCGATGGTAGAGGGTATACAGCTGGTATTATAGGCTTTACAACTGGAACTGGAGATTTATTGGATGTTGTACATATCTATACGCAAAAGGTTCCCAATAATGATTTGAAAAAGTATATTCCTGCATTGAAATCTGTTAACGGTACTGATTCACATAAAGGATTAGGGCAAAAATTTGTTTTGGCATGGAAAACCTCTGCAAATGATTCTAAATTTATTCAATCACAAAATGAATTGTTGACAAGAATGTATTTGAATCCCGCTGTTAATTATGCTAAAAAAGATGGTTTATCTCCTTTGGGTCAGTATATGTATTATGATGCTTTGGTAGTTCATGGCCCAGGAACAAAAGATGATCATTCAAGTTTTCAGTCAATACGTTTTAACGCAATGAAACGTGCAAAAACACCTGCTCAAGGTGGTAATGAAGCATATTATTTAAAACAATTTCTAAAAGCACGTACCACAGTGATGAAACAGGAAGAAGCACATAGCGATTTATCAAGACTGAAAGCTCAGTTACATTTTATTAATCAACATAATTTTAACTTAACTTTACCGTTATCATGGAAAATGTATGGAGACCGTTATAGACTAACAAAACAAGATGTTAATGAACTTCCGTGATTTACAATATGATAAGTGGTTGTGAAATTTTGCTAATTTAAATGAGGCTTTGAAATAAAGTCACGATGTTTATAAAAAAGTTGCGAGGAAATACCTCTTTGAATTTTTTGGTCCAAAGGGGTGTTTTTTTTTATATCTAAAAGAACGAGAACAACTAAAATTGACAAATGGATTAAAGAAGATCGTGGGTCTGGGATTGGCTCGGATTATAAACCTTGGTTGAATATTCAAGATGTCTCTTCGTTAGGTCGCTCTATTCGATTGAAATGAATCAAAACAGGAAGGTAGCACGAATTCTTATCCGATTTGGAACGAAATTACTTTTATTTAACTTCATTCAGCAGAAGTCTCCCCCTTCCATAAGTGGTGAGATGAATACAAGTTAGTATTTTAAATTCAGTGTGGGTACAAACCCCTGCTGAATAAAGTTAAAGCCTCCGGCGGATGCCACAGATTTTAAAAGGTAACTTTTCGAGCAGATCAAAGACTAAGAACGCCACATCCTGTGGCAATGTCGTTGTGACCCACATCCTGTGGGCCTAAAAATTTGGGCGCAAATACTCCAAGGCGAATTTGATCTGAATACTTGGATTTCGTTATTGATACAAGAGAACAATTTCCTTTATTTCCGTTGGTAGAAATAACTTTTTTATTTCAGTATCCTTAAAAGCCAATCAAACCCACCCATCCAAGTAAAGTCCTATCATTGTTTAGTTGAAAACTATGGTATTCTAAGTATTTTTACCTACGTTAAATAGGGTGGGAAATGATAATGCAGATCATCATGTTATTAGGTCAATTGATTCTAATATAATACTTGATCTTTCTCGTACGGGAGTTACAGCTATGTCCATTGACGATTAATATGCTCTGAGTATAAAAGGTAATGGAACTAAGGGTTAATATAAAATTAGTTTACAAGAACAGACCTTTATGAACTAATAATTCGAGTACTTTACTAGGGGAAGTCTTAGTGGTGTGAGAGGTAGGGGGTTAATCCCCCCCTCCTACTCGATTTAATGTAGCTATATAAAATACATTGATCATTTAAAATAAAATTTGATAATTTGTAACAACATTTTAACGAGATAAATTCCGTTAATTTAAGTACAGTGATTCACAAACTTATTCAATTTTTCCTTCTCCAGTCAATTGTGTTCCATCAACCAAACCTAATTGACCAAATGTATATGTATAGTCAGATTGATTGCTCTTTTTTACTCCTTGAATATTTACAAAGTATTCGTTACCTTCTTCTAATAAATTATATATTCTTGAGTCCTCAATCATTACCTTATATCTCTCTTTATTTGGACTGTTATCGTTAGCATTAGAGCCTATGACCCACATTTTTATATATTTTCCTGATTCAATGTGATGTTCTTTCTTTTCAATTTCAAAAATCATTGAACTACTTTTATAAGATTTCCCTCCCTCAAAATACCAATAAAATAAAAAAACTACTATTAAGAATAAGATAATTAACAAAACTACCCATTTTTTACGAGAAATCTTAAACAAAATTTCATCTCCCTAATCAAAGTTCTTTTTCGCAAAACTGCTTCTTTGGAAAAAAAGACCACAAACTGGTCGATCTCCCGTTATTCCGTTATTGTATATAGATCATATTTATTTTGGTTTGGGAAAGTTTCATTTGTTCGTAATTTACTAGAACTACCTATTCTAAAGAGGAACTTTGCAACGTTCTTAGGTGTATGAATAAATACATTTCATCCTCTAATTTTCATATTATCGCGTTACCTTCAAAAGGCAAGTTGTATTTAGTTATAATTAATAGGGGCATAAAATGCTACATTTCAAAAAATGGGTGATAATTATGTATGAAGGTAAAAGAACCTTAATTATTGAAGACGATCAAGAGATCAGTATGTTGCTAAGTGTAATTATAGCAAAATCACATATGGAACCGGTTGCTGCCTATTCTGGTACAGAAGGTTTGTTGCAGCTACAAAATAATACGTTTGATTTAATATTATTGGATCTGATGCTCCCGGGAAAAAGCGGGGAGGAACTTATAAAAGAGATTCGAGAAAAGAGTTCTATTCCCATCATTGTCATTTCAGCCAAAAGCGATATTGAGAACAAAGTGCAAGTATTGAAAATGGGTGCGGACGATTATATAACCAAACCGTTTCATCAGGAAGAAGTGATGGCCCGAGTAGAAGTTCAATTACGAAAAGCAAGTTTTTTCCCCATGCAGTCAGCAGAAATGGGATGGCGCGGACTTAAAATCAATATGGAAAAACGGTCTGTAACTTTAAACGAGAAAGAGCTGCAGTTGACGAATGCTGAGTTTGATATTTTAACATTTTTCATGAATAATCCCGAACGTGCACTTTCTAAAAAAGAGATTTATGAAAGTATCTGGAAAGGAACTTATTATGGTGATGATAATACAATCAGTGTTCATGTCTCCAATCTCCGTAAGAAAATTTCCGAAATTACAACCGAAGAATATATAAAGACCATTTGGGGAGTAGGTTTCATGCTTGTATGACTTCTTTATGAATTCTTTATGTTTTGCTTAAAGGATTTTAAAGACTTCTAGGCTAAACTGAAAATAACAAGAAATTTAGTGAAGGAGTCAAAAAGATGGATACCATTATACAGACCTATCAATTGACGAAAAAGTTTAAGGAAGAAGAGGTCATTAAACCTCTTGACTTCTCATTAAAAAAAAGGGAAATCTGTGCACTAATTGGAAAAAATGGTGCAGGAAAATCAACGTTTTTAAAACTTCTTGCCGGACAACTAATGCCGACAACTGGGGAGATTCAGCTATTTGGCAAATCCGGTAAAGAGATAGACAATGCGAAAAAAAGAATGGGCTTTATGATAGAAGTCCCTACATTTTTCCCGGATTTTACTGCAATTCAAAATCTGGAGTATTTTCGTATTCAACGGGGGATCGTTGACAAAAAACGCATTTATGAAGTTCTGGAGATTGTGGGTCTGGCAAATGAAAAGAAAAAGCGGTTTAAAGACTATTCCATGGGGATGAAGCAGCGATTAGGCATAGCCCTTTGTCTCTTAAGCAGCCCTGATTGTTTAGTGCTTGATGAGCCAATCAATGGTTTGGATGTGGAGGGGATTATGGAAATCCGCAAATTATTGATGAAGCTCAATCAGGAAAAACAAATAACAATATTAATTTCTAGTCATATTTTAACGGAATTGAAATTGCTAGCCACACGTTTTGTATTTATCAAAAATGGTGTAGTCGTCGATGATTTAAGTAAAGAGTCTCTGGAAGAGAAGAGTAGGAAACAAATTCTGATAATAGTTGATGATTCAGCGAAAGCAGTACGATTTTTAGAACAGGCATATGCAGATATTCAGTTTAAAGTTCTTCCTAATCAAGTAATCATCGTCCAAAATCATGTAGAGAACGGTGGAGATATCAATCGCATCTTAGTTGATAATGGAGTGATGGTGAAGGAGTTTCGCATCGAAGCACTAAATCTAGAGGAATACTTCTTAGGATTAGTGGAGGGGAATAAAAATGATTAATTATATGAAAAGCGAATATTATCGTCTACTGCGTAAAAAAGGCCTGCATTTTACAAGTTTGATATGTTTTTTGCTGATCGCCGCTGCTGCTGCCGTCCTTTATTATTTTGGACAGCATGACCCGAATTTCCCTTACGGTACTAGTGAATTTTTCTATTCAAATGTAATTAGCGGTGGATTACTCATTATAATCGTAGGGGTACTCTTTAATTCAGCTCTCACTGGCAAAGATATGTCTTTGATTAAACAATCTATTTCTTTTGGCATTTCTAGGAATATAATCTTCTGGTCTAAACTAATCCTAACTTTAAGTTATTTTCTGTTAATTTGTGTTGTTGGCATGTTATTAATGATTGCGCTAGGTGAAAACTTGCTGAACAGTGATAATCAGTCAGTCAGACATTTTCTAATAGCGAGTGTAAATATGGCTCCGCTTGTTCTTAGTGGATTCTTTCTAACCCATACGTTAAAAATGCTGAAAGTTGGAGAAGTTTATATCATTATCGTGCTGATATTTATTTTTGGACTCTCTAGTAACTTGCTACGGATTTTGTTCCGTCCGTTTACAGGCTTAAACGAGTTATACAAATATGTGCCCAATACATTATTAAATGATAATTTAATAAGCTTTATGGATGGTACAGTTCAATTCGGTTATCAATATTGGGTTGTAGGCATAGTAATTTCCCTGATTGCTTTGCTGATTGGAGCGAAAAGGTTCGCAAATCGAAACATCAATTGATGGAGAAGGATGGATGAAAGTGAATAGCTGGTTGATTATAATGATCTTGGTTTTCCTTCTGATTGTTTTAGTCTCGCTGCTTCTGTTGTTCCATTGGGATGTCAGAATGATGACGAAACAATTAGAGGAAATTAGTGAAAATTTCGGGACCAATGAATTAGTTCGTACAAATACACATAATAAAAACTTGGCCCGATTTGCCGCGAAAATCAATCAGCTCACTCAATTATTCAAACGGAATCAGCAGTCCATCGAAAGAAGAGAAATGGAACTAAAGCAAGAAATCACAAATATCTCCCATGATTTACGAACACCGTTAACATCAATCAAAGGATTTTCAGAGTTATTAACAGATCCGTCTACATCTGAAGCAGAAAGGAAAGAGTTTTTAAGCATTATTCAAAAGAAGATTGATAATCTTACCATGATTGTTGATTTATTCTATGAACTTTCACAGCTTGATTCCTCGGACAAGAAATTGACCATGGAAAAGCAGTTTCTAGATCAAATGGTCGTGGAAACAATGCTTATGTTCTATGATGATTTTGAGAAAAGGCAATTAAAGGTGAAGCTGGATGAGGGGACTGTATGCCCTGTTCTGGCTGACAATAAAGCGATCGTCCGGATTGTAATTAACATTATTCAGAATGCCTTAACTTATGCTAAAAGTTATTTGAAAATTAGCTTTGTAGAGGATGAAAAATATATTTGGTTAAGGGCAGTAAATGATGTTGATAAGATTAATGTTACGAAACTTCAACAGATTTTTAATAGAACATTTAGGTTGGATCCTAGTCGAACTGGTACCCAGCTTGGATTAGGGCTTCATATTGTTCAGCAACTTGTTAACAAACAAGGGGGAAAAGCAGTTGCTGATGTCCGTGAAAATGAATTTATAATTGAGGTGTCGTTTAGAAAATGGGATTAGGCTGGGAATACTATGAACATTTCGGAGCACTTGCCTCTTCTTTTTACAAAAAATACGTTTGTGAAATTATGTTAGCATTTATATAGAGAGTTTGAGCTAAAAGGTTTAAGGGGATAAAAATGATATTTTCTAAAAAATGTTTTTTATTATGTACAGTTATTTTTCTATTTGTTTTATTATCAGGGTGTGGGAGTGTTGAACCAGTTGACGAAGCAGATCAATATATTTCAGTCATTGAAGAAATCAATATTCCAGATGATGTAAAGGTAATCGGCTTGGGAGAGGCAACACATGGGAACGTCGAATTTCAAGAATTGAAAAAAGATGTATTTGAACGGTTAATTAAAAATGAAAATGTTCGTGTATTTATCTTGGAAGGGGATTTTGGGGGCGGACAGCAAATCAATCAGTTCATTTTGAATGGAAATGGTACCGTAGAAGATGCAGTGAATGCTCTTGATTATGATATTTACAGGACAGAACAAATGATTAGTCTTGTTCAATGGATGCATGATTATAACGTTACGGCGAATGAGAATGAGAAAGTATACTTTTATGGCAACGATATGCAGCGTTATGACTTTAACAAAAAAGGAGTTCTTGACTATTATGACGTTGTTAACACAAATGCTAAGGAAAAATATGAAAATCAGCTGAAGCATCTTTCAAATGATACAATGCGTGAATTAACAACAAAGCAACTGGAAGAAATTGATCATACTATCGATACCATCATCTTGGACATGCAAGCTAACGAGGGGACATATGTGAAACACTCATCTCATGATGCCTTTTCCTTCGCTTTACAACACGCACAAATTATGAGGCAGCGTACACAGCTATTTTTAAATGAGGGGAACTATACAAAGCTTCGCGACCGATATTTAGCAGATAACTTACAATGGATTGTAGAATTTGAAGCAGCACATGGTCATGACAAAGTATTTGTTTCTGGACATAATGGACATATTAAAAAAACGTCTGCATCATTAGCTGGTTACAAATCAATGGGAAATTATTTAGATGAGTTATATGGATCGGAGTATTTCGCAATTGGTACTGACCTAATTAATGGCGAATTTCAAGCCTTAAACCGAAGCTCTGCTGAAAGACAGATTCATATTATAGAGAATCATAATAATTTAGTTGCTGTATTTAATGAAGTAGGGCCAAATGTTTTTTACGTTGGATTTGATAAAGCGAGTGAGTCAGAGAAATTACTAGAAATTATAAGCAGCGATCAAAAAATGGTGAATATAGGTGATGATTTTCGTCCTTGGTACAAATTGTTGAAGATGTTTTACACGATTAAAATGGTACCAAAGCATGCATATGACGGCATTATTATTATAAAGGAAGCAACACCAACAACTGTAATGGAGTAAAGCAGCACCAAAATGATTAAACTTTTTTATAAAAATTGTACAACGCTTCACAAAGAAGGAATCCGTTTTGATTAAATCTTAAAGCCACACTAAAAAATAAATATCAAATAGATAGCTCAAATCGTATATTGATTTGGGCTAGTTTTTAACGGTTACAAAATCGTACTTTTTCTAAATGAGACAGTTAAAATAGGTTCAATTATTTTGTTTAAAATGCTGAAATTTGGTATGTGGTGTTTAGGTGGAATTAGATACGGAGGGATTATTTTGAACATAGGGAGTTAACTATTGTTTGGGAAAAAGGCTGGAAAGTCCTAATTGATACATTAGCTGATTTAAATGAACAGGATTTATTACAATATATACACATTCGTGGAGAAAGGCATTCAGTTTTAGAGGCTATTGAAAGACAAATGGCGCATTATGCTTATCATGTGGGACAAATGGTTTTCATTGGGAAACAAGTGAAAAATAATAAATGGGAGAGTCTTAGTATTCCAAAAGGAAAATCGGAGGAATATTTAAAACAAATGCTTGATAAACACCAAAATATAAACACATTAGAACGCTTAATGAAATTGGAATGAATGGATCCTATTTACCGAATCCTGCAAGCCTTGATGGAATTTTAATTGAGTTTGATAATAAATAGTTAGTCAACTAAAAGCCGGTTAGTTCAACAAAGAAAAATAACATTAAAAATAAAAAAGCAGACGCTTAACCGTCTGCTAAACCTACTTTATTTCTCACTTTTCCTTCATGAACAGAATTACTTAGCATCAGCCTATTTTTTTGTTTTACAAGTACTTACACCAAAAAGCACATATAGTGGACAGAATTTAATAAACGCAGTTACTAGTGGAATGATGCCGATTAGTGCTAAGTATTTTAAATTGCCTTCTAAAAAGAAGAATAATGAAAATAACACAAGTGCTAAAATGATACGAATGACGCGGTCTGACTGTCCAACATTGGTTTTCATAATACCCCATACCCCATTTCCTTTTTTTATAGTATAGCTTATTTCATCTTAAGTAGAGTTCAAGAGATGTTACAAAAATCCGAAATTTTTTTATGGATAGTACTGATCCAGAATGTTTCGAAGAATTATCTCCCCATTAATAATAGTAGACATTTGATAAAGCCATGAAAATTGTTGCCAAATGATAGGAAGCACCGCTTCAGTGGTTACTAGAGCGGTGTCTTTATTTGCTTATCATTTTACGGTAAATATTTAATTTTTTATCAAGTTTGGTACTTATTTTAACTGTATCAACATGGGCTAAACCTTTTTTAGTACCAATTTCGATCATTGATTTTCTAAGTTCATCTATTTGTTTTTCCAACTTGGCTAAACTAGTAATAGTATTCACGATTTTTACTCCTTAATAGAAACTGTTAATAAAATACCATTTGGAGGATATAATTGGAAGATAGTTTTTGTGACCAATATGACCAAAACTAGGTTGAAGGCTTGATTTGATTTCGAGAGATAGAGTAATGGTTTTCTTTTTGCTTTAAAGTATGGAAATCATCCTGAATATGTTGCGTAAGCTGCTTTATTGAATAACGGGAAAAATTTCATCGTCGCATCGAAGACAAGCCCGTTATCTATATATTTATTTATGATCTGAAACGTTCCAAGATTTGACACAATTACTCTGAAAAAATAGGTGAGGAACGTGGTATATTATAGATGTAAGGAAGAAACAAACAAAACATTACCCAATTGACATTGGAGGCGGCTCAACCATCCTAGTTAGTTCCGTTAACTAGGTAGTATTCGGAATTATTGTTGGAAAAAGGAAAGTAGATGAATCCACTAGGAGCTTTCTGATTTACAAGGTAATAACATGAAATGATAGGAGTCCACAGAAAAAGTCTATAAACTTCAAAAGTAATTGAAGGATCATCAAACAGTAGGATACCTAGTAAAATAGGAAACTGAAATTAACGAAAGCTGTTCGAAAAGAAGGGAATTGATTAAAGCTCCAACCGAAAGGAGGAAGAACTAAAATCAAAACCCGGATTAATGAACAAAAGCAATCGTTAAGAAAAGCAACCTATTGAACAAAGTAAAATACATGGAGGATGACAATTTAAATTACTTTGGAGCAAATGGAAATGAGTAAGTGAAAACTCAAGTTAAGTTTCAGACCGATTTAATTGAATATGAGCGTTAAAAGCTTTTGGATGTACCCAATCTTTACAAGATTGTAAATGAAATAGCCGCGGAGCTAATGAAAACATCCTTAAAAAACACTTCCATTGGCAGTCCCGAGAGACTGTAATTTGAAAATGAATTTAGAAGTGTTTACGAACCCATCCAGGGTTGAAAATGTGAACTGAAAGGTAAGCTTTTCGATTAGGATGAAGAATGGTTGGGTCACCTGCAATGTCAAACAAAAAGAGTTCGATTCATAATCGAACTCTTTTTGTTTGGTCTAAAGTTTTAATTTTGTTCTATTTCCATTACCTGCCGCTTAGGATTTAATGATACGAACAAAGTCATAACCTAAGGAGGACGTATATGGAAATTGATGGCGTCTTTTCTGGCGGAGGTATGAAGGCTATTGCGTTTGTCGGTGCTCTCGAAGTGATGGAACGAGAGGGTTTCGTATTTAAAAAAGTTGCCGGTACAAGTGCTGGTGCAATCATTAGCGCTTTATTAATAGCAGGGTATAAAGCAAATGAAATCAATCGAATTTTAACAGAGGTGAATTTTAAAAAGTTTTTAGATCGCCCCAACTCAAGGCTCCCTATCCCATTTCTAAAATGGGCAGGTTTTTATTGGGGGATGGGGATGTATAAAGGCGATGCACTACAAAACTGGATGGAGAAATTATTAAAAGAAAAAGGTATTCAAACTTTTGCTGATATTGAAGATGGTTCGCTCAAAATCATTGCATCGGATCTTTCAAGAGGAAGAATTATGATTTTACCGGATGATTTACAAAACTATGGAATTAACAAAGGCTCATTTTCAATTGCAAAGGCCGTAAGAATGAGCGCAAGTATCCCTTATTTTTTTAAACCGATTAAGGTATACAACAGCCTGGGGATTAAGTCTGTTGTTGTTGATGGTGCCGTCTTAAGCAACTTTCCAATTTGGCTGTTTGAAGGGACATTAGAACGACCGGTTGTTGGGTTTCGTTTAACTCCAAGATTAGAAAACATTCCACCCAAAATTATCAATAATGCTTTTGATATGTTCCCGGCATTAATTGAAACGATGCTCCATGCCCATGATTCAAGATATATTTCAAAAAATGTTGCCGAGCAAATCATTTTTATCCCAATTGAATCGGTAAAAACGACTGATTTTCATCTTTCGGAAAAGATAACAAAAGAACTTGTCGCAACGGGTAAG
Organism: Caryophanales bacterium; assembly: GCA_012840465.1. Lineage (GTDB taxonomy): Bacteria > Bacillota > Bacilli > Bacillales > Bacillaceae_J > Schinkia. Next base: position 246,045 of record DULJ01000040.1, read on the forward strand.
CAAAGGGCCGAAGAATTCATTAAAAAATTGAAAAATCAATAAAGTAATTTGTTAAAATCAAAAAAGAATCAAGCATCAAAAATGTGCTCGATTCTTTTTCTTGCCTTTCTTGCCTTCAATCACAGTAAAGTTATGATCTTTTCTTTTCGCGGTTTGCAAAGTGCGCATCGGTTTCTTACTATTTGGGTGTTTTTGTGATGATCCTCTTACTTTACTTGTTAAATGATTCGATGTTTCGCTGTACAAGCGTTTTTTTGATTGTTGGGCCGCTTTTCGATACTTTGCATTTGCTTGACTATTTCCACCTACACGTTTTTGCATTACATATTTATAAACTGCAAAAATAATCCCAACCACCACAACAGCGATAAATATTTCCTTAAATAACCCCAAAGGATTTGCTATTAACCGATACAATAATCCAATTCCCGCCAAACCTATAATGATGAGTACAATCGGATGAATAGTAGATCGTTTAAACAAGAGGTTCACCTCCCTTTAGATTATTAATCAAATATTCAGCAACTTTAGATTGTGTTATTGCTTTATCATATTCAAGCATGCTCTTAAAAGATGCTATTGAAACCTCAACTCGGGTCTTTGTCAGTTCTTCAGATAATTCTTTCTCTATATTATATTCTACAAGAAAAACACTGAAACCTCTATATAAATGCTATAAAATAGTATGTCCATTTTGGGAATTATTAACACGCACAAAACTTCGACATGACTTAAAAATAATTCGGACATAATGAATAATGGAGGTGTTGGTAAACATGACAGATAGTAATGATAAAAATACAGAAAAAAACAATCCAAATTATGAACAGAACAAGAAAGACGAATCGTTATCACATCTGGCAAAGGTCATGATTATTGGATTTTTTGGAGGAGTGTTCTGGAGCTTAATTGGTTATATCGCCCATTTCTTTAATTTTACAGAACTTGGTCCCTCCCTCATCTTACAACCATGGGCTGCAGGCAATTGGAAAAATGAGACCATTGGAGAGTGGATTGGAATGATCATTATTGGTCTACTTTCAGTTGGTGTTGCTCTTATTTATAATGTATTTTTGAAAAATACGCAAAAGATTTTGCCGGGTATGTTATTTGGAATTGCTCTTTGGGCTATCGTCTTTTATATATTAAACCCAATTTTCCCAAATTTGGAGTCGGTAAAGGAATTTAGCAAAAACACGATTATTACTACGATTTGTTTATATATTCTTTATGGAGTATTTGTCGGATATTCAATTTCATATGATGCCGAACAAACGAAGCAGTCATAATTTTCTATTCAAATGAGGAGTGGCTATGGTAAAATAGATTGGCTGTAAAAAATCGATTATTTTTGGTAAAGGGGTTTTATCATGTCTAAGTTACTCCTCATAAATGGACCTAATTTAAATTTACTGGGGACACGTGAACCTGATATTTATGGAAATACAACTTTAAAAGATATTGAAGATCAAATGATCGAGTTTGCCAATGAGAACGGAATCGAATTGTCTACTTTCCAATCCAACCATGAAGGGTATATAATTGATGCAATTCATGATTCTCGAACGAAATACGCAGGTATTATTTTAAATCCTGGAGCTTTTACTCATTATAGTTATGCTATTCGTGACGCAATTGCCAGTGTTGATGTACCAGTGATCGAAGTCCATATCTCTAACGTACATAAGCGGGAAGAATTTAGGCATACCTCCGTCATAGCGCCTGTATGCGAAGGTCAAATCGTAGGTCTAGGAATAATGGGATATAAGTTGGCTGTTATTGCTTTTAAGGAACGATTATCTTTATAAAAAAGACGAAGGGATGATGAAAGAATGGATCGTCTTAAAAAAGTAAGAGATAAGTTCAATGGGTTAGGCATTGATGGACTTCTAATTACAAATAGTAAAAATCGCAGGTATATGACTGGATTTACTGGTAGCGCCGGAATTGTCATAATCTCATCAACAAAAGCTGTGTTTATTACTGACTTTCGTTATGTAGAACAAGCGAAAAATCAAGTTCAAAACTACGAGATTGTTCACCATAAAGGCCCAATCCATGAAGAAGTTGCGAAGCTTGTAAAGGACCTTGGTATTAAACATTTAGGTTTTGAACAGGATGAAATGACTTTTGGTACCTTTAAAATCTTTGAAAATGCAGTTTCCGCAAAAATGGTTCCAATTTCAGGTGTCATTGAAAAGCTTCGCTTAATAAAAACGGATGAAGAACTGCAAATCTTAAAAGAAGCCGCAGCGATAGCCGACCAGGCCTTTGAACATATAATTAAAGTGATTAAACCGGGTGTTAATGAACTTGATGTTTCAAATGAGCTTGAGTTTTTTATGAGAAAAAAAGGGGCAACATCTTCTTCATTTGATACGATTGTCGCATCGGGTTTTCGATCAGCATTGCCGCACGGGGTAGCGTCTGATAAAGTTATTCAGGCCGGCGAGTTAGTAACGCTGGACTTTGGTGCCTATTATAAAGGATACTGTTCTGATATTACAAGGACTGTTGGAGTAGGGGAAATTAGTGATGTGCTTAAAAATATCTATGGTATTGTCCTCCAAGCACAACTCCTTGGAATGAATGGAATAAAGGCAGGTATGATCGGTAAAAAAGCCGATGCGTTAACTAGGGATTATATAATAGCTAAAGGTTACGGCGACTATTTTGGACATTCAACGGGACATGGAATTGGTCTTGATATCCATGAAGGACCTGCCTTGTCAGTTAAATCTGATACAATATTAGAGCCCGGAATGGTCGTGACAGTGGAGCCTGGCATTTATCTCGAAGGAGTAGGTGGAGTGCGCATCGAAGATGACATTGTCATTACGAAGGATGGGAATGTTGCTTTAACACATTCAGAAAAAGAATTATTACTTTTATAAATATGCATTTATCATATTTCATACAGCTATAATCATTTTATTTTAGGAGGATTCATTAATGGTCTCAGTAAACGATTTTAGAACTGGTTTAACAATTGAAGTTGATGGTGGAATTTGGCAGGTTATCGAATTCCAACATGTAAAGCCTGGTAAAGGAGCAGCTTTTGTTCGCTCAAAATTAAGAAATCTTCGTACGGGTGCTGTTCAAGAAAAGACGTTCCGTGCTGGTGAAAAAGTAGCCAAAGCTCGTATCGAAAACCGCAGAATGCAATATTTATATGCAAGTGGCGATGTTCATACATTTATGGATAATGAAACATATGAGCAATTAGAGTTAAATGCAAATCAAATTGAGCATGAACTTAAATTTTTAAAAGAAAACATGGAAGTGCATATCATGACATTCCAAGGGGAAACTCTAGGAGTAGAGCTTCCAAATACGGTTGAATTAAAGGTTACTGAAACGGAACCTGGTATTAAAGGGGATACAGCTTCTAACGTAACAAAGTCAGCAACATTAGAAACTGGTTTAGTGACACAAGTTCCATTATTCGTTAACGAAGGTGACATGCTAATCATCAATACTGATGATGGTAAATATGTATCAAGAGCATAATTAGAATATCGAATGATTCAAACAGAGGAGATTTTTTTCCTCTGTTTTTTTTTGCCTTTTTTTATGTTGCTGAGACGGTCACTTCCGCATTTCGATTGTTCAGCTTCAGCTCCCAGCGACTAGCGGACTTCGCTCACCTCCCTACGATAAGTCAACATCGATTCGCAAGGCTCATCGTGTTTCCTTTATCTCGAGACCAATGTGCTCCAGTCCGTACGTCGCTAAACGGTCGCTTCCGCATTTCGTTGGTCTATTTTTCCATACTTATCATAATATTTAGCAGATGGACAAACAAATGGGGGGAACATTTTTGAGACGCTGGTTTGCACTCCTTGACACTGCAGTAATATCAATGGCTGGGTTACGAATAATATCTGGATTAATAGAGGTATCAGCAGCCATCTTAATGCTTATATTCAATGATGTTAGAAAGGCAATGGCAGTTAATGCTGTTTTGGCCATTGTTGGTCCTACCGTCCTCATTCTAACGATGAGCATAGGTCTAATAAATTTAGCTGATGAAATATCTTTTTCAAAACTACTTTTTATAGGATTAGGTGTTGGATTAATTCTATTTGGAATTTATAAATAGTCATAAAACAAAGACGGACATGCATAAATTGTCAGTAAAAGGTTAAGTGAGGAGGGACACTGGTGAATGAGGTAATTTTCGAAATGCTGCCTACTACAATTGTAGAACGAATATGCCAGTATTCCGGGTCTGTTCAAAATAGAATCGAGGAAATTCGAATCAGACTTGAAAGACCGCTTGAGCTTGTAATTGATGGGGAGCCCTTTTATCCAAATGGATATATTGTAACGAAACAGGATGGTCTTACTCTACTAAATAAACTAAGTGACTATTCTATTTACACATTAGAGGAAGAACTGAAGCGGGGCTATATTACGATTCGTGGTGGTCATCGTGTTGGGTTGGCGGGGAAAGTGATAACTGAAAAAGGCCAAGTCAAAGCGATTAAAGATATTACTTCCTATAATATAAGGATCGCGAAAGAAAAGATTGGGATCGCTGATCCTCTTACTCCTTATTTATATAGTGGTAGATGGCTGAACACCATCATCTATGGGCCACCCCAAACAGGGAAAACCACATTATTACGAGATATGGCCAGAATTATGAGTACTGGTAGCTATGACAGTAATATACCGTCTTTTAAAGTCGGGATCGTTGATGAAAGGTCAGAGATTGCCGGCTGCGTGAAAGGAATTCCACAGCATCGATTTGGGCCACGTATCGACGTCTTGGATGCATGCCCTAAGGCGGAGGGAATGATGATGTTAATACGATCCATGAGCCCTGATATCCTTGTTGTTGATGAAATTGGAAGATTAGAAGATACAGAAGCCATTTTGGAAGCGGTAAATGCAGGTGTTGCCCTCTTTGTATCCGTTCATGGCTCTACTATTGATGACTTATATAAGCGGCCATCGATTAAACCTCTAATGGAATTGCAGGTGTTTGATCGATTTGTGGAGCTTTCAAGAAGGTATGGACCAGGGACCATTAATACCATTCGCAACGATAATGACGAGGTCATTTTCCATAAAGAAACGAGAGTGAGTCACATTTGAAACTAATTGGCGCCATTTTTATTATCGTTGCCACTACTTGGTTTGGATTTGAAGCGGCTAAAAAATTAAGTGAACGGCCAAGACAATTAAGACAGCTTAAGGTAGCCCTGCAATCATTGGAAGCCGAAATCATGTATGGACATTCCTCTTTAAGTGAAGCCAGCAATCATATCTCAAAACAATTTGAGAAGCCACTATCTGTATTTTTTAGCAAATTTGCGAGACGGCTTTCAAAAGGCGAAACAGTAGTAAGTTCAGCTTGGAAAGAAAGTCTAGATTCGATATGGAACAAGACAGCTTTTGGACAAGGTGAATATGAGGTTTTGCGGCAATTTGGGGAAACATTGGGGCAGCATGATCGTGAGCACCAACAAAAGCATATTCGATTAGCATTAATACATCTTGAACGTGAAGAAAATGATGCAATAGAGAAACAAGGTCGATACGAAAAAATGGTTAAGAACCTTGGGTTTTTAACGGGATTATTAATTGTCATTTTATTGATGTAGTTGTTTTAGGAGGAGAATTTGATGGAATTCAATCCGAGTATCATTTTTCATGTAGCAGGAATAGGGATCATAACAGCTTTTCTTCATACAATTTTTAAACAGATGGGCAAAGAAGATTTTGCGCAGTGGGTAACATTAATTGCTTTTATTTATATTTTATTTCTAGTCATTACGAAGCTACAAGATTTGTTTATAAAGATTAAAGGAGTCTTTCTTTTTCAGTAGGGGAGGGGGCTAACATCGAAATATTACAAATAGTGGGTGTGGCACTAATCGCAACTTTTTTGGCGTTAATTATTAAAGAACAAAAACCGGCGTTTGCATCTATGTTGGTCATCTTCGTCAGTATCATAATCTTTCTTTTTCTGGTTGATCAGATTTATGAAATTATTCATATGCTTGAAAGGATCGCCGTTACAGCGAATGTCAATATGATGTATGTTGAAACGATTCTGAAAATTATTGGAATTGCCTATATTGCCGAATTTGGGTCGCAGATAACGAAAGATGCTGGACAAGGTGCAATTGCTTCAAAAATTGAGATGGCTGGCAAAATCTTGATTCTCATTATGGCGATACCGATCTTAACTGTCATTATCGAAACGGTTATTTCATTAATTCCTTCCTAAAACATTGATGTAGAAAGACGGTGAAACAGTTGCTCTCGATCCAAAAGAAGACAAAAAGTTTGGTTTTTCTATTAGCCGCGGCAATATTCTTATTTACTTTATTTTCACCTTTGATTGTACAAGCCACCCCGAATGGAACGAGCCAAAGCTTTATTGATAATGAGTTAGAGAAGCTTGGGATCGACGGGGTGAAAAGATTTTGGGACGATATTAGCCATGAATACGGCGGCTTTTTGCCGGAGAGTCAAAAAGGGACGTTTATGGATTTTGTGAAAGGGGACAAGCAGTTTTCTGCACAGGAATGGGTGAATGGCTTAATTAAATTTATTCTGTATGAATTTTTGGCGAATGGAAAGCTTCTTGGCACCCTTATCATGCTGACCATTTTTAGTCTGGTCCTGCAATCAATTCAAAATGCTTTTGAGCATCAAGCTGTAAGTAAGATCGCAAATGCGATTGTGTATATGGTGTTAATTATTTTAGCCCTGAATAGCTTTCATGTAGCTGTATCATATGCGGAAACAGCCATTCAAAATATGATGAGTTTTATGATTGCTTTAATCCCGCTACTTTTAGGGTTAATTGCCTCACTTGGCAGCTTGGCATCTGTTGCATTCTTTCATCCGATTATTATTTTCTTGGTGAATACTAGTGGACTCATTATCCAAAATATTACCTTGCCTCTTCTGTTTCTATCAGCAGTACTGAGTATTGTTAGTACATTAACTGATCATTATAAAGTCACACAATTGGCTGGGCTAATGAGAAATATAGCAATATGGCTATTAGGCACTTTTCTAACGATATTTTTGGGCGTTATCTCCGTCCAGGGAGCAGCTGTCTCTGTTTCAGACGGTCTAACGATACGTACAGCTAAATTTGTTACAAATAATGTTGTCCCTGTGTTTGGGAGGACGCTTACTGATGCGGCGGACACGGTATTAAGTGCATCTGTGTTATTGAAAAATACAATCGGTTTAGTAGGGGTCACGATTATCCTCATACTAGCTGTTTTTCCTGCAATTAAGGTGTTAATACTCGCATTTATATATAAGGCTGCTGCAGCCCTTCTGCAACCTTTAGGAGGCGGCCCGATTATTCAATGCCTTGATATTATGAGTAAAAGCGTAATTTATGTGTTTGCAGCTTTAGCGATCGTGTCGATTATGTTTTTTTTAGCGATTACGATCATTGTGTCAGCAGGCAATATTTCAATGATGATGAGGTGACATAAATGCAAATTGTAACGACATGGGTCAGTAACATTATCTTATTTGTATTATTTGCCATCATTATTGATTTATTAATGCCGAATTCAAGTCTTCAGCGCTATACAAAAATGGTGATTGGACTCTTATTAATTGTAATTATTCTTAATCCTGTATTAAAAGTTTTTAATTCAAATATTGAAGATATACTTAAAACCTTTCGATTACCAACGGTTGAAGAGAAAATTGAAGTGGAAAATTTAATCGAAAATAAGAAAAAGGAAATACAAGCCTCACAACGTGCATATATTTTAGAACAAATGGCTGTCCAGATGAAAACAATGGTGGAGGGGGAGTTAATGAAAGACTATGGATTAAAAGTAGAAGCTGTCCAACTTCAATTTTCAAAGGATGAAGGACCATTGAGTGAAGAAGATCTCAAAGCAGTGAGAGTAATCGTTCATAAAGAAAATTCCAATGGTGATAAAAAGAGTATACCGGCTGTCAAAGATATCGCAATCGATACAACTACACCTTTTATAGAAAAAGAAAAAAATGATCTATCTGCAGTGGAACAATTTTTGGCTGAAAATTGGCAGCTTGAGCCAATCAAAGTAAAGGTAGTAATGGAGGGAGGGGAGATGTAAGCAATGACTGAAAAAAATAAAGGTTTCAGCATTTGGTTTAAAAATTTGTTTAAAAAGCCAGGTGAGAACCAAAGTGATGAAAAAACAAATGATAAAAATTATCAAAAATACTTGCTAGTCATTTTAGCGATCGGGATTGCCTTTATGCTAATAAGCAATCTATTATCATCTGGAAATTCTAATGAAAAAGCAGCTCCCGTTTTAGGGTCTGCAAATTCAGAGGAAAAGGATGCGGCTGTTTTTGGTCAGAAAAAATTAGAGGGTTCTGGTGCAATGGCCGATTATGAGGCTACATATGAGAACCAGTTAAAAGAGGCATTAGAGGCCATTGTAGGTGTTGAAGATGTGACAGTCATGATCAATCTGGATGCAACCGAAACAAAAATCCTTGAAAAAAATACAGTTGTTCAAAGCCAACAAACGGATGAAGTGGATCGTGAAGGAGGGAAACGAAAAGTAGAGGATATGTCCCGTGACGAACAAGTTGTAATTATTCGAAATGGGGAACAGGAAACACCGATTGTTCTCAAAACTAAAAAGCCGGAAATTAGAGGGGTTTTGGTTGTAGCGAAAGGTGCAGAAAATTTAAAAGTAAAGCAAATGATAATCGAAGCTGTTACAAGGGTGTTGGATGTACCAACTCATCGTGTATCAGTATTACCGAAGAAAAGTGTAAGCGCCCGTTAGGCGACGTATGGGCGAAGTTCACTAGTTGCTTGACGCTGAAACTGGACAATAAAAAACTAAGGGGGATTCATAATGTTATTGAAAAAACAAACTGTATGGTTATTAACAATGGTTAGTTTGGTGGTTGTATTATCTGTTTTTTATATTACATCACCACTACAACCATCTGACGAATATGCGTTAATGACATCTGAAGATGAAAAGGCTAAAGGTGAAAATGCAGCTTCTGAAGAAGGTGTAGAGGTTTCAATTGAGGAAATGGGAAAGGGAACATTGGCTTCCAGCCTTTCTTCTGATGATCTATTTTTAGCATTACGTATGGAAATTGATGACCACCGTGCACGAGCAAAAGAAGAGCTTCAAGCTATTGTTGCATCAAGTGATGTAACAGCAGAAAAGAGAAGTGAAGCGTTGGATAAGATGGAGAATTTACAAACATTCCAAGCAAAAGAAGCAATGTTAGAAACTAGGATCCTTGCAAATGAAAATTATGCAGATGCACTTGTAAAAGCAGAAGAGAATCAAGTAAAGGTAATTGTAAAGGCGAAGGAGCTCAACACAAGTTCAGCAAATGAAATCATGCGTTTAGTTCGCGATGAACTTGGCCCGACAAAAGTAGCCGTTGAAGTACAGCCGATTAAATAGAAAAGCGGAAGCGACTGTTCAGCAACGTATAAACTGGAGCGCATCGTCTCAAGATAAAGGAAACACGACGAAAGAATTGAGTCGATGTTGA
>DULJ01000134.1 GCA_012840465.1 Caryophanales bacterium
CCAGTTTGAGCACTTGCGCGGCGGACAGCGATGCCAGAATATCGGCAGCTTCTTCGTTGAGCCCCAGGCGGAACACGGCTTCGGCCTTGTCCTGGCGGATCAGGGTCTGCGCCAGCATCAGGTAGGTGAGGTTGGCTTCGCGGATTTCGGCGAGCAGTTGTTCGGAGGTCATGGGTCGGTCCTTTCCTGTCCCGGATCCGTGTTGCATGCCGTTGCATGTATTGCGTGATCCGTTGAAATGGATTGTGAAACTGGCCCAATCGGAAATTAAGTCGGGGTTCGGCGGTGCGTAGCGTCTGGTCGTCTCGCCTGCCGTGTAGGAATTTGCCTGACAAGCATGTCGGCTGCTGCCGCCGCACCGGCCACAAAAAACGGGCCGAAGCCCGTTGCAAAGCGGTGTAGGGGTCCGCGCTTCAGTCGGCGTCGGCCATCTGCGACTGCAGGTAGTTCTGCAGGCCCACCTTGGCGAGCAGCTCGATCTGAGTTTCCAGGAAATCGATGTGCTCCTCCGTGTCTTCCAGGATGTCTTCCAGCAGGTCGCGCGAGACGTAGTCGCGCACTGCCTCGCAGTGGGCGATGCCTTCCTTGATCGTGGCCTGGGCGCCACGCTCCGCGCGCAGGTCGCATTCCAGGATCTCGGGCACGTCCTCGCCCACCTGCAGCTTGGCCAGGTCCTGCAGGTTGGGCAGGCCGTCCAGCATGAAAATGCGGTCCATGAGCTTGTCGGCGTGCTTCATCTCGCCGATGGACTCGTCGTACTCCTTCTTGGCCAGCTTGTCGAAGCCCCAGTGCTTGAGCATGCGGTAGTGCAGGAAATACTGGTTGATGGCCGTGAGTTCGTTCTTCAGCTGCGCCTGCAGGTGCGCGATGACTTGTGCGTCGCCTTTCATGGGGAGACTCCTCGTTGTAGTGATGATAGGCGCCGATTGTGGGCGCCCGCCCCCGTGCTGACAAGCACGCCCCGCGAAGCCCCCGTGCGTGCGCATTGGCTGGGTTTCATGCTGAGACGTGTTCGTATTCGAGCGGGTGGGCGGCGGCCTCTATATAGACAAAGACAATCAATTCAATCATGTTAATTAATTGGATTGATGGTGTGTAAGCGTCTAGACTTCAGTCCTGTGTTCAGCCAACCAACCAAGGAAACAGCAATGTCCCTGATCAATACGCAAGTGCAACCCTTCAAGACCACCGCCTTCGTGAACCGCAATGGCAAGGGTGAGTTCATCGACCTCACCGAAGCCGACCTGAAGGGCAAGTGGTCCGTGCTGATCTTCATGCCGGCTGCCTTCACCTTCAACTGCCCGACCGAGATCGAGGATGCCGCTGACAACTACGCCGAGTTCCAGAAGGCCGGCGCCGAGGTGTACATCGTCACCACCGACACGCACTTCTCGCACAAGGTGTGGCACGAGACGTCCGACGCCGTCGGCAAGGCCAAGTTCTTCCTGGTGGGCGACCCCACGCACCAGCTGACCAACAACTTCGGCGTGCACATTCCTGAGGAAGGCCTGGCGCTGCGCGGCACCTTCGTGATCGACCCCAGCGGCACCATCAAGACCATGGAAGTGCACAGCAACGAAATCGCCCGCGACGTGACCGAAACCGTGCGCAAGCTGAAA
>DULJ01000041.1 GCA_012840465.1 Caryophanales bacterium
CAATCAGTTCCGTATCAAAACCGAGTGTGTTATAGTAATGGTAAGGAAGCAGTTCTAACTGCAAATCCATGAAAATGCACCTCGCAAATTGGTATTTTTGGTGGTTTAGCCACTTCCATTTTACCATTTTTCGCTAAGGTGCATTTTTGTTTTTTGAAAAATTTTTGGACTTTTTGAACACGCTCTTATATTCATCGAGTAAGTCCAAAATAGGTAAATATAAGTGAGTTCCGTTGTAAAAAGTATCTAACTATATTTATTGTTGTAATACATAATTTATTTTATTTAGGGAAATATATCATTAACAAACATTTAAGGGGGTATAAGTTATTAGAAAAAAGATAATTGCTACATTCACATTATTTTTCGTAGTATTGGGCTTTACAACTCTAAATACAAATGCTTTAACTTTTGATACATTGCCAAAAAAACAAACAACGAAACAATGGTCTGTTCAATTAGGTGAACCTGAACAAGGTAAGGGATTAGCAAAACCTGAAAAAGGCAAATTTAATACTTATTCTTTAGAGGTTAATAACATTGGTAATGATGTATCTTCAATAGAAGTTAATATGTTTAGAAATGAACCTAATTCTAAGACTAAGTTCTCGCTTTTTAGTTGTCCTAGCCTTGAAGGGGAAGATTGCAATCAAAGAGCAACTTCTTTAGCAAAACAATTGAATGATGGAAACCCTTTACGCTATAAAAACTTCCTTCTAAATGAAAAAGCAACAGAATTGGAAGTGGAAATTCTTTGGACTCAAAATAGTAATCGCAGACTTTTAAAGGAAACATTTATATTTACTACTGAATAAATAAGACTGATATAAAAAAACTAATTTACGGTATGCATGACAAATAACCGTACATCCTGATTTATTAGAATCAGATATGCGGTTATTTATATTATTTGCTGGATCTCCTTAAATCAGGACATATATTGATAAAAAATTTTCGGATATGGATAGGCATCGACACAGTTTATTTATACCTGTGATACTTAAACAGATAGCGTTAGATTTTCCGCCAACCTCATTAATAGAAAGAACTCAGTTTTTTGACCGACATACTTTAACGGAACTCGTTTTAGGTATTTAATGTAACGTGGATAATTGAAATTTTTGCTGGGTTATATAAATCACCTTTTTAAAGTTGGTACTATGAATTATTAGGTGGTATTGCAGGTGTGTATGTGTAGTATGAATTGATTTATCCGAAAAAGTAAAAAAACGAATAAATAATTGATCTTTTTATTTTTTAGCAATGAAATATAATCGTTAAGAAGTTTTAAAAAAGGACGTACTTTTCTTTATCTTTAAATTGGGAGGATTGAAGTTCATACATTTCTTTAAAATCTCCATTTTTTATCATTAACTCCTCAAAAGTACCTTCCTCAATTATTTTTCCCTCTTTTAATACAATAATATGATCAGCTAATCTAGCAGCTGACATCCTATGGGATATATAGATAGTTGTCTTATTTTTGGCAATATCGTTAAAATGTTGGAAAACTTCTCTTTCTTTTTTGGGGTCTAGTGCAGCTGTAGGTTCATCTAGTATGACTAATTGTGTATTTCGAAATAACGCCCTAGTAAATGCAATCTTTTGCCATTGTCCTCCAGATAAATCTTCTCCATCGTATAAAGTTTTAGTTAAATAGGTTTGGTAATTTTTAGGGTATTTGTTGACAATTTCATCTAAACCAGTTTTTCTAGAAACTAACCTGATTAATTCCTCCTGATCAATCTTCTCAATATTACCAAATCCTATATTCTCGTAAATTGTATACGGATACTGTACAAAATCTTGAAAAAGCACAGATAAATTTTTACGAAGTTCTTCATCATTTATGCTCTTAATACTAATCCCATCAAATAATATGTCACCTTGTTGTATGGGGTATAACCCTAATAATAACTTTATCAAAGTACTTTTTCCAGAACCATTCTCTCCTACAATAAAAATCTTTTCACCAGGGGTAATTGAGAAGGAAATCTGATCTAGGGCTTTTTTTGTACTGTTAAAGTATTTGAAAGTTAGGTTTTTAATTTCAATTGATGATTTTAGAGGACTTGGAAATTTATAATAAGTTTTGTCCTTATTTTTAGTATTGAAGCTTGTTTCTTCAATAAAATTAAAGAAGTCCTCTAAATATAATCGGTCTTCTAAGATTTTTGCAAAATTGTCAGATGCTATTTGTGATTTTGATTGTGTATTTTGAACAGCTTGAATGATAGCTACAAAATCACCTATAGTCAATCCGCCAGCACCATTAATGATTTTTAATATTATATAAATTATAAGAGCATATATTATCAAGCCAAATCCTTCATTACCAAACAAACTATAATACTGTTTTCTGGATAATTTCAAGTGCTCTTGTGCGTTTTGTAAGTACTTTTTTGACCATCTGTTAAATAAATGATTGCTTAGACCAAAACTTTTAACTTCTTTAGCACTGTTTCTACTGGTGATTAATCGTGCGGTAATATCTGCATCTCTTAAGAGAGGTGTGTAATTAAAAAGTAAGTTAAATCTTTGTTTTCCGTATTTAAGTTGTACAAAAAAATATGGAATTAAAGGTATTAATGCTACTAACAGTAAGAGCCAATGAAATGACAATAAAAAAATACTTACAGTTACTCCTGAAATAGTATTTTCCAGGAAGGAAAAAAACTCCTTAATAGGGCTCAAAAACCTATTTCCTGTAGAATTCTCGATTCGCATAAGTTTATTGAAAAAATTGGGATCATCATATAGATCCATTGTAACATTAGAGGCCTTTTTTAATATTTGACCTTTAAGATTATGTCCGAGTAGAAGCTCTACTTTCTCATCAAATATCTTTTTAAATAGATTTAATAAAGAACTTGACAACATTAGAAGGATTTGTACAGATACTAGAGTTATAACTATACGGTAATTATCTAACCCACCTAAAAATTTTGCTGTTTCATTGATTAATTCTTTAGTTGCCCAAAGGGTTGCTATGGGTATCATACCTGTTGCTAAAGAATAAAATATGCTAAAGACAATCCAGCCTTTACTAGTGCTCCATACGTATATAAAAGATCTAAATAAAACCCTAACTAACATAAATATCACCTAGAAGAATAATTAAGATAGCTATATATGTTTGTTATATATAGCTACCTTTTGGTTATTTTTTGAACTTAGAAAGCACAACAATGGTTATTGTCTGCACGACAAAGGGAACCAGTCATTGTATCATAGTGATACCTGACTCCATCTCTTGCTGCCCACTCGATATTTTTACATACAGATAAGTAGGAAAGGCATCCATATTCAATGCGTGTGGTTTCACATTGAGCTTGAGGACTAATATTCAATATTTTTCCCAACATGTTTCTTCACCTCCCTTTTCTAATTATGGGTTGGAATTCCAGTTGAAATATCTATTTGAAGTATAAACCGTATTTTTACAATAATCAACATATTTTTATTTATTTGTAAATTATGGGTATTTATGCTAATATATAATAGACTCAGATTTTATCAGAAAAGGAGTGAATTGGGTGAGTGTTGTCGTAGTTTCAGTTTTAATAATACTTCAAGTCTGGTTATTTAAAATTTTGAATGTACTAAAACAGGAGATTTATAACTTAAGAGGTGTAAATTTAGCGATAGAGATAAAGCATCCGGCTATAGGCATGAATATTAATGAGCTACTAAAAAAAGATGAGATCCCTTCAAAAAAACAAGGTATCTACATCTTTACATTACCACATTGTTCAGCTTGCTATTCTCAAATTGAACAGGTAATTTCACTTATGAAGACTTCAACTCATATACCACCGGTTTCAGTTATTATCCCAGAAGAAGAGGAATTTTTAAAAGAGGAATTCCTTTCTAAGTACAGTGAAGTCATAAATATTAGATTCACGACCTTTGATATACTAGCTGGAAATTTAGATTTCCCTTCAATTTTAACAGTCGATAAAGAGGGTCTGGTAAAGGAAATTTATAAAAACATTGAATATTCCTTTAGATTTTATAAAGAAGCATTCCTGTAATGAAGAAATTTGAGGTTTGAACAAAAAGAGCCCCCTTGGTATGATACGAGGTGTCCAAAGCTTCGAAGCAAAAAATGGACCCTTAATTAATACCCAAGGAGGACTCAA
>DULJ01000042.1 GCA_012840465.1 Caryophanales bacterium
TATTTAAAGATTTTCAATATATATCCTTAATCCCCCAAGGGGATCAAAGGTGTCAACTATTAGGTATCTATGAAATCATGAGAAAAAAGGAGTATTCGGGAGATAATAATAACTTTATTGAGGGAGGGATTTGGTAAGAAGGGCAAATTCAACAAGTGAAAAAGATGATTACGGCCAAAGAAGAGTGCCAAGTGATTGGAGATTTTGTGCATTTTGCCGAAGAGCGGTGGAAGATAAATCCAAGCAAGGTTCCGGTTTCCTGGATGACCATCATGGCTGCTGCAGGGGCGTGGATAGGTGCATTTGGATTCATGAATATCTTTACTGTAACTGATATAACAAGGATGATAAGACGTATTGGGAAAAAAGGGAGCTTTCCTGCAGGTCATAATTAACACAATTATCAACACTTTCTTAATTGGAGCGATGGGTATATTTTTTTCTGACTTCTTCAAAATGCGTTAATCCCTGTGTTACATTTGTTTGGTTATTGGGTCCAACAGAAATGATGAAATGTGCAGTAGATGGCACTACTGAACATAGAAGTGATTTTGTTGTCTGCCCTTTCCACAAAGGTCAATGGATTTCATCGGCAGCTTCTGCTACTGAAATAAAATATAAGAAAATGTGTCAATCCTCTTCAATTTGCTCAGAAGCGGTAGGGAACATGACTATTTAACTTGCAGAATAATAAATGAATAGGGTTTTACAACATAAAAAGATGTTGGCTAATTTCAACGTTTTTAGGAAATTGATAAGTTTGGTAAGTTTTTATTATTTTTTTATACTTTTTATACAATATTGTGTTGACAAGTAAAACCAGCATGGGTTATATTGTAAATATAAATTTTGGTAAGTTTGGTAACTTTATTAATTTAAAAGTTTACCAACAATGAATAAAAGTAGAAAGTAATTGACATCAATAAAGAACAATTGGTATGTTTTTTAATGACTGAAAATTTAATATATTACCAAAATTCAGATGTGACTTATTGATAGATTAGAAAAGTTTAACAAATAGGTAAAGAGGTGGAGCAATGGAACAGATTTGGGAGAAGTACCTTGATCAAAGGGATCTTAAAAATTATTCAACTAGTGGGTTTGGGAAACGGTATGGGATTGGCAACAAACCGGCGCTGATCATTGTTGACGTCACCTATGGTTTTACAGGTGAAAAAGCAGAAGCTATCGAAGAGTCAATTAAAAAATATCCGGCCAGTTGTGGTGCTGTAAGCTGGGAGGCAATCAAACATATACAGACGCTTTTACAAGCGGCTCGAAATGCTGAAATACCTATATACTATACGATTATTGAAGGCTACAAAGATTCATCAAATGATCGAGTTGCAATAAAAGGAAATATATTTGACCACCCAACACTCCTTGAGGGAGAAAAGGGAACTTGGATTGTGGAAGAGATTCAGCCAGTATCAGGAGAGATAGTTCTTTCGAAAAAGAAACCTAGTGCTTTTTTTGGAACACCTCTGTTAACACATTTAATCACTGACAATATTGATAGTGTTATCGTTGTCGGTTGTACAACAAGCGGATGCATACGAAGTACAGCAGTGGATGCATTTTCATATAATTTCCATGTAACCGTACCCGAAGAATGTGTGTTTGATAGAAGTATAACCTCGCATGCTATCAATCTATTTGATATTCAGCAAAAATATGGAGATGTAGTCCCTACTGGGTCGGTCATCGAGACTTTAGAAGGAAAAATGAAAGTAAGGTAGATATTATAAAAAGGAAGTGGCTGCTTTGACAAAAAATTATCGAGTTGGACTAATTGTACCTAGTTCGAACACTACAATGGAAACTGAAATACCTGCGATGCTTAGATCCCGAGAAAAAAATAATGAATCATTTACCTTTCACTCAAGTCGAATGCGGATGTTACATGTAACGAAGGAAGAATTGGCAAAAATGGATGTTGATAGCGACCGCTGTGCTGTCGAACTGTCAGACGCCCGTTGTGATGTAATTGCCTATGCCTGTCTCGTAGCGATCATGTCTCAAGGATCCGGCTATCATTGTCTTTCAGAGGAACGCTTGACCGGTATTGCAAAGGAAAATGGGGCCGATATTTCAGTTATCAGCAGTGCAGGCGCACTTATTGAGGGAATTCATGCTTTAGGAGCAAAGAAGGTAGCAATTATTACGCCATACATGAAACCGCTTACGAATATGGTAATTGAATATATAGAAGAAAACCGAATTAAGGTAACCGACTCTATTAGTTTAGAAGTATCAGATAATTTAGAAGTTGGAAGACTTGACCCGATGAATTTACTAAAAGTTGTAAAAGAACTTGATATTAGTGACGCTGATGCAGTTGTTTTATCAGCCTGTGTACAAATGCCATCATTGCCTGCTATTCAAAAAGTAGAGGATATGATTGGAAAGCCTGTGTTATCGGCGAGCACTTCGACCGTATATCAAATACTAAAGAATATCGGGCTAGAGCCAATCGTACCAAATGCCGGAAAGTTATTAGCAGGTTCACTAAAATAGAATCATAGTTAACAGAGGAGGACTTAAAATGAGTGAAGCATACAAAACAAAGATGTCACCAAGAGTTAAAGAAATTCTCGACGAATTTCAACAAAGTTTAGAAAATGGAATTTCAAGAATTGGTTTTTTAAACGATGATGAACTCCATCAAGTTGAGTTAGAAAAGATATTCGGAAAAAGATGGAATTACATGGCACATGAGTCCGAAATCCCAGACAGAGGTGATTATGTGCTTCGGTATATTGGTGATGATGCCTTTGCGGTTACAAGAGGTGATGACGGTACTATCCATGTGCTATTAGATGTTTGCCCACATCGAGGAGCTAGTGTTTGTCGTGCTGAGAAAGGCAAATCATCCCATTTACGCTGCCCATATCATGGCTGGACTTTTAAAAATAATGGTGAATTGGTTGGAACTCCGTCTTTCATGGACGCTTACAAAGGATTAGATCGTAAAGAATGGGGGCTTACACATGCACCACGTGTTGAAAATTTCCATGGCTTCATCTTTGCCTCATTAGATGAGAACGCACCAAGTTTAAGAGAATCGTTAGATGGGCTGGCTTGGTATTTAGATATGATTTTCTCGCTCCAGGAGGAAGGAATGGAAGTATTAGGTGAACCGCAGCGTTTCATCATTAAGTCAAATTGGAAAGTGCCTGCCGAAAACTTTTCTGGAGATGATTATCACCTATTGTATTTGCATAAATCTACTTATGATATAGGTGTTATGCCGGTTCCACTTACGGAAAATATGAAAGGTTATCATATTAAGGCGGGGAATGGTCATGGCCTTAGCTTTTCGATTGATATGGAAAGTAATGACCCGCTATTCTTCTTTTTCCCTGAAGAAATAGTGAAAACATTTAATTTAGAAAACTTATCGGATAAACAGCTTGAACTTGCACGCGGTTCTAGGGTTTGTGTTGGTAATATTTTTCCGAATATTTCATTTTTGATGTTACCGTTAAGCCCTGATCCGAAGAATATTCCGCCGACACCGCTTTTCACTTGGAGAGTATGGCGTCCAATCGGAAAAGATGAAATCGAAGTATTTAACTGGTTTTTCATGTATAAAAATACACCAAAAGAGTTTAAAGAAGCGTCCTATCGTGCGGCAATGGCAACGTTTGGTATTGCAGGGGTGTTTGAAATGGATGACGCTATTCCTTGGGAAGCAGCTACTAAGAATGCAAAAGGAACATTTGCAAGAAAAAAAATGAAATTAAACTTACAAATGGGAATAGAAGGTATGAGTTCATCAAAACAAGTCATGGATTGGCCATTCCCTGGTATCGCATATTACCCACGCTTTGAGGAAGGTAATCAGCGTCATATGTATAGCTATTATTTGCGGGACATGTTAAAGGAAGATTAACGTTAGGAGGAATAATAATGTTCGTTTCAAATGGGATGAAAGTATCGCCGGAGTTATACCAGGAAGGAATTGAATTGTTTTTAAATGAAGCTGAAGCTATTGATAATGGGAATTTCAAGGATTGGTTAAATTTTATGGCTGATGATTTTGCCTATAAAATCCCAATTCGGGTGACAAGAGAGAAAGCAGCAAAGACTGAATTCTCTGAGATGGCATCCTTGATGGATGAAACAAAAAGTTCATTAGAAATGCGTATCCTTCGTGCTTATTCCGAATACAATTGGGCTGAAGATCCTGCTTCACGCACAAGACATTTCTTAACAAATTTTAGAGCGTCAATAGACCTTGACAACGAGAATAAGCTTCATTTTAAGATGAATTTTCTACTATACCGCGGCAAATTTGATTTACCGTCCTTTCAATTTTTAAGCGGTGAACGCCACGATACGATTACTAAAATCAATGGGGAATGGAAGCTTTTAAAAAGACTAATTTTACTTGATCATGCGACTATTCCAATGAATAATATGGCCATTTTCATTTAGGAGGCTGGATACATGACGAATCAAAACCAATGTTTACAGGTTGCTAATGAATTTACCTTTATTGAGATTAGTAAAAAAGTAACGAATAATGGTGAGGTATTGGAAATCGAGTCCAAAAAAAGTCAAAGAAAAATTTCATTGGATGCGATGCAATTAGAAGCCTTAACTTTGTTAAAACCGGAAGATTTTTCAAAGTTTTTTGAAATCCATTATGGTTCTAATGGTTCTAAGTGATAAATAAGTTTGATCAATTTTACTAGAAGGGAGTGGTACGATGCATTCCAAAGCTCAAAGATTTGAACACGTTGAATTAAAAGTAAATGACCTTTCCAAAGCTTTGCATTTTTATAAAGAAGGTCTTGGTTTGGTGGAAATTGCCAAAGAGAACGGCGTGACCTATTTAGGTTGTGGCTATGATAAGAACTATGATTTAGCGGTTTCTGAAGGTGGAACTGGTGTCTCTCATTTCGCGGTACGTGTCGATAACGAAGAAGAGATGGAGTACTTTTACAAAAAAATAACCGGTCTTGGAATCCGTGTTGATCGCCATAATGGAACGGAACCTGGACAGGATAAGGGCATTCGCTTTAACCTTCCAAGTGGTATCCCGATGGAGTTTGTGTTGGTTGCCGACAACGGCTATGTTAACCCATCACGTCCAGCTTATCTACGAAATGTGGCTTCGGCTCCATTAAACATTGATCATATTAATTTAATGACAGTTGATGTCAAAAAAGAAACAGACTTTTTTCATGAAATCCTGAACTTTAAGATTTCGGATATAGTCGATCCCGAAATGAACGGGAAATATATGATGTCGTTTATGCGTTTTCGTGGCTACCATCATGATGTGGCAACAACGATTACGAAAAATTCAAATGATACACTCCATCATCTTGCGTGGACGATGAGTAATTTTGAACATATAAAAGTGGCTTGCGATGTACTTTCACAGTTCGAGATCGATGTTGAAATGGGTCCTGGTCGCCATCCCATTGGCCCTAATTTATACGCTTATTATCTTGAGCCAGGTGGAAACCGATTTGAATATGTATCAGAACAAGCCTATTTAGACCCGGATTCAGCAACACAAATCTGGAGAAGTATGCAGGATACATTAGAGTCATGGTCAAAGCTGCGTAAGCCTCCAGCCAGTTTTATTAAAGGAATGTAAGTAGGAAAGGGCGTGTCAGAATGGATCGTTTGGCTGGAAAAGTAGCATTAATTACAGGGGCAACAGCAGGTTTAGGACGTGCTGTTGCTGAACGCTTCGTACAAGAAGGTGCAAAAGTATGTATAGTGGGCCGTTCATTGGAACGACTTAAGGAAATTCAAAATCAATTGGGTGATGCGGTGATCACTGTCCAAGCAGATGTTAGCTCCTTGGAGGATAACATTAAAATGGTCAATGCGGCCGTTGAAGCATTTGGTAAGATTGATATTTTCGTAGGAAATGCAGGTATTTATGACGGTAATACTTCGCTTATTAATTTACCACTGGATCGAATTGAAGCTGCTTTTGAAGAAATATTTAGCATTAATGTAAAAGGGTATTTATTAGGTGTTAAAGTAGTTCTTCCGGAGCTGATTAAAACAGAAGGTTGTATCATTTTTTCCGGATCGCATGCAAGCTTTTACTCGGCAGGAGGTGGACCTCTTTATACAGCATCAAAGCACGCCATTGCTGGTTTAATCAAGGAACTCGCTTATGAATTAGCGCCTAAAATTCGGGTGAATGGCGTGGCACCTGGTGTTATTGCAACAGCTATGGGAATGCCAAAGTCGTTAGGTTTACAAGCTCCTTCCATAATATCAGGTGTAGAGAAATCATTGCCTTTACCATTTATTCCGAAATCAGAGGACTATTCAGAGCTTTATGTATTATTAGCTTCCGAGGGTGCCAGGGCAATGACAGGTACGATTATTCAAGCTGATAGTGGGATCAGTATAAGAGGTTTAGTTAATACTTCTGGTGGATCGGAACTATAGCACCGGTATTAAGTTAATGAAATTAGAAGGAGTGTGAGAATACTTATGAATTTTACACAATTAACGAAGTTATTTTGTGATGAATTAGTTTTATGTGGGGTACAAGAAGGAGAATTTGTTGTCGTCGCAAGCCAAGCTGAATCACGGGAAGGCTATGTAGATGCTTTCTTGGCAGCGATTGAATCGTTGGGGGCATATGGAGTGAATCTTCAATTTCCAGGTATCCGTCATGCGCATCTTCCGTATAGTGGACGGCAAACTCAAGATATTGATATTTTTATAGATTCCGTACCTCAAGCGATGGAAACGTTGAAAAAGGCGGATATGGTGGTCGATGTTACAGCTGAAGGACTTGTCCATACGAAAGCACGCGCAATTACTTTAGGTAACGGAGCACGGATGCTGATGGTTTGGGAAAAACCAGAAATATTAGAAAGGATGTTCCCTAGAGAATCATTGCGGAAGCGTGTTGAAAATAGCATCGATATGCTAAAACAAACGAAAACAATGAGGGTTACGTCAAATGCTGGTACAGATATTTCAGTCAGCCTTGCGAGTAACACTCCGATTATCGGGCAATATGGCTATACTGACCAGCCAGGAAGATGGGATCACTTTGCGGGTGGATTTGCAGCCTTTTATCCAATTGAAGAGAGTGTTAATGGCCGCATCGTATTAGATGCAGGAGATATCTTATTGCCGCTTAACCGCTATGTGGCTTCACCGATTGATATTACGATCAAAAATGGTTTGATTACGGATATCAAAGGAGAAGGCCTTGATGTGGAATTGTTTAAGAAATATTTTAAATCATGGAATGATAAGGAAGTCTATTATACATCGCATTTTGGCTGGGGCTTAGATGAGACAGCCCTTTGGGAAGCGCTAAGCTTTTATGGAAGTGAAACGTATGGGATGGATGCTCGCGCTTTTGCTGGAAACTTTATGTGGTCAACAGGACCAAATGCCCGTGTAAAACGTTATACAAAATGTCATTACGATATTCCAATGAGAAATTGTACGATTGCATTGGATAGCAAAGAAATTATAAAAGAAGGCACGATTATCGAGCCAAGTCTAAAACTTTCATAAGGTAGGCAAACATGATGGATAAATTAAAAGTATCAATGGTACAAATGCAGGTGACAAATGAGGTCGAAACGAATGTTCAAACTGCAATTTCATTAATAAGAGAAGCAACAAAGAGTAATCCCGATGTCATCATTCTACCGGAAAATTTCCATTTAATGGGGACAAAAGCGGAGCTTTTTGAAAAAGCAGAAACGATTGATGGGCCGACGATTACTGCATTTAGGAACATTGCTAAGGAATTAGGAACGTATATTGTGGCTGGAACGATGAAACTGCGTAAACCGGGAGAAGAAAAGCTTCGTAATTCGTGTTGTGTGATTAATTCTGATGGTGAAATTCAGGATGTGTATGATAAAATTCACACTTTTAATGCGCAGGTGGGTGGTCGCACCTTTGACGGTAGTCAAGTCGAACAATCCGGGGAAAAGATCATTGTGACTGATATAAAAGGAGTTCCAGTTGGCTTAAGTGTATGCTTTGATCTTCGTTTCCCTGAAATGCATCGTATTTTAGCATTAAAAGGGGCAAAGGTGATCCTCGTTCCGGCTCTGTTTATGCTCCATACAGGAAAAGACCACTGGGAAGTATTACTACGAGCGAGAGCAATTGAAAACCAAGTCTATATGGTGGCGCCTGCTACCCACGGAACATTTCCTCCAAATGGGGATTGGACATATGGCCGCAGCATGGTTGTGGATCCTTGGGGCTTAGTTATCGCCCAAGCTTCAGATGGTGATGGAGTGGTAACGGTTGAGCTTGATTTAAATTTGGTAGAGGATGTAAGAAAAAAGGTACCGACACTTGCCCAGCGTCGCCCCCACGTATATAACTGGCAGGAAACTGATAATTGATTGGAGAGAAGATGGATGGACTTAGGAATAACAGGAAAAGTTGTGCTTGTAACGGCGGCAAGCAAAGGGCTTGGCTATGCGATTGCTGAGGCAATGCTTGCAGAAGGTGCACGTGTTGCAATTAGCTCACGCAGTGAGGCGGGTATTCGACAAGCCGCTGAACAATTATCACAAGGTGGCTTACATGATGTCTTTTATGTACCAGCTGATTTATCAAAACCAGATGATGTCGATCAACTAATGGATCAAGTATTAAACCATTTTGGTCAAATTGATATTTTGGTTTGCAACACAGGAGGTCCGAAAACATCCGATTTTGTTGATACTCATTATGAAGACTGGAAAAACGGTATGGAGATGATGCTATTCCCTGTCTTAAAAATGACAGAGCGAGCTATACCAAAAATGAAGGAAAATCAATGGGGTCGCATCATTTATATGACCTCAACTTGGGTTAAACAACCTCGGAAAAGCGGTGTGATCTCCACAATGGCCCGCAGTGCGATTTCAGGATTATCAAAGCATCTATCAAATGAGTTGGCAAAGGATAATATTCTCATAAATCAAGTGATGCCTGGTCCAACATGGACTGATCGTTCTAAAGAGATTACTGGCCGCCTTGCTGAACAGCGTGGAGTTCCTGTAGAAATTATCAAAGCCGAAATCGCTGAGGAAATTCCATTAGGAAGATATGGTACAGCGGAGGAAATTGCTAATGCAGTTACATTTTTGGCATCTGGAAAAGCATCGTTCATAACCGGTGCATCCTTGCAGGTTGATGGTGGTCAAATCAAAGCGACAGTATAAATCTATTAATTTTTGAAACTATCTTATGGGAAATCAAATGTACAAAAATTAATCAATCATTTTGGGAGGATTTATCGATGCGTAATTTTTCAAATTTATTTAGTAAGGGAAAAATTGGAAGTTTGGCAATTCCGAACCGAGTGGTTAAGGCTCCTCAATCTACAGGTCTTAGTAATATGGACGGTACCGTAAGTGAAAGGTTAATTCGTCATTACAAACGTCTGGCACAGGGTGGTGCTGGTTTAATCATCGTTGAATATGCTTTCGTGGATAATGAAGCCAGTAAATCTGCTCATAATCAGTTAGGGATAAGTAGCAATGAACATATTTCGGGTCTTGCTTGGCTTGCTTCAACCATTAAGGAAGCGGGTGCGGTTGCCGGAATTCAAATTGAACATTGCGGACGCCAGAAATTCCTTGGAACGAAACCTATACTGGCTCCTTCCAGACTCCCTTGGCCGACATTGTACGAGAGAACAGGAATCGTTCCCGATGAAATTTCAATTGAACAAATAAAACAAGTCGTGGAATCTTTTGGTGACGCTGCGCTACGGGCAAAACTTGCCGGGTTTGATTTAGTAGAGGTTCATGGTGCCCACGGCTATTTAATTACGAACTTTTTATCCCCTCATACGAATAAACGGAGTGATTTATATGGGGGATCGCTTGAAAATCGAATGAGATTTCTTATTGACATTGTTCAAAATATTAAATCAAAGGTCGGCGACGAATATCCAGTTACGGTCCGCTTAAGTGGAACTGACTACCAACCAGATGGAATAAAGATAGAAGATACGATCCAGATTTCAAAAAAAATGGAACAGCTTGGTCTTAGTGCTATCCATGTTTCAGGTGGAGATCACCCACAAATGATTCATCAGGTTACTCCGATGCTTTTGAATGTATGTCATAATACTTGGGCAGCCGATGCCATTAAGAAAGAAGTAAATATTCCGGTTATCGCTTCCGGTTCAATTACGTTACCAGTATATGCAGAGGAAATTATTAAAAGTGGAAAAGGTGACTTCGTTGGGTTGGGAAGACCACTTTGGGCTGATCCCGATTGGGCTAATAAAGCGCAAGAAGGGAGACACAAGGAAATCAAACCATGCATTCGCTGTAATGACGGATGTTTGGAAAGGACCTTTTATAATTTTAGAGCAATTAGCTGTACAGTTAACCCAGGCGCTGGTCGTGAAGGCGATATTGAAATTAGCCCAGCACCAACTAAGAAAAAATTGGCGATTATCGGGGGCGGACCTAGCGGAATGGAAGCTGCCCGTGTTTCGGCTCTTAGAGGTCATGATGTGACACTTTATGAAAAACGTGAGCTGGGGGGAGCATTAATTGAAGCTAGTACGCCACGGTTCAAATCAGATTTAGTTGCACTACGGGAATATTATGTACATCAGATGAAGCAATTAGGGATCAATGTGATTACTGAGGAATGTACCATTGATACGATCAAGCAAGAAAATTATGACACAGCAATTGTTGCTGTCGGTGGTAAAAGGATTCAAGCGAATATCCCGGGGATTAATAAAGCATCTGTCCTTCATGCCCTAGATGTAGTTTATGAGGGAAAAGAAACCGGCAATCAAGTAGTTATCATTGGCGGTGGACTTGTTGGTGTTGAAGCCGCATTGTATTTGGCTCGTGAACAGAACAGGGACGTTGTGATTGTTGAAATGGCGGAAAGTATTATGCGCGACATCGGCCACTCCGAGGGAATCGTTTATCAGCAGATGCTTGAAGAAAGCAATATTCAAATTTTGACTTCGGAAAGACTTGAAGAAATCCGCGATGGTGTGGTTATCACAACCAATAAATCTGGTCAAAGAAGAAAGATAGAAGCCGATAACGTTATTCTTGCCATGGGGATTACCCCCGACAATGCACTAGAACAACAATTAAAAGCTGAAACAGATTTAAAGGTATATGCGATTGGAGATGCTGTTAAGCCAGCCAAATTCTATGATGCCATCCACGCTGGATTTCACACTGCAATGAATATTTAATAAATAATTTGAGACAAATGTTAAAAGGCACTGAAAATAACCGAGGCCACTAAAAAAGTCTCTTTAATTAAGTAAGAAAAGGTATAATACCCCATTAATTGGAGGAGTTATACCTTTTTTGCTGTATAATTATAGTATCAATTTTAAATAAGTAGGTAATATGTTACAAAACTAACAATTGGTGGTTATCAGTTCATATATCGATATTTTTGATTTGGTTGACTTCTCTTTTGTTTATGACGAACTTAAAGATAAATATTGTAAAGATATTGTCGTCACGCTATCGACCCTACTCGTATGTTTAAGTATTTTCTTCATATGGCTCCGAAGGAGCCAGTAATCGAATTAAGCTCTTTAACCAAGTTCCGAAAACTCCGTTTAAAAGATGTAAACCTTTTGGACATGGTTATTAATAAAACTGTTGAAATTGCTATTGAGAAGGACATCATCAAAAATAAATCCATCATTGTAGATGCCACTCATACAAAAGCTCGCTACAATCAGAAATCACCTTTAGATGTTGAAAAAATACTTAGAATTTTTTAAAAACACACCATTGACAAGAAATATGGTATAGTAAAAATAATTGAGACAAAATCCGGTCACAAATGCGCCAAGGCGTATTTGATTATACGGTAGAGGTTCTTAGCTACCCTCTCTAAAAAACTAAGAAGGAACAGCATTCTTCTTAGATTGCTGTTTTTTCTATTGAAAAGGAGTATGAAAACATGAAAAATGACAAAGCAATCGTCGTTTTTAGTGGCGGTCAGGATAGTACAACATGTTTATTTTGGGCTTTAAAGAATTTTAAAGAGGTGGAAGCTGTCACATTTGATTATAATCAGCGCCATCGCTTAGAAATAGAAGTGGCCAAGGATATTGCAAAAGAACTTGGTGTTAGGCACCATATTTTAGATATGTCATTATTAAATCAGTTGACCCCAAATGCTTTAACAAGGGATGATATTGAAGTAAAAGCAGGTGAGGACGGGGAACTTCCGAATACATTTGTGCCCGGCAGAAATCTTCTGTTTTTATCTTTTGCAGGGGTGTTGGCAAGCCAAGTAGGGGCAAAACACATCATTACTGGTGTATGTGAAACCGATTTTAGCGGGTACCCGGATTGTCGTGATATTTTTGTTAAATCATTAAATGTAACTTTAAACCTTTCAATGGATCAAACCTTCGTCATCCACACACCGTTAATGTGGATAAACAAAGCGCAAACGTGGAAATTGGCTGATGAACTCGGAGCATTAGATTTTGTCCGCGAAAGAACGTTAACTTGCTATAACGGCATGATTGCTGACGGTTGTGGTGAATGCCCGGCATGCCTGCTTCGTAAAGCAGGTTTGGATCAGTATTTAGACTCTCCAAAAGAGGGGATTGAATAAAATGGAAAACAAAATATTCGGCTTTCGAATTGTCGAGGGGCTTCAAAAGATAGATAAGGATATAGAGCGGAATCAGTTGAAATATCATCATAAACGTGTACTCGTAAGCAAAGAATTTACGTTTGATGCGGCCCATCATTTACATTGCTATGATGGCAAATGTAAAAATTTGCATGGCCATACGTACAAAGTTGTTTTTGGAATTAGCGGATTTGTGAATGAAATTGGTCTTGCCATTGATTTCGGTGATATTAAGGAAATTTGGAAAAAGGATATTGAAATCTATCTAGACCACCGCTACTTGAATGAAACACTTCCAAAAATGAATACAACAGCAGAAAATATGGTTGTTTGGATTTATGAAAAAATGAAAGAGTCTTTAGACCAAAGACAAGTTCAATATGACGGGGTCCGTGTTGAATTTGTAAGATTGTATGAAACTCCAACAAGCTATGCCGAGGCTAAAAGGGAGTGGATGGAGCTTGAGTAAAATTCCTGTATTAGAAATATTTGGACCCACAATCCAAGGGGAAGGGGCTGTAATTGGTCGCAAAACCATGTTTGTTCGCACGGCTGGCTGTGACTATCATTGTAATTGGTGTGATTCAGCCTTCACTTGGGATGGTTCGGCAAAAGATGAAATCAAGCGAATGATACCAGAGGAAATCTGGAATGAGCTTTGTAAATTAGGTGGCACTTGTTTTGATCATGTGACTATCTCGGGCGGAAATCCAGCCTTGATTACGGCAATTGGAGAACTAGTTACTTTTTTGAATGAAAAAGGAATCAAGACTGCACTCGAGACCCAAGGTTCCAAGTGGCAGGAATGGATGAAGAATATTGATGATCTTACGGTTTCTCCAAAGCCACCTAGTTCCGGGATGGAAACAAATTTTGAAATGCTGGATTCGATTGTTGCCATACTTTCAGAAGTAGGGAATGCAACAATAAAAGTCGTTGTTTTTGACGACAAAGATTTTGAATTTGCAATAAAAATTCATGATCAATATCGTGAACTTCCGTTTTATCTCCAAGTAGGCAATGATGATATAACAACTGTTGATAATGACCTTTTGACAAGAAAATTGCTTCAAAAATATGAGTGGTTGATAAATAAGGTGATGAGAAGTCCACAAATGAATGATGTAAGAGTATTGCCTCAGCTTCATGCACTTGTATGGGGTAATAAAAGAGGAGTTTAAAACAAAGACAAAAAAGCGCATCGTTTGAGGGTGCGTCTTAGGGATTTTTAATCTCGGAAAAATATCGGCATAGTTTGGTGTGTATTACCGGCTATGCCGATTTTTCTTGTTTTGAGGTGGATGCAGAAACCGGAGGGTCAAACTCTCCAATGCTGCTATAAACAATTTTGATACGCTGTACTCGTCTGCCATTTTTATCTTTTCCCCAGCGCCAGAGAAACCATATCTTCATATCCATCAGTTCCTGCATTGCGTTTGCCATTTTGTCCACCTCCTTCATTACATATATTGCTCTGAAAGAGGACAATAGCAAGCAAAACATAAAAATCTTAGTAATAGGATGTTTACCTTTAACCGGGATTGCTCGTTGTTTTTTTATTTTATAAGAAGGAACAATACCTTACACCAACTGTAAGTGTTATTCTTCTGCGGTGCTCGCTATAATTATCAGTGAGAAAGTCAGGAGGTTATAAAATGAATTCAAATAGAGTTTTACAAGTTGAAAGTGTTACAAAAGCCTATGGTAAGGGCGACAATAAGACAGAAGCCCTCAGAGGAATTAGTTTTGACGTACTTGAAGGCGAATTTCTTGGAATTATGGGGGCCAGTGGCTCCGGGAAAACAACATTGCTTAACTGCATTGCTACTATGATTAAACCCGACTCGGGAAGGGTTTTACTTAAAAATAATGATGTTTCTTCTTTCAAAGGTGTACAGTTGGCTGACTATCGTGGTCAAGAAATTGGATACCTGTTTCAGACGTTTGAGCTTTTGGACAACTTAACGGCGAGAGAAAATATTATTCTTCCGTTATCGCTCCATGGTGTGACAGGTCGTCAAGCGGAACAGGAACTTAAGGAATTGGCAAATCGTCTTGATATTACTGACGTTCTGGACAAATTCCCCTCCCAGATGTCCGGCGGACAGAAGCAGCGCGTGGCGGCGGCCAGGGCTCTTATCTCAAAACCGAGCATTGTGCTGGCGGATGAGCCGACAGGCGCACTTGACAGTAAAAATTCCAAGGTTCTAATGGATAAACTTTCTGCTATCAACAAGGAGCAAAAGAAAACAATTATCATGGTTACGCATAATGCAAATGCCGCCAGTT
The DNA here is from genome assembly GCA_012840465.1 of Caryophanales bacterium. Classification (GTDB taxonomy): domain Bacteria; phylum Bacillota; class Bacilli; order Bacillales; family Bacillaceae_J; genus Schinkia. The sequence goes on from DULJ01000042.1 coordinate 14,902, forward strand.
ATTGCTCTCGTATCCTTTTTATCCAAGACGGCCGCCTGTTCCATGAGCTTAGAAAGAACATTGAAACGGAAAACTCCGACAGTTTTTACGAGCGTATTGTGACAGTCATGGCACAACTGGGAGGAGGAAGCGCAAATGTTCTTTAAACATGTTCGACGGAACGCCGCAAAATATCGAAAGAACAATGGCTTATTCTTCAGTTCCTTGGTGGTTGCAATTGTCACATTTTATACATTGTTATCTTTGGGTGACCAGGATGTCATGCGTTTTTTGAAAACGATAGAAAGTGATGCTGTTAGCAAACTTATGCTATTGATTCCAGCCGTCTATATGATTTCGCTTTTCTTTGTTTTTTTCCTGGTTTATTTCACTTACCGTTATCAGTTAGACAATCGCAAAAAAGAATTCGGGTTGTATCTGATGCTTGGTATGAAACGAAGTACGCTTTTTGCTATGCTGATGAGTGAAACCATTTGGAATAGCTTAATATCCATTCTGATTGGCTTGCCGATTGCGCTACTCCTCACTGAGGGGATCAGTCTTGCAACGGCAAAGCTGGTCGGACTTGGTATAATCGGGCATAGGATTTCGTTTTCCATATCTGCTGTGCTTGGAACAGTTGTCGGGTTTATAGCAATTCAAATGATAGCTATGCTGTTTTTGAGCGCTTCATTCAGTCGCAAAGAGCCAATGGAACTACTACGCTCGGATTCCCTCGAAAAGCAAGTGTCACTATCAGCAAGAAAAGGATGGCTCTGTTTTGTTTTTGGCCTGATATTCCTGATTTTAGCATATGTGGTTGGAGTTACGATGCTTAGAAGCTTTGATTTTAACATTGTCATGCTGATTATTCTTCTTGGTGGGGGTGGAACCTTTCTTCTGTATCGGGGTATGGGCGTATTCATCGGTCATAACATCCAACAGAATAGCCCAATGCGTTCAGGATTGTTTACCTTTACAGGCCGACAGATTCAGGAGAATGTCATTCATCAATACAAAGCACTGGCAATTTCATCCTTGCTTTTAGTAATGGCGTTAGCATGCGTATCCTTTGGTATAGGTGTTGCTTCAGGCCGAGGATCAACGGAAGTTAGAACAGTGGATTTTTCTATTGATGGAAGCGAACAGGAAGTGCATAGGGTTTTAGATTCGGAAGCAAGTAAATCAATGATTGCTGTATATTATCCTATGTTTTTAAGCCATATGAATACAAACCTGTATGATAATACCGGTGTAGCTTTGACAAGCAAACCAAATGCGCACGTTTTCTCTTGGACTGGGCTTAATGCTGCCCTCTCAAAACTGCCCGAAACGGATTTGAGAAATAATATGATTGAAAACTTTTCTGACCGATCAGGCCCATATTTAATTTCAGAAACCAGCTACAATGAACTCTTACAAGCAATCGGTAAAGAGCAGATTCAACTGAAGAAGAATCAAGTTGCGCTGTATGCATCCATGAGGGACAGTGGTGACTTTATTAACATTCTGAATGGTGCGCTGGAACTTGGAGCTTATATCGAAGTTGATAGTCAAAAATACGAACTATTATCCAGCGTTTACTATGATAATGTGGTTGCAGACCGCAAAATCACACTCCGCAGCGCCTTAATCGTTTCGGATGAAGACTACCGGAATTGGGTTTCTGATGCCAACACCCCTTTCTGCTGGAATGTTGTGCTGAATCAGGAGGTCGTAAATGAAAAAGGCTTAATGCAGGCAATTCAATTGATGGAACAAAACATCATGGGAACAGGCTTGGAATATGAAAGCTATATAAGCGGCATTGGAAGGAATCTCTTTTATACCGTAGCTGCAAGTTACCTGACCATCTATCTTGGTGTATTGTTCATGGTAATTGCAAACACAGTAATCGGATTGAAATATTTGATGCAACAACGGGCAAATAAGCAACGTTACATTACTCTACTTATGCTTGGAGCCAATGTAAATGAGCTTCGCAAATCGGCAAGATCGCAAATCAGACTGTTTTTTGTTTTGGTGCTTGGCGTAGCGGTATGTAGTTCCTTCTTTGCAATCTGGTCGATGTTCACAAGCTTTCTAAAATTAACGGCAGGAACATCGATGGCAAAAGTTATTGTAATTTCGGGAATTGCCGCTATTCTGTTTGTTGTAATAGAATGTATTTATATTCACATTGTGGAACACGCCAGCAGTCGAGAAATACAAGCATTAAGGGTAACCGATCGGGGGTGATGCGTTTTGAATAAGATCATAGTCATCGAAGATGATATTTACTTGCGAGAAGAACTTGTCAATACCTTCTTAAAGAAGGGGTACTCAGTATCGAGTATCTCCTCTTTTGACGCACCCGAAAAAGAAATACTGAACAATAACCCTGACTTGGCAGTATTAGACATAAACCTTCCGGGTAAATCTGGATTTGAGTTATGTAAGTGGCTTAAAGCGAGAGCTTCTTTCCCTATTCTTATTTTAACAGCACGCGATACTCTATCAGATGAATTATACGCATTGGGGCTTGGTGCCGATGATTTTCTTACAAAACCATGCCATCCCGACCGGCTCATAGCACGTGTGGAGCGATTGCTTCAAACATATGGGAAAGTGAGAAACCTGATACAAGCAGGAGATCTTGTATTAGATATTGACACATATAAAGTGATTTGGAAAAATGCCCATATTGTCTTATCTGATACGGAAGGAAGAATTCTAAAAGTTCTAATTGAACGTTATCCATCCGTTGTTTCAAAAAAGAATTTGCTTATTGAGCTTTGGGGTAGCGAAGAATACATTGACGAAAACATTCTTCAAGTAAATATGACCCGGCTGAGAAAGAGCTTAGATTCCATCGGTCTTAGAGATATTATACAAACCGTTCGTGGACAAGGTTATCGACTGGAGGTGAGCAGGCGCCGTGAAGCGACAGAATATGAGTTTGAAAGCTGAAAGGCATTGGCTTGTCCTATTACTTTTAACCGACCTGTTTTTTATTTTTCTGACATGGCTGATAGGCCCAGACACTTTCGGAAGTGTTATTATAATTATCTTGCTTTTTACTGCTATTATTGTTTCTACAGGTTACTGGATTGATCGAATGAAACAAAAAAAACAAATGGAGATACTGCAAACTTTTCTGAACAGCTTGGATGAAGAAACGGAACAACGTTTATTGGCGACGGTGGATGAATCTTGGCATCCCGCGATACGCATAGCATCAGCACAGTTGAGAGAGCAATCCCAAACAATAAAAGTCAAACAACTGGAACTGCAAAACTATCAGGAGTTTATCGAGGCATGGACGCACGAAATCAAAACACCCCTGTCTCTTGCAACATTGGTTTTAGCCAACCATAAGGAAGAAATGTCAGCGTATATTTATAATCGGATGGAGTATGTACGCTGTACTATTAACAATGATGTTGATCGAATATTATACTATGCTCGGCTTCAGGCTGACCATGTAGATTATAAATTTGTGAAATTGGATTTGAGCGACTGTGTGCAGGAGTGCTTTGAAGATTTTCAAGCTATATCTGATGAAAAGAAAATTGATGTGCAACTAAATTTATCACATTTGCAGATTATAAGTGATAAAAAAGTCCTTACCTTCATGCTATCGCAACTTTTCAGCAATGCCTTTAAGTATACAGCGTCTGTCAACGGCACTGTACACGTCGTAAGTTGGTCGGACACTCAGGACGATGGTAAAATACATCTTGCCGTCCGAGATAATGGTAAAGGTGTTCCACCGGAAGATTTTCCTTTCTTATTTGACAAAGGGTTTACCGGAAGCCATCCGGATCGACAGAATGCAACTGGCATGGGCTTATACCTCGTAAAAAAATATGCCGAAGCATTATCGGTTGAGGTAAATATTGAATCAATATCGACATCGGGACAAGGATTTGGCATCGAGCTGATATTTCCTATTATATTATATAATGATGTTAAAAGTGTGAAAGGCTACAGCAGTTAAAAAGTATAGGCTTATCACAAGAATATCTTGCAATATGACGCAAGAAACTTTGCTTATCGAATTTAACAAAAAGCTATAGTGCAGTCTTTACATCTGCACTATAGCTTGAAGATAGTCGGTCAAAAATTTACTTGTTTTCGTAAATCCCTAAGTTGAACTCTCTTTACGGCGCTTTTTTGTCTAAAAAATCATCACCATATTGTCCATGTTCGTTAATACTAGGATGCTCAATTTGAACAGTGTTGTGTTTAAGACCATATTTGTCTTTTAACATCTGATTTATAGCCGACACAATGCTGAATGGATTTTGGTCTTTATTAATAAAAACATGGGCGGTTAGAGAATGGTGATCTGTGGTAATTGTCCAAAGATGTAATTCATGAATATCTTTAATTCCCATAATAGCTCCAATGTCCGCACGAATCTGATCTAAATCAAATTCTTCCGGCACTGTTTCCATTAAGATAAGGTAGGATGCACGGATAATCTTAGCTCCACCAACAAAGACGACAGCGCCAATGACAATACTTATAATCGGGTCAAAGATGTTAAGATTAGTAAAGTAAATCAAAGTAGCTGATATAATGACACCAACGGAGTTTAATAAATCACCGATGAAATGCCAAAGTGCGCTTTTGATATTCAGATTATTTTCCTTTTTTGTACTACGCATTAATACAATTGTAAGGACTATATTTACAATTAAGCCAATAATAGCCACCCCCAACATTAATCCAAAATTAATTTCCTGAGGATTAATGATCCTTTTGATACCTTCAATAAAAATTCCAATCGCTATGACAATCAAAGCCAATCCGTTCAAAAACGATGCTAAAATTTCAAAACGAAGGAAGCCGAACGTATATTTATTATTTGATTCATGTGTAGATAAATAGATAGCGGTTATACTTAATCCCAATGCCAGTACATCAGACAGCATGTGCGCTGAATCCGATAAAAGCGCCAAAGAATGAGCTAATATCCCACCAACTATTTCGACGAGTGTAAAGAATAAGGTTAGCATTAACGTTATCCATAATGTTTTTTTAGATTCACTTTGTTTTTTAACGTGGTTCAAATGGTGAAAATCATATCTATTCATTGTTTAAAACTCCCTTCTACGGTAATCATAATTCTTGGTTGTGCTATTGTTAATTTTAATTGAAAATATTGTATTTTAATTGATAATAATATTCATAATACATAGTTTACCCTTTAATATTACTGATAATAATTATAAATAAATTCCAAAATGAAGCTATTTCAAATATAGTTTACATAATGTTATTAATGTAAATTTAAAGTATTTATACAAAAAGTATTTGAATTTTTCTTTAAACGGCAGTATAATCCATACATATTCAAATATTTGAATATGTGAAACTATCTTTTGCATATTCAATGGTTATATAGGGGGACGATTTTTTGTGGAACGATATGCACCAATTTAAAGCAGAATTTTTCAAAGCGTTGGCACATCCTTTGAGAATTCAAATTTTGGAAATATTATCGGAGGGGGAGAAGAGTGTAAACGAAATTCAACTTAGCCTCAATAGTGGGGGCTCTGCCGTGTCACAACAACTAAGTGTGTTGCGAACGAAGAATATTGTCGTTGGTGTAAAAGACGGAAAAAGGGTGATTTATTCACTGCGGGACCCGGCCATTATTGAGCTATTAGAGGTTGCTAAGGAAATATTTAATAATCATTTAATCGACACAATCAATGTACTTGAAGGGTTAGATGATCAAAAACAAATTAGTGCGGGGAAAAAAATCTAGAGTGGAGAAAGTAAAAAGAAAAGAAGGGCTAGTGGTGAGAGGCTTATTTGTTGAGCGATTCGAAGGGTATACACTTAAACACTTTCAAAAGGATTTAATTTCAGGAGTTATAGTAGGGGTTATTGCCATTCCATTAGGTATGGCATTTGCAATCGCATCAGGGGTTAAACCGGAATATGGGATTTATACAACCATTATTGCGGGAATTTTGATTTCCTTGTTTGGAGGCTCCAAGTTTCAAATTGGTGGACCAACGGGCGCTTTTATCCCAGTCTTGTTTGGGATTGTTATTACGTATGGATATACGGATTTATTACTTGCCGGCTTTATGGCGGGGGTCATGCTTTGCCTGATGGGGATTTTTAAAGCCGGTAATTTAATTAAATTTATCCCACGTCCGGTTACAATCGGTTTTACAGCCGGTATCGCGGTTATCATTTTCTCAGGACAAATCGGTAATTTTCTCGGACTGACTGACTTGGAGAACCATGAAAAATTCATCGATAATATGAAAGAAATCATTATGCATATTGATACAATCAATATGTACAGCGTATTAACGGCATTACTTTCCTTATTAGTTATTTTAATTACACCAAAGATATTGCCTAGAGTACCTGGATCATTGGTTGGCCTAATTGTTTCGAGTGTCATAGCAACGATCTTCTTTTCAGGTCATATTGAAACGATAGGTACGGCTTTCGGTGAAATACCTAATAAACTTCCGCACTTTCAATTTCCGGAGATTACTTGGGGGCGGATTGAAAAGTTATTGGCACCAGCTTTTGTTATCGCAATTTTAGGTGGAATTGAGTCGTTATTATCAGCTGTAGTTGCAGATGGAATGACAAATAGTAAGCATAATAGCAATCGTGAATTGATCGGTCAGGGTGTAGCCAACATTATTACACCATTATTCGGGGGAATTCCGGCAACAGGTGCAATTGCAAGGACGGCAACCAATATTAAAACAGGTGCGGTTTCTCCTTTGTCAGGTGTTATTCATGGTGTATTTGTGCTATTTACATTACTCGTGTTTGCTCCATATGCGTCACATATTCCATTAGCAAGTATGGCACCGGTATTAATGATTGTTGCATGGAATATGAGTGAACGAAAAGAATTTTCGCATGTGTTAAAAGTGAAAACAGGGGATTCACTGATTTTGCTAGTGACTTTCCTTGTTACCGTATTTGCCAATATAACAACAGCGGTTGAGGTCGGACTTGTTTTAGCTGTAGTCTTATTTGTAAAACGTATGAGTGAAATGCCAATTGTTTCGAAGGTGTTACCTGACCATACTCAGAAGAATCAATCCGTGCAGCCCCATGTTGTGAGCGACACACATGACTGTCCACAAGTAAGCATCTATACGATTGAAGGTCCGCTGTTCTTTGGGGTAGCACAGCTTTTTGAACAACGAATTACAGAAACGATCAATTATAAGCCCAAGGTATTAATTTTACGAATGGGAAAAGTTCCTTTTATGGATACAACAGGAGAGGCAAATCTTAGAAGCATTATCCGTCACTTTAAGAAGCAAGGCGGCACTGTGTTAATTTCTGGAGCTGTTTTACCTTTATTGGATACATTGAAAAAAACAGGATTATACGATGAAATTGGAGAAAACCACTTTTTCAATCATACTGGGGAAGCTATCAATTTTGGCATGAAGGAAATTGAAACAAATAAATGTTTAGGCTGTAAGCATTTTGCTTTTCGGGAATGTGAACAATTATCACGAGCTGGGAGCCTTGAAAAGGGAATAGAGCTGAACAGTCAAAAAGGTATCGTTTAACAACTAAAAGGCAGATTTAACAAGTTATCATGTTAAATCCGCCTTTTTTCAGCATAGGCTAATTGGAATTCCTGCTAGTAATGGTAATGTGCTATATGTAAGAATTCCAAGATGTTTATTTTTCATTTAAGTTACTAGGATCCATGGAGTTTTCAGCCCAATACTGAATCGCTTTAATAATAGGTTTCATCTCTCTACCACGTTCTGTTAATTCATATTCGATCCTTACTGGTATTTCAGGATAGACATTTCTCGTAACAACACCCCATTTTTCCAATTCCTTTAGTCGTTCGGAAAGAAGTTTTCCACTGATTGGTAAACTTGATTCCATCTCACCAAATCGTTGGGGTCCTACTAGTAATTGAGAAATAATAAGTCCCATCCACCGTTTTCCTAATAATTGCATTGCTGCTTCAAATTTAGGGCAGAGTTCATAATTACTCATTAAAATTCACCTCTACCCTTATTATAACAAAAAATACCACTGTTACCATGTTTCAATAATAAATATAGTAATTAAATAAAATCAAATAACTAAAGGTTACTGAATACTGTATAAAATAAATACAAGTACACCTAAGCACAAGCAAGTAATGAAGAAAGATTTACTTCGCTCGATCCAGATTTCTTTTGCTTTTTTGCGTTCGTAGATTCTATGGTTACGAATAGTATTTTTGCGGCTATCCATCGTTCGAAAACTCCCATCATCCATAATTAGGCACGGATTGAAATCTTTGTTATACTAATTTTAACATTAAATAAATTGCCTTTCTTCATAGCTTTAGGAACTTTTTTTGAAAAATAGAGAGGGTTATCAATGAAACTAATATATTCGCAACCATATGTAAGAGTAATTCGCAGGATTGATAATAATCAGCAGCTTTATATTCAAACATTAGCCTATATCCATCTATATAAGGATCGAATTGAAACAGAAGCTCAAACCTTTTCATTAAAAAATGTTTTTGATATGTCCTTCAAATCCTTTTCTTCTAATAATGGCTTCCTTTACCTACACACGCATCAGGGCGTATTTACTTATATAGTGGAGTCAAACCCAAGTAAATTTATCAAAGTATTTAAGAATATTAAATATTAAGCAAGAAAAGATTTTACTGTTGGAATACCTACTCAGTATAGTGACAATACATTGGAAAAAGTTGTCCAATAAATAAATAGCACTTTTTCGCTTTAGAAGTGCGAAAAAGTGCTATAAAAGCCCATGCTTCCTAAAAACCGTTTCAGATCCGCATTTTGCACAATAGGCTGCATCAGGTCTATTCGTTTGTCCACACCCATGTTTGCCATTTGTTTTAGAATCCGAACATCGATTAATTAACGGTGCCCCACAACTAACACAATATTGATCATTTTCTTCAGCAACATGGTGGCATCTTATGCAATGTTTTTTTTCTTTTTGATCACTCAAAGCCTCATCACCCTATTTCTGTATTTGGTGAAAAGTTTATTAAGCGCTGTTGCACAGGTGCATCAACGATATCATCATCTTTGACAACATTTAGGCTATCCGCTAAAACATTATCACCAATAAATTGTCCGTTCCCCAAGTTGCCTTTTATTTGAGACGCCCACCCGGATTGAGTGTTTTCTCCAATTGATATGGTCGCATTTGTATCAAGAAGATCAACCTTAATTTCATTAAAATTAATATCAATATTACTTTCGGAATTCTTTATGTTATTTTCAATCCACATACTGTTATTAACCATGGGTGAATCGACATTGTCATCATCAGATACGATGGAAATCATTTTCTCAAATTTATTTTGATTACCAACTTTTCCTAACCCCGAATTCAATTTGATTTGGGACCGCCAACCGTTGACAATATTCGTTTGCGAGATGAAAATCCCTGATGAAGATTCAATTGTGGTGACTTGAATATCACCTAGATCAAATTGGGCTCTCATTGAGTACCTCCCTATAGTGCTTGAGTTTGGTTTGATGGAACGATATCATTATCAGACACCGGCATATCAATTACATCGTTATCAAGAATATTAATGATCATGTTTACCTCAGCCGTATTACCGACAGCCTGACCGGTTCCAAAATTTTGTTTTTGATGGGTATTCCAGCTTGATTGCAAATTTTCACCGATTGCAACCGTAGCATTTGTATTTTGAGCGTTGACGACGATTGAAACAAAGTTAATGGCTATTGCCATAACAAGATCACCCTAACATGTTTTGGTATTATATCCTATGCGATACTTTTTTGAAAAAGTACGTAACTACACGGTCATTTTGACCGGACATCCTATAAATTCAAATCAATTTCTGTAAATTGCAGGTCATCGGCTTTAGGTATTTTAATTTGAAGAATGCCATTTTTATAATTAATTTTCGCCCCTCGCTGTTGAACAATGGCAGGTAATAGTACATTATGCTTGTCGCCAATATTTGGAACATCTTTTATGATGAGCCGATTGGAATTGTAATATATTTTTCCGGTTTTAATATCATTTTTATTATTCAGCGGAAAGTGGACGAAGACATCTTCGTGTGATTCAAATACTTTTATTTCAATGGGTTCATTTTTGGGTTGAGCATGACTAGGAGTTATTGTAGGTTCTTTATTTGGTATGGTGGATTTTTTTTGTTCCCTTGTTTTCATATCTGATTGCGGGGTAGGTTGGTAAGGCATATGACTTGAAAGAATTTTTTTTATAAAATCATCAACCTCATTTGGTTTAATATCGCTAAATTGTTTGATATAATCCTGCAGGTTTCCGTTAAGATTCCAAGGGAACATGAGCACTCACTCCCTTCAGACCCTTGTTATCTATATATGTATGCGAAAAAAATATTTTTTTTCAACAAAGTTTTGCTTTACCGGGTAATTGTTGGAGGCCCTATGATGACGGGAATTGTGATATTATAATATATACTATTGAGACTCACAGCTGAGGTGATGAAATGCTTCAAGAAGCACAAAAAGTATTAAAGACTTATTTCGGTTATTCCTCATTTCGAACAGGACAGGAAGAGATCATCCGCCAAATTCTCCAAAATCAAGATATACTGGGTATCTTACCAACTGGGGGAGGAAAGTCCCTTTGTTACCAAGTGCCTGCATTACTTGCAGAGGGTGTAACCATTGTTATATCTCCATTAATTTCCTTAATGAAAGACCAAGTTGACCAACTTCAGCAGGCTGGGATTGCTGCTACGTTTCTAAACAGCTCCATTGATGTTTTAGAAATGGAGGAAAGGGTAAGAGATGCTATTCACGGGCAATACAAGCTTCTTTATATTGCCCCGGAACGTCTTGAAGCCCCAAACTTTCGTGCGATACTCGAACGAATTCCGATTTCAATTGTCGCTATTGATGAAGCGCATTGTATCTCGCAATGGGGGCATGATTTTCGGCCAAGCTATCGCTTGATTTATCAAATGATCGAAAGTCTAAGGGTGAAACCAACTGTAGTCGCGCTTACGGCGACAGCAACCCCAATAGTAATGGAGGATATCCGTGAACTGCTTCGGATCCCCCGTGAGAATACGGTAGTGACTGGATTTAAGCGTGAGAATTTAACTTTCTCGGTTATAAAAGGTCAGGAAAAACGTTCTTTTATTTTAAAATATATTCAAGACCGCCCCAATCAGTCTGGAATTATTTATGCCGCAACGAGAAAAGAAGTCGATCAGCTGTATGAATTTTTACGGCAAAAAGGAATTAAGACAGGAAAATATCATGCCGGACTTACTGAGAAAGAACGCGATCATGCACAGGATCAATTTATTTATGAAAAAATATCCGTCATGGTGGCAACTAACGCTTTTGGAATGGGCATTGATGCCTCAAATGTCCGTTTTGTTATCCACCACAACCTTCCGAAAAATATGGAATCCTATTATCAGGAAGCGGGTCGGGCTGGCAGGGATGGGGAACGAAGTGAATGTATTCTATTGTTTACACCATATGATATTCAGCTTCAAAAGTTTTTAATTGAGCAATCCGTAATGGACGAAGCCGCCAAACAGATCGAATACGAACGACTTCAAAAAATGATTGACTATTGTCATACTGAGCTTTGTCTCCAACGCTATATCGTCGAATATTTTGGGGACCATTATGAAGAAGAAACATGCGGGACATGTCAAAATTGTACGGACAATCGAGAAAAAATAGATATCACAACAGAAGCACAAATGATTTTTTCCTGTATTAAAAGAATGAACGAGCGGTTTGGGAAAACGCTCGTCGCCCAAGTATTAAAAGGCTCGAAAAATAAACGGATTATCGAAATGAAGTTAGGAAAACTATCAACCTATGGTTTACTAAAAGATCGGACAGAAAAAGATATTGCTAATTTGATTGATTTTCTAATTGCCGAAGGATATTGCAAGTTAACGACGAGTCAGTACCCAACCGTTGCCTTAACAAATAAAGTTGTACCCGTCTTAAAAGGGGAACAGAAGGTGTACAAAAAAGAGCAGGTGGCTAGACAGCTGCTGGATGCCAATGATGAGTTATTTGAAATATTACGCTCGGTTCGAAAAGAAATTTCCGATCGTGAAAAAATTCCACCTTACATCGTCTTCTCAGATAGCACCCTCCGGGACATGTGTGCAAAATGCCCGGAAGATGAAGCTTCAATGCTATCTGTAAAAGGGGTGGCAGAAACGAAGTTAGAGCGATACGGCCATGAGTTTTTGGCTGCGATAACAGCGTATCTGAAAGGGACACCAGTGGTTAGGTGAATCGTATCGGTTGCTATATCTATAATCAAACGGAGCCAAAGCCTTGTTTGGTTATGGATAGTAGCAAGATTACCGATAAACAACAATACTCTACAACTCCTTCTCCATTAACGTGGTAACATCTTTAAAGCCAAGCTTCTCGTACATTTCTTTAGCAGAATTCCCGGCAAATACATTTAACTGCACAAATTTCATCCCTGCGGTTTTAAGCTGGTCCACGGCTTCCTTCATTAACACTTTTCCAACACCATTCTTCCGATAGGAAGGGAATACATAAAGCTCATAAAGAAAGCCAATAGGGGTATTTTTATAAAAATTCAGATCAAATCCCACTAAAACCCAGCCCATTATATCCCAACCATGTTGGGCGACCAGATAATAACCACCATTGGAAAGAACCTTGGAAACCATGTCATTGGTCATTTGTACATTACTTTTCATATAACCCGCTGAAAGCTCCTCAGTTAATGGTATGGACCATTGTAATAATTGCTTTATTTCATTTTCATTAGCCCTTCTGATAATCATCTTTTGAAACCACCCGTCATTTTTTCCTTCACTATTGAGGGAAATTATTCATGGTATAGTAAATGAAATTTGAAGAAATCGGTTACCGTTAAATTGGAACGGTGAGCAGGGAAATATAGGGAAAAAGCTGAGGACTAACCATAACTTAAACCATCTTAAAGATGGTTTTTCTTTTTTTTTGAAATAATAATATAATTTTCCTAATATTGTTGTAATTTGTCGAAAGTAGTTATATTATTATATTGCTTTCGTTCAGTTAATTATTAAATTACGATTACAGGAGGAGATTTATAGATTGTTGAAACAAAATAAAGGGAAACGCACAAAAAGTATCCGAACAAAATTTATTGCATCATTTTTATTAGTGTCATTGATTCCTTTATTAATAGTAACCTTTTTAGTTGGAAGTTTGAGCAGTAAAATCACAATTTCCAAAGAGAAGGAATCAATGCATGACCTTGTTGTAAGTAAAGCGCAGGCGATGGATGAATGGTTTCGGGCGCAAATGGCCGAACTACAACTAGTGGCAGAAACAGAAACAATCAAATCAATGGAGAGCGAACGGATTTTCCCGTTCATTTCAATTGTAAACGAAAGATCAGAAGTCTTTGAGACTAATTTTGTCGTTAATGCTGAAGGCATAGTAATTTCTCATACGAGTCCAAAAAGCGTTGGCTCCGATTATAATGACAGATCCTATGTTCAAGCGGCTTTAACAAAAGGAGAGTCATCATTTTCTGAAGTATTAATATCTAAGGCAACGGGCAATCGCATTGTAGCTGTAGCTACACCAATAAAAGATAATAGTGGGAATGTTATCGGTGTTCTAGCCGGAGCTGCGAATTTTGAGGTACTTGTTGATAAATTTTTAAAAGACGGTATGGATAATGCATCCGGAATTACGCTCGTTGATGCTGAAAAACGTCTACAAGTGGCACCTAATAAAGAAGATATTTATGCAACAATTGACGAAGCCTCTATAAGTAGTACATTTAAAGCAGCTCTAGGTAAAAGTTTAGTTGAATCAGGAATCTCTTCATTCGATCTTTCTAATGAAAACTTCTTAATTGCCTATGCACCCATCCAAACAGTGGGGTATGGATTAAGCGTAAGTACTCCTGAAGATTTGGCTTTGAAAGAATCAAATTCCATTCACAAATTAACAATTCTTATCATTGTGATTTCGTCAATAGTAGTTATCGTCCTTGCTTACATTATTATTACTAAATTGACAAAACCAATTCTTGCTGTTTCTGAAGGTATGAAAACTGTAGCAAACGGTGATCTAACGATTCAACCGCTTGAAGTGAAGTCAAATGATGAAATTGGAAATTTAGCTACCAACTTCAATGAAATGGTTGTTAACATGAAGCAGGTCATAGAAACAGTAGCGAAAACAGCGGTGCAGGTTTCAGCTGCATCAGATGAATTAACTGCTAGTGCTGAGCATACAAATGCGGCTACTGAACAAGTGACGGCATCGATTCAAGAAGTGGCTGGAAGTGCCGAAAAGCAAACGTTTGAGGTCGAACATAATGCCAAGGCATTAGGAGAGGTTTCTAGCGGTGTTAATCGCATTGTGAATAGTTCTAAAAAGGTATTTGAGCTTGCACACCATACAACAACGCTTGCAGAAATTGGCGGACAGTCCGTTCAGGATACCGTGAACCAAATGAATTCAATACATACGTCTGTTAACGAATCAAATAGTATGATTAAATCATTATACGAGCGTTCTCGTGAAGTGAGTTCTATATTGGATGTTATAACGGGTATCGCAGAGCAAACAAACTTACTTTCCTTAAATGCTGCAATTGAAGCTGCAAGGGCAGGTGAACATGGGCGCGGATTCGCTGTCGTAGCTGATGAAGTGCGGAAGCTTGCCGAGCAATCGCAACAATCCGCCAAAGAAATTCTCGCAATTGTAGAAGGAATCCAAATGGATACGGAAAGTTCAGTTCGAATTATGGCTCAAGTGACAGATGATGTCCAAGTTGGTGTTAAAGTCTCCCATGAAGCAATTGGGAAATTTAACGAAATACTACAAAGTACTAGAGAAATTACACCGCAAATGGAAGAGGTTTCAGCGATTGCTGAGCAAATGTCAGCAGCCGTACAGCAGGTGGCTGTAACAGTAAACGATCTCGCGGTTATTGCAAAAGGAAATGCCTTAACAGCAGAAGAGGTAGCTGCATCAACAGAAGAACAAATGGCATCTATGGAAGAAATAACAGCATCAGCCAATACTCTTTCAGCAAGAGCAGAAGAATTAAACCAAATGATTTCTAAGTTTAAATATAAAAACTAATAAGAAACGGAAAAGCCTACGTTCATCGCGTAAGCTTTTTTCCTTTAAAAACATGTAAGAAAGAACTTGAACTACAGCCTGTTAATAATATGGAAATAACCATAATATCAACAACCTAACTGGTATGATACTAATTATTAAAAAATATAATAATGTGATACAATAATTTTGACTGTTCTTACCTGTATTTTTACAGTAAAATATCTATGTACTTAAATTATTTAACTTCATTCAGCAGAAGTCTCCTACTTCCAAAAGTGGTGAGATGACTGCAAATTAGTATTTTAAATTCAGTGAGGGTATAAACCCCTGCTGAATAAAGTTAAAACCTCTGGCGGATGCCTCAGATTTTCAAAGGTAGCTTTTCGAGCAAGCTCGAAAAAATCTGGGCGCAAATACGCCAAGGCGAATTTGATTTACTTAAAATGGAAACCCTTCTTAGAATGAAAAGCAAACTGCAAATGAAAAGGAGTAATTTTATGGAAAAGGTGTTTATTCTTGGTCATAAAAATCCTGATACAGATTCAATCTGTTCTGCGATTGTCTATAATGACTTAAAAACAAAATTAGGATTTAACACGGAAGCCATCCGTTTGGGAGAAATTAATGGGGAAACTAAATTTGCCCTTGACTACTTTGGTGCAAAAGAGCCACGTCTTGTTGAACAGGTTGCTTCTGAAGTAAACACGGTTATTTTGGTGGATCATAACGAGCGTCAGCAAAGTGCAAATGACATTACAGAAGTGCGAATTGCAGAAGTAATTGACCATCACCGTGTTGCAAATTTCGAAACAAAGGATCCTTTATACTTCCGCGTCGAGCCAGTTGGCTGTACAGCAACAATTTTAAACAAAATGTACAAAGAAAATGGTGTTGCAATCGAAAAGAATATGGCAGGATTAATGCTTTCTGCAATTATTTCTGATTCCTTATTATTTAAATCACCTACATGTACACAGCAAGATGTAGATGCTGCCAAGGAATTAGCAGACATTGCAGGTGTGAATGCTGAAGATTATGGTTTAGAGATGTTAAAAGCTGGCACAAATTTAAGTTCTAAAACAGCAGCGGAGTTAATCACTCTTGATTCAAAAGAGTTCCCAATGGGAACAGCAAAAGTTCAAGTTGCTCAAGTAAATGCGATTGATCCAAACGATATTCTTGTACGCCAACAAGAGTTAGAAGAAGCTATGACAGCATTTATTAACGAAAAGAACCTAAATTTATTCGTTCTAGTTGTAACGGATATTTTAAAGAGCGATTCAATTGCATTAGCTCTTGGTGAGTCAACTTCAACTGTTGAGGAAGCTTTTAATGTTAAATTAAATAATAATTTAGCGATTTTACAAGGTGTTGTATCACGTAAGAAGCAAATCGTTCCACAATTAACTGAAAGTTTTACTAGCAAGCAAACTTTATAAAATCGGAACTAAAATAAAAAACCGCACTGTTCGAATGGAAATCCGGGCAGTGCGGTTTTTTGCATTACTTTTTATTCAATAATCTTCAAAATATCTGCTACATCTTTACGAGCTAGTCTTTTTGGTGTATCTTTCGGATATCCTAAAGCGATAACCATATTAATCGTTTTACTTTCTTCAATATGTAAATAAGCGCGTAAACGGTCCTCAGCTAATAAAACTGGACCTGTCATTGGGCATGTGCCCAATCCTTTAGCATGGGCCGCTAACATTAAATTTTGAGCGGCTAAGCAGCTGCTTTTAATCCCTTCTTCACGCCATATTTCGTCTGGAACTAGATCAATCGGGTCAAATACTTTTTCTCTGAACTTAGATTCATATGGTGTTGCTAAACAAACAACCAATGCTGGTGCATTTGAAAAAGCAGTGGCATAGGGACCAAATGATTTGAGCAGCATTTTAGCCGGTCTATCCAAACCGCGTTCTTCCGCTTCTTTCGCTCTTTCGTGAAGTGCTTCCCAAGTTAGGTCTTCGATCTTCTTTATCTTTTCCTTATCTTTAACCACGATAAATTCCCATGTTTGTGAGTTTGTGTCACTTGGGGCATATCTAGCGCAATCAATTAACTCCATAATATCTTCGTTTGCCACTTCTTTTTCTTCAAAATTTCGTACACTTCTTCTTCCTAAAACAATTTCTTTGAACTGACTGTAATCCATAAAAACCTCCATCAAACCATTAATAAACATAATAAACTAACTCTATCAAAATATAGCATACTTTTTCAATTAGAAAAACATGACTTCCACCCGTAATATTGTAAATTCCTACAGTAATCCTGGCTAAAACGGGGGAATTTTTACATAGAAAGATAATCCCATGCTAACTGTTTCTGGGACTTCCGTTTAAATCATGGTATAATATAGTTGGAGCGATAATAAATGGCTATAGGTGTATATCAGATACGGAATAAATCATATCATCCAAATAGAAATGAAATTATCAATAAGATGAAAATCTCTTTAAAAAAACGCTATGAAAATATGACTAAGGAAGAAAGAAAAGCAGTATATGGAAGTCATGAAAATGGCATGCAAGGTAAAACACATTCTAAGGAAAATAAATTAAAAATGAGTATTATTAATAAAGGTAATTCTTATGCCAAAGGTTGTAAACGGACTCCTGAGCAACGAGCAAAGTTATCAAAAATCGCTTCTCAAAGAACAGGAGAAAAGAATCCCTTCTATGGAAAGAAGCATTCAGAAGAGACTAAACAGAGACTTTCTGAAAAAAACAAAGGGAAATTACCACCTAATACGAAACCTGTGATAATTGATAATGTTCAATACCCTAGTGCGAGTGAAGCAAGCAGACAGCTAGGAGTAGCTACTGCTACTGTGACAAATCGAATTAATTCATCTAAATTTCCAACATATCAATACCTAGATAGATAGATAAATACCTAGCGACTATAAAAGTTATTAAAGTTGAAAATTGCAGATTAACACCAATGGAGGCCTTTTCGTGAATAATGCTGATAAAGAATATTTATCATTATGTAATCGGATTTTAAATCATGGAATCAAAAAAGAGGATAGAACTGGGACTGGAACAATTTCAATTTTTGGGCATCAAATGCGATTTAATTTGAATGAAGGATTTCCTTTGTTAACAACAAAACGAATACCATTTAGGCTGGTTGTAAGTGAACTCCTGTGGTTTATAAAAGGAGATACGAACATTAAGTATCTTTTAGAAAATAATAATAACATATGGAATGAATGGGCGTTTGAAAAATGGGTAAATAGTGATGAATACGACGGACCGGATATGACTAACTTTGGGTTACGAAGCCAACAGGATGAAGGATTCAATATACTTTACCAAGAACAAATGGATAAGTTTAAGAATCGAATTCTAGATGATGAACAATTTGCCGGGAAATACGGTGAATTAGGAGACGTTTACGGTAAGCAATGGAGGCAATGGCGTACTACATCAGGTGAAATGATCGACCAAATAAAAGATGTAATTGAAACAATAAAAACAAATCCCGATTCAAGACGATTGATTGTATCTGCTTGGAATCCAGAAGATATCCCGACAATGGCTTTACCGCCATGCCATAGTCTGTTTCAATTTTATGTAGCTGACGGGAAGTTAAGTTGCCAACTTTATCAGCGTTAAATCCAGAGCGCCTTTACGGAGTAATCCGTATCGAAAACTCCTTTAATTCAGGGAAACCCCTAACATCGAAAAGATGAGGGCAATCCTGAGCCAAGCCTACGTAGTAGGAAGGTGCAACGACCAGAACATGATTGTTCGTAGGGTACAAGCTATCGGTATCCGAAATGGGGAGCATCCTATTGAAATAGGATGGAGATATGGTCTAATCTACAAAGAAACTTGTAGCAGCTATAATTAGCGAATCAAGCCTAGCGAGCTTGATTGAATGGAGATATCTGGTGATGTATTTCTTGGCGTCCCGTTTAATATCGCAAGTTACGCATTATTGACACATTTAATAGCACAAAAATGTGATTTACAAGTTGGTGAATTCATTCATACGCTTGGGGATGCTCATATCTATACCAATCATGTTCAGCAAGTACAAACGCAAATGAGCCGTGATTCCCGGAAATTACCTGTACTAAAACTAAATTCAAATGTGAAGTCTGTATTTGAATTTGAAGTGGAAGATATTGAGTTGATTGGATATGATCCACATCCACCAATAAAAGCACCGATTGCTGTATAGGTTAATAATAAATTAAATAATGGTAGCATTCAGGGGTGTATGATTAAATTCATACACCCCATTTTTAAAAATATTCCATTGTACCAATAGCTGTTAATTATATTTCCCGCATATTGAAAAGTTCCTTCTTTTAAAAATATTTAATTGGTATAATTAAAGGGAAATTCTAAATCTTTGCTAGGTTGTGTTTATTTATATTATTAACAACGGATAATTTATTGCTGAACGGAGTATGAGAGAGAGATTACTTTCGCTAAAAGTAACTACCAAATTCTTATGGAATGTGATAATTTTATATGGAATTGGATTTAGATACAATAGCTAGGAATGCATATCAACTTGAATTACCAAAATGATTTTGAGATAGATACTATTCATTTTGCAATAGGTGAATTGACTAAACTAGGTTTGGACCAAGGGATAGTAGAAATATATCCCCAAAAACTATAAACAAAAGAAACATAAGAACCCAAAGATAATTTGGTTTCTTTATCACCTATATATCAGGATATTAATGAACGCTAATAATATTGGTGAGCCTGAGAGTTTAGCAGGGAACAAAAACCCTTGCCAACGTTAAAATTAAACACTAAAGTTACCTCTGTATTTGATTTTGAAATGGATGATATTGAACTTATTGGATATGATCCATATCCAGCTATTAAAGCACCGGTAGCCGTGTAACTTCATTCAGCAGATGTCTCCCACTTCCATAAATGGTGAGAGGCATGCGAACTAGTATTTTACTTCAGTGGTGGTACAAACCCCGGCTGAATAAAGTTAAAGCCTTCGGCGAGCCTTGCGATTTTCAGAGGTAGTTTTTCGAGCAGATCAAAGACTAAGAACGCCACATCCTGTGGCAACGTCTTTGTGACCCACGTCCTGTGGGCCTAAAAAATCTGGGCGCAAATACGCCAAGGCGCATTTGATAATATAGGTTGTGGATAAATGGAAAGCCATTTAATTTATTTGTTGGAGCATTACGGATATTTTGGAATTATGCTCCTGTTGATTTTGGGAATTGTCGGTTTGCCGATTCCTGATGAATTCTTGCTTACTTACATTGGATATAATGTATTTTTGGGGAAATTATCTTATGTTTTATCTTTAGCTAGCGTATTTATGGGGGCCATCATTGGAATTTCACTTAGTTATTTTTTAGGTATCAAATTGGGTAGCCCCTTTTTACATAAATTCGGACCTAGGCTTCATTTTACAGAAAAAAGGATCGAAACGACACACCGTCTTTTTGAAAAGTTTGGCACTTATTTATTGTTTATAGGATATTTTATTCCTGGTGTACGTCATATTACCGCTTATCTTGCCGGAATTAACACGATGTCATTTAAAAAGTTTGCCTTATTTGCCTATACAGGTGCGGTGTTTTGGGGCTTCACTTTTATAACATTGGGCCGGACATTGGGGAAAAATTGGCATCGAGTCGAGTTTTTGATAAACCAATATCGAGTTTACTTTATACTTTTTATATTAATTGCAATTATTAGTGTTATTTTTATTTATTGGAGAAAAGTAAAAACAAAAACAACTAAGTCGAAAATATAAATCGAATAGGAAAGGATCTTTTGGATGATTTCAATCGTTGTAGCAATGGATAAAAACAGAGTGATCGGCAAAAATAATCAATTACCGTGGCATCTGCCGGCGGATTTGGCTTTTTTTAAAAAAGTAACAATGGGAAAAGCGATCGTAATGGGAAGGAAAACCTTTGAGTCGATCGGAAGACCATTACCAGGACGGGAAAATATTATTTTAACTAAAAATAGGGATTATCGAGCCGAGGGCTGTACAATGATTCATAGTATTGATGATGTTTTTGATTTAGAAAAAACAGAAAATGGGGAAGTGTGCATTATTGGTGGTGCGGAAATTTTTAACGAAGTTTTAACTTGTACGGATCGTCTATATATAACCGAAATTGATCATGAATTTGAAGGAGATACCTTTTTTCCACTGATAAAAGAATCAGATTGGACGCTCATTTCTAAGGAAAAGGGACCTAAAGACGAGAAAAATCCATATGATTATTATTTTACTATTTATGAAAGAATTTTGCTGTGATAACGTTTTCATATTTACCGAAAATTGCAAGAGTTTTGAAAATACTTTTCTCAGTTCTTCTAAAACATGCTATAATAGAAAGAAAATTAAATGTTTACAATAGCTTTAGAAAGAAGGACTATCTAAGATGGAAGGTACAAAGGTTATGAAGAAAGTACAAATTGAAGATATCATCATTGCAAATCATGCTTTAAAAGATATTGTTACCCATACTCCATTACAAAAAAATGAAATATTATCTGAACGATATCAATGTAATGTTTATTTAAAAAGGGAAGATTTACAAATTGTTCGTTCGTTTAAACTTCGTGGTGCCTATAATAAAATTCAAAGTTTAACAGAAGAGGAACGTAAGAAAGGGGTCGTTTGTGCAAGTGCTGGTAATCATGCGCAAGGCGTGGCTTATTCCTGTAATGCTTTAAAAATTAAAGGGAAAATATTTATGCCATCTACAACACCACGTCAAAAGATTAACTCTGTTACAAGATTTGGCGGCGAGTTTGTAGAAATCGTCTTAATCGGTGATACCTTTGATGATTCTTCTCAAAAAGCAACGGAGTGCTGTAAACAAGAAGGAAAGGTATTTATCCATCCTTTTGATGACCCACATGTCATTGCCGGTCAAGGGACACTAGCGATGGAAGTCCTGAATGATATTGATGAGGGAGTTGACTATATTTTTGCTGCCATTGGTGGCGGTGGTCTAATTTCCGGTGTAGGTACTTACGTAAAGGCAATCTCTCCAAAAACACAAATAATCGGAGTTGAACCGGAAGGTGCGCCTTCAATGAAAATTTCATTAGATCAAAATGAAATTGTAACCCTTGATAAAATTGATAAATTTGTTGATGGTGCTGCTGTTAAAACGGTAGGTGCGATAAATTTTGATATTTGTAAAGATATGTTGTCAGGGGTAACTGTTGTTCCTGAAGGAAAGGTCTGTTCGACAATTCTAGAACTGTACAATGAAAATGCCATTGTCGTAGAGCCTGCTGGAGCTTTATCTATAGCTGCTTTGGATTGTAACAAAGATAAAATCAAAGGGAAAACAGTAGTGTGCGTTGTCAGCGGCGGTAACAACGATATCAGTAGAATGCAGGAAATGAAAGAGAAATCTTTGATTTATGAAGGACTAATGCATTATTTTATCGTTAACTTCCCACAACGCGCAGGTGCATTACGTGAGTTCTTGGATGAAGTTTTGGGTCCGGATGACGATATTACCCGATTCGAATATACGAAGAAAAACAATAAAGATAATGGTCCTGCTCTAGTTGGATTGGAGCTTAAAAACAGAGTGGATTATGAACCATTAATCAATAGAATGAAGAAAAAAGGTTTTAAATATAAGGAACTTAATAAAGATATGGATTTATTTAATTTATTAATATAATGATGTGTAGGATCCGAAGACTGGTAATTTTCCCGGTCTTTTTATTTGTTCACTTTTTTGTCGGAATTTGTATAACTTTCTGATATGAAAAAGTAGTTTAATAATAGTGTTAATGTTAATTTTACAAAAGTATTATTTTAACTTCATTCAGCAGAAGTCTCCCACTTCCATAAGTGGTGAGATGAATGCAAATTAGTATTTTAAATTCAGTGAGGTACAAACCCTTACTGAATAAAGTTAAAGCCTTCGGCGGATGCCTCAGATTTTAAAAGGTAGCTTTTCGAGCAAGCTCGAAAAAATCTGGGCGCAAATACGCCAAGGCGAATTTGATGAAAACACTTTCATTAGTGAAAAGCGTGATTTGAATTTTTAATAAGGCTAGTATAATAGTGGGTGTTTTTGCATGGAAGGGGTGTTCACAAATGAATCGAAAATCATGCCCAGACGAGTATCCTATAACTCTCTATGTAAATGGCCAGAATCTAGCAACTTACCAACTTACAAACCAAGATTTGGAAGATTGGGCGGTTGGCTATTTGTATTCCGAGGCAGTCATTAGCTCCCCCAATGACCTTAAAACGATCAGAATTGATGAATCGCGGGGTAGGATATTAGTAGAAACAGCCAGCAACTTTGATATCGATCTTTTTCGTGAAAAACAAATGAACTTTTCAGCTGGTTGCGGCAGAGGCATTACCTTCTTTTCAATGTCAGATGTGAAAAATTTCAAAAAAGTTAAAACAAATCGGACCGTTTCACTTTCTTATTTATTAAAGAAGCAGCATGAATTTGCGATAAATTCACCGCTATATTTGGAAACAGGCGGAATGCATGGTGCCTGCATTGTCGATCGCGAAGGTAAAATCTATGTTCGTGAAGATATCGGCAGACACAATGCTGTTGATAAAATTATTGGTTTTGCATTACGCGAAAATATGAAACCAGAAGATCTCATCTTGCTTACTACAGGACGGATTTCATATGAAATGCTTTCAAAGGCAGCGAGATTTGGCTTTGGCATTATTGGTTCAAGGACAGCTGCCACAAAGCAGGCTATTCAACTAGCAAACTATTTGAATGTTGAAGTCATTGGCTACATTAGAGGGAAAATGATTAATCTTTATACCTCTTGTGGACGCGTATTAAAAGATCTTAATGACAAAATAGCTGGAGATCTATGATCATGCAACAAGAGAAAGGAGAATAATGAATGGCAGAATTAACTAGAAGACAATTTCTCAAGTTGTCCGGTGCGACAGCAGCCACATTAGCCATTGTTGAACTAGGATTCAACGAAAAAGAAGTACAGGCAAAGTCTAAACAATTTAAATTAGCCGAAACAACTGTTACACCAACGATATGCTGTTATTGCGCAGTTGGCTGTGGAATACTGGTTCATACAAAAGACGATCATGTACTGTTTACGGAAGGAGACCCAGATCATCCCATTAATGAAGGGTCTTTATGTAGTAAAGGCACAAATATCCGTCAGGTGTATGAGTCCCCTCGTCGTGTGACAAAACCACTTTATCGTGCGCCAGGGAGCAACGAGTGGGAGGAAAAGTCATGGGAGTGGATGTATGACAGAATTGCCAAAAAAGTGAAAGAGACACGTGATCAAACATTTGTGACTCATGAAAATGGGATGCCTGTAAATCGAACAGAAGCAATCGCGTTCCTTGGTGGAGCAGCCTTAGATAATGAAGAGGATTATTTGCTTGCTAAACTTATGAGAGGGCTTGGCTTAACGTATATTGAACACCAAGCACGGATATGACACAGCTCTACGGTTGCCGGTCTGGCACCTTCATTTGGTCGTGGAGCAATGACAAATCATTGGAATGATATTCAATATTCCGATTGCATTTTAATAATGGGTTCAAATCCAGCTGAAAACCATCCGATCAGTTTCCGTTGGATTTTAAAAGCGCAAGAAAAAGGTGGAAAGATTGTATCCGTAGACCCGCGCTTTACACGAAGTTCAGCAAAAGCTGATATTTTTGCACCATTACGCTCAGGCACGGATATTGCCTTTATTGGTGGTCTAATTAATTATGCGATTGAAAACAAACTGTATCATAAAGAATACATTGTGAAATATACAAACGCAGCCTACATTCTAGATGATGCTTACGATTTTCATGATGGCTTATTTAGCGGTTTTGATGAAGCAGGTCGAAAATATGATCAAGCCGCATGGGGATTTAAAAAGGATGCTGCTGGCAATGTGTTAACGGATGAAACGCTCGAAGATCCACGCTGTGTGTTCCAAATCATGAAAAAGCACTATTCTCGTTACGATATTGATACAGTTATTTCTGTAACTGGAACACCAAAAGAAAACTTTCTTGAAGTAGCTAAGGCTTTCTGCGGTACAGGGAAGGCTGGTAAAACAGGTACAATCATGTATGCAATGGGTGGAACACAATCTACTCATGGCTCCCAAAACGTGCGTGCCTATGCGGTTATTCAGTTGTTATTAGGAAATATTGGACTTCCTGGCGGTGGCGTTAATGCCCTTCGTGGCGAATCAAACGTTCAGGGTTCAACAGACTTTGGCCTTTTGTACCATAATATTACAGGATATTTGAATACTCCAGCGGATAATGAAAAAATGGCAACGCTTCAAGCGTATCTTGATAGTGAAACGCCAAAATCAGGGTATTACGTGAACAAGCCGAAATTTTTCGTGAGTTATTTAAAAGCAATGTATGGGGAAAAGGCAACAGCCATTAATGAGTTTGGTTATCAATACCACCCGAAATTAAAATCAGGCAAAAACAATTCCTATATGGGTTTATTTGACGAAATGTATGAAGGAAACCTGAAAGGGCTTTTCCTATTTGGACAAAATCCTGTCGTTGGTTCACCGAATTCAGGCAAGTCACATAATGCACTTGCTAAGTTGGATTGGATGGTAACAATCGATCTGTTTGAAACAGAAACGTCTGTTTTCTGGAAAAAGGAAGCTGGCAAAAATCCTGCTGAAATCAATACTGAAGTATTCTTTTTACCTGCTTGCGGCTCTTATGAGAAAGAAGGAACCGTTACGAATTCAGGCCGTTGGATGCAATATCGTTGGCAAGCTATTCAACCAAAAGGCGATTCTAAGGGTGATTTAGAAATCATTCATGTTTTGGCTCGCAAGTTAAAAGAGCTTTACAAGAATGATTCTTCACCAGTGGCAGAACCATTCAATGCGCTTAGTTGGAACTTTGGTGAGCATGATCACCCAGATATCGACCTTATTCAACGGGAAATCAATGGTTTTGATTCAAAAACAGGCAAACTTATTCCTGGCTTTGGTAAGTTAATGGATGATGGTTCAACAGTATGCGGCAACTGGATCTATTGCGGTTTCTATCCTGATGAAGGCAAAAACCTATCAAAGGCACGTGATAACAAAGATACAGGTATGAATAACTTCTTAAATTGGTCTTTTGCATGGCCAATGAACCGCCGCATCCTTTATAATCGTTGTTCCACAGACTATAATGGCAAGCCATGGTCTGATGATAAAAAAGTGATTTGGTGGGATCAAGCGAAGAAGGAATGGACAGGCTATGATGTTCCAGACTTTACGAAAACACAAATTCCAACTGAGGAAGCGGGACTTAAACCGTTTATTATGAATGCCTCTGGTGTTGGTAATTTATTTGCAAACTTAAAAGATGGTCCACTTCCAGAACATTATGAGCCATATGAAAGCCCGATTCCGAACCCATTCTCTAGTATTGAGGTAAGCCCTGTGGCAGCCATGTTTAGTAAAAAGAGCAACAAGAAAGGGAACCCAAAGGATTTCCCAATTGTGGCAACAACTTATCGTGTCAGCGAGCATTGGCAGTCTGGATCAATGACGCGTAACCAACCATTCCTTGCTGAACTTATGCCGCATATGTTTGTGGAAATCAGTGAAGAATTGGCCAAGGAAAAGGGGATTAACAATAAAGACCGAGTTATCATCAAATCAGCCCGGGCTGAAATTGAAGTGTATGCTCTAGTTACGAAACGCTTTAAACCTTTTAAGATTAAAGGGAAAAAGGTACACCATATCGGCATGCCTTGGAACTACGGCTTTAATGGAATAGCCACTGGCGCTTCCGCTAATGATTTAACAATCTATGTAGGGGATGCTAACTCTCAAATTCCTGAATATAAAGCGTTCCTTTGTGATATAAGGAGGGCATAAGATGACAGAATATATTAAATATGTAGATGTAACGAAGTGTGATGGCTGCCGTGCCTGCATGGTCGCCTGTAAAAACTGGAATGACCTTGAAGCAGAACCTGAAAGCTTCAACGGCACAATTCAGTCGCACGAAACTTTAACAGCGAATACATGGAATTTAATTACGTATCAAGAAAAAGAAATGAATGGGCGCTTTGAATGGTTATTCCGTCATAAATCTTGTTTTCATTGTACGGATGCAGGCTGTGAGAAGGTTTGCCCGGAAAATGCAATCAGCTATACAGAGTATGGTTCGGTTGTCGTCGACTATGATAAATGTGTCGGCTGTGGGTATTGCGTTGAAGGCTGCCCGTTTGATGTGATCCAGCTAACCCACTATATCGATGAAAATGGAAGAAAGCAGCGTCGTGCCCAGAAATGTACTTTATGTACAGACCGTCTTGATGAAGGCTTACAACCAGCTTGTGTAAACTCCTGTCATACAGATGCATTGATGTTTGGGGAAAAAGATGAAATGTTGGCACTTGCCGAAAAGCGTGTTAAAGAAGTGAAAGAACGTTATCCGAAAGCACATATCTATAATCCGCCTAGTGTGAATGGTACCCATACTATTTATGTACTAGTTGAGGATCCTGAGTTTTACGGATTGCCAAAGAACCCGAAAGTGCCAACATCAGCTAAAGTTTGGAAAGATTATGCACAGCCAATTGGGAAAGCGTTATTAGGGGTAACAACGATGGCGGTTCTCGGCAGTATGGTTTCTAATAAATTCTTAAATCCTTATCATGGTGGAGGCGATTCTGATGAGCAAAAGTAGTGAGCGCATGATTAAGCGTTTTGGTTTGCCGTTTCGTACTGCCCATTGGATTGTAGCGTTTTCGTTTTTGGCGCTGTATATAACTGCATTACCGATGTATACCGATTTTTTCAACTGGCTCTGGCCGATTTTAGGTGGTCCGGCTAATGCCCGATTGTTGCACAGGATTTTTGGAGTAACGTTGATGGTGCCGCTTTTTATTATGATTTTCTTAGATCCAAAGGCATTGTTACATTGGCTTAAAAGTGCCTTTACTTGGGGTAAGCATGATATCCAATTTTTATTGGCTTTCCCATTCGTATTTTTTGGGAAAGATAAGGAATATCCAAAGCAGGACTTTTACAATGCTGGAGAAAAAATAAACTCTTTACTTCAATTATTTTGTGGTATTGGGATCGTCGGTTCAGGGATCATCATTTGGAAAACAAACTGGTTCCCAAATTGGCTTGTTGATATCGGCTATCCTGTTCATGCCATTTGTGTAGGGCTCTCTGTAGCCGTTGTGATTGGGCATGCTTATTTAGGTACATTTGCCCCCGACGGATGGAAAGCATTTCGTGGCATGGTAAAAGGTGAGGTATCAGAAGAATGGGCGAAGCACCATCATGGCCGTTGGACCGATGAGCTGGAGAAAGCGAAAAAGGAAAAAGGTGCTTAAACTTATGTCAGTTATCAATAAGGAATATATTGACCTTCAAAAAGAAATCTTAAAAAAACAATCATTGTGGAAAAAGGAAATCAGTCAAGATTTTCACGATAGTGAGCTTTCGACTAAAAATGAAAATATGCCATTAATTGAGCAAATAGATTTCAAGGTGTCCATTCCAATTTATAAGTCATGGATTTTAGAATTAATGGAGTTACTATCCGATAGACAACCTTCTCTAACGGGCGAAATGGGTCAAATAAAAGAGTTGTTAAATGATGTGATTTTGGAACGATGGGTTAAAGAAGTGCTAGCATTTAATGAATACTATTTCACAAATTTAGCTAACACTGAGAAAATCAGTGAATGGATTCCGCAGTTTTTAGCCGAACATGCCATTCGTCCTTATTTGCGTCAAATTGCAGATGTTTATGCTGAAGACCTCACTAGCTTTAAGCATACAGGAACGTGTCCATGCTGCGGTGAACCAGTGCGTCTGGCCAGACTAGAAGGAAAAGTTGGCAAAAAAGTATTATATTGTCCACGCTGCTATGCATCTTGGTCGGAAAAACGTACTAAATGCTCACATTGCGGTGTTGATCATGATGATAAAATGAAATATCTTCATCTAGAAAACGACTCAACAAAGCAGTTGTACGTTTGTGATGAGTGTAATAGCTATGTAAAAGTAATCGATGAGAAACAAACATTAAAAAAAGATGAGCCAGCCCTTTTGGATCTAAACACAATTTATTTAGATATACTTGCCCAAGAAAAAGGCTATGGTGTTACGATAGAAAAAGATAGAGTTAACTAAGGCGGTGGGATTTTACACCGTCTTTTTTCAACTGTTTAGTTTAAGAGTTAAATACTAAATTGAGTAGGTGGGACAAGCATGAATGCAACAGCAATCATCCTAGCTGGTGGAAAATCGAGCAGAATGGGCACCAATAAAGCACTATTACCAATGGATGGAAAACCAAATATCGAATTGATTAAAGATCAAGTAACCCCTTTTTTTTCTGATATAATATTAGTAACGAATGATTTTGAAGCCTATGAATTTTTGAAAGTGCCGATGGTAAAAGATGAATATATAGGTAAAGGACCGCTTGCTGGCATTCATACAGGTTTAAAGAATAGCAAGACAGAAACGAACTTTTTCATCGCTTGTGATATGCCATTTGTTTCAGGAAAACTAGCAAAGCATCTCGTTGAATTGTGCAATACTTTTGAAGCTGTTGTTCCCCGAATCAATGGAACATTACATCCGCTTTTTTCTGTTTTCAAAAAATCCGTTTTGCCAAAGGTTGATCAATGCCTACAAGAAGACCGCTTGAAAATAAGAGATTTACTAGAAGAAATCCAAGTCCTTTATGTTAAAGAAGCGGAGTTAGAACGTGTCATGGTTGGTAATATTGAAAAAATATTTTATAATATGAACTATCCTTTAGATTATCAACAAGCTAAGAATTGGCCGAGAGGGGAATAGCGTTGATTTCCGGGTAAACAGCCTTAAATTACGGCTATGCAGTCTATATACGGCTACTCTCAGAAGGGGAGGGTTTTTTATGCAATTTTTTAAAGTCAAAACAGTTGAAGAAACGTACGACTTAATAAGACAACATGTCCAAGCTATTAAAACACTAGAGACTGTACCTCTATCTGAAGCATTACATAGAACACTAGCTGTGAACCTTGTATCATCAGAAGATATACCTAGCTTTCGTCGCTCGACAGTTGATGGATATGCTGTTAAGGCAGCAGATACTTATGGGTCCTCAGAATCAATGCCCGGCTTTTTAAACGTTGTTGGTGAAGTCCATATGGGAGAGGATGTAAACCAAGTGCTAGAAGCCGGAGAAGCGATGTATATTCCAACTGGCGGTATGGTTCCACAAGGGGCCGACGGTGTTATTATGATTGAACATTGTGAAGATATTAGCGGGTTATTGAATACATATCGATCGGTTGCTCCTGGTGAAAACATTATCGGTATTGGTGAAGACATAAGGGAAGATGAAACTTTTCTTACGAAAGGAACGATGCTAAGACCACAAGAAATCGGTGCCATCGGTTCATTGGGAATTGATCATGTGAATGTTTTCAAGAAAATTACTGTCGGTTATCTATCATCTGGCGACGAAATTGTCCCATTTGAAACGAAACAACTCCTACCTGGGCAGGTACGTGATATAAATGTCTTAACAATTGGTAATATGGTTAAAGAATGGGGTTATGATTTTGTTTACGGAGGAGTAGTCCCGGATCAATACAAGATCTTCCAAAAACGTGCAGCGGAATTAGCTGAAAATGTAGATTGTCTCATCCTTTCAGGGGGTAGCTCTGTTGGTGCGAAAGACTATACAACTGAGGTTATTCAATCCATCGGCAACCCCGGTGTTTATGTTCATGGTGTATCAGTTAAACCTGGGAAACCGACGATTTTGTCTCAAGCTAATGAGCTCCCGGTTATTGGGTTGCCAGGGCATCCAGCCTCGGCGATGATCATCTTCCAATTATTTGGTCGAGAAATCTTAACAAGATTAAGCGGAGGAAAAACGAGAGATTTGCCTTCTAGAGCTAATGCCATAATGAAGAAAAACATTCCGTCATCACCTGGACGTTCAGACTATGTACGGGTAAAGTTAAGCTTGGAAAATGGAGAATGGTGGGCAGAGCCAATCTTCGGAAAATCGGGCCTATTAAAAACGTTAGTACAAAGTGATGGTATTGTTGAAATTCCTTCTAAAAAAGAAGGGATTGTAATCGGTGAATCGGTCTCGGTTATTTTGCTGCGTTAGGAAGGTGAGAAAACTTGAAGGATAAAAGATATAATAGAAAAATATATTTAGAGGACAAACCAAGGAGTCAAGCATTACAGGAATTACTAGCAGCGTTTACATTTGAAAGAGTGATCGAAAAGGTGCCGACTTCAGAGGCGCTTGGTAGAATTACTGCTGTTCCAATTTATGCAGAACTTTCACAGCCGCATTATCATGCTTCCGCTATGGATGGCGTGGCCGTAATGGCTGAAGAAACTTATGGTGCACATGAACAAAATCCCGTACATTTATCGATTTCAAATGATCAGTTTATATACGTCGATACAGGAAATCCAATTCCATCACCTTTCGATGCCGTTATTATGATTGAAAAGGTACATGCTATAGATGAAGATACAATTGAAATTATTGAACCTGCGACACCATGGCAGCATATTAGGCCAATAGGGGAAGATGTAGTTACAGGAGAAATGCTACTTCCACAAGGGCATAAGCTTCGCCCCGTTGATCTTGGGGCGTTACTTGGAGGAGGAGTATTTGAAGTTCCCGTCGTCAAAAAGCCAATCGTTTCGATTATTCCGACAGGAAATGAAATCGTAAGCCCTAGTATAGACGTATTGCCCGGAGAAATAATTGAAACAAATGGAACGGTCTTTGCGGGCTATGTTACAGAATGGGGAGGCTCTCCGGTTAAAGAGGAGATCGTTAAAGACAACCCAGATTTAATCCGAGAGGCTCTCCTTACTGCAGCAGAAAAATCAGATATTGTAATTATCAATGCAGGATCGTCTGCGGGCTCAAAAGATTATACGGTTCATATCATTGCTGAAATCGGACAAGTATTATCACATGGGGTTGCAACACGTCCAGGTAAACCTGTTGTTCTTGGGAAAATTTACAATACTGTTGTGATTGGACTTCCAGGCTATCCTGTTTCTGCGTATTTAGCGATGGAATGGTTTGTCCGGCCGCTTATTTGTGAATATTTAGGAATGGCAGAGCCGGAAAGAGAGAAATTAACTGTTAAACTAGGGCGTCGTGTTGTCTCTAATATGGGCTCCGAAGATTTTGTTAGAATGAATATCGGTTATGTGAATGGTCAATACATTGCGAACCCATTGACAAGGGCAGCTGGTGTTACGATGTCAATGGTTCGGGCAGATGGTCTACTGTTGGTTCCGGCTGACAGCCTCGGTTTAGAGCAAGGTGAAATGATTGAGTTGGACTTATATAAACCATTAAAAGTGATCGATAAGTCGATATTGTTTAGTGGCAGTCATGACTTAACTATTGATATCATCTCTTCCCAAATTCGAACTCAGGATATTACTAGGCAAATCATATCGTCGCATACAGGAAGCATGGCGGGACTTATGGCGATTCGGAAAGGGGAAGCCCATATTGCCGGCATCCATTTATTAGATCCTGAATCCGGCGAATATAATTTACCTTTTATAAAAAAATATATCGACGATCAAAAACTAGTATTATTAAGATTTTTGAAGAGGGAACAAGGCTGGATCGTTCCGAAAGGAAATCCAGATCAAGTTCATTCTGTAAATGATTTAATAGCAAAGAACTTAAATTTCGTAAATAGACAAAAAGGTGCTGGAACAAGAATTTTATTTGATCATTTATTGAAAAAAGCCGCTATTTCTTCCGAAAGTGTAAAAGGCTATCAAAGGGAAATGTTCTCACATTTAAGTGTAGCTGCCGAGGTAAAACAACAGGCAAATAGCGTCGGCCTAGGTATTTATTCAGCGGCAAAAGCAATGGATTTAGATTTTATACCGATTGCAGATGAAAGCTATGACCTATTAATGACAGCATCCTTCTATGAAAGCGATGGTGGAAAATTGCTAGAAACCGTATTGCGATCCAATGAGTTTAAAAGCACAGTAGAACGACTAGGCGGCTACAAAGTAATTCAGGACTTTCAAGCATATTACATTTAAATCCGTTACAATGATGCGCCAATCTAATAGTTTGAGTTGTGAAATAACTTTGAACACATCCAGATTATATAGCCAAAACAGGATGATAATGTTTATAATATACTTATCTTGATGTAGGAGGAAATTAAAATGTTAACGAATATCGGAATTCCAGGCTTAATTCTTATTCTACTTCTAGCGTTGATTATTTTTGGACCGAAGAAGCTACCTGAAATAGGAAAAGCCACGGGTCAAACGATTCGGGAATTCAAAAAGTCAACGAAGGAATTAACTAGCGATGTTGTAGAAGAATTTGATGAAGTGAAAAAAGAAGTAAAAGACCTTAAAAACTAATATGGCTTCCAAACAACTTTAGGGGTGACCATTTATGTTATCGAATATTGGTATACCGGGATTAATTTTAATTCTTGTAATAGCACTTGTCGTTTTCGGACCTTCTAAATTACCTGAAATCGGTAAAGCGGTTGGAAGTTCTTTAAAAGAGTTTAAAAAAGCTACTAAAGAACTGACAAAAGAAGATGATGAATCAAAGAAAATTGAGGAACAAAAGAAAGACACTTTGTAATATAGAAGGTAGAGGGAAGGTGTAGGAGTTATCATCTTACATCTTCTTTCTAGTTATTCAGCTAAAAAATTAAACATATATATGCTCTCATCGTTTGGGGGGGAACTAATTTGGAACAAGATCAAAGTATGAATTTAGTTGGGCATCTAGATGAGTTGCGAAATCGAATCATTATCACAGGTGTAGCCTTTATCGTTTTCTTTATAGCAGCATTTATCTATGTCCAAGAGATATATGATTTTTTTGTAAAGGGTTTAGATTTTAAGCTTACGGTCTTAAGTCCAACAGAAATTATCTGGGTTTATTTTCAACTTGCCGGTGTTGTTGCAATTGCTTTAACGATTCCGGTGCTTGCATGGCAGCTTTGGTTATTTATTAAACCTGCGTTAAAACCTTTAGAACAAAAGGTCACACTATCCTATATACCCGCACTATTTATTTTGTTTGTAGTAGGCCTTTGTTTTGGTTACTTCTTTATTTTCCCAATCGTTTTTGACTTTTTACTAGGCTTAGCCGGTGACAATATGCAAAATATGTTCACAATAGAGAAATACTTCGGCTTTTTATTAAGAATCACATTGCCGTTCGCTATTCTCTTTGAACTGCCGGTTGTCGTTATGTTTTTAACTAGCCTCGGCATTATTGATCCAGTTAAACTGTCTAAAATTAGAAAATATGCCTATTTTGTATTAGCAATTGTTTCTGCCGTCGTAACACCACCGGATTTCATCTCGCAAACATTAGTTATGATTCCATTATGTGTTTTATATGAAATCAGTATTCAATTATCTAAAGTGGTATACCGTAAAAGGCTGAAAAAGGAAAGAGCTGCAGCAGAAGAATTGGGTTTGCTAGACCCAGAAGAACACGCCTGATCATTGGTCAGGCGTGTTTATCATTATACCCGCTACTTGCTGTAAACGGTCGTAAAATTGTTCACGAATGGCTCCATCTAAGCCGATATCGTCCATTGCTTCTTTCATGCATGCCAACCAAGCAATAGCCCTTGTTGGTGTGATTTCAAAGGGCATATGCCTCGCTCTCATAGCTGGTGGGCCGAATTCATCGCTATATAGAGTAGGGCCACCTGTAAACTGTGTTAAAAACATTTTTTGTTTCCTTTTAATTTCTTCCATATCGCCTTCAAATAAAGGACTAAGAATTGGATTTGCATAAACCTTAGGGTAAAAGGAATTCACAAGCTTTTGGATTGTTTCTTCCCCACCAAGCATTTCATATGGAGTTTCAAAATTCATTTTATCACCTACTTTTCCTAGTTTTCATACTATAATATATCAAAAGAAGGTTTTGGTAAAAGTGATTTATATCACACTTACTATTATGGCACAGAAAACGGATTCTTGGTAAAATAATATGAAACTTACGGATGCTGTATATAGAAAGGACGTTATTCTTTGAGAAAATCATTTTACCAATTTGTACTAAAGTTTCGAACAACGAAAAAAGGAGATATATTGGGTCAATTTGCAGAAGAGGTTTATAAGGACCATAGTTTTCCTAAATATTCTTCAGATTATCACGAAATCAGCAATTATTTGGAGTTAAATGATACATCTTTGCATTCAGTTAGTATCTTTGACCGAGTGTGGGAAATGTATGAACAGGAAGTAATTGGACTATAGATATAAGCGTTTTTCTCAAACTTTTTTGCCAACTTTTCTAAGCAATATAATTTTCGTTATGCGGAAATTATAAAAAAGAAAGGGAAAAAAATTTGGGAGGAACAAACACGTGAAAATAAAACTATTAACAATAATCGTAACGGGCGTATCTTTATCAATGATGGGTGCCTGTGGTGTTAACAATGCTAACGAAGAACAGAATATTTTAGATCCAAATGCAGCTACAATTTCTAGTATGAATACATCATTAAATAGCAACCAATATCCGGAAACAGTACCGATGCTGACAGATGGTGCGAAGTACGAATTTAGAATTGCGGATGGGCGTCCAGGTGGAATGCATAATTTTGATGGTGGCGATTACCGTCAACAAGATTTGCAAAACAAGCAGTACCAGCAATATACACAGCAGCCCCGACAACAATCCCAAAGAGTACCACAAGCTCCACAGGAGCAAGTACAACAAATACCGAAACAGCAAGTACCAAAACAACAGGTTCCAAAACAACAAACACAAAAAACACAGCAAGCTGCTCCTGCTGCGGGCATAAGTGCTGCTGAATCAAAAGTTGTGCAATTAACAAATGTAGAGCGGAGAAAAAGTGGGTTGCCTGATTTGCAAATGGACACTGCTTTAAGTAAGGTTGCTCATGAAAAAGCGAATGATATGCAATCCAAGCATTATTTCTCGCATACAAGTCCAACCTATGGATCACCATTTGACATGATGCGTGATTTTGGTATTACCTATCGTTCTGCGGGTGAAAACATTGCCCAAGGACAAACAACACCGGAAGAGGTTGTCCAGGCTTGGATGAACAGTGAGGGGCACCGCCGAAACATTTTAAGTGCCGATTATACTCATATTGGAGTGGGCTATACACAGACGGGTAATTATTGGTCACAAATGTTTATCAAAAAATAAGGATGAAATATAAAACCGGCTATCTTAAAGGCGGCCGGTTCTATTTTAAAAATATAGCTTTTTAATTTTATCAATGACAAGATCGGTATGATTAGATACCTGCGGAATGGCATATCCGACATAAAGTGGTGATGTCGGAAAACGAGGAATGATCTTAACGGCAATTTTTCCAGCGTACTCGTAAAAAAACAAATTATAGCTATTACAATTTCGGTTAAAATGATTCAAAGTATAATGGGTAGCAATCTGGATATCCTCTGCAAATGTTTTTAAGCCGCGCTCATCTTCCATGATCACATTAAATTCATAAAAGCCCATTCTAGGGTATTTTGAAATATTAAATTCCACCCCGTCCTGAATTTCAATCGGCACCCCAATAAAATGATTATCATGTAATGTTTCCGAATAGTTAATATGATCGAGTCCGACAATTTGCATGTGGGGATGACGCAGTGAACCACCGGATAATGGACCATGATTTTTGAAAAATAGCACAGATTTATATTTATTAGTTTTAATCATCTCTTTCCAGTGGTTGAGTCCAAAGGAAATGACTTTATAGAGGTGCTCCTTACTATACTCGGATAATTCGGATTGGCATTCATCGGTCTCAATAATGACCGTTTGAAACGTTTGTTCTAAAGTAGGATATTTATTTTTCAGCCAAATGATTGAACCGTCTGTATCAAAAATATCTGTAAGTGCAGCCCGATTACAAAAAGGGCATGATGTTTCTGAATGAATTAGACTGTTTGGCTTTTGCGAACCAATTGAGGAATCAAATATTAAATGATTATGCATATTCGAGTTACTCCTTTAACAGTTTCCTATAATAAGTTTATTATAGATTTAAAGGCTTTACCACTAAAAAGCTAGTTTGCTTATAAAGCCTGTTTTTTCTTGGTTGTGCACCTTCAAACAAAATCCTCCATACAATGTTAGTAACTGTAAATAGAAATGGAGGGGAATTTAATGCAAAATAAAAACAATAAAAACAACAATAATAATATGTTTGGTAACATCGAGAAGAAAACAGGTGTCAATATGGGTGAAATTTTGAAATTAGCAAACTCTTTATCTAATGCGAATTTCAAAGATGAGAATACAGTAAGAAGAGTGATCCAGCAGGTTGCACAATTAGCAGGAAAACGTGTTCCAAAAGAAAAAGAGGATATGTTAGTTAAATCAATTATAAGCAATAATATGCCAATGGATTTAAATGCCTTAACGAAAATGATGAATAATAAGTAAATGTATGAATAAATAGGCTTTCTCAAAAACAGATTTTGAGAAAGCCTATTTTTAAAGTGGAAAATTAATGGATGATTAACTTAGAAGGGTGATCATCATATCTGTAGACACTTTGTGCTCGTAGCTTCGATATTTTATAAGGGTTTTCCCTTCCTTTGTGACTGTAAGTGATAATATTTTCTCAGTTAGTTTTCCTTTTGATTCTAAAATAAATTGGATGTCGTTTTTGGTTAAGGTATATTCATGAAGATCAATTCCAAGTAATTGCCGGCTTGTTTTAATCGTATTGGAATCATTCTTAATAAAGGAGGCTAGCTCAACTAGGGAAAACTTATCCTTGCTGCCTTGAAGATGGTGAACGGCATCCTTTACTTTGTCTGTAATTGTATGAAAAAGTGATTTAAAATCCAAAGAAATCCTCCTTACTTTTAATAATATAAGTAAAAGCTTGTGACTTAGTCATTTCCAAGCTTTTATGCGTTTAACGGTAAAACATATAAAAATACAGCAAAGAAATGCGCAACAGAACCTAGTAGTACAAATATATGCCAGACTGCATGATGGAAAAGGAATCCTCGCCAAACATAAAAAATGGTGCCAATCGTATATAGAATTCCACCTGTCACTAAAAACACTATACCTCCTGTAGGAAGACCCGCAACAAGCGGCTTCCATGCAAATACGATAAGCCAACCCATTACAACATAAAGGATCGTGGAAAGGTATAAAAATCGTTTGCAAAAGAAGGCTTTAAATACTACTCCTAACAACGCTAACCCCCAAATGACACCGAATAAAGTCCATCCAACCCAACCTTTTATAACGATAAACAAAAAGGGGGTGTATGTCCCGGCAATAAATAGATAGATGGAAGAATGGTCCATAATTTCAAAAATATCTTTCGCTTTGCCTGCCGGAAAACTATGTACGAGCGTAGAAGAGACATATAAAAGCAGCATTGTCCCTCCAAAAATGGAAAAGCTGACGACATGGAGTACGCTTCCTTCTAAACTTGAATAAACAGTGAGCAAAACAAGAGCTGCAATGCTTAACAGAGCGCCAATACCATGGGTAATTGAATTTACAATTTCCTCACTTTTTGTAAAAGTATGCGTTGTATTCATGAATGACCTTCCTTTCAAAGTTAAAATACCCAATCATTGGTATTATAACAGAAATATCGATATTCAAATATTTTTAAAGTGATTTTTCATCGTTATCACATGATATCTAAGTGCTATTAAAATGATAGGGTTAGCTACTATATTCTTAAGGTATAGTTCTTTATTATTATTGGCAATAATCAGTAGTAAACTATAACTTCATTCAGCGCGGGTGAAAAAATGAAAAAAGCACTTGATATAACCAATTATTTCTTTTCTGAAAAATGGCTTAAACTTTTGGAGGAAGTAACCTTTTTTTCCAAAAAAAGCAGACTTGTTTGGTATCGTGGTCAAAGTAATAACAACTCCGAAAATGGACGTTATCCTTTACTTTCAGGGCTCTTTAGGCAATCATTTTCAGTGGACAAAATTTTACAGTGGGAAGAACTGAGCTATAAACGCTTTTTTGAAAATGGTTTTGATTTACATAAAACGGAAAATCAATGGGATCTTCTTTATTTGATGCAGCAATACGGTGTAAAAACAAGATTATTGGATTGGTCTGAATCCTTTGCAGTTGCCTTATTTTTTGCTACAAGAAAATGGGATTACAAAACCCCTTGTTCGATTTGGCTTCTTGACCCATTTCGGCTTAATCAAACATTTCACAGTTTAGATGAATTAACAAGTATGCCTAAAACAAGCGAATTCCTTGAAGCTAGGAAGGAATTCCAAAAAACGATGGCATTAAGCCCGAGAATGAACACATATCGAAGTATGTTTCAAAAGGGTTATTTTACTCTTCAGGGAAACACAAAACAAGGTCTTGAAGAAGAAGAAAATGAGGTGCTGTTACAAGAACGCATCTTAAAACATATCAAAATCGATGTTGAACTTCGAAATGATGTTGAATTGTTTTTGGAATTAAGCGGGATTAATCAATTAACATTGTTCCCTGATTTAGGTGGTTTGGCAAGCTATGTAAATCAATGGACAACAACAGATTTAATGAAGCAGAAATTACTTAATGATACAAATTATAAAAGTTCTAAATTGTTCAGACAAACGTCCTTAGGTAAGATAGAATGGAAAGAAGATGAACATACACCGAATTAGGGAGATTAATAGATGGATTGTGTGAAAAAAGGGGAATGGCTTCAAATCGAGGTACCACTGGAATGGAATCAGGTATCTATTGATAGGATATTAAAAGAAAAATGGAAGGTCCCTAAAAAATTGCTGCATCAATTTAGAATGGAAAAAAGGGTACAAGTAAATGGAGAGATCGTAACAAGATGGGACCAACAACTTAAAAAAGGGGATAAACTGCAAGTTCGTTTGTTTATCGCCGAGGAATACGGTGTTGACCCACAATATATTCCGATCGAAGTTTGTTATGAGGATGACCATCTGTTAATTGTAAATAAGCCTGCTGGCATCGATACTCATCCTAATGCTGGGGAACGTGATACGTTGGCAAATGCAGTCGCTTATCATTACCAAATGGGAGGTCTTCAGACGAAGGTTCGGCATATTCATCGACTTGACCACGATACATCTGGTGGTGTCGTGTTTGCAAAACATGCACTGGCCGGGCCTGTACTTGATCAGATGCTGGAAAAAAGATTGATTTCAAGGACCTATATCGCATTTGTTCACGGAAACGTGAAACAAAAAAAGGGTACGGTCACAGCCAAAATTGGCCGAGATCGCCATCACCCCACAAGAAGAAGGGTATCAAACACAGGGGATGTGGCAATCACCCATTATGAAGTCCTTAATTACTACTCTAAGGTCAATGTAACATTAGTAAAGTTGAAATTGGATACAGGAAGGACGCACCAAATTCGGGTCCATATGGGCCACCTAGGACACCCGATTGTAGGGGATGTGCTTTATGGTGGTAAACTCGAAGGAATTAAGCGCCAAGCCCTACACGCCGAACATATCCATTTTATCCACCCATTTACAAATGAAAGCATTGATGTGGAAATCCCGTGGAGTGAGGATATTAAAACGTTTCAGAAAACTTTAGCATAATCTCCACCCTTTTGCCAAAACTAGGATAGTGAGAACATATAGATTTTGGTAAAAGGAGTGTTTCAAATGGCAAATGATAAAGAAAAACAGCATAATTTAATGTAACGCAAAATAGTGAATGAATAAGGTACAAAATATTATAATAGGGAAAAACGATAAGGGGGTAATGCATATTGGATATTCATCGTGCGAAACAAATCATCTCGTCTCCAAATGAAATCACGGTAACCTATCATGGAGTACCTGTCTGGTTACAACATACAAATGAAACAAGTCAATCTGTAAGTGTCTTTACAAAAGATAATCCGAACGATGTGATGGTTGTGCCAGCTGCAGAGCTTGATGAAAAGTAATGCAACTATAAATAAAGGGAGCCGTTTCGGCTCCCTTTATTTATTTAGACTAACGTAAAATCTTCTTTTCTAATTGTGTGGATAATTTCATTTATTTCATCCTCAGAAAGACTGCGTATCCGATTTTTCTCACGACCTAAAAATACGAAAGTGCCAGGAATATTTAATCTGTATGCTTCATTATTACTCTTGTTTTCAAAGTTATCCTTATTGCACATAACAATGATCGAAGGATGATTCAATGGTAGTGCTTTTACGTTATTACCAATAATCTCTTGTATTTCCCCATACTTGCCTTTGATAGATTTTATGTATGGTGGAAGATGGGGCTCGCATATTAATATATTCATCGCAAATCTCCTCGGTATAATCTCTTACACTATTGTAACATTAAAAAAGCTCAAGCAAAGATATTAAAGTTTGGTAAAAATATATGATATTCTTAACTTATTAAGAAAAAAATTCAAACAGTGGAGGTTTTTAATCATGATTACAAATATTAATGACTGTACAGTATTACATAATGGTGTGAAGATGCCTTGGTTAGGGTTAGGTGTTTACAAGGTGGAAGATGGAAAGGAGGTCGAAAATTCCGTCCATTCCGCCATCGAAGCAGGATACCGCAGTATTGATACAGCGGCTTTATACCAAAATGAAGCGGGAGTAGGTCAAGCGGTAAAGGATTCAGGAGTTCAAAGGGAAGAAATATTCATTACAACGAAGGTATGGAATGATCGTCAAGGATATGAATCTACTTTACAAGCCTTTGAAGAGAGCAGAAAAAAGCTGGGTTTGGAATATATTGACCTTTACTTAATCCATTGGCCGGTAACAGGGAAATATCTTGATACATGGCGCGCCCTGGAAAAGTTATATAAAGATGGCTATGTTAGGGCAATCGGAGTTAGTAATTTTCAAGTCCATCATTTACAGGACATTATTTCCAACTTTGAAATTAAACCGATGGTAAACCAAGTGGAATTTCATCCTCGATTAACACAAAGAGAGGTGCTTTCATTCTGTCGAGAAAATAAGATCCAGCTGGAGGCATGGGCTCCATTAATGCGCGGACGTCTGATGGAAAATCCAACGATCGTCAAACTGGCTGAAAAATACGATAAAAAACCGTCGCAAATCATTCTGCGTTGGGATTTAGATACGGAGGTTGTAACGATACCCAAGTCGACCCATGCTGACAGAATTAGGGAAAATGCCGACATCTTTGATTTCCAACTTGAAGAGAGTGACATTGAAGAAATTAATGCTTTAAATCAAAATGAACGTACAGGTCCGGATCCTGATCATTTTAATTTCCAATAAACCCAAATAAAAGTCTCTATGCAAAAACGTAGAGACTTTTATTTTTTATTCATAGTTTTCTCAGCATGTTTTTTTAATCCAGCAACAATGTTTGCAGCTGTTTCTTCGCTAGACACAAGCTTTATGCCATAGGAATAAACATTTAGAGACCATTCCTTTTTCTGCCATTGAATGATACCGGGAGTAATAAAGGCCTGTTCGTCAATTAAAAAATGGACTTGTATTTCTATTTTTTTAAAAGTTGGAGATAGGTTGAGCGAAGAAATCATTTTTAAGCCATTTGGACTGATGTCAACGATCTGCCCGAAGCCGAACTCAGTATCAATTTCAGAATCGTCTATTTTAATGATTTTAAAGTTGCAATCAATTGGTTTATTAAAGCTATAACGGAAGCCTTCCTGTCGTCGAAATATCATATTATTCCTCATTTATTTACAAATTTATCCCTTTTTACAAAACATTATACCTTAGAAACCATATTCATAGCTATATAAAAAAACTTAAAGTGCCCAACACCGTCTTAGTTTGCGCGGTGCTAGGCACTTGGGAGTTTAAAAGAAACATCTGGCTTTACATTTTCATAACTACGGCTGTTCCTTCTAAAACCACTTTTTCAAATTGATTGTATATATGTGTGTTCATCTTTAGAATTTGTTTATCATCTCTTTTTTCGATT
Source organism: Caryophanales bacterium (assembly GCA_012840465.1). Lineage (GTDB taxonomy): Bacteria > Bacillota > Bacilli > Bacillales > Bacillaceae_J > Schinkia. The sequence goes on from DULJ01000042.1 coordinate 57,920, forward strand.
ACTTCGCCAACAACGGTTAATGTATCGCCAATTTTTACAGGCGCCTTAAACTTAACATCCTGGGATAAATAAAGTGTATTTTTGCCTGGTAGCTTTGTGCCAATTAGCGTAGAAATATAGCCGGCTGTGAGCAGTCCATGGGCAATACGTTCTTTAAACATCGTTGTTTTGGCAAATTCGTCATCCACATGAATCGGATTAATATCCCCTGTCACTTTTGCGAACTCCAACACATCTTCGTTCGTGATCGTCTTTGTGTAAATCGCCTTCGTACCAACCTGAATTTGAGAATATGGGACATCACATACTTGGTTTGCCTGTTCAATGAAGCTCATCCATATCTCCCCAATCTGTTTAACTTAATAAAGTTAAAGCCTCCGGCGGATACCTCAGATTTTTAAAGGTAATTTTCCGAATTCTTCTGTAATTTTTTCGAAAACATTCTTCATCTCAAGAGAAATTTCATTAATCATCGATTTCATTTCAGAGCGATTTTTCTCTTGTTGTTGAAAAAGTTCATCAATGCTTTTCTCAATTTGGCTTAAATTTTGGGACATTAATTGTTTTACAGCGTTTTGAGGTGTAAGAGAGATTTTTGATACACGCTCGATTACATCCTCAAGCTGCATTTGGATATTTTGCAGGGACGCATTAGTGTTTTCATCTTGATATTTTTCGACTGTTGACAATGCTTTTACTTGGAACTTCTCAGTGATTGCTTTAAATTCCTTTGAATATGAATCTAAAAATTTAAAATATAATTCCACTGCGTTTTTTTGCTGATTAAAAGTTTGCATGAATAAATGTTCAAATTGTTTTTGATTGCTATATACTTGCGTCAACCCCTCATCCCAACGGTCCCAAATAAGATTAATGAAATATTTAGAGTCAAGTACTGTCATGAATAATTACCCCTTTTTTATTATTAATTTTTCTATTTTTCTTTATCTTTGTCTTCATTTTTCTTTTTACTATGTTGTGGAAAAGTAAACATATTCGTATATACCGAGAAAAATTGATCGAGTATAGATTGGTAATGCTCAAGTGAGTACACACATGTTTTTAAATATTGTTCACCTGCCTCTGTTAATGAATAAATTCTTTTTGCTGGTCCAGCTTCTGATGTGTCCCATTCAGACTTAACGAGTGTATCCTTTTCCAACTGTCTAAGCATCCGATATAAATTTCCTTGATCAATAGTAGAAAAACCAAAGTCCATTAATTGCTGCAAAATTTTGTAGCCATGGCAGTTAATATCGCGAAGACTTAAAAGTATGAATGGAACGATCAAATTTTTAGGAGCCTGAAAGGTTGGTTCTGATTTACTAGAAGAGTCTTTAGAATGATTTGACATATAATTCACCTGCTTTAAAATGATCTCCCTACATGTAATTTACACATAGATGGGTCAAATAAGAACTAAAAAGTGAAAAAAATAAAATAAATAATCGTACTTTTTATTTTTGGTTCTAATTTAGGAGTAGGGTCATAAGTTAAAAAGGGCACAAATACGCTAAGGCGCATTTGAAAATACTACAGGTTTTAGAAAGGAGAACGTCTGTGAACCATTCAAATACGATTGACCCATTTGAGATTTGGAGAAAGGTTTATGATCAAACAGAATCCTACTGGAGCAAGGTGCTGGATGAAAATCTTGCAACTGATGATTTTTCAAAAGGCCTAGGAAAGGTTCTCGATATGAATCTTCAATATAAAAAATTAGTGAATGATTCGACGAGCGCTTATCTTGAACAAATGAACATGCCTTCAAAAGACGATCTAGCAAAATTAGCCTCATTAATGATAAGTGTGGAAACTAAAATGGATCAGATCGAAGAAGTTGTAGAAGAGGCCATTGTTGTACAAGCTGACAAAGATCAACAAGCTAGTGAAATTAAGAATTTACAATATGAAGTAAAGAGGATTCATAGAAAAATGGATCAAATCTTAGAGTTATTGCAAAAGCAAGCTTAAAACTAAACGGTAAAGAAATAAGAAATTAGGGTAATAAAGAAGGGATGGCGAGGGGGCACATGGTAAATTCATTTGTAAAGGATTGGGAAAATGTGTTTAAAGAAACAGTCCCTAAAGAAATTAAAGATTCGTATGCGCGAATCAAAAGGGCTTCTGAAATTATGACAATTGAGGCAGAGCCTGAAGTAGGTTTATCACCAAAAGAAGTGATTTGGAGAAAAAACAAGTCTAAGCTTTATCGTTACGTCTCAGATCAACCGGCGAAATATAGGACACCCTTATTAATGATTTATGCACTTATAAATAAACCTTATATATTGGACTTAACACCGGGTGGGAGTATGGTTGAGTATCTCGTCAACCGGGGCTTCGATGTTTATTTATTGGATTGGGGCACACCAGGTATTGAAGATAAAAATCTGAAGTTTGATGATTATATTCTAGATTATATTCCAAGAGCAGTGAAAAAAGTGTTAAGAACTTCAGGTGCAGACGAACTATCGATTTTGGGTTATTGTATTGGTGGAACGATGACATCCATTTTCGCATCATTATATCCGGAACTTCCTATTAAAAATTTAATATTTATGACTAGTCCATTTGACTTTGAAAATACAGGTCTTTATGGAAGAATGTTAGATGAGCGCTATTTTAATTTGGATAAAGTGGTGGAGACCTATGGAAATGTACCGCCCGAGATGATTGACTTTGGAAATAAAATGCTAAAACCAATGGTTAATTTTTATGGTCCTTATGTTAGTTTAGTTGATCGATCGCAAAATCAAAAATTCGTGGATTCTTGGAAATTGATGCAAAAATGGCTGACAGATGGGATTCCATTCCCAGGGGAAGCCTACCGTCAGTGGATCCGCGAATTTTATCAACAAAATAAATTGATAAAAGGCAAGTTAGTCATACGTGGCCGAAAAGTTAATTTATCAAATATTAAGGCGAACGTTTTAAATATTTCAGCTAAAAAGGATTTAATCGCAATGCCTCACCAAGTGGAGGCATTGATGAATGCAATTTCCAGTGAAGATAAAAAATATGTTTGCGTACCAACGGGGCATGTATCAGTAACGTTCGGCCCAAGAGCAAGTGCGGTCACATATCCAACTATTGGTGACTGGTTGGAAGAACGTTCTAATTAAAATGGTATTGACTTCTGTGAAATCCATTGATAAAATAAGCAAAGTAAGATATAATAAATAAGCAATACATCATACAAAACTGGTGAGAATCGCGCAGATCATGTATCTGTGAGGAAAGTCCGTGCTCGCACAGGCTGCGATGCTTGTAGTGTTCGTGCCTAGCGAAACCGTAAGCTAGGGCAGCTCATTCAACTGGGTTGACGGCAGGGAAAATACCTAAGTCCATTTAAGATATGGTATGAATACCTTGAAAGTGCCACAGTGACGGAGCTTCAATGGAAACATTGAAGGTGGAACGAGGTAAACCCCACGAGCGAGAAACCCAAATTTGGTAGGGGAAGTGTCTGAAGGGAACTGAACCGAACAGACACCATGGCCATTAAGGCTGTGAGATAGATGATTCTCCATTCAAGTGCGAGAATACTTCATGTATTCATTTGCAGCACTAAATGAACAGAACACGGCTTACAAGGTTTTGTATGAAACCTATTGTGAAAATAAATTGAATGATGTAAAACAACGGACTTTGCAGCTAACTTTGCAAGTCCGTTTTATTCTTTTAAATAATAACATTAGTAATTCCTAGTTATCATCAAGCGAAAAGTATGCTATATTTGTAAAGTCTTTGTAATTTCTAATTGTTGCGTAAAAGGAGTTAAATAGTATGGATTTTCTTACAATTTTAAAAGCAATTATCCTTGGTATGGTTGAGGGTCTCACGGAATTTGCACCTGTTTCATCGACAGGACATATGATTATTGTTGATGATATGTGGCTGCAATCAGAACAATTTTTAACGAAATATGTGGCTAATACATTTAAAGTAGTTATTCAGCTCGGTTCAATATTAGCTGTTGTCGTAGTTTTTAAAGACCGTTTTATTGAGATGCTTGGGCTTGGAAAACGAGGGCGGCAAGTCATTCATGAAAAGGGACATCTTAAACTAACGCATGTTATTGTTGGCTTAATTCCTGCTGGAATTCTAGGAGTACTCCTAGAAGATATGATTGATGAATATTTATTTACGACTGGAACGGTTTTAATTGGTTTAGTTTTGGGTGCGATCTTAATGATAATTGCTGATAAATTCAGTAAAAATAAACCCATGGTTCAAACGGTGGACCAAATTACTTATAAACAAGCATTTACAATTGGCTGCGTTCAGTGCCTGTCTTTGTGGCCTGGATTTTCGAGATCAGGTGCAACGATTTCTGGAGGAGTTTTAGTTGGTTTAAGCCATCGTGCGGCGGCTGATTTTACATTTATTATGGCAGTGCCAATTATGGCCGGTGCAAGTGGTATATCATTTCTAAAAAACTTAGAATATTTTTCATTAGATGCACTACCATTTTTTATCGCTGGTTTTATTAGTGCTTTTGTATTTGCTTTAATTTCCATTCGCTTTTTCTTGAAGCTCATTAACAAGATAAAACTTGTGCCGTTTGCAATCTATCGTATTTTATTAGCTGCTGTTATTTATGTGGTTTTCTTTTAGATAGTATGAAAGGGACTTACCAAACACGGTAGGTCCTTTATTTTTAAAGGAGAGAATACTGTGAAGAATATTATGCCAACGCTCCAATGGTTACTATTTATTGTTTCAGGTAGCATCGTTACACCTATTGCAGTAGCAGGTATTTATAATTTTAATGTAGATCAAACAGTTGATTTTATCGCAAGAACTTTCTTTGTATTAGCAGTAACAGGGTTACTGCAAGTTTGGTTTGGGCATCATTTGCCTGTTCTAGAAGGACCGGCTGGTTTATGGTGGGGGATTTTTGCGTTATACGCAAATTTAGGACTTGTTATTTATGGATCCTTGGAAAATACGTTACGAACGTTGGAATTTGCATTGATTATTAGTGGGGGTATCGCTTTCCTTTTAGGGATCTTTGGGCTGATTGAGAAAATCGCAAAATATTTTACTCCAGCGGTCACGGGAACCTATATGATTTTATTAGTTGCCCAACTAAGTGGTTCTTTTTTAAATGGGCTCCTAGGTGTTGATTTAACTGGAAAAATCTCATATAAAATCGCCATTTTATCATTTATTATCGTATCGATCTCATTTTTAACTGCACGCCATTATATATTAAGACAGTTTGGTATTGTTATCAGTATTATAGTTGGTTATCTTTTATTTTCTATTTTTGGTCTATCAACACCGTTTCATGAAGCAAACACGTTTTTTAAACTGCCTCAACTATTTGCATTTGGAACTCCAAAAGTAGATTGGGGGATTGTCCCTACTGTATTTTTTATTACATTGCTATTAATCACGAATATGTTGACAACGGTCAAAGTTGTTCAAAGTGTCTTAAAGAGGGAAGGGGAAAAGATTCCGGAGATGTCCGGAAAAAAGACAGGTGCGATTATGGGAATCAGTCAGTTTTTAAGCGGGGTATTTGCTTCTGTTGGTTCTGTGCCCATTTCAGGTACCGCAGGCTTTATTGCGACAAGTAAAATTAGTAGCAGAACCCCATTTATTATTGCCTCGCTTGCTATTATTGTTTTGACATTCTTTTCACCGGTCATCGCTGTCATTGCAACTATTCCTCCAGCAGTAGGATATGCAGCGATTTTTCCTGCCTTTTCAGGGCTATTGTCTATTGGCATAAAGGAATTGTTTTCAAGTGATGCAGTTGAAAAGACAATCAGCAAGGCTGTTGTGCCACTTTTTGTTGGTTTAGGTGTGATGTTCATTCCAACCGAAGCTTATTCTTCATTGCCACCGCTTTTGGCCTCAATTCTAAGTAATGGGCTTGTATTGGGGACAATTATGATTATAATAGTGGAGGTGTTTGACAGCAAAAATAAATAAGGTAAAGAACCCCAATACCTGAAGCTTGTTCAGGGGATTGGGGTTCTTTGTTTATAGATTATTTATTTTCAAGCTTTTTTAGAACTTCGAAGATTTCTTCGTTCTCAGGAAGTTCGCCGATTGGATGAACATCAATAAATTGGATAATTCCTTCTTTATCAATAACGAACAATGCGCGCTCGCTCATTCCATTTTCATTGCGCACTCCATATTCATCTGTTACTTTACCTTGTGGGTAGAAGTCAGATAGAAGTGGGTAGCTGATGCCACCAACAGATTTTTGCCATGCTTCATGGCTTGGTACACTATCAACGCTAATACCCAAAACTTGGGTATTTAAGCCTTCAAATTCATCGAGAGCATCCTCGTATGAAGGCATTTGCGCGCCTCAGACAGGTGTCCAATCTAAAGGATAGAATGCAATAAATACATTCTTTTTGCCAAGATAGTCAGAAAGAGAGACTTCTCGGTCGCCGTGTGCTTTAAGCGTAAAGTTTGGAGCTTTGTCTCCGACTTTGAGCGTTTTTGTTTCAGTTGCTCCTTTTGGCACAGTAATTCCTCCTTTTAATATGTAATATTATTTATTTATAATTAACCAAAAGGGGAGAGCCCCTTTGGTAATTACCACCAGAGTATTATAATCAAAACGATGGAACGATGTCTAGCTGTACTGTGCTTTCATAGTTTTACGCTTATTAACATGTTGATCGGCACCAAGGGCAGCGATACATCCATCTGCAGCTGAAATGACAGCCTGCTTAATAAGAGTTCGGCGAGCATCGCCGCCGGCAAATACGCCGTCAACACTAGTACGTAAAGCCTCGTCAACGATTACGTAGCCTTCATCATCGCGTTTAACTGCATTCTTTAGGAAATCTGTGCCTGGTTTAAGTCCTGCTAGGTAGAGGAAGACACCATCAACCGACCATTCTCCTTCGTTTTTGTCAGCATCACGAATAATAAGTTTTTCAACTTTTTTATCGCCGATGATTTCTTTCAAGCGGTGATTCCAATAAATTTTGACATTATCAAGCTTTTCAAGCTCAACTGTATTAGCTTCACCTTTTAGCTTATTGGTTGGAACAAACAGCATAACTTCTTTAGCAAATTTAGCCAAAGCTTGTGTTTCGTGAACGGCTTCTTCAGTATCCCCAACTACACCAACAATGCGGTCTTTAAAGAAAGCAGCGTCACATGTTGAACAATAGCTGACACCTCGGCCAGTATATTCTTCCTCACCTTTAATTTTGTTGCCAGGGGCTTTAGCACCAACGGCAATAAAAACACTTTTCGCTTTAATCGTACCCTCAGGTAGTTCAAGCAATTTAACTTCTTCGTTCGAAAAATCAACACTAAGCACAGTAGAACGAACAAAAGTTGTTCCAAAATTATGGGCTTGTACATGCATTTTTCTTAAAAGTTCTTGACCAGTTAATTCCTCAGGAACCCCTGGATAGTTTGCTATTTTATGTGTAATCGCAAGCGTTCCTGAAGCAGGTGCTTTATCAATGATTAATGTATTTAAACGGGCACGGGAAGCGTACACGGCAGCTGATGCTCCTGCAGGTCCGGCACCGATTGTAACGAAATCGTATACTTCATCCAGTAATTCTTTTGTTGGTTCTTGGAAGAAGTCTTCAGAAGCTTGTTCTTGATTTGCATCATCTGTTTTATTAGCAGTAATCATTTCATCAGTAATCCCTAAAGCTTGTTTCATCTTTTTAGGTCGATATCCAATAAATGCTTCACCGTTAATATAGACAACTGGAGTTGAGAACATACCTTCTTTATGAAGATCTTCGAAATAGGCAGGGTTTTCAGTTACATTACGTTCCTCGTATTCATAGCCCCATTCCTTAAATTCCTTTTTCATTTTTTCACAATAAGGACACCCGGTACTGCTATAAATAATTATTTCAGCCATTTGAATTACTCCTTTTTAAAAAAATTGATCTGTTACAAGAATTACTCTTTTATAATAAATCGATAGATTAAATTAATTATTAATTTATAATAACTATAATCTAGAAAGAGCAGGCTGTCAACACTTATATTTGACTTAATTTCCCCGGATTTCATGACCATTTTGTATATACCCGACATAAAACCAAACTAAACATTTTTCTTATTTTCAAAAAATGTATTCATTTATGCATTAAACTTTCATATATATATGAATAAAACTCTTTTTATTTGGGGGGATATTTATGAAAAATATTGTAATTGACTCAGATGATATCGCTAAATTTTTCTATGAAAGATTAATTCAATCGGGTTTTGTTCCTTCAGAAGAAGAGACGTTAATAATCGCCGATATAGCTTTTGATTATTTAGTAAGTATCGGTATGATTGAAGAAATTGATGATGAATAATCAATCGCCTATATCTAATTTTCCCCGTTTCCCCCCAGTTTACTACAGATCATTTTAACCTCCCATTATGAATTCATTAACAGAAATTACATAAACTACTGTTGTCCGACGAAAAGGAGGTAAGAAGGATGACGAAAAAAAATGATCAACCGCAAGATTATTCTAGTAAAAATGAATTCAATTCTGGTCTAGCAACCACTCATGAACAAGTAAGTGATGCGTATACAGAGGGTACACTTGAAGCAAAAATTGATCATGTAAATGGTCAAGATATCGAAATCCCGAGAAAAGGCTATAAAGCTTAAGGGGAAGGACTTTCGCCATTATTGATGACAAACCGTGTCTTTCTAACATTCTTCGCTAATATTAGCTTAGAATGTCAATTCCTGCGCTTTCCCGAGAAATATTTATTATTTAATTTTAACGTAAAAGTGAAAAAAGAGGTACTAATTAATGGTACCTCTTCCTATTTTTCTTCATTATTTTGATCAAGGTCTATTTTTTCACCGCCAACCGTCAAAAAACTAAAAATGGTAATTTCCTCTGACAGCGATTTTTTCATTCCTTGTATATAAGGTTTTATTAAGTCTTTAAAGTCTTCTTTGATGCCGCTTTCCGCTTGACCAAAAACATATAACTTCTTTTCATCAAATAAGAAGGTTAGAAATCCGACTGGTTTATTATTTTGATCGATGATATTTAATAATTGGTAATCGTTTTTGATCATTTCTGGTGATAAATATATTTGCAAGCTTGATGCCCCCCTATCAAATTCGCCTTGGCGTATTTGCGCCCAGATTTTTTAGGCCCACAGGACGTGGGTCACAAAGACGTTGCCACAGGATGTGGCGTTCTTAGTCTTTGATCTGCTCGAAAAGCTACCTTTTAAAA
>DULJ01000043.1 GCA_012840465.1 Caryophanales bacterium
AATAAGATTTCTCGCCGATAGGACTACCAATAATAAGGTTACTTTCATTTCCATTTCTGGGAGCAGTCAAAATTGTCCAATGGGTTTGTAGGCGGTTTAGATACAACTTTTTGAACATCCTCTTATAGTTCATTTTTATATCATCGACATTATAAGAGCATCCTGCTAAAACTACAAAAAGTGTTGTAACGAAAATCTTCCACATAAATAAGCCTCCAATATAAATATAACTACACTAGAATATATCATAATGCATTTTAAGAAAAAAAGGAAAAAATGTCTGCATTCGGGGAAAATGTATTAAATTACATACAGGTATAATTTCACCAAAGGGGTAATTAGATGGAGATTAGTATATCTATTTTTCTTAGGTTGTTCTTGTCTACAATATTTTTTATCTCTGCATCTATGAAACTATTTTCTGTAGAGCAAGTAAAAAACTATTAGAAACTTGGGGTTTAATGATGCTTTATGGATTTTAATTGTAATAATGGAGTATGCAATTGCTGGTATATTGTGGTTGATAATTATGATTATTGCGGATGAATTGAGCCGTTTATGCATAGTTTTGAGCCATTCATTGCGATTAAAGGAGCCACCCTTTTCGGAACATAGAGCCACAGCGTAGCTGCTTGCCATTGACTGTACCGCCCTATTCTTAGTATCTATTATCCATTGGAAGGGGTCGGTCCCTCCCAGCAGATGCAGATGCTTAGAATCGATTTGTCCGTGTTACAATGTTTGGGCAAGTATGCCTTTTATGCATTATTTATGCCACACTTTCGATAGGTCCACGATACGGGCAAGAGTTAAGTCAATGGTGGCGGACTAAAGATTTTACTCTACCTTTGGGATAGTAGTGTTTTTGGCAATTAATTGATGTATGTTTTGGCAGTATGTTTATTATGAATTATTACTCGAAGGAAAACTGTATAAATGTTAATATTTATACAAATCAGTTCAGTTATTTTTACTCAACTAACGGAGCAGAATGCTTCAATAAAGATTATGGTCTTTTATGGTAAGGTAGGGGAGAATCAGTAAAAAATTTTGTTCAAAAGGGGGATATTACAATGGGAAAACGAAAATTATCAATTACAGTATTTTTATTAAGTCTTTTTTCGTTACTTATTTCGCTTAAATTATTTTGGAATTTAGGGATTTTTGTTGATGAATATGGTTTAAGCCCTGATATTGTTAGTGGTGGGGAATTTTGGAATTTGATGGATTGGTCAAGATTATTATTACTGTTCCTGTTGTGTATTGTATCTGGTATGAGTATTTTTAGTTCTAAACAAAATAAAATGAAATAAATTAAGTAACATTGTGAAGAATTGCACTTAAAGTAACGGGGTGCGTGTGTTCAATAGGAGCATTCGCTTTTTGTGCTAAGGGCTTTAGTTCAACAGGGTAGTAGGATAATAATAAGGGCTTATTATAATATTTGAATTTGAAAATATGGAGAAATTTTATGGAATGGATCAAATTTTTCGAATTAATATCAGTTATATGTTGGCTTGGAGCATCAGTTCAAGTAATAAGTTTTAGCAAAGAATTAAGAAATATTAACAAAGACCAAAAACTGACGGACGAATGGGAAAAAGGTGGAAAAGGCTTCTTTATAGGGTTCTTATTTTGGGAGTATCAGGTTCAATATTTAGTATAATAACCTATATTTTTTGATTATTATATTCTTATTAAAATTATAATGATCTTTACCGTCATCGCAACAATCTATACGGGAACCAACTTATAATAGGAAATTAAGGACTTTTATTGTGCTAACGGGGGCTTTAACAACATAAGGAATGAAATTAAAAAGCCGAAAATATGCAAGTTTTTATGCGCTACTTGCATATTTTCGACCTTTTTATATTCATAAAAGATACTGCCATTAACAACATAGTAGAGCAACAATTTTGTTGTGTGAAATCTATTTAATATTTACTGATGGTGATATCTTCCACGCAGTTAATGGCTCAAACGTCCGCAAATGGTGGCTCAAAACTTCGCACAGCTGGCTCATTCTGTCCGCAATACTCAATTACTATTATTTCTTGTTCTTTATAGTGCTTTTACTTATTTTTTTCTTGTTTTTAAACATAAAAACTATGCTCGAAAAAAAGAATATAAAATGTAATTGATTTGGTGACTTTTCAAATGAGTTTTTTGGAATTCATACAATATTTCGAATAAGACTTGAAGCTAGGGTCAAGCTAGGGGACAGTTCTTTTGCTTCCTAATATTGAACGAAATTTTGGAAGCAAAAGAACCGTCCCCGTGCTTAAAAAAACGACAAGGAATTAGCGCACTTGTCGTTTTTTTAAGATCTGAAAATATTGCTTAATTCAATTTGAAGATCTTCAAATAATTGAACTGGTAAGATATCATCTTTAAAATATACACTGTTACGAACGAATGTTTTTCCTTCTAAGAGATAAACTTCAATCGTTTGGTTGTACGGATCAACAATCCAGTATTCCTTTACACCTGCTTTTTCATAGCTGTTGTATTTAATTAAACGGTCATTTTTAGCTGTTGATGGTGAGAGGACCTCAATCACTAATTCCGGAGCACCGATGATATTTTTCTCACCAATTTTACTTTCGTCACATACTACAATTAAATCCGGTTGGACCCAATCTTTAATGTCATTATCCTTTGTTTGCTTATTGGCGAACAAGCAAACATCAATCGGGGCGGGAAAAGCTACACATTTTTTATCTCGCAAAAATAGTCCGAATTCTGTCGTTAATTCAGTAATTATATTTTGATGCAACGGTGTTGGAGATGGCGACATACTGATAATAACACCCCCAATTACCTCACATAAAACATCATTATCCCATGATAAATAATCAGCGTATGAATAGCGTTTGGATTGTTGTGGAATTGCCATATCATCACCTCACCATTTACTTACTTCTTAATTATAACATTTAATCGATTCAAGCAACAATCTCACAAGCTATTTGGACAAACATCTCAATGTCTTTCCTATCTTCAGTTTGAGGATCAGATAGACCTGGATGAAGAGCGGTCAACCCTTAAAAAGTTATTAATGAAAAGAAGTAATTTGTCCTACATTCTTTGGTTGAGAACGAAGGGGGTTGCTTTACGACCATTAAGACAACTGTAAAAGCCCCTATTAATACTAGGTTTGACGTGGGTGTCATCACTATTGCTTCATATGTCGTCATTTTCCCACCTCCTTTCTATCGGGAGATGGTTAATCACCATCCGCTTTATGAGTTTGCTACATAAATTGATTGTAGCAATCTACAAATAAAATGATTCCGTTTGTTACTGAAAAGTATTAACTTTTATCTCTTATTTCTTCTAAAATTTTTATTATTTGATTATTTTGATTCTCTATAGATTTCAACCTTTTTTCAACTATACTGGTGGAAGAAAATACAATAAGTAAAATGGCAATTCCAATGATTATATCCAATCTAATTTCCCCCATTATTATTTATTTCAGTTAAGCACACCTGTTAGTTTATAAAGAAAAAGTATTTTCCAAAATTTAAAGAGTTACTTTTCAAAAAAGTGACTTGTCCATGTTCCATAGTCGTGTCAATTAGCGCATCCCCTTTAGTTACAAATCTTCGAACCCTACCACCAAAATGAAATAGGAAAACTAAAGCGGGTAATTATTATGGACAGAAAAAATAGTACTATAGGGCTTGTTCATAAAGCCCTTATTTTTTTTCACAAAAAGTAAAAATGAACCTATAGCAAAACATAGTAAAATGGAAGTTGACAACAACCCAAAATACCATTTGTAAGGTACATTTTCATAGAATTATAATTGGAACTGATTTCCTTTTTCTATTATAACACACTCGGCTTCGATGCGGAATTGATTAATCTTTAAATCTGAATCGGAATTTCCCCCGGAAATAAGGGGATTTCCCCCGATTTTTGATGAGTTTATCGCGAAAATATTGTAATTTTTGAAAAAGTTGATTTAGTGTTAAAAATTCGACTCCAACAGTTTTATATGACGCTAGATGAACTGCCTTTTCTGAAAATCCGTGTATAATTATTTCATATTCTACATAAAATAGACACTTAATCAGTTTATTGGGGGGAAAAGTTTGGTTTCATTTAGAATAGGTATCATTGTTTTTATTGTAGTCTTTTTACTCTTTTTTTATTTTGTTTATAAAGCTGAAAAAAATAAACAAAATAATCCTTTTTTCATAACATTTGTTGTTTCACTAACTTTCGGATTACTGATCAGTTTCCTTGTTATGGCATTAATCTATTTATTTTCTGGTTCAGCCAAATTAATGGATGTTTTATTCAACTTTGAAATAACTCAAAAACAAATCTTCTATTTGTCTGTCAGTTACTTAATTTATAATGTATTATTTGAAGGCATTATTTTTATTATTATTAAACAAATGTTTATGGACAATAATTTTGTGAATATAGTAGGTGTAAGTTTATTAAGATTCATAGTTTTATTAGGAATTGGGGCATTTTTATCAATTAATAAATTTGGGAATATAATAATAGCCCTAGGAATAATTATAGTTACTTATATGTTGGAGTATGTTTCCAAAGGTATTGAAACTAAACATAAATAGGTTTCAATTAATTTTGTGATTCAATGACATAGATCCATAGGGGTAAAAACAGTGCTAATGTTTTTTGGGCGTATTTGGTGGTGCTAGTCAATTAATGGCTGTAAACATGTTAACGCAGGGCTCTGGAATGTTTGAAATTGTTTTTGTATTAAACAAGTCGGTCTCAAACACCGACTTGTTCCGTTACAATTTAATTTCTATATCATCCTTATATTTAATTAAAAGTTCTTCAAAATAAGAATTTACTTTTTCGCTATCTATTGAATCTTCAAACTTAAATTCCAACAATCTATTCATATATTCTTGTCTCTTGCTGGTTTCAATAATATAAAACTGATAATATTCCTCTATTGTCATACCTAAAGAATTAGCTTGATTTTCAATAAACTGTTGGTTTTCTTTGTTTATTTCTTCTATAGGAAATAGTGTGCTGACTTGAGAAACATCTTCATCTTTTACAATGATACCAAGTTCTGTTGCTTCATGAATAGCTAGTTCCTGTATGATGTAATGTTCAACTATGCCTCGTATGTACTTCCCTTCAACATTATTCAAAGACCTTACATTTTTATATGTGATTTCATTTTCAAAAACAATAGCTACAACATCCTGATCTTCATAATAAGCACTATTATTACATGCAAATAAAAACAAAATGAATAGGATTGCAAACCAAAACCGAATAATTTTCATAAACTGCCTCCAGGTTACTGTTAAAAATATTGATTAAGGAATTTTTCGCATTCCACTAAAAATAATATGTAATAATAATTTTATAATATTTGGCATTCAATGAAATAGATTCGGGATAAATATCCTAAAGTCCAGGATGAATTTCCAGATTTGTGTGATGAATTTGAACAACAATTAATTTTGGGATCTAAATCAGCATTTATCATGGGGGTGGGAAATACTTTTGTAATAAATAAGCGACTGGTAAGTTTGAAAGGACTTGAATAAGCATTGGAAAGAGTTCTCAATATAACCTCGTCTTGTTTCCTTTATCACATTACGGAGCGCTCAAGTTTGCACGCAGCCAAAGGAGCACTCGCGCCTTTGTTCACCTTAGTATTAATGATATAATGGGAATATGGGAAGTCCAGGATAGAGGCGGGATAGCATGACTAATTCCAATAATATTGGATTAATGGATAAGAAAAAGTTGTTAGAGGTTTTTGATTATCTAAATGAAAGATTAAAAGAAAATCAATTACAACTAGAGATCACGATTTATGAGGGTTCTATCATGACAATGGTTTATGATAATAGACCTGCAACTAAGGATATAGACTGTGTATTTAGTGAGATTAATTCAAAATTATTAGCAAACATATTAGATCAAGTTCGATTTGTTTTTCATCTTTCTGATGGGTGGGTAAATGAAGAGATTAAAGAGCCGCTAAAATCGATTTTAAAAGAAGACAAGGAAACTTATAAAGTATATTCGAACCTCAAAATATTAAAACCTAAGGCGGAACAATTATTAGCTATGAAAGTTTTGGCGGCTAGACCGGAACCTGCCAAAGACTTTATTGATGCTTATTTATTATGTAGGGAATTAGAAATCACATCTAAAACAGAACTTTTAAATATCTTCGAAGACTATGTACCATTAAGTCTACTCGGGGAAAGACAAATGAATTTTATTAAATATTTAGGAGAGGATTTAGGCTATGATTGGGAATAAGTATTTAAAATCTTTATTTGAATACCCTGATGAAGATACCGGTATAAATCAGCTTCTGGAATTACTTAAATCAAAAGATGCAAAATTTATTGCCAGCTTAATGGAGCCAATAGATTTAGAACAATGCAATGAAAAGGAATTGGAATATTTGACAAAAGTATCAGCTTTAATGGATTACTACCTACAAATTTATGATATCGAAGTCCCAAGTTGGTTTAGAGATGAGAAATTAATGTTCGATAAACCCTATTACTATTCTAAAAGAATTAGTGATTTTGAAAAAGTACGATTGCAATATACGAGTCCTGCTCCGTTTAGAACAAGGAATGTCTTTTTTGATTTAAATGGTATTGGAAGAGTGTAAGAAGCAAATTATACACCCGGGGTGGAACCACTATAAACGACAAGGAGTCAGCGCACTTGTCGTTTTTATTTAATCAGTGAGAGGAAACTTTTTATGTCCAGACAAGATCGTAATGAAAATGAAGAACATTTTAATGAGCCTTCTTTGGAAGATTTTTTACCAAATGAAGAAGATAAAATAGTAAAAGATAGACAAATGAAACGCCGATCCTTGATCCGTAAATCCATTGCAACAACACTAGTAATTGCTTTACTTATCAGCTTAAATCAAGTATGGCCCAGAGTGATCAATTTTTCCTCTATTAAATTTTTACAAAAATCAAGTGAACTTTCAAAACATGATGACATTAAGGAGTATAAGGAAGCTGTTGTCACTATTCAAGATCAGTACACAAAGGGAACTGGTTTTAATATCTCTGAAACTGGTTTAATTGTCACGAATAAACATGTCGTTGATGATATGTACCCCATCACTGTCATTTTTCCGAACGGAGAATGGAAGGCGGCAGAGATCATAGCTGCTGAAACTGATATAGATCTCGCATTTTTAAAGATTAACGGCGAGCGGTTGCCATACCTTTCTCTAAGTGAGCCAGATGCATGGCTGGTCCGGGATCATATTTACGTGATTGGCAATCCTCTATTTCATAATCAAATTGTCAATGAAGGCAATATCCTCCAAGGATCAGATAAAAATGGTGTGCTTCGGCTTTCAGCACCTATTTACCCAGGGAACAGTGGAAGTCCTGTAATAAGTAGTGAGAGTGGTAAAGTCATTGGTGTAGTATACGCAAAGTCGATAACAGAAGATGTTGGATATGCAATCCCTATAGAACAAGTGCTTGAAAAACTTCCAAATAAATAAACTAATATATAAGGTCAGTTAGTTATTTCCAGTAGAATCAAATCATTATAAAGTTATTTTAGTAAATCAACGGGGGTATATATATGTCAATGGACCTTAATAAACTGCGATCAATAGCGAAGTCTATCGTTTCAATTCCGGATCATTATCATCTTGTAATGGAAGATAGCATCCCTATAGGTGCTGAAAAGGAGCGTTGTTTCATCTGGGAGGACCGAGAGAATGATGATAACAAGATTGAAGTCTCTCTTGATTTACAAACAGGGCAACTCATTAGGCTGGATATGGATGCGGAGAATGAGAAAGGTGTTGGATATGTTTGCGAAGCAGATGAAGCAAACAAGCTTGCTGATTCTTTCCTTTTAAAACATAATCCAAATCACGCTTCGTATAAATGGGTCTATATCGAAAAAGGCCAAAATAACTACTATATCACTTATCAGGAGGAAGTTGGTGGACTGCCGCTACCTGATACAGGGTGTGAAGTAACGGTTAATGACAAACGGAATATTAGTAGATATCATTTGAATGAAAACTTGTCCGGAGCTACTAATAGACCTTTATTGCCATCCGCTATCACTGCTACGGACACCGTAAGAGGTAAAATACTAGACGAAATGCGGATGCAGCTAACGATTGCTGCTATGCATTCATCTATGTACGAGATTGAAGAAACGAAGGATGAATATCGTCTTGTTTACGAACCGATTCTGGAATTCCGCATAATGGATGCTGTTACAGGCAACGATTTATTTGGGTGTGAACATTATGTCATGCCGCCAAGCCATCTGATTGTTTCTAACGGAACAGGTCAGCATTGGGGACAAACGAGTCAGACAAATGAATCAGAGCGGACTAGCACCATTGATTTCGATGATAGGAAGGTATCAGCTTTAGAAAAACAACTTGGACTTCACCCCGAACAATACGTTCAAGTGAAGTCAAAAGATGACGGTGAAAGAATACATATTTTGTATAAGCGAAAAGAAAAAGAAAGAGCGAAGGAATTAGAGCAAGACGCCCTTTCGGTAGATGCGTACATGAAAAGAAAATGGGGCAATCAGCTTAAAAATCTCGAGAGCACATGTATGATTCAAATTGAGAAATCAACGGGCCGCTTAGTAGGATTCACTAACTTGGATGGAACGAACGAGGGCAAACCGATTTTAAGTAGACAACAATGTTGGCAAAAAGCAGAATTGTTTCTATATCAAGTGTTTCCGGATTACCTTTCCTACCTTCAGCTTGAGGAAGATCAGATAGACCCAGATGAAGAGCCACGCCTACGCGAATTTTTTTATCTTCCCGTTTTTATTAGTGGCATTCCTGTTAGCCATGAGCGGATTATGATCAGTGTCAGTACTGTAACTGGTGAAATTTGTGCGTATATGGGTGTCTCTTATGAAATGATTCGTAAACTAGCACAATATAATTTTCAACCCGTTATTTCGGCTGATGAGGCTTTTAAACGCTATGTTGATTACATGAAGATACAATTAAAGTGGTTTATTCATTATGATGAAGAGCCACCGGTTTACAAATTAGTATATGAGTCAACAACTTCTAAAGACGGTCTATCTGATGGTAGAGGGGATCATCAGCAACGGTTGCGGTATATCGATGCTTGTAGTGGGGAATTGATCTGGGACAAGAAAATGTCGTTGCTTTAAGAAAAAAACTTTAACTTCATTCAGCAGAAGTCCCCCACTTCCATAAGTGGTGAGATGAATGCAAATTAGTATTTTAAATTCAGTGGGGGTACAAACCCCTGCTGAATAAAGTTAAAGCCTCCGGCGGATGCCTCAGATTTTTAAAGGTAATTTTTCGAGCAGATCAAAGACTAAGAACGCCACATCCTGTGGCAACGTCTTTGTGACCCACGTCCTGTGGGCCTAAAAAATCTGGGCGCAAATACGCCAAGGCGAATTTGATTACCATTCAAAACGACAAGTGATAACCGCGCTTGTCGTTTTTGCTTTTGTAGGTGATTTCCATAAAAATTACTTTTTTGTCCTCCTCGACACATAAGGATTATCCTTAATCCAAAAGCGCCACGGGTAATCTTTGGCCTCACCTGTATTCTCAATCCCAATGCGTTTTCCTTGCTCAACCGCATCAGCGTCAGGAACGAAACCATCAGCAATCAGGAGAGAAGGCTCCGTGAAAGAATGCCCATAGTCCTTCATCCCGATTCCCAGCGCTTTTGTGAGTTTCCCTGGACCATTTGTTAATTGGATCGAATGCTCCACCTGTCTTCTTGTTTTCATCAATTCTATTCCGTGATACGGTTCAATGGCACGAATAAGGACAGCTTCAGGTGCATCTATTTTTCCACTGACAACATTAACTAAACAATGCGTATGCATTCTATATGTATAAGCAAGTCCGGCCTGGTGATACATGATTTCCGTTCTTTTTGTTCTGCGCCCCCCGTAGCTGTGTGCGGCTCTGTCTCCGGGTCCAATATAAGCCTCTGTTTCAACAATGTAACCTGCGGCAACGCCTTCATCTGTATTTTTAACAAGTAAACAACCAAGTAGGTTTCTAGCAAGTTCAAGGGTTGGTACTTCAAAAAACTCGTTACCTTTTGCTTTGAAATTTTGCAATATTTATTCACCATCCATCAATTATCCTAGTCCTAATATATAGTAATAACCAATATTTTCAAAAGTTGCAATTTGAACAAACATTTAATTAGCGTTTTTTCCAGCAATTAGGTCGCTATTTATAAAGAAATCAGTGGCTTTTTACGTTATAATTAGTATTTAATAGATACAAAAATATAGTAACTAAAAATACTAGAACTAAAGGTGGATTCTATGAAAAGTAAATATAGAAATGAACAATTACATCCGGTGATTGAAAAAATTGCCGCAAACATAGAAAAAGTGATCATCGGCAAGCGGGAAGAGGTTACTTTATGTTTAGTCGCCTTGCTTGCCCAGGGACATGTTCTATTAGAAGATGTTCCGGGTGTCGGTAAAACAATGATGGTGAGGTCACTGGCCAAATCGATCAATTCAACTTTCAAAAGAATTCAGTTTACACCAGATTTAATGCCGTCAGATGTAACGGGAATTTCCATCTATAACCCAAAGGAACTTAAGTTTGAATATCGTCCAGGTCCGATTATGGGTAACATCGTTCTCGCGGATGAAATTAACCGAACGTCACCTAAAACACAATCAGCCCTACTTGAAAGTTTAGAGGAAGGGCATATTACTGTGGACGGGGCAACGATGCCACTACCGAAGCCTTTTATGGTATTAGCCACACAAAACCCGATTGAGTACGAAGGAACCTATCCACTTCCGGAAGCGCAACTCGATCGTTTTTTATTAAAAATGAAAATGGGCTATCCGACGCCCGCTGAAGAAATAAGAGTGTTGGAAAACGTGGCACATGCCCATCCAATTGATGAACTTCATCCAGTATTATCAATCGACGAACTACTCGATCTCCAAAAAACAGTGACGAAGGTTTTTGTGGATGAAACGATCAGAGAGTATATTGTTGAAATTTCTAATCGCACAAGAAATCATCCGTCGGTCTATCTGGGTGTCAGTCCACGCGGATCGATCGCTTTAATGCGGGCGGCTCAAGCCTATGCGTTTATTTGTGACAGGGATTACGTTATTCCTGATGATGTGAAATATTTGACTCCGTTTGTATTCGGACACCGTATCATTTTAAACTCTGAATCGAGCTATAAACGTATTTCTACAGAAGAAATCCTAATAGACATTATTGATCACGTTCAGGTTCCTGTTCATAAGGAGTGGAGATGATAACTAAATGAAAATCTTATCGAACCTGCTGAAAATATCGGGCAAAGTGTTACTTTTACTGGCAAGTGTTGGAATCTTATATGCCTATGCTATGTTTCAGGGGGGCTTTGTCAGTTGGTTTCTACTATATAGTTTTCTGCCTTTTATCATATTCTCCATTCTTTTTGCCTTATATCCAATCCAGCTTTGGAAAGTAGGGAGAATAATAGATGGTCCTAAAATGTATGAAGCTGGAGACACGGTAAAGGTTCAAATTCAAATTACGAGAAAGTTTCCATTTCCTCTCTATTTTTTAATGATCACAGATACGCTTTGGTTGGGACAAGGAGAAAAAAAGGTCATCCGCTTTCCTTTTATGAAAAGAAGAATTCTCGTCACCTATAATCTTGATGAGGTACCGCGGGGAGAGCATTTTTTTGGAAATATTATAGTGACTTCAGCTGACTTTTTAGGTTTTATAAAAAAGGAACATAGCTTTAAAGCTGAAAGTAAGCTGATCGTATACCCGAAACGGCAGTGCTTGAATCTATTTTTCTTAGAAAAGCATAGCGGTGAAGGAGTACTTACAAAAGGGTTGGATTATAAAAAAGAAACATTTGTGCCAACTACAATTCGGGAGTATCAAAGAGGGGACCGGCTTTCTTGGATTAACTGGAAGGCTACTGCTCGAAAAAACACCTTGATCTCGAAAGAATTTGAAATCATGGAAGACCATCAATATGTAATTTGGATAGATCGCTATCATCTTATTAGCCATGAATCATTTGAGAAGATCGTTCTTTATTCGGCTTCTATGATCAATGAACTATATAAAGCGGGCCATCCGGTTACACTTATTTCAACCGGAGAGGGAGAAGACCGTAGTATTTTTTCGGCTAAAAAATCAGTAGAGTGGATAAACCAAGTCTTCTATCATTTTGCTATTGTTAAAAATGATTCACCAAGTATGCTCCATCAGGTTGTTGAAAAAGATAAAGCCGCACTACCTGAAAGAGGGACGCTTATCTTTATTACGGATCATATTACCTCACACTTTCTTGAATGGATTAAGAGATTGGCTAACAATCAGCGGAAAGTCATCGTTGTGTCTTCAACGGTGGATGGCGGGCACCATTATAGTAATCAATTCCTCAATCAAAATATCATTATTAAAGCGATGGATGAGGTGAAAAGCGTATGACCAATCATCGCCGATTTAATCTGTCTAACATCGTGTTGTATCTATTGGGATTTATCTTGATTTGGGAGTGGCTTCGGCCGTTGGAAGTCGTAACTGATACGGCAAACAGTATTTATTTTGTTATCTTTACGGCAATCTGTTTTATATTATATTTTTTAAAACTTCCATTCTTGTTATCGATGCCGCTTCGATTTATTTTACTATTATATATTTTACATGACCTCTTTTTTGAAGGATCGTTCTTAGAAATTAGTTGGCTGTATAGCTTTTATGAAGATATCGTCATCAACACAGGGGCACTGTTCCATTCACAATGGTTTGAGATGTCAGATTTATATCGTAGCTTTTTATTTCTAATTCTATTGTGGGTTATGAGTTATTTAATCCATTATTGGCTCATTCATGCGAAAAGGATTTTTGGCTTCTATTTGTTAACGATTATTTATTTAGGCGTTTTAGATACTTTTACAAAATATGATGCAGGGAATGCTATCGTTCGAACGATTATTATCGGCTTCATTATGCTTGGAACCTTGCAAATGTTGCGATTAAGAGAAAAGGAAGAAGTGAAGATTCGTTCCTATTGGTTGGTTCCGTTATCGTTAATGGTTGCTCTGGCACTCGTGATTGGGTTAAATAGTCCCAAAGCAGGTCCGCAATGGCCTGATCCTGTTCCTTTTCTTAAAAGTGCCGCAAAAGGTGAGTTCAATGGAAGATCAGTCAATAAAATTGGTTATGGTATCGATGACTCCAAGCTTGGCGGTGCCTTTATTAACGATGATACAACCGTTTTTACGGCAGAAGTAAAAAAGGCTCACTATTGGCGGATTGAATCAAAGGATTACTATACGGGCAAAGGCTGGATTATAACGGAAAGCTATCCGAAGACAATTATCGATAAAAATTATATTGATTTAGGCATTTTTGAAAATGTAACAAAAGAAGAAAATATTAGTGAAAAAGTAAATGTAAAAAATGTTGGCGATCACCCACATATTGCTTATCCGTTGGGTCTACGTGCGCTTAAAACTGACCAAAATGTGCAAGTATTGATGGAACGATTTTCAGGTAAGCTTTTTACTGAAAAAAATGGCAACGAGATTCAATTGGATTCATATGAAATCGTTTATGATCATCCTCTTTTTTCGATAGAAGCATTAAAGCTGGCGAATGGAGGCGATAATGCCTATATTAAAGAATTTTATGCACAACTTCCGGAGAACCTGCCGATAAGAGTGAAAGACCTTGCGAAAAAGATAACTGAAAATAAAGCGACAAGGTATGAAAAGGCTAAAGCGATTGAATCCTATTTTGCAGCGAATGGGTTTACGTATGAAACAAAAAATGTAGCGGTTCCTAATGAGGATCAGGATTATGTTGACCAGTTTTTATTTGAGTCGAAAAAAGGATATTGTGATAATTTTTCAACATCAATGATCGTTCTTCTTCGTTCACTGGATATCCCGGCTAGATGGGTAAAGGGCTATACACAAGGTGATTTCCTTAAGGTGCTTAATGATGATACTAAGCTTTACGAAGTGAAAAATTCAAATGCTCACTCTTGGGTTGAAGTATACTTTCCGGGCATTGGTTGGATCCCGTTTGAACCCACACAAGGATTTAGTGATCCTAACGTGTTCACGGAAAATACTGTACCTCCAGCTACCCAGGTTGATCAGGCCGAAGATCCTCAAAATGAACAGAAGAAGCAAGAAGAGCAGAAAAAGGAAAGCAAGGATAACAAAAAAAATAGTCGCTTCTTTTTAAACGATTTAAACATTCCTTTTAAAGAAATCGGTATTTTTGCAGTAGTTGCTGCACTGTTAGCGGGATTATTAGTAAAGTTTAAAACGAAATGGTATCCATACTGGATCATAATGAATTATCGGATACGTAAAAAGAAACTTGAAGAAAAAGAAGTATTTGATACCCTCTTTTTGTTATTAGAAAATAAGGGTATGAAAATTCAAGGTGGAGAAACCTTGAGAGAGTATGCCGTGCGAGTAGATGAATATTTAGGAACGTCGGAGATGAAAAAAATAGCGGGAATTTATGAGCGACTTTTGTACTCTAATTTTGATGAAAAGGCTGAAGAATGGGATGCCGTCGTAGAGTTGTGGGAAAAATTAATTAAGAAGATATTGCCTTGACCAACTGACTTGACGTTGGTATTATAAAAACGAATAATGCGCGGGATTTTTAAAAGAAATGTTCGTTATTTTCTTGGAAAGCATAACAAAAGCCAATAGGAGTGAAAAAATTGGAGATTAGAGAACAGGTAAATGAAATGATTTTGGTTTTGGACTTTGGCAGCCAGTATAATCAGCTGATTACGAGAAGAATTCGTGAACTTGGAGTATATAGTGAACTTCATGACCACGAAATTACAATTGCTGAGATTAAAAAAATAAATCCGAAAGGGATCATTTTATCTGGCGGACCAAATAGTGTTTACGGTGAAAACACATTTGACTGTGACAGTGAAATTTTCAACTTAGGAATTCCTGTGTTTGGGATTTGCTATGGAATGCAATTAATGACTCACAAGTTGGGCGGTAAAGTTGAAAAAGCTAGTCAACGTGAATATGGAAAAGCCACAATTAAAATCGAAAATCATTCAAAACTTTATAAAGATTTACCAGAAGAACAAGTAGTTTGGATGAGTCATGGTGATCTAGTTGTAAATACTCCGGAAGGCTTTGTTGTTGATGCGACAAATCCATCATGCCCAGTTGCAGCTATGAGTAATGAAAAGGCTGGATTTTACGGTGTTCAATTCCACCCGGAGGTACGTCATTCAGTATACGGGAATGATATGCTGAAAAACTTTGTTTTCGAAATTTGTGGATGCCAAGGCAACTGGTCAATGGAGAACTTTATTGAAATAGAAATGCAGAAAATCCGTGCTACTGTAGGGGACAAGAAAGTATTATGCGCATTAAGCGGTGGTGTGGATTCCTCTGTAGTTGCGGTGTTAATCCATAAAGCGATTGGTGATCAATTAACATGTATGTTTGTTGACCATGGTTTACTTCGAAAAGGTGAAGCAGAAAGTGTTATGAAAACATTCAGTGAAGGCTTCCATATGAATGTGATTAAAATTGATGCAAAAGACCGTTTCTTAGGAAAACTACAAGGTGTTTCAGACCCTGAGAAAAAACGTAAAATTATCGGTAACGAATTTATTTATGTATTTGATGATGAGTCAACTAAGTTTGAAGGCATTGACTTTTTAGCGCAGGGTACTCTTTATACCGATATTATTGAAAGTGGTACAAAAACAGCCCAAACTATTAAATCTCACCACAATGTAGGTGGGCTACCTGAGGATATGAAGTTTACACTAATTGAGCCTTTAAACACATTGTTTAAAGATGAGGTTAGAGCACTTGGAACTGAATTAGGGATTCCAGATGAAATCGTATGGAGACAGCCATTCCCAGGTCCTGGACTAGGGATCCGTGTCTTAGGCGAAATTACAGAAGAAAAACTTGAGATTGTTCGTGAATCAGACGCGATCCTTCGTGAAGAAATTAAAAATGCTGGCTTGGAACGTGATATTTGGCAATACTTTACAGTCCTTCCTAACATCCGTAGTGTAGGCGTAATGGGTGATGGAAGAACATATGATCATACAATCGGAATTCGTGCGGTGACATCCATTGACGGTATGACATCAGATTGGGCGCGTATACCATGGGAAGTACTAGAGAAGATCTCAACAAGAATTGTAAACGAGGTTGCCCATGTTAATCGTGTTGTCTATGATATTACAAGTAAGCCGCCGGCAACAATTGAGTGGGAATAAAGCTTTAATATAAGTGTAGAATAAGTGTAGTATTTAAATACGAATGTTTGTCATGCCGTTTTGATGAATGTTCGTATTTTTCTATTGACGATCAATTTACTTCTTGTTAGTATATGAATGTGAGTTTTAGCAGAATAATGAAAAACAACGTCGTATAATGTCGGGAATATGGCCCGAAAGTTTCTACCAAGCTACCGGAAATGGCTTGACTACGAGGTTATATAGTAATAGGTGTAATTATACCTATTCTAGTATTCTTCGATAATAGTCAAGCTCCTAGTATTTCCGTACTAGGGGCTTTTTGTGTTTCGAGGAATAAAACTTTTTTTAATCAGGGCTTGAGAAACACCCAAATTCAAAAGGAGGATTTCGTATGAAAAAGTATTTCCAGTTTGAACAGCTTGGAACGAATTACAAAACAGAAATCATCGCCGGTTTAACAACGTTTTTATCAATGGCTTATATTCTGTTTGTAAACCCAAGTACATTGGCTCTTGATGGGGTAGCAGATTTTCCCGATGAGCTACGAATTAACAAAGATGCAGTGTTTGTGGCGACAGCATTAGCGGCCGCTTATGGATCAATATTTATGGGTGTCTATGCTAAATATCCGTTGGCACTTGCACCAGGTATGGGATTGAATGCATTTTTCGCTTATACAGTTGTATTAGGTATGGGAGTTCCCTGGGAAACAGCATTAGCTGGGGTTTTTGTTTCAGGACTTATTTTTATCATTTTATCAGTATCAGGAATCCGTGAAAAAATTATTAATATTATTCCGAATGAATTAAAGCTTGCGATTGGTGCGGGTATCGGTTTGTTTATTTCGTTTATCGGTTTGAAAAATGCAGGGATTGTCATTTCGAACCCGGCAACATTCGTGGCGCTTTCTGATTTAAAAGATCCAAATACATTGTTAGCTATATTTGGTTTGTTTGTTACAATAATTTTAATGGTAAGAAAAGTAAATGCTGCGATTTTTATTGGAATGGCTATAACAGCAATTGCGGGAATGGTTTTTAGCTTAATTGATGTACCAGATAAAGTAGTGGGCGCTATACCAAGCATTGCACCGACATTTGGAGCTGCATTAGCGCATCTTGGCGATGTGTTTACTCCACAATTAATTGGCGTTATTCTAACATTCTTTATTGTAGACTTTTTTGATGCGACAGGTACACTTGTAGCTGTTGCTAATCAAGCCGGACTTGTAAAAAATAATAAATTAGAGCGTGTTGGCAAAGCTTTAATGGCAGACGCAACAGCGGTTTCAATTGGTGCAGTGTTAGGAACATCTTCAACAACTTCTTATGTTGAATCTACTGCCGGGGTTGCAGCGGGTGGACGATCTGGATTTACGGCTGTTGTTACAGGGGTATGTTTCTTGTTAGCGTTATTCTTCGCACCACTCTTAGGAGTTGTAACGCCAGCAGTAACAGCACCAGCACTTATTATTGTTGGAGTATTAATGGCATCATCAGTTGGAAGTATCGATTGGAAAGAATTCGAAATAGCAGTTCCTTCATTCTTTACATTAATAACAATGCCTTTAACTTATAGCATTGCAACTGGTATTGCAGTTGGTTTTATCTTTTATCCAGTTACAATGATTGTTAAAGGTCGTGCTAAGGAAGTACATCCGATTATGTATGGCTTATTCTTTGTTTTCCTTGCGTACTTCTTGTTCCTAAGAGACTAGAATAAAGTATCATTGATTTTCTAGGTGCACATGGATCATTCCTGTGTACCTTTTCTTTTGAAAAAATAAGTTGACTTTAAAACTATCAACATGGTATTATATTAAAGTTCCTGTTTGGGATAAGACATTTGAATTAAAAAGCAAAAATAAATGTTGACTTCCACGAACAGAAATGGTAAGATGAATTTTGTCGCTGCTAGTAAGTGGTGAGTAAGATTAAAATGATCTTTGAAAACTAAACAAAATGTCAAGCGTGCAAACAAAGTCGGATTATTTATCCGGCAAACAAGTCAGTATTAATTTTGAGCAATCAAACACTTTTCGGAGAGTTTGATCCTGG
>DULJ01000044.1 GCA_012840465.1 Caryophanales bacterium
AGAGCGTGTTCAAAAAGTCCAAAAATTTTTCAAAAAACAAAAATGCACCTTAGCGAAAAGTGGTAAAATGGAAGTGGCTAAACCACCAAAAATACCAATTTGCGAGGTGCATTTTCATGGATTTGCAGTTAGAACTGCTTCCTTACCATTACTATAACACACTCGGTTTTGATACGGAACTGATTGATTATATTAACTTGGTAGATGATTCAATTGTGATGGAAAAAATTAAGCCACTTTATAAGGAAGGCGGCCGCCCACCCATAGACCCGAGAACCTATTTCCGGATGCATTATCTTTATTTCACTCGTCCTGAAATAACGTCTTTTCGCCAGCTTTGTAAGCAGCTTGTAGATCCCAAAAATCATGCTTGGCGAAACTTTATCGGCACTCCGAACATCGAAGATGTGCCTGCTCATAATAGTTTGAGTCACTTCCGAAAGGCAGTATCGCCAGAATTGTTTTATGAAATTCTATTTGACATTATTCGTCAAGCTTTGAAATTGGATAACTTTTTACATACAACCCTTGCGGGTATTGATTCTAGACCTGTTTATGCACATGTAAATGGATACAAAAAGAAACGCTGCAGTTGCGAAAATAAAGAAACTTGTGATTGTGAAAAAACATTTTCTGACCCCGATGCTAAGGTAGGAGTTCAACGAAATAAAGCCAATCAAAACAAGTTTTTTATCGGGTACCGTAAACATTCAATTGTGTGTCCTACTCCTTCAGGCCCAATTGTTCTACTGTCAATTATTCTCCCGCCGGATACCTCCGATGTGAATGTTCTACTTCCATTGCTAGAAAAACTTAAGCAAATGGGGGATCTAAAGGTAGAATATCTTGCGGCCGATTTGGGATATTTCAGTGCTGAACATCAGGAAACATCTTTGGTTAAGCACAATGTGGCAGTTGTGACAGATTTCAAGAAAAATACCATTATTCCAGAATCCTGTTCCCCGGAGGGGAAACCTGAATGTGGAGAAGGGTATGAGCTAATCTGGGATGGATTTGATAAAGAAAACTATACGTCTTGGTTTAAAGGAGACGAAGATAAATGTGTAGCCTGTCCACTTCAGGCAACTTGCGATAAGCAGTTTAGTTTCTCTTTCAAAGATAATCCATTCTTCTTTGGTCCGGTGCCGCAAGGTTCAGAGCCACAAAATAAAATACTTCACTTTCGTAAACAAGTTGAACTAGCCTTCGCTCATGAATCAAATCAATTAGATTCCGTTATGCGCCATAAGAAAGTGCCCGTGAGAAAAACAGTACGAGTTCAATCATTTTTTATAATGAAAGATTTTTTTCGTCTGATTGAACGAATGATCAAGCATGCTCGGGGCACCATTTTACCTAAGGGTCATGTGGAAAAAATTAAAGAATTACAACAAGTCCAAATTGAGCAGATGACATTAAATTTCGCTGTTTAATACTTCTTATATCGAGCAATTTTAAAAAAGTTGTTTATGTCCAAGGGGGGAGTCTGCCCTTTTTTTGGTACGAATTCAATAAGATTTCTCGCCGATAGGACTACCAATAATAAGGTTACTTTCATTTCCATTTCTGGGAGCAGTCAAAATTGTCCA
>DULJ01000045.1 GCA_012840465.1 Caryophanales bacterium
AATTCCCGTTTTTTTATTTGTATAAAAAACAATCCCCATTTTATCCCGCCTCCATCGTTATATATTATAATTTATAACGATGAAAAAAACAACAAAAAACACCAGGAATCGTTGTTGTTACAATGAACCTGGATGTTTTTCATCGTTATACATATCGGGAATCCAGGTTGTAAGCTGTCTATACATTTAATCATCCTCCGTTGCCGACAGTCTTCAAGCGTAGGCAGTATGCATATTACCGTACTATTTCGAAGAAGTCGAGTCAATTTGCGAACATAAAACTGAACTGTCGGATAACTTTATCCGACTGCTTGCATCCGCCGTAACGAGCCGCATAATCTTGTCATACACCGTTTCTTTTGCCGTATCGCTTACCAAAGATTCCACAACATAGACGGTGCCGCCTATGGTTTTGCGGGTAATACGGCTATTCGGTTTTTCGTCCATAAGCGACACCCTCCCATCTATGTTATGGATGGCGGCACTGAGCCTGAGTGTCAAACCCAGCGCCGCGATTTGCTGTTATTCTGCCATTTGGAGAACCTTGATTGCCTCGGCGCGAATCAGGTAGCCATCCAGCATTTCCATGCCGAAGTATCCGACCTTATCGGCAAAGGAGTATTTTTCGTGTAGCGCCCTGATGGACAGCGGCTGACGCTCTACGACCCAGTAATACTTGAAATCACCGAATACGATAGGCTTTGTTCCGCTTGCCGCAGAGGGCATATGGTTGGAGATAATCACAGGCTTGCCGAGCAGTGTGTCTGCCGCACCGCGCCAGAGATAGTTGCCTGTTCCGTCCTTGAGGTCTCGCAGTGCCAGCGCCGTCTCGTCGTTCATGATCCATACCGCATTGGAACGGTATTCTGGTTTCAGCGAGAAGTATAGCTTGTGAAGCTCGTCAAAGGTGACAACCGTTGTCGAAACGGCTGTTACCCCCACATCCGCGCCCTCTGTGGCGTGGAGGACACCCGTGGGCTTGCCAACACCATCGCCGTTGAGGAATGCGTCCTCCTCCGCTTTACCGAAGATACGGGCAAAGTCGCGAGTCAGATAATCTGAGATGTTGAAGCCCGTGTCGTGGACAAAATTGCTGTCCAAAACCGAGATGCAAGCAAGTTTATGTTCGCCCAGCGCAATTCTGTTTGCCGTCAGCTCCGCTTCGGGCACCGTCCCGCCTTCGCCAACCCAGTCCGCATCGACAGGAGTGTCCGAGGTAATAATTCTGCCGCCGCTCGTTGTCGCTCTCACGAAGGTAGCTATTCTGCGGAGCAGGTTTTCTTTCGCTAATGCCGCTGCATATTTTTCCGCTGATGCTTCGGGTAGGAAATATGAGCCATTGACACGATTGACAGCTTCTTCGAGAATGCTATCTTCAGCATTTTTACTTCTTATGCTGTTCCAGAATGCCCTGGAATAAGTTTCAGTTGTTAACATTGTTGTAACCTCCTAAATTTTGTTTGAATTTGGGGCATATACCCCGTTTGAAACCGCGTTTTTGTGTACGAAGCCCCACGCCGCTGTCCGCTTTGAAAAGCTTTAGAGATTTGACCACCCCTATCCGGCACACACTTACAGCTTTTTGCCATCCGTCGCTCTGTGGCCGCTTTTCTTGCAGAAGTCTATAAGGTCGTCATAGCTGTTCAAGTGTACCGTCGAATCACCTCTAACAATGCTATAACGAATCTCTTTTGTTACCGTCACAGGTTCTCTATTAGTGCTTACCAGGTGCAGCGTTCCGTAGGTGCTGTGTTTACATCTGCGGAAAACAAAATCTTTAAAATGCTTTGCGATTCGCATAATTGCCTCCAATTCTCATAGCGGCTTGCCGCTTCTGCTAAAAAAGCGTTTTTTGCAATATTCCATTGCCTCTCCGTATGTTCCAAAGAACACCGAAGACGTGCCGAACATGACGCGCCATATAGCGCGGTCGGGATCATTGTATTGAGCCAGTACCACAGGTCTACCATTATTCGTTTGAAACAGAAACCGACCTTCATAGCCTTGGCAGTCGAAATCACTCGGCTGCATTGCCGGGTACATCTTTGTGTTTTTCATAATGTTTTTCCTTTCATTTGTATTTGGATCACAGTCCGTGTTCGTCCGAACGCAGCATTAACACAAGCATAGGCGCCACCTCCTTTTCGCATTGGGGATACTTGGGGCAGGTTTTTACGGTTATTCTCTGATATCGTTTTTCTATAGGGAATAACCATAATTTCTTGCCACAGAGTGCCCCGTCATAAAAACACCTTTTTCAGGCTATAGCCAATGGGCAGTGTGGTCTTCTCCCCGCCATCGGCAGGGCGCTTGCGAATGACAGTGCCGAAGGAGCGCAGTGCCTGGTTGAAGTTGCGATTGCTCTCCGGGTAGCAGCCGTTGACAGCGCACCATTCGCGGTAGGCTGCGTATGTCTCGGCGGTCTTAACATCGGCATCACCTCGCTCCTCAAGGCACTCATCTGCGAAAAGCTGGATTTTATTACTGTCGTGGGAGTATTCGTTTGTCGCGTCGATTACCGACTGCGGCATGGTGAAGCCCTCCTCGCGGAGCATAATGTAACCTTGAAGCAGCCAGTTGAGTATAGCGCTCTGCATTTCCAACTTGCTAAACTCCGCTTTCAGCGTCTTGTCCTGTTCCCATTCCTCAAAATGTTTATCAAAAGGGACTATCAGCACACGCCCGCTGGTGAACAGCGTCATGTCGTTGATGACAGGCAGGTAATTGGTGTTGACATACAGCTTGAATTGCGGAGTGAAATCGAAGGAGTTTTCATGGAGGAAACGAGCATTTAAGGTGTCGTTGCCCGTCATGCTCTTTACCTGTGCGGCATTGAGCAGCAAACCACGGCTCGGCTCGGAGATGTTGGCAAAACGCACACCTGCCAGCCTTGCGACATCCTCGCTGGGATTTGAACTGTTGTTGTACTGCTTGAGTGCGATGGTCTCCGGGCGAACGGCTTTTCCGTAATCTCCGAACACACGCAAAATGCTTTCCATCAGGGTGCCTTTGCCGTTTCTGGTCGTCTCGCCGTAGAGGAAAAACATACACTCGAAACGGGTATCCCCGCTGACCGCATAGCCGAGAGCCTTTTGCAAAAACTTTGCCTTCTCCTTATCACCGCTCATAATTTCATCGATGAAGCTGGTGAAGCGTGGACACACGGCGTTCGGGTCATATTTCACAGGCGCGATTTTGGTGAGCCTGTCTTCCGGACTGTGGTCGCGGAACTGCATAGTGCGTAAATCCAGTGTGCCGTTGTTGCAGTTGAACAGATATCTGTCTGTATCGAATTTTTCCATTGAAATGGGGTACACGCTCTGCGCATCACTCAGGACGGTAATTCGAACACCGCGTATCTGCCACTTGGCACAATATTTAATGTAGTCCTTTCGCTTATGCTCATCGTGGATACTGAGCGCGTATGTCATCAGAGCGTCCGAGAGATCTTTACAAAGTTCCATTACCTTGAGTGCTGCCATGTCGGTGACCCAGCGGTTGCCGTCATAGACATACCAGACCTTCCGCTCTGGCACATATCTTGCATATGGCTTGAAAACATCCGCGAAAAGCCGTCCTGCGCCGTTGTCCGACCAGCCGTAGCGTCTGTTGCTGTCCGGCTTCAAATCCGCCAGCTTGGGTGCAATTATGCCGAAGTCCTCATTAGCGTCGGCGTGCAAGACTGGCTGATAGACGGAAGAACAGAGAGATGCCGCTTTTTCAAGGGTGATTTGTCCGTAGGTCGAGCCGCTCTGCGGTCTGTCCCACTTGTCACGGTAAAGACCACAACGCCGGAACAGCCTGTCCATCTGCACCGTGTCCCTGCCGCACCAAAAAGCGAGGTTGGAGCAGAGCGCGAGGTCGGCTTCGCTCTGGGACGGGTATCCGCTGATGTCGCCCTCCCAGAGTTTTGTAAACGCCGCGCCGTTTTTCGCCGCTTTCGCCTTTTCGATGACGCTTTCATCTGACAGGAAGGAAGCTGTCTCGGCGGACTGCTCTTCGGCACTGTATGCCTCACTCGGCTTTACTGTTCGGAGCATAAAAGTGTCGAGGAGCGTTTGAAGCTGTGGCGCGGCTTCAAGAACATCGCCCTGCTGGTAGACATTGCCCGTAACGGTCACGTATTTCTTTGTCGCGCCGTATACATACACCTCAACACCGAGTTTGCTGTTGTTGATGTAGTATTTTGCCACTTCGTATTTGAAGCCCGTTACCTTAAAGAGGATGCGCAGACCTGTGCCGGAGGGACTTTTCTCGATATAGCAGTTTGTAAATATATCCACGATGGCTTGCCCGGTAGCGGTCAGCGTACCGTCCGCATTGGCGCAGTGGTCGACATCCACTGCGCTGAAGCCACGAAAAATACCAAGCCCCAGACCGTCATATCTACTCACCACCGCTACTGCGTCGGAGTAATCGGAAAATGTACATTTATTGTTTGACTGCGCCCGCTTGCCGCTAACTTGATAAGGCACCTTTGCAGGTTTCACTTGTCCTTTGCGCTCTTCGTATTTCCACAGGCAAAATACACCGTTGTCGCGCAGTTCCTTTGGTAGACTGTCGTATTGCATTTTTCTCACTTCCTTCTGAGGGTTGTATTTTTGCTGCCTCTCGCCATACAGAGATTTGGGGGCTGTTTTGAGGAGGTGTTTTATATAAATTTCTTTACCCCTCACGTGCCGACCGTAATTTCCTGTTCCTCGCTATACAGAGATTTAGAAGCTGTTTTATACACCCATTTGCAAATCTTTTTTTCTCTCGCCATATGGAGAATGGATGGCTTTTGTGTACCGTCCTCCCATTGATAAGGGGGAAAAAAGCACACCTACCGTAGCCCCACAATCCGAAAAAAGACAAAAAACACGGCACCCGCTATTTTTGCGGATGCCATAAAGAGATTGGGAGTGGAGTAATTTGCATCTATATTGTAAGTAACATTCGAATTTGCGCTATATATATTGTAAACTTGAATATTTCCTGCTATAATAAATTTTAATATGATATGCGAGGTGACAGCATTGCTGGTTGTAAGCTACAAAAGACTGTGGAAATTATTGATAGACCGAGATATGAATAAGCAGGATTTGCAGGTGCTGGCAAAGATCAGTCCGTCCTCTGTGGCGAAGTTGTCAAAGCACCAGAATGTTAGCATGGATGTGCTGCTCAAGATATGTTCTGCTCTGCGGGTCAATGTGGAAGACATAATGGAATTCGTGCCGAATGTTG
The DNA here is from genome assembly GCA_012840465.1 of Caryophanales bacterium. Taxonomy (GTDB): domain Bacteria; phylum Bacillota; class Bacilli; order Bacillales; family Bacillaceae_J; genus Schinkia. The sequence continues at coordinate 5,227 of DULJ01000045.1, forward strand.
AAAGTCAAAAATAGTGTTAGTTATATAATGACAAGTCCTGCTTATGGGACAGGCAAAGATATATAATTATAGTGTGAAAAATATTGGGGACTTAATGAGCTTGAAGCAAAGGAGGATTTTTATGGTACGATTGTCTTATCCCATTGAAATGGAGATAGCAGGTAATACTGCGATGTGGACGAGGCCGGATACTGGAGATTGCCCAGTTAGTTATCCGGCTCCGACATATTCTGCAGTCAAGGCAATTTTTGAATCTATCTTATGGGGACCGGATATAAAGATAATTCCTACAAAAGTGGAACTATGTGCGCCAGTTCAATATCATTCTTATTGTACTAATTATGGTGGCCCTTTGAGAAAACCGAAAGATATAAAAGGGGGAAACAACTATCAGCTGTATGCCTCTGTGTTAATAGATGTCTGTTACAGGATTTATGCAGATGTTATTCCCAATAAAGAAAAAAGCAAATTACCGGAGAGGGCTAAGCAGTGGGATAAAAAAACGACCTCACCCGGTCATGCTTATCAGGCAATCTTTACAAGACGATTAAAACGGGGCCAGTGCTATTCAATCCCCGCACTCGGTTGGAGAGAATTTACTCCATCCTATTTTGGTGAATTTCGTGACGCAACAAAGGTGATGACTGATTTCCAACCACTTATCATACCCTCCATGCTGCGTCAGGTTTTCCCAAACGGATATAATTCTTCGGTTTCTTATGTTTATGACAATAATTTAGTTCTTCAGGAAGGTGTGCTGGAATACCCAAAGCGAGGCGTAGATTATGATAAATGAACTTCACAGTCTAGCGAAAACTCTGGACAGAAATCAAATTCATACAGAGCAGTCAATTGATAAATATCTACCTTTACGCAGCAAAAACTGTATTCGCATATGGCTCTCAGAGGCCTGTGCGGTTTGTGGAATAGAACAACTGAGTAATGAATTGACAGCAAGCCTAAAAACTTATGGCAATGACCATAACAGCTTTCCTTCTTTTAACATTAAGCAATTATATCGAATTACAGATAAAAACATTATTAAACAATTGAATTTGATGGAAGAGGGAGCTATACCAATCGACATAGCTAAACTGCAGTCATGGTGTTTAGAAGATCACTGGATCAAGGATTCTGCAGGAAAAGTGAACCGAAGCCTGCAAAAAACGTCGCAGGAACTATTGGACGCTCTTGGTAATAACGCAAGTGGCGAACAAAGCGTAGTTGGTAAGGCAATTCAATTATCCTTCATGTTCTTCGAGGAAAACTCCATTGGTTTTAAAAAAGCTTTGGAGCAGTACATCTTTGATGCGTTAAAAAATAACGAGGAACGTAAGTTGCTGTTAAATATTCTATTTTTCAAGAGTAATAACAACAAAGAGCACAAAAATGATCAAGGGAAAAACATTCCAGTAGTTATCGATGTTAAAAATTGGGCTGACTACGGTCATCCCGTCGCCAGCGAGGCTACAACAAAATGGGTTAATCAGAAACTATTAGATGCAATATCAAAAATAAGCCGTGATCATGTTCTCGAAGAAGAACAAGATGCTTTTGGAGATTCAATGGCAAATGCGAAAGGCCCTATGCCATTAGTAATGATAAATGGGAAACAAATATCATTGCGCACTATGTTTCATGAGCAACTTTGCCAGTACAGATATCAACGGATAGATGACGGATCTTACCCAGTTTCGACAAACAACCGGCAAAGACTCGCGGGAGCCGCAGGTTGGATCGCTTCGCCGAAGCAAAAAGGTGTTACTTGGGATACGGTTGCTGATGACGAAGTTCTGTTTGCATATCCGACAACACTTCCGGAAGTGCCTGTTCGTTTTACGGCAATCTTTGGTTCTCTTAATGGTGCTGAAAGGATGCAAGCTCGCTTTGAAAGCGAAGCAAAGAAATTTATCAGTGTTTTAAGAGGAATGCCAACAAGCATGCTACCTCAATATATTAACATCTTTATCCATAAAAAAACAGATTTGAACGCTACATCAAAACGAGGCAGGATTATTTTTACACATAATAGTTCGCCTGAGCAGCTTATCGAGGCAGCTGAAAACTGGGAAACAGGCTGTAGCAATATTCCTCCAAACGATCTTGGAGAAAGGATAACCCCTTTTCCGTTGCAAATGGCTCGAATTGTTAATAATGTATGGAAGCAAAACGGCGAATTAGCGCAAGGTAAAACTGCTGTTGGTCGAATGAAGTATTATCAAGGGATAGAGTTATTGCTCGATATTTTGCAAGAAAGCATGGTTTACAATTACCTCCATATCCTTCTTGCAAACTCGTCCGGATTGGCGAATTATCTTGGTAACTGGGTTCATGGCGGTTCCAAATGCAAAGACAAAGCAGCCGAAAAAAGCTTAGAAAAACTGAAGAAAGAAACCGGATTGCTGTTGTCCATTCTGGGGCTGTTGCTTTACAAGAATAATAATCGAAAGGAGAATTATATGGATAGAACAGCATATCTACTTGGACAAGTTTTAAAAATATCTGATGAACTTCATACTCTCTATTGTAACGTTGTTCGGAATGGAGATGTTCCGCCGCAGCTTGCAGGCAGCGCACTGTTTGTGACTGCCGGTGAAATGCCGAACCAGGCAATCGCACAATTGTCTCTTCGTATGAACCCTTACATAACGTGGGCAAAGCAATATCGTTTCAAGGATATTGATAAAAAAGGCGAAGAGAGCTGGAAAGCCGCTTGGTACCTTAGCCTTTATGAAAGCACTGCAAATAAGCTAAAATTGGTAATGATGGACTCGACACGCTTCAACGACTATGATAAGGCACAGCTATTTATCGGTTATCTGTCATCGTTTCCAAAAAGAGAAAATTCGATAGCAACTACTATCAATAATAATGAAAATAATATGGAGGGATCAAGTAATGAAGAATGACATTAAACGTGCAACCGGACTTTTGGTAATTGAAGTAGTTAATTCTAATCCAAATGGAGATCCAGACAGAGAAAGTGATCCACGTCAGCGTCCGACCGGTATTGGAGAAATCTCGCCTGTTTCCTTTAAGCGCAAGTTGCGCGATTTACTGGAAGATCATGATAGTGTATTTTTTCAAAGTCTTCCTGAAATCTATGTGAGTAATTCGGACAGATATAACATTTTGGAATCACGCGGTCGCGATAGAAAATCCATTCAAGACGAAATGGCCAAAGACATTAAGTCCTTTGACCAAGCGAAATTCTTGGACAGCACTTTTGTCAAGAAATATTGGGATGCCAGGATATTTGGAAATACATTTTTGGAATCAGGCGCTAATAAAGGTTTTATTAAAACAGGTGTAGTTCAATTTGGTGTTGGCGCCTCCATTTCACCCATTAGTATTATTCGCCACACAAACACGAACAAAGCTGGCGTACAGGAAGGGAAAAATGCCGGTATGGCACCGTTGGCATTTCGAATTGTTGAGCATGGCGTGTATTGTATGCCGTTTTTTGTTAATCCAAATTTTGCTACAAAGACAGGGTGTACTACAGAAGATATCGAAATGATGAAGCTGCTTATTCCAAGAGCATATGATTTAAACCGTTCCGCCATTCGCAGTGATGTGCGAATTCGTCACGCTTGGTATATTGAGCATTTAAACGCTCTTGGCAGTTGCCCAGACTATATGCTTCTGGAGGCGTTGACCCCAAAACGGATTGCAAATACAGCCGATCCTTCTACAAGTTGGGCTGACTATGAGGACAGGACTGCTTTGCCGGATGAATTGATGAAAAAAGTAAGTTCTGTAACAGACTTGATGCTGTAATGATGTACTACGCACATAGTAAAAAAGGAGATATCCCTGCACAGGGATATTCTGCGCATATTCGTGGTGTAATTTCTCTCGCCCACAAATATGTACGGACAATAAGTTGCTATTCAAAACATGACAAAGTATTGCTTTCCCAAGCAGTGGAGAAAGCCGCCATTTTTCACGACTTGGGAAAACTATGCAAGGATAATCAAGATGTGCTGTCAGGGCAGAAGCAAGCGAAAGCGTTGCCAATCAATCATGTTGACGCAGGCGTTGCACATTTTTTGGCTGAGCAGCACTTTTCCGCTGTTTCTGCCGCTGCAATTCAAGCTCATCATATTGGATTCCCTGATTTTTCAACCGAAATGAATAAAGGGAATATGGCATTTCGAGATGCTTCTATTGCTTCTTCCGTTGATTCAGAGTTGTCAAAATTAGAAAGAATTCATGACAGCCTAATTGGCACCAATCTTGAATATGCAAACGAAGAGATAAAGGGCAACCGTTCTATTTTCTTTCGAATGCTCTTGTCATGTATTGCGGATGCCGACCACACAGATACTTCTGTCAATTACGGACAGTACCCAGCAGATGAAAATGTTGTTCCGCTATGCGCCGCTGAACGCCTTGCACAATTAGACAAATATGTTGAGAGCTTAAAACAGCAAGGGGCGGATGGCGATCGAAACTCTCTTAGAAATGAAATGTATCACGCGTGTCGGGATGCAAACATTGATTCCAGTATAAGTTCCTGTGACAGCCCCGTTGGTTCTGGTAAGACTACGGCAGTTATGTCTCATTTGCTTGCTCAGGCAAAAAAGCGAGGGCTGCGCCGAGTTTTTGTGATTCTGCCGTTTACCAATATCATCAAGCAGTCCGTGGATACATATCGTAATGCTCTTGTATTACCGGGTGAAGATGCAAGTGACGTCGTAGCAGAAATACACCATCGCGCAGATTTTGAAAGTAAAGATGCTCGACACTTAACGGCCCTTTGGCGAGCTCCGATTATCGTCACAACCGCTGTCACATTTTTTGAAACTCTTGCATCAAATTCCACATCAACGTTGAGGCGCTTACATGAATTGCCTGGCAGTGCAATTTTTGTAGATGAGTCCCATGCCGCTTTACCTGCCAGTCTTCTGCCACTTGCGTGGAAATGGATTAATTTTTATGCATCTGAATGGAATTGTTATTGGGTATTGGCATCCGGATCATTAAATCGTTTTTGGACAATTCCTGAAATTGCTGGTAAAAAGCAACCTGATTTCGTGCCGGAAATAATTAATGATAATCTTCGGGAGCGACTTTCGGTATATGAAAACAATCGAATCTCATATTGTTGTGAATTAACTCCCAAAAACACATCTGAACTTGCTAACTGGATTGCTAAGTTTCCAGGCCCACGGCTGGTTATAATGAATACTGTTCAAAGCGCTGCTGTATTGGCGGACTATATTTCCGTACAATTCGGTCGGAATTATGTTGAGCATTTGTCTACTGCGTTGACATCTAGGGATAGAGAAAACACACTTGAACGGGTAAAAACTCGCTTAACAAACAAAGAAGATGCAAATTGGACATTCGTTTCAACTTCTTGCGTTGAGGCAGGTGTAAATCTGTCCTTTAAAAATGGATTCCGGGAACTTGGTTCGCTTGTGTCATTATTACAAGCCGCTGGCCGTGTAAACCGTGAAGGAGTTCTTTCTAATTCTGAAATGTGGACGTTCCGCATATTAGAAGATGGTATGTTAAAACTTAACCCCGGATTGAAGCAAGCTGCAGCCGTCTTAAAGGACTATTTCGAATCAGAAAAAACCATCTCACCGGAATTAAGCACACAATCTATTGCTGATGAAATTGCGTTATACGGGTTGTCAGGAAAACATAAAAGTCTAGTTACAAGTGAAGAATTACAGAATTTCCCGCAGGTTGAACGAGATTTTAAAGTTATTGATACAGATACGCGACTTGTCGTTGTTGATTTAGACGTAGCAAGACGTTTGCAATATAGTAAATTTGACTGGAAAGAACTACAACAAGTGTCGGTTCAAATCGCAAAGTATAAATTAAATGAATTAAGGACGCCCATAATAATTGACAACATATATAAGTGGAACCTGGATTATGATGACTTCCTCGGCTATATGGCTGGCATCGTAAAATTAAAAAGATACAGTGGAGAAGCTATAATTATTTGATTTGCAACAATTGATATGTTTATAGATTGGAGTACTGGTATAAAAAGAGACCAGCCGTGCCAAGCAATTACGCTTGAATACGACTGGTCTCTTTTGCCCCGCTTGAAGCTGCCACACAAGTTTTTTATAAATCCCTGTGTGAACGCCCCGAATAGGGGTTTTTGTTTACAAATAATATATTTTTGTCTTCAAAGGTAATATCCTTAAAATGGCAAAAACCCGATCCTTGACCAAGTAATACTATTTTGACTTCAGTAAAATTGTTCTTGTGGAATCATCCCAATCAGCTTTAATAGATAGACTTTCTCCGACAAATCGTAATGGAACCATGATTCTTCCTTTCTTTATTTCCACAGGCACCTCTAAGAATACTTCTTGACCATTAATATAGGCTTTTTTCTTCCCAGATGTTAGCTTTATGATAACTTTATCCTTTTGTATAATGACAGTTTGAGTATGTACATCCCAATTGGTAGCTGCTCCAAATAGATCAGCAATTCCTCGGAATGGAACCATAGTCCTGCCATTTTCAATGTATGGGTTTACATCAAACTCAACCTCAGCTTCATTGAATTTAACCTTTATATCAGGCTTTTTACTAGAACTTCCGAAGTAGTAATGGATCGTTGTTTGGTCAGCCGCAGTCATGATGACACCGCGATTCTCTCCTCGAAGATTATATGTCCAGACGTTCCCTGATTGATCAGTATAAGTTTGCTTAATAGATTCCCAGTATCCATTAACGGTATTAACAATCGATTCGGAATTCTTAGTTAAAATAATTCCCTGTAAAGTATCATCACCAGGCGAACTGTGTGGAGTAATTGGCCGAACCCTGTCAGTCAAAAAATAAAGGCTTCCATCGGCGTTTTCAATCGTTCTATAAATCTTTGCAGCACTCACGTCACTAATAATTGTATGATCAGACAAGTTAATTAAACCTGTATTTAAAAAGTTAATAGAACCGTTGGGATCATACATAATCCCCCCAGATGTCCACAATTTGCCACCAGCACTTTTTAATGAACCAGTTTCTAAAATTATATCTTTCATATTTAATACAGATGGCAAGTAGGCTATTTGTGTTTCCCCGGATTTATCGATTAGATTTACATTTCCGCTATTATCTAGGTAATAAATTTGGTTCTCGTGTTCGGTAAAATCCAATACGTTTTGGTTTAATATCTTATACGTTTGAATCTGTTCTCCATCCCATCTTTGGATGATGTTACTTTCATTTTCCAACCAGAGGACACTTTCTGTACCATGTTTCGTTAATGAGTTATACGCATAATCTACATTAGTTATTTTCCCCGTGTTATCAATCCTACATGATCTCTGGTTTTTATTTCCTGATAAATTTAACCATATAGTCTCATTGCTTCCAATACTCATAGATTCTATTGTGAAACCTTTCAAACTTTCTGAATCATAGACACTGATTATTTCAGCAATGCTGAAATTAAGCTTCTTTACTTTCAGAATTGCAATGCCTTTTGCGATGGATTCATCAGTCAGTAAGAAGTAATAATATTTTTGGTCTTCATCTATTTCAGTAACTATTATTTTATCTGGATCTGTTGGTTCTAGTTTTTCCAATTCATCGTTTGACAATAAATTGATAAAATTTATTTTGAGTGTAGCTGCCGAGGTAAATGTTGATGCGAAGACATTTGTTATAATCAAAATGCATAGTGTAGATATAATAATATTTTTTATTTTCATAATTATTTCCATTCCTTTCGCTTCGTTCAAGGCACAGAACCTCTCTGATATTTGAAATACAATAAAAAAATGTATAAAGTTATGTTTGAATTTTAATTAAATTTGATACCTTCAAAACATCTTGATTTATCAGAAAGTGAATAATAGCAACCAAGAAATCCGAATATCTCAATAAATTAAAGAAAACCCGCTTGCCCATTATTTGCAATAGGGATATAGCGGGTTTTATATGTTTATTTAAACTTTTCAGCTAATTCTTCCTCAGTTAATTCAATTCCAGCTTTTTTTAGATTCTCCATATATTTTTGTTTATCACTTTCGGGTGCAGGTTCAGCCATTTGTGCATTTTCATCATAAGCCATTGTACTTAGTGTTTGTTTTACATCCTGCAAGTTGCGGCCTTTAGTATTATCTTTGATTTTGCCATTATTTGATTTTGAGATAATTTCTCCATCTTTAATTTTAAAATGTCCTTGTTCTAATCCATTTACAGTAAAAGCAAGCCCGTCAATTACTTTTCCCTCATATTGTTCGAGGTAGAGTAAGACCTTTTCATTTTTTTCTATTGCAGGATCTTCATTTACATAAGTTTGAAGTAAAGTGATGGTTTGACCTTTTTTCAATTGATTGGATTCATCTCTTAAAATATCATTCACTTTAATTTGCGTCTTCATGAACTCGACATCAGAGTAAGTGAAGATTTCGCCTTCATCTTTTGTTTGTGCTGTTATAACGATAGGGGAAGCTTCCGCAAGATCCTCCAAGGTACTAAAATCTGTTGAAACAACCGCTGAGCCACGATCCATTGTCTCACTGTTTTCAGATAACACAGAATACCCAAGAAATGTAGCACTGCCTAAAATCGTAAAGGATAATATTGTTCCGACTGCTATTTTTTTAAATTTCATAGAAAACCCTCCCTAAAATTCATGGTATTTATCTTAGTAGATACGAGCAACCCCTGCTTCATCCCCGATATATAAATCTTTCATATAGTTGGGCGAAGTTTTGTACATAACTTCAGAAGAACAATCGTAATGGTCTAGCCCGAATACATGACCAAATTCATGGTTTAGTACTGTATAATATGAAGAAGTATAATACCCTTTATTTAAATCATGATATTCATTTAATTGAATTGTTTTGGTCGCTGAACCCACATTTGCCCGTCCAATCCAATCAACATTACCAAAATCATCACTTGAAATCCGAACATTTGCATTTACAGCGTGATCATATTCGAATTCAAAAGGCTGTGCGCCACCTAAAACTTCATAATCCCAGTGATACACACTTTGATTAACTTCTGATAAATAATTAACATCTCCAATTTGAATATAGCTATATACAACATTGACTTTGCCATTACTGTCATGTTCCCAATCATCATAATTCCATAAGTTCCGATTGTAATGACCTGAATGGTCAGCAGCAAAAGATTGGTTGGCGCCCATTAAAAGAGAGGTAACCATTAAACCCCCGATAACGAACTTTTTGATATTTTTAAAAAGTGTTCTTCCTTCCATTATTTCTCCTCCAATTCTACTATTAGTCTTGTATTTTCACGCCAGCTTTGAGCATTTACTGCACTGTAAACATTATTATAAGGTTCATAATCATGGTAATCGGTATAAGTACTACTGTAATGCGGGTCAACTAAATGAATTTTTTTATTAGTACCATCAGTATCCTGACTATATCCTCTTGCTGTTAGAAAATGGTTTACCGATTTTCCGTTATACCAACTTAAGTATTTAGTGTCTACTAAAATATTTGCAGGATGCTGATAATCTGTTGCAAATTTAAGTTTAGCCCATAGGTTAGTGCTATTATTTTCTGCCTTAGCAACATACCAACTTTCATCAATCCAGTAATTGATTGATCTTGCCATATCTGGCGATGTAGTACCATTATATCTATCTGTATTCATTCCATATTCATAATTATCAGTATCCCAATCATTTGCTAGATCCTGTTGAGAAGGCTCACCGCCACTAATTAAATAGGCAATGACGGCTAAACTGCTAGCAGGGCCACACCAATGTCCTTCTTCTTGTTTATGGTGAGAAACTCCTAGTGTATATCCTCCCTCAATAAAGTTATTATTATCTCCCGAATACTCCTTTTTTCTCATGATTTCATAGATACCTAATAGTTGACACCTTTGATCCCCTTGGGGGATTAAGGATATATATTGAAAATCTTTAAATA
>DULJ01000046.1 GCA_012840465.1 Caryophanales bacterium
ACGTGGGTCACAAAGACGTTGCCACAGGATGTGGCGTTCTTAGTCTTTGATCTGCTCGAAAAGCTACCTTTTAAAATCTGTGGCATCCGCCGGAGGCTTTAACTTTATTCAGCAGGGGTTTGTACCCACACTGAATTTAAAATACTAACTTGCATTCATCTCACCACTTATGGAAGGGGGAGACTTCTGCTGAATGAAGTTATATGAAGTCTATTATAATTCTTTGAATAATGTTATATGCAATCCCAATTTACACTAGCCACAATAGTTATACGGCAATTCCCGGTTAGTCAGCTGCAAGCCAAGTCTTTAATTAGATTCATATACATATAATTGTAGCGTTTTGCCACTTTGATTCCCGATTTCACGCTTTGGCACTGAGTTTGGGAATCAAAACTGACTTATTCGGACAAGTATCCTATTAGTTTCACTATTTTTGTCCTTAAAACCTTGTTTTGAGGACAGGAACCCAGCTCTTTCTCCTCTTCTTGTCCTCAAATGCCTGTTTTGAGGACAGAAACCCAGCTCTTTCTCCTCTTCTTGTCCTCAAATGCCTGTTTTGAGGACAGGAACCCAGCTCTTTCTCCTCTTCTTGTCCTCAAATGCCAGTATTAAAGACAGAAATCAGCAAGAAGCTTAGATATTGTCCTCATCGGCAATAGTTTATATAACCTGAACCAGTCTCTTAACAAATGTTGGAAAGCTTTCTTTAACTTTTTCTGTCGTTTCGATTACTTCATCATGTGTTAATGGTTTAAGCCCATCTCTGGCTGGTTTTTTATTCATTATTCATCCTAAAGAATGTCCAGCAGGCTATTCCCATATTTCGGCAGTGGAACTCCAAAATTATCGGCAATGGTAGCACCTATATCAGCAAAGGTTTTTGGGATCGGTAATTGTTTTCCTTCCTCAATCCCCTTATGGTAAATAAGCAGCGGTACATATTCCCTCGTATGATCTGTACCTGGATGAACCGGATCATTACCATGGTCAGCTGTTATCATTAATAAATCATCATCATTCATTAAATCGAAAACCTCGCCTAGTCGTTCGTCAAATTCCTCCAATGCTTTTCCATAGCCAATAGGGTCACGGCGATGACCATATTTCGCATCGAAATCGACTAAATTTAGAAAGCTTAAGCCGGTAAAGTCCATTTTAAATGTATCATTTAAACGGTCCATTCCATCAAGGTTCGATTTCGTTCGCAAGCTTTTAGTAACACCCTCGCCATCGTAAATATCCGAAATTTTCCCAACGGCAATAACATCAAATCGATTATCCTTCAATTCATTCATGACTATCCGGTCAAATGGTTTCAATGCGTAATCATGGCGATTAGCTGTTCTTTCGAAGTTTCCAGGCGTCCCTATAAATGGGCGAGCAATGATGCGTCCAACCATATACTTTTCATTTAACGTAAGCTCACGGGCGATTTCGCATATTTGATAAAGTTCGTCTAACGGCACAACTTCCTCATGGGCGGCAATTTGTAGGACTGAATCAGCTGATGTATAGACGATTATACTGCCCGTTTCCATATGCTCTTTCCCTAATTCAACAAGTATTTCCGTCCCTGAAGCGGGTTTGTTCCCAATTACTTTACGTCCGGTACGAGTTTCGATTTCATCAATTAATTCTTGCGGAAACCCTTGTGGGAATGTTTGAAAAGGAGTATCAATATTAAGGCCCATCATCTCCCAGTGTCCAGTCATTGTATCCTTCCCAACTGAAGCCTCTTGCATTTTTGTAAAATGAGCTAATGGGCGTTCCGCAACAGGTACACCTTTAATTTCTCTAATATTACTAAGACCGAGCTTTGCTAAATTTGGCATATTTAAACCATTCATACGCTCGGCAATATGACCTAGTGTATCTGCACCTTTATCACCAAATTTTTCAGCATCGGGGGCTTCTCCAATACCAACTGAATCCATTACAATTAAGAAAACCCGTTTGAATTTCAAATTCATCTACCTCCAAATTAAATGCGCCTTAGCGTTAAAATACTCTTAGTACTATTCCCTTTGAAAAAACTAATTACAATCGTTTTCTTTGTAGTCTGACGTCAGATCACTATGTCCATACTTTATTTTCTTATGCAAAAAAATTTAGGCCTCCCTATTGTAGAAATCATCAGCCATAAATCTATGCCCGTGGATGATAGGTCTTATATATATCTGCTAATCTAGCTTTTGAAGCTTGCAAGTAAATTTGAGTTGTTGAAATATCAGCATGCCCGAGCATTTCTTGAACGGCTTGAAGGTCTGCGCCATTTTCCAAAAGATGAGTAGCAAAGGAATGCCGTAACGTATGTGGTGTGAGTTCTTTTTCTATATTTGCAGCCTTTCCTATGCCTTTAAGGATCTTCCAAAAGCCTTGCCTTGACAGCCTTTGGCCATGGTGATTTACAAATAACGCCTCATTTTCTTTTTCTTTAAGCAGCTTCTTCCGCGCGTGTTCAAGATAATTCACCAATGAAGTTGTTGCAATTTTTCCTAATGGAATGACCCGTTCTTTTTTCCCTTTTCCGCTGCAACGAACAAATCCTAAGGAAACATTCACATCTTCCAGATTTAAGGCAACTAATTCTGACACTCGGATTCCAGTCGCATATAACAATTCCAACATAGCCTTATCGCGAATTCCATATTCATTATCCTCTTTCGGTGTATTCAATAAAGTCTCTACTTCAGCTAATGTCAGTACAGTAGGGATTCTTTTCTCAAGCTGTGGGGATTGAATATGAAGGGTTGGATCTTCCATCGTTATTTTTTGGCGAAGTAAAAACTGATGTAACGCCCGCATTGATGATAATGTTCGGGAAATGGATGAAGTTGCCTTGCCGTTTTCTTTTAAAGATGCTAAATAACTAAATATGTGAATTCGACTGACTTCATCAAATGATTGGAGTTTTTCGATTGTTTTAAGATAGTTTATATATTGTTTTAAATCCCTGTGATAGGAATCAACCGTATTATTAGCAGCCCCATGTTCAGTCAATAAATATTGTAAAAATTCTTTTAAGTGGTCATTCATAAAAACTGGAACTCTCCTTTAATGAACTTACTCCCCGTTTTGATAAAAATATAGTAGTCGATCTACCCACGTAGGTGTAAAATCTTTGGCTTGCACAGAAACCTTTAACGCCCCGCCCTTCGGCTCATCATAACGGTGATATTGTTCGTACTCCTGATTAATCCAAATAATTCCGAAATAAAAAAGCAATGTACAGCCGGTAAATAATATAAAAACTTTTAATGTATCAAAGGCAATTTTAATTATTGACATGTCTCATTCCTCCATAATCGATAAAAATAGTGTCAAGTGTACAACCCTATATTTAAAGATATGTCAACAATGGGAAATTTTATACATTTAGGAAAAAGAAGAAACCATTTCCTTTATTCTAAACTACAGAAAAGAGGATGTCCAAAAGCATTTTGAACACCCTCTTTTTTAAAATGAAATTAAAACTTAACTTTTTCTTCAATAAATTTCTTTAAATCAGCAATCGGCATACGCTGCTGTTCCATTGTGTCGCGGTCACGTACGGTTACCATATTGTCTTCTTTTGAATCAAAATCATACGTAATACAGAATGGTGTCCCGATTTCATCATGACGGCGGTAACGTTTACCGATCGAGCCTGATTCATCAAAGTCAACCATAAAATAATTAGAAAGATCGTCGAAAATGGCACGTGCTTCATCAGATAATTTTTTTGATAAAGGTAGGATCGCTGCTTTGTATGGTGCTAACGCAGGATGGAAGTGCATAACAGAACGAGTTGTTCCGTCTTCAAGCGCCTCTTCATCATACGCATCCACTAAAAATGCTAATGTCACACGGTCAGCTCCGAGTGACGGCTCGACGCAATATGGAATGAAACGTTCATTTGTTTCTTGATCATGGTAGTTGAAATCTTCACCTGAGAATTCCATATGCTGCTTCAGGTCATAATCAGTACGGGATGCAATACCCCAAAGCTCGCCCCAGCCGAATGGGAATTTATATTCAATATCTGTTGTTCCATTACTATAGTGAGAAAGTTCTTCCTCTGAATGCTCACGAAGACGCATATTTTCTTTTGTCATTCCTAAGGCTAATAGCCAGTTTTCACAGAATTTTTGCCAGTATTCATACCAGTTTAATTCCTCACCAGGTTTGCAGAAAAACTCCAATTCCATTTGTTCGAACTCTCTAGTCCGGAATGTAAAGTTACCTGGTGTAATCTCGTTACGGAAGCTTTTACCGATTTGCGCAATACCAAATGGCAATTTCTTTCTCATTGTGCGTTGAACATTTTTAAAGTTAACAAAAATACCTTGAGCTGTTTCAGGGCGTAGGAAGATTTGGTTCGCACTTGATTCAGTCACACCCTGATGGGTCTTAAACATAAGGTTGAACTGACGAATCGAGGTAAAATCCTTGCTACCGCAATCTGGACATGCAATATCATGCTCTTTAATAAGTTCCTCCATTTTTTCAAATGGCAGGCCGTCAACGACCATTTCGATTCCTTTATCATCTAAGGCATTTTCAATTATTTTATCAGCGCGATGTCTTGCTTTACATTGTTTACAATCGATCATCGGATCATTGAAATTGCCAATATGTCCTGATGCTTCCCATGTTCTTGGGTTCATAAGAATAGCTGCATCTAAACCGACATTGTACGGTGAGCCTTGAACGAATTTTTGCCACCATGCTTTTTTTACATTATTTTTTAACTCAATTCCAAGTGGACCATAATCCCATGTATTTGCTAAACCGCCGTATATTTCAGAGCCTGGAAAAACAAAGCCCCGATGCTTCGACATTGCGACTATTTTATCCATTGTTTTCTCTACTGCCATTACCATGCACTCCTTAAGATTAAATAAAAGTAAATATAAAAAGCTCCCGTCTCTAAGCTATTATCAGCTTAGGGACGAGAGCATTATTCCCGCGGTTCCACCCTAATTAGTACATTGCTAAACGGTATAGTTTTACCAATGCACTCACTTTAAAATCGTTAACTCCAGACTGCCGTTTCACTGAATGTCTTTACAAGGCTTACACCATCCCTTGCTCGCTAAAAAGAGGTCGTTCAGTTACTATTCGTCCTTCATAGTTTTAACCAAATATGAATTTGTAAGTTATCATACCAATTAGGAATTGAAACGTCAAGATTTACTACCAAATTCCTATTCCTAATTTTACTCTAATTAAAAATAAAAGCAAAGGTAAATAATAATCCAAGAATAGAGTCTACTTATATTCTAAATTCTATTTAGAACCCTACCAAACGCATTCTTTACTCTAACTGAAATCTGTAAAAAAATCCAACTGTTAGTTACTATCATAATTTTGAAGAGTAAATTAATGAAACTTTTAAACCATGCTTTCCAGTTTACTGGAAAGTTCGAAATCGTTTGTACAGTATCCGCACATTTTACATAATTCACTTCGCAAAGTATTCTTAAAAATAAATAAATCTAAATCCTCTATAAATAATCTTACATTTTGCTATCTGTATGCTTACTAATTCATCTCAAATGTAAAAAACTACTTTATGATAATCCCTTGAAGGAAATCGGCATAATAATAATAGTTAATAACATAATTCCACCGAAAAAAGGCTACGAAAAAAAATTGCGGATATCCGCAATTTTTTTTCGTTGTATTTATCACAAAATATACATTACCATTATATGAAAGAGATCTCTTAAAATGCAATGAAATATATTTATCCAAAAAAGAAGGTGAAAAATAGATAAATTAACCTTCATGTGAAATAGCTTACAATTGTGAAGTTTATATCAATTCAGTACTTCTTTTTAAATGTTAGTCAAACCTCGCATTTTTTTTTGCTAGTATGATAGAAATTTCAAGGGAAGAGTGGATATAGAAAATATATAAAAAGGTTGTGAAATGATTTATTCTTTTTGCTTTTTATATTAATTTAGAAGAAAAGAGGTATTATAATGGATACAATGGTCTTATTGGTACAACAGTGGGTTAACGAAACTTATGGAGGAAGATACGGATATGAACCAGCTCCAGAAACAGGAAAAACTGGATGGTTGACAATGTATTCGTTGACGAGAGCCTTACAAATTGAATTAGGTATTGGAACTCCAGCTAACAATTTCGGAGATGGAACATCAAGCGCTTATATAGCTTGGGGTGAAATGGAATTGGGTAGTGTTCCAACAGATGAAAAAGGACAAAACATTGTTAGAATTCTGCAAGGCTCTATGTTTTGTAAAGGGTATGGTCCAGGAGGATTCACCGGTACTTTTGGTGAAGGCACAAAAGCAGCTGTAATTAAATTGCAAACCGATGCTGGTCTTCCTATCAGAGATGGAAAGGTATATGATTATGTATTTAGAGCATTTTTAACTATGGATGCTTATGTCCTTACATCAGGTGGAGACCCAAGAATTAGGGAAATGCAAAGAGATCTAAACTACAACTATTTTACGACTTCCGGTGTTCAACCAGCTGATGGACATTACCAAAGAGGTACTAACAGAGCTTTAATCTATGGTATTCAGACAGAGGAAGGTATTGCCCCAGAGTTACAAACAGGTTCAGTTGGACCTACAACAAGAGATCGACTTCCAACTTTAATGGTAGGAAGTAGAGGAGATTTCGTAAAGCTATTTCAATATGCTTTGTATGTTAACGGTTTTGACTCTGGTGTTTTTGACGGAATATATGGTACTGGAGTTAAAAACACCGTAATTAACTTCCAAAATTTCGTTAGATTGACTCCTGATGGAATCGCGGGAAAACAAACTTGGCTTTCAACATTGGTTAGTACTGGAGATCCAACTCGTAAAGGTACAGCATGTGATTGTATTACTGAAATTACACCGGCAAGAGCACAAGCTTTAAAAAATGCTGGATATAAAACAGTAGGTCGCTATTTAACAAATGCTAGTCCAACTGGATTAAATAAAAAAATTCAACCTGGAGAATTAGATAATATCTTTGCCACTGGTTTAACTGTGTTCCCAATTTATCAAACTATTGGCTCCTCAGCATCATATTTTAATCCTAACCAAGGTGCATTAGATGCGATTGCTGCAATGAGAGCTGCCAATGATTATGGATTTGGGGAAGGAACGACAATCTACTTTGCAGTTGATTTTGATGCTTTGGATTATCAAATTACTGAAAATATAATCCCTCATTTCCAAGCAATCAATAATAAAATGAGAGCAATGGGTTCAAAATATAATATTGGTGTATATGGTCCAAGAAACGTTTGTATTCGTGTGGGTAACAATGGATATTCAACTAAGAGTTTCGTTAGTGGTATGTCAAACGGTTTCAGTGGCAATCTGGGTTACCCACTTCCTAAAGACTGGGCTTTTGACCAAATCTCAACTATATCAGTTGGTAGTGGAGAAGGTTATATTGAAATCGATAATAATATCCAATCTGGTAGAGATAATGGAGCAGGTGCTGTTTACCCGCCAACTGAACCTATTTTTATTGATGATGACTTCTTTAATAATTTATATGAAGAAGATTGGAGAAGGGAACTGACTATCCAAATGGATGAAGATAGAACATTTTGGCAATGGTTTAAGGGAGACCCTTTTGTACCTGGAGAAACTATCCCAATTGCAGTAGATAATCTATTGAACTATGATGAACTTATTACTAATTTAAGCCGTACTTACAGTTTGAGAAAGGCATTGATACAATCTGTTTTGTTTAGTGAAATGTCTTTATATGGGGTAGATGATACCGTATCAGATGCTTTAGTTCAATCGTACTACAATTATTGTGTACAGCTTGAACAATGGGAATCATTATCTCCCGAAGAACAAGCTATTATACCTCCTCCAACGCCTCCTGCTATTATAAAAAAAGATGGAAGTACCGGTTTGGGGCAAATATTTGCTAGAACAGCGATTAATGCTATTAATTTTGCTGTTGGTGCAAGAATTATACAAAGTGAGACCTATGATTCGGCTAATTGGAAAGATATGATGTATGTTTGGGAGAATCTTCATAATGATAATATCTATAACATAAAAACTTGTGCTCTAGTATTGATCCACGCTGCTTTAGATTATCTTCAATTAAATGATAATTATTATGAATATAATGAAAATGAAATAAAGAGTGTACTGGCTAGATATAACGGGACGGATGACAGGGCAACCCAATATGGAGAAAGGGTTTATAAATTATACCAAATTTTTGAAAAGTACAATAAAATTATAAGAGAACAATAGAAATTTAATAGTAAAAAAACCATTTTAGATTTGTCTAAGATGGTTTTTTTATATAAAGTATGCTAGTAAACAAGCAAAAAAGAAACCAATAAGAAAAATGACAGATATAAATGCTATGAATTTTAATTTTTTTATTTGAAGTTTTTCTTTAAAATAAATGTTTCCAAATATAAGTATGGGAAAGTAAATTGCACTTGCACATAATGTAAGTATAAGAAAAAAAACAAGACCACCTTCATCTAAAGTTGGATCTAGTATCCAATCAAAAGCTTGAGCAATATACATAAAAGTCATCAAACAGAACGCAACTATGAAGAAAAATAAGCTACCAAAAATGAAATTAAATAAAAAAACACCTAAAAAGTTTAATAATTTCACCCGTATGCCTCTCATTTCAAGTAATTTCCACGCTTAATCATAATATCATATTTTACTCTTATTATCATCCACGATTACATTATTTAAAAGAGAATCCGTGAATAAGAAAAACCCGGCGTCATAAAAAATAGCGCCGGACAGTTTATTCATTTTTGAGATATTATCACGTTAAGTTTATTTTAATCAGCGTGTCCAAGTTTTAGAGTTAGCAGTCTGCATCGAATCAGTATAGCCAGAATCAGCATACAAAGTAACCTTTACACGAGTTGAAGCCCCATAAGAATTTGAAATATTTTCGAAAGTTACATTTGCATTTTTCTTATAATCGTGACTATTTGTAGCAATACCACCTTTTTTTGTGCTAATTGTAGACCAAGATCCATTAGTGTAACGTTGAAGTTCGAATTTGACATACACTTCACACATGTAAGCTGCTTCAAATGTTGCATATACATTGTAACTATCATCTGATGTGTGAATGTAAGATGTTCCTCCGAATGCAAAATCTTCGTTCATTGTTACACTGGTTGTAAGACTATTGGCTGCTGAAGTAGTCGCTTCTGATAAACCGATTATTGTCATAGCTACTACAATTAGAGATATTGCAATTTTTTTGATTTTGTTCATTTTTATATCCATTCCTTTCGCTTCGCTCAAGGCACAAAATGCAATGAAACATGTTTGCCATGAGCGTTATTTTGGCAAATCTATAGCCGTAGGGATACCAATAAACTACAAATCACGGTGAGGTGAGTGGGCTGCTCCAATTGTGGAGTGACCGCATTTTTATATGTGTAGATTGCCTTTCCAAGCGCAAATAAGTGTGACTTCGAGCACGCAGACTTATCTTTGTATAAACATTACTCGTTTATTGCTGGGCAATCATTCAATGTTGTCTTCCCTATAATTCTATTAAAGAAGTTTTCCCTATGGCTTTAAAAATTGTTTATCCCATTTGCTGTGGAATTGATGTCCACAAAACCTTTGTTGTTGCCTGTATTGCTTCAACCAACGACAAAGGGGTTACTACTTACAAACGTCATCGCTTTTCTACCTACACTAAAGGGTTGATAGAGCTGTCACAATTGCTTTGTGAAAATAACTGTAAGGATGTTTGTATGGAATCTACCGGGAAATACTGGAGTCCTGTGTTCAATGTACTTGAAGATTCATGTAACATCGCTCTTGCACATCCTAAATACGTCAAAGCTATCCATGGCAAAAAAACTGACAAAAAAGATGCCAAATGGATTGCCGACTTATTTAAGCATGACCTAGTAGCCGGAAGCTTTATTCCTCCACTTGAGATCAGGCAACTTCGTGACCTTATGCGTTATCGCTTCAAACTAACTAATTTTATGTCGAGTGAGAAGAATCGTCTTCAAAACAGTTTAACCGTGTCTAATATTCAACTTGGAAATATTGTCTCGGATACCTTAGGCAAAAGCTCTATGAACATTATTAAAAAGCTACTTGAAGATCCATTAGACACCTCGTTTGATCTAGAACCTTTAATTCATGGCTCCATGAAACATAAGCTTCCTGAATTAGAGCTCGCTATTGATGGATACATCACTCCTGAACAGGCTGAAAAATTAAAGGTTATTAAACAACATTATGAGGACCACGGGTCCCGTAAGGCTGATCTTGAAAAAAATACTTTCTCTTTCAGAGTCCTACACAGAAGAAATCAATCTAATCTTAACTGTTCCGTCTTTTAAGAACATCTTTTCCGCCATTGCCGTGGTTTCCGAAATTGGTGTTAATATGGACGTGTTTCTGACATCTAAGCATTTATGCTCCTGGGCAGGACTTACACCCACAAATAACGAGAGTGCCAGCAAGAAAAAGTCAGTAAGAATTTCGAAAGCTGGTTGCTACATAAAACCACTTTTAGTACAATGTGCTACTTCGGTGGTTAAAAGTGAAAAACATCCCGAAATTCGAAACCGTTACTTAAAACTCAAAAAACGCCGTGGTCACAAACGAGCTATTATTGCAATTGCGCGAATGCTTTTAACAGCTATCTACAATATTCTCAAAAAGAAAGAAGCATATAACGCTGAATTATATATAAAATCAAATGTTCTTCCAGCAACCCGTGAAATCACGGTAGAACAAGCGATTTTACTAGCCAAAAACCATGGTTATCGTGTGCTATATATACGGAACTAAATAATTTGGTTTAGTAATGACTATCTAGAATGACGACAATTTTCTACAAAACCTACACGCAATCTATCTACAATCAACGAAGTTTGTCGAACATCATAGTTGGTTATTTATTGATCATTTCATTCCTTGAAATCCGTCTAAAGGCGTTATTGAACCAACAGTTACAGCTTAAGACATAGACGATTAACAATCTTCATAGAATCTTTATTGATTTGTGTAATGAGTGTCTGGACGGCAATTCCAATTTCCTCCACCGCCTTGTAAAACACATTATAAATAATCGACTTTTTTAACCATCCCCACAGTCCTTCAATTAGGTTTAATTCAGGGCTATACGGTGGAAGAAAAACAAGTTGCAGATGATCTTTATGAGTTTCGAGAAAAGGTTGAATCAGTTTCGCATGGTGGATTCTAGCATTATCAAGTATCATTACAATCTTCTCACCTTGGTATTTGACTATAACTTTTTCAAGAAAAGATAGGAAAACTTGAGCATCATAGCGTTCTTCTTCAGTGACAAACACTTCGCCCGTTTCGTAATCGAGGGTACCAACTAATTTAACCCCATGATGTTTTCCGTAAGTAGGTATCACTTTTTGTTGTCCTTTAGGAAACCATGTATGCGCTAAAGCTTGATAGTCCCGGATCATGGATTCATCTTGAAATAGGATTCGATCAATTTCGTCATTCATCATTTTTTTTAATCGTTTCAAATTCTTGTTTGAACGCTTCCTGTTTCTCAGGATCAGCTTTGGCTAAGGTATATGTTGGTTTTGTGTAACTAAACCCCAAACGAGTCAAAAGTTTCCTTACACCCCGGTCCGTATAATCAATGTCAAATGATTGTTTTATCCAATCGCGAACAAGAAATGAAGTCCAGTTCATTTCTGCAGGGAATCCGACATCGGCTGGCTTTTTCTCAACCATCAACTGGTAAAGTTCCTGTTCTTGTTCTTCTGTTAGTTGACACGGGCGTCCGGGAGATTGTCCGGGAACTAATCCCTCTAAACCTTTGGTCTTATAGGCCCGCATATAGTTGCATACAGTTTGCTCAGTACATCCTAAAAGGTCAGCGATTTCTGCATAAGTCCGTCCTTTTAAATGCATAAGGATAGCCTGATAACGTTTAAACATCCGTAGGTCCCTTAAACCGTGCATACAAGCCTTAACTTCTTGAATTGAATCTTGGTTTTCATTTTCAAGGATTTTCATTATATATCCGCCTTCCCATAGGTTTTATTTACCTATAAGAATTGGACAAATTTTCTTAAAATCCTTTAATTCCATTTATATAGAAGCATCTTGACCAACCCTTAATCAATACTTTTTAAAAAATCACCAATCGGTGGTTTATTTGTCATGCCCTTTTTCTTGGAATAGTGGTCGCACTAGTTATTTCAGACTTACATTCCTCCTAATTATAATTTTTTCTCTGCCCTTTCATCCCCTGATATTTTCCATTTCTCACCTTCTTATTTTGAAATATATTTTATTAAGTCTTTAAAAGAGATCTCTTACATATAATGTTAATATATTTTTCTCGATAATAAAACGAAAAGAAATTGCGGAAATCCGCAATTTCTTTTCGTTACTTTTTCGGTGTTATTTCGGTAAACTACTCTTCACCCTTTATTTTAAAGATTTTATTAGACAGCTTTTTTCTTACTCTTATTCAGTAGTTACGTCTATATTTCTTATTGATTTTTTTCTTGGGATACATCTTGCACTTTTGACGGGGTCGCTTCCGACTTTTTCAATTCAAAATAAGCATCCATTATACGACGGCCAATATACTTATTAACCGGATGTTTATCAGAGCTTACCCAAGGGACAACAACCGAGAAAGCTACCTCCGGATTATCAAATGGGGCATAGCCAACAAGGCTTAAGTTGTATGTTTTTGTACCAGAATAATCTCGTTTTGGACCGTTATATTGACTTTGGGCTGTTCCAGTTTTACCCGCAGGTTTATACGGCGCATTTCCAAAATAAGTATAGGCGGTACCGCCGGACTCTTGGTATACCTGGCGGAAACCCTCCTGTACACGTTTTACATGTTTTTCATCCATGTCAAGCTTATTTAATACTTGTGGTTTAAATTCGTATTGCACATTGCCCATCTCGGTGTCACTAGTTGGCTTTCTGATTTCCTTCACAATGATCGGCTTCATTCTATAACCACCGTTTGCAATTGTTGACACATATTGCGCCATTTGTAGTGGTGTATAGGAATCATACTGTCCAATGCTCATAAACAGCAACAATCCTGGTCTGGTATCTTTTCCTGTATAACCTGTCGCTTCATTTGGTAAATCAATTCCTGTTTTTACTCCTAAGCCAAATTGACTAAAATAATAGCGCATCATATCAAAATATTTCGGTTGAATATTTAATGGTTCTCCAGGGCGGTAGACAGCATTAGCCATATTAATCGTAGTTTTGAACATATAAACGTTTGAAGATTTTTTTAAGGCTGTTAAATCATTGATGGAACCCATTCTTGTATAAGATCCTGTTAATTTCGTATCCTTAATTTGAAGCGGTTCATCATAAAACACAGTTCCCGGCTTAATCGCCCCTGTTTGGTAACCCGTTAGGATAGTTGCCCCCTTTACAGAAGAGCCCATTTCATATTGACTCGTCATCGTTCCGATTGCAAAATCTTGGACTTCGAGCTTGCCATTATTCGTTACAAGCTGCTTACCCGCTAACGATAAAATCTCACCTGTTTTCGGATTCATCATGACAACGAATGCCCGGTCCATTAAATAGTTCCCAACCGTCCTTTTTGCTTTCATTAATTCTTCTTCAATAATTTGTTCAACCTTCTTTTGAAGCTCCATATCAAGGGTCAAAATAAGATCTTGACCGCGTTCACCCTCGGACACTACTTCTGTATCAAGGATATTGCCGCTTTTATCTTTAATAAATTTTACTTTTTCTTTACTGCCTCTTAAAACATCCTCATATTGTTGTTCAATATAACTTGCCCCGATTCTATCATTCCGGCTGTAATCCCGTGCCAAATAATAGTCCATTTTTTCTGCTGGGAGGCCTTGGGTTACATTTCCTAAAATGGTTTGAAAGGTCGTGCCGTAATTATATTTCCGATCCCAATTTGTCATAATATCGATCCCTGGAAGTTCACTTAAATGCTCACTGACAACCGCAAATTCCTCTTGGGAAACATGATCTTTGACAATATTTAAGGTTAAGTCATAGCCACGGTCTAATTCCCGTTTGATTTTGAAAACCTCTAGTTCCTCCGGAGTAAAAACGGAGATATCCGCTTTTGTTATCCGCTTGAGCTGTAATTTATACAGTTCATTATCCTTAAGCTCCTTAAATTCCTCCTCGGTATATTTTTCTTTTGCTTTTTCCGGGAATTTAATAAGCCAATAATCCTTTAAATCACGTTCATCTTTTTCCGAAATATCAGTGATAGGTATTTCAATATATTTTGCTAATTGAGTCGCTACGTCTAATCTTTCTTCATGTGAAGTACCCGGCATACGGGAATATACAATCGCATTGACCGGCTCATTATCAACAATCGTTCTCCACTTGCTGTCATATATTTTCCCACGGGGAACGGGATTTTCAACGATGATGTTTTCCGTTCTTTCCAGCTCTTTTTTATATTCTTCCCCATTAACAATTTGAACGACTCCAAGTCTCAAAATAACAATCGAAAACAGGATAAAAACTAAGAAAAATAAAAAGTTCAAACGGAACGGGATATGAGATTTCTTTTTCTTTTTTGGATTATCATGATTCATCATTTATTGTCATCCTTATCTTTTCTTGCCTTTTACGTACAATTATACATTATACCACGGAATCTTGAAAAAACATGTATCACCGGGAACTGTATTAATAATAGCAAAAAAATAACCTGCCTTCTATTCAAAGGCAAGGTTTTTGTATTTTTCTTTCGCTTCTTTTCCATGGCAACGATGACATACACCATGAAAAGTAAGACGGTGGTCTTTGATTTTAAAATTCCAATCTTTTTCAATTATTTTTTCAACTTCACCTAATAAATCCTCTTGAACTTCATCCACAGCACCGCATTCCATACATACTAAGTGATGGTGAAAATGGGCAGCCCCCTCTTTTCGTAAATCATAGCGGGCAACTCCGTCTCCAAAATTAATTTTATCCACTATTTTTAATTCTGTTAGTAACTCCAACGTACGATATACTGTCGCTAACCCTATTTCAGGATATTTTTCTTTCACGAGGAGGTAAACATCTTCAGCACTCAGATGATCTTCTTCATGCTCCAATAAGACCCGAACGGTTGCTTCACGTTGCGGTGTCAATTTATAACTTTGAGAATGTAGCTGTTTTTTTATTCTTTCTATTCGTTTTTCCATAGAAGATTCCATAGAAGACCCCTCCCTCGTTCTCAATTACCATTATAGTCGATATACGAAAAGAGTGTCAAATTAGAATTATACTAAATTAAAAGGTTACATAATTTCCTTTATTAAAATCATTCTAAATAGATTTAATTATAAATGACATCAATCACATTTTTCATTAGAACCGGAGAAACATAAGCTTCAAAAGAGGAAGCTACACTGATGATTAATAAAATGCCGGCCATCACAAAGGAATACCGTACAAAATAAGGGAATATTGGTTCATTTACCTTTTTAACAAACTGCTTCCGGATCATCCTAATTGAAAAGGAAATGGCCGCCGTTGCGATAAAGATAAAACCTGGAACTAAAATTAAATTTTGCGGCATGACCGAAACAAAGGACAATAAAAATCCGTACCAGCCCATTTGATTCACTAAGAAGCCGACTGTAAAACCAACAACAATTCCTTTTAGAAACAGTAATATTAATATGATTGGCAAACCGATAATCGATAAGCCTAAAATCCACATTAACCCCACATACTTGGCATAGTGAATAAAGCTTTGTTTAAACATTAATGAGGCATTGGCAAATTCACCCTGTGATACTTGTCCGAAGAAGCGACTTAAGTAGTAGTATAAGTCCTCCTTTTGTGAATAACTTAAGCTGTTCACAATAATAGCCCCAAAAATGACTCCAATTAATAATAAAACAGTCGTAAATAAATAGATCGATGAGTTTTCTCGAAAATGATTCATAATGACTGATTTTAATGTGCGGTTCATATAAATCCCCCTCAAAAAACGATAGGTAAAGCTCTACTGTATTCTATGAGGTTTTGGGAATTCTATGACTCTATTTTTTTGGCATTCATTTTATACTAATTTTCCCGTAGCGCCCACCGCCGCCGGCTGTTACTGATAACTCCCCTTTTCTTGCCTGTAAAATCATTTCTGCTATTACGGGGCTTACGATTTTTTGCAGTTCTTCTTTAGGAACAAAATGAATAATATTCATTTCCGTCCCGAAATGGTCACGGAGTTTTTCTAATGTTTTCGGACCAAGCTTCGGGATGAAATCCAACGGGACCTGATGTATATAGGGCGGACGTTCTCCTACTTCCTCTATCAAATGTCCCACTTCTTTTTCCTGTACCGTTTTTAGTTCAAGTAAACGTTCGTATACTCCTTTTGTAACCCCTTTATGTCCACAGACTGGACAGCATTCCCGGTTGTGCTCTAATCGAGTCAGGCATTTCGCACATGTTGTTCGATGATATTTACCAAGCCTTGGGTCCAGACCGTAGTTCGCTAAAATTTTTCGATCCTGTTTATTCTCGAGAGCCAGCTTTAATTCAGTAAAAGTAGGGCGGTCCATTTGAATCGCCTGGTACTCTCTAGCGATTTTTCCTAGTGAATGGGCATCAGAATTTGATAAAAATGTAAAACGATGGAGTTCCGTTAATTGGTCGGCCATCTCAGTGTTGGAACTAAGTCCAAGTTCCACTGCATCTATTAACTTCGGATCTAATATTTCCGTGAGCGATACGTTTACACCTACACCATATAGACTTTTAAACGGCGTAAAAACATGGGCCGGAATAAACAGACCGCCCAACTGCTTGACTTTTTCTTGAAGATTCCGCCCTGTTTCATAGATGCGTTGTGTACTTAGTGTGATGTTCTTCATCCGCTCTTGTAACCAACCACTAAACGTCTCCATAATGGCTAATGTCGGGAAAAACGCCAACACATGAATGGGTCCATGGCACGTTTCATCATAAACTTCAATTTCCGAACCTAAAATTAAGGTCACATTTGAGAAACGTAGCCCACCGTCTTCTTCTTCCACTACTTTTCCTTCCTCTATTAAGTTCTTTAATTCCTGTAAAACCTCCGGAACATGACAATCAATCACTCCGATCATATCCATTCCTTTTATAAAAGAGGCCTCATATAAAATATTTTCAATTGTTAAGGACTTCGCCCCTGTAATTTTTACGGGACGTCCGGTTTTTGTGCGTCCAATATGGATATGAAGGTCTACAAAAAATTGGCTCATAATAATCCCTGACTTTGCTTTAACTGTAAATATTGAACGGCATAAACAGTCTTAGCATCATATATTTTATTCTCTTCTATTAATTTCCCAGCCTCATCAAGTGAAACCTCTAGTAACTCCAAGAATTCATCATCATCCAAGCCGGCGGAATTTTCTAGTTTTTTTAACCGGTCTGTATAGTAGACATGGACGATTTCATCTGCAAACCCCGGTGAAGTATAGAAAGATTGAATATGCTTAATAGAGTCCGACTTATAACCCGTTTCTTCCTCCAATTCGCGCCCGACACAGTCCAAAGGCTTTTCTCCCGGCTCAAGTTTCCCCGCAGGAATTTCATAAATAATCATATCCAGCGGTTTTCGATATTGGCGAACTAATAGAAGTTTTTTATCATCTGTTAACGCAATAATCGCAACAGCGCCTGGGTGCCTTACAATTTCTCGTTTACTTGTATGCCCGTTAGGGAGCTCGACCTCATCCAAGCTCACTTTAATAATTTTCCCATTGTAAATTTCTTCCGATGATAATGTCTTTTCTCTTAAATGTTCCATACTTTAACAACTCCTTGTTCTACTTCTCATCAATCTATCATAAAGTCTACCATAGCAAAAGAAAAGCCGAAGCACCCGCTTAGCGCACGACAGGACTGGAGCACAGCGACTGGAAACGTGAAAAGGAGACCTATTTATGAAGATCTATGTTCAAAACAACAGCTTTAAAATGGTCGGAAAGGTAAAAGAAATTCGAGCGATGTTAAAAGAGTACTGCCAACATTTTACTACGGTAAATGAATTGATCGAAAAGAATAATCATACGTATACAATCATTTCTACTTCTACCAATAAGATGCCAAAACGGTCGCAATATTATTTATTGTTTCCCAAAAAAGAATAAAAACTGCCTTAAAGACAGCTTTCATTACTCAATTTTCTTTTTAAATTTCAATGTTGCCAGTAAACAGATTAGGAAGGCAAATACGGAAAGAATCACGGTTTCCTGCCATAAGGAGGCGAGTGTACTTTGTTTTAAGAAAATCCCACGTAATATTTCTAAAAAATAAGTTAACGGGATTATACCGCCAACCCACTGAATGAAAACAGGCATTGTTTCTCGCGGGAACATAAAACCCGACAACAAAACACTTGGCAATATAAAGGCAAAGGACATTTGCATCGCTTGGAGTTGTGTCTTGGCAACGGTAGAAATCAACATTCCAACAGCCAATGTTGTAACCAAAAATAATAAGCTAAGTGCGATTAATAAGGTAATGCTCCCTTTCACCGGCACCCCAAACCAACCGACACCCGTTACCAATACGATTGTAAACGAAAAGATCCCAATAAAGACATAGGGGAGCAGTTTTCCGAGCATTAATTCTACCGGTCGGATGGGTGTTACAACGAGTTGTTCCATCGTTCCTCTTTCTTTTTCACGGACAAGGGCAAAAGCGGTTAAAATAGCCGTCACATTTTGCATGATTAAGCCGATAAGAGCTGGGATATTAAAGATCAAACTCTCCATATTGGGGTTATATAAAACCCGTGGTAAGATTTCAATCGGCTGTTCAATATTACCAAGTCCCCTTTTTTCCATAAGTTGTTCTTGAATCGACAGTGATTCATGTTGGGTTAAGAGCTGGGCGTTGCTTAAAGCAATTCTTGCGGCATTCGGATCTGTACCATCAATCAACAGTTGAACAGAAGTGGTTTCATGCCGGTCTAACTTGGAACTATAATCCGGTGGGATCACAATCCCCGTCCGTGCTTTTCCATCATCAATTAAAGCTTGAATCTCGTCACTGCTATAGACATTCCAATCGA
Organism: Caryophanales bacterium; assembly: GCA_012840465.1. Classification (GTDB taxonomy): domain Bacteria; phylum Bacillota; class Bacilli; order Bacillales; family Bacillaceae_J; genus Schinkia. Next base: position 19,045 of record DULJ01000046.1, read on the forward strand.
TATCAAAATACTGAGTATTAGCAAAGCTTTGAACTAAATCGCGGCTTGCTTCACTATTATCCTGGTCCCAAACAACAGTCGGCAAATGGTCAATATCCGTATTGACCGCGTAACCAAATAACAAAAGCATCATTAAAGGCATCGCAATCGCAATGGCTAAACTAGGAGGGTCACGACGAATTTGGATAAATTCTTTTATAAAGATTGAACGAAATCTTAAAAATGAAAAAGTCGTATTCAGTTTACGCTCTTTGTTCTCATCCATCGCTTTCACTTCCAGACTCTGCATTCGTTACAAATTGAATAAAAACATCTTCCAAATTATCTACGTGACATTGCTCTTTAAGCTCCCCGGGTGTGCCATTTCCGAGTAAACGTCCCAAAAATATAAAGCTAATATAATCACATGTTTCTGCCTCATCCATATAATGGGTGCTGACTAATATCGTAATTCCTTGTTCTGAAAGCCGGCGGATGACATCCCAGAAAATTCGTCTTGAAACCGGATCAACCCCCGCGGTTGGTTCATCTAATATCAACACTTCCGGTTCATGGAGCAAGGCGCATGATAAAGCCAAGCGTTGCTTCCAACCTCCCGATAATTTCCCAGCCAATTGTTTTTCTCTTCCTGCTAAGCCCGCCATTTCAATTAACTCTTTTTTACGGTCTACCGCTTTTGACGGTTCAAGCCCATATATGCCCGCATAAAAATTGAGATTTTCCGAAACTGTCAGCTCTTCATACAAACTGAACTTTTGCGACATATAGCCAATATGGTGCTTTATTTTTTCAGAATCCTTACGGATATCATACCCTAAAACGGTTCCGCTTCCGGATGTTGGGTCCATCAAGCCGCAAAGCATGCGAATTGTTGTTGATTTGCCGGATCCATTTGGTCCTAAAAAGCCGTAAATTGAACCCTTTGGAATGCTCATTGAAATATTATCAACTGCCACCAAATTCCCGAATCTTTTCGTTAAATTTTCACAAGTTATGGCCATTTTCATTTTTCCGTCTCCTTCTTAAGGAAACGTATATCTGCCGGCATACCTGGTTTTAATTGCCGGAATCCCTCTGTCGGCTCGACAATGACCTCAAATACCATTTTTGTTCGTTCCTCTGGCGTTTGCACATTTTTGGGAGTAAATTCAGCCGAGTTTGAAATATATGTAATTTTCCCATTAAAAGCTTTGTCAGGGTATGAATCGACGAAAATCTCAGCTTTGCCTCCAAGCGTGACTTCATTCAATCTCATTTCAGGAATATAAACCTTGACTTTAAGTTTATTTTGTTCCAGCAAAGTGTACATTTGAAAATTAGCCGTGACAACTTCTCCTACTGAAATGTTTCTTCTTAAAACAATTCCATCGATTGGTGCCGTCACGTTTGTTTTATCAAGCTGAATTTGAATTTGCTCTTGTTTTGCTTTCGCTTGGTCAAGTTGACTGGTCAATTTTATAATTGTATGGTTTGTTGCTCCTTCCTGTTGAAGGCTTAGCTCCGCCTGTTGCATTTTACTATTAGCTTGCAATTCCCTAATTTGGTTTTCATACGTGCTTTGATCCTTTTTGGCCATTGCATATAAAGATTCTACTTCCTTAAGCTTTGCTTTAAGTTGATTCACAGACGAAGTAGCCTTATTTACCTGTTCCTCTTGCACTTTTAGTTCGTTTTCGGAAGCCGCTCCGTTTTTATATAATTTTTCAATTTTTATCAATTGGTCTTTATAAAAAATTTTAGTTTCTTCCGCGGATTCAAGCTGTGCTTTTATTTGATCAATATTTGCTTTTCTTTGAATTAACAAATCATTTAATTTTGATAATTGTATATTTACGTTATCCATCTTCACATCATTCTGCTCAAGCAGTGATAATGTTTTTTTGATTTCTTGATTACGAGTACCCGCTTTACCCTCGTCAAGGGCTGCTTTTGCCGCTTGAACACCTGCTTTTGCTTCCTTCATTTGCGCTTGTATAAGTCGGTCATCTATTTGAACCAATGGTTGCCCTTTTGTTACTGTATCACCCTCATCTGCTAAAAGGGCTTGTACAGATCCTGTTACTTCAGCTAAAATTGGGATCTCTTCTCCTTCAATTGTACCGGAATACAGCTGTTCCCCATTCGTTGAACAAGCAGTCATTAAAATAAATAAAGCTATAAATGCAATACTGGAAGGAAATTTTCTCATAAAATGAATCATGCTCCTTTCAAAAAAAGTGCTACCCATACCTGTAGTGTAGCACTTCGTTTTAAAAGGAAACACAATTATTTTTACATATATAATCCAGCTAAGAAAATGCCAAGCGTTTCTTCATAAATTTCATTAAATTGAGAGAGCGGTAGCGGATTTACACCCGTCCCGAGTTCAATCGTAAAACCAGGTCTGTGCCAATCTTGAATAAACCAATCTTTATAGCCGGCATAACTATCAACAGTCCGTACTGGTGTATATCCACTTACTCTAGCGAGTTCATTCACAATCGTCCGAGATTCAGGGGGTTCCAAGTTTTCAAAGCCCCAGTAAATAACTTCCCCTTGGGTATGGAAAGCCAATACACGGTTAAAGTTTTTTCTTCGCGTTAATTCTGCCATGGCAATTGATTCCGGCTCTGATAATGGTTTGTCCCCAGGAAAATCCCTTGGTGCAGGCGTTTGCTCACGTCTTTCTTTTTCAATCTCCCATTTGGCCGGAAATTGATCATTTAAATCGACACCACGAATATTGGCTTTCCATCCGGAAAAGTTACGGCTACCTCTGTTTATCTCGACAACCCTGCTTCTCCAAGGCCCCTCACTTGGTGGACCATTTAACACTAAATTTACACCATCCGGATTCACCATCGGCACAATAGAGAGGGAAACTTGTTGATAATACGGCAACATATATAAACCGCGGACTGGCGTTTGATTTGTCAATGCTAATAAGTAATCATTTAAAAACGTCATGACTACAGGAGTTGTAATCCATTCATTCGCATGAAAAGAAGCATTATAATGAACCTTTTTATTTCCTCTGCCGATGTTGACTTCAGGAATAGCCCGGTTAAGTACTGTACGACCAATGGATGGGGTCATAATAAATGGATAAATGCTCTTCAAGCGGGTAAGATTTTCCATCATCAGATCATAACTATAATTTTGCCGCCCCTCGACAACCCTCCAAATAATTCGTAATGGCACTCTTATCGTTTGACCAATCCGAAGTGCACCGGGGTTTATATTGGGATTGACTAAAAGTAGGCTTTCCAACGATAAATTACGTCTCTGGGCAATAGCCCATAATGTATCTCCAGCTCTTATTACATAATTTGTAACGACAAATCCGGGGATTTTTATCGTTTGACCAATCCGAAGTTGATTAGCGGGAATTTCACGGTTGGAATCAAGAATAAGTTGGAGAGGTAGCTGGAACAGTTGACTGTATTTCCAATAGGAGTCACCTTGTCTTACTACTATGTCCATCAAAAACACACCCTCTCTTTTATCAAATGCGCCTTGGCGTATTTGCGCCCAGAGTTTTTCGAGCTTGCTCGAAAAACTACCTCTGAAAATCTGTGGCATCCGCCGGAGGCTTTAACTTTATTCAGCCGGGGTTTGCAATTAAAATACTAATTTGCATTCACCTCGCCACTTATGGAAGTAGGAAACTTCTGCTGAATGAAGTTATATAATCATTCAATATACATTTCTATGAGTGTTTCTCAATCAATATTCGAAAATTATCTTTTGTTGGTTTTAAAAAAAATTTACTGGATATAATAAGAAAGTAAGTGTATTTTTGCACTTTTTATTTCTTACAATTTAGGAGGCAACAAAAAATGGAACATGGTAAAGTAAAATGGTTTAACAGTGAGAAAGGCTTCGGATTTATAGAACGTGAAGGTGGCGAGGATGTATTCGTTCACTTTTCTGCTATCCAAGGAGATGGCTTTAAAACATTGGATGAAGGTCAAGAAGTAACCTTCGAAATTGAAAATGGACAGCGCGGTCCGCAGGCCACAAACGTCCAAAAAGTCTAAGATAAATGGCTGTCTCTTGGGACAGCTTTTTTTATGAAATAATTGGGACTTTTTATTTTACATTAAAAACTATTTGACTTAAAATATTAATTAATAATAATTTTAAATCGCTAATGGGAGGAATTTGAATATGTATGATATTATTATTGTCGGAGCAGGACCTGCTGGAGGTAGTGCAGCATTATTTGCAGCGAAATCAGGCAAAAAAACATTGATTATTGATAATGACAAAAGTGTTACTAAACGTGCATGGATGGAAAACCACTATGGTGTAAAGGAAATTTCAGGACCAGACCTTGTCGAAGTTGGACAACAACAAGCAACTAAATTTGGTGCTGAAATTATCACCGATACAGTTATAAACATTGCAAAATCCGATTCTGGTGTAACGGTAGAAACTGAAAATCAAAAATATGAAGGAACACATGTAATCCTAGCAACTGGTATGCTTGTAGAGGTTGCTGAAAAATCCGGTGTCAAGACTGTTCCCGGGACTGAGCCACGTGTTAAATCTATTATCGAAGTTGATGCACAAGGTAAAACAAACGTAGACGGTGTTTGGGCTGCTGGTACTGTTGCCGGTGTAAGCATGCACACAATCATTACTGCTGGTGACGGCGCTAAAGTTGCCATCAACATTATTAGTGAATTAAACGGTGAACGCTACGTTGATCACGATATACTTAAATAAATGAAAAAAGACGGGAGTCCCGTCTTTTTTCATTTATTTGAATTTCTTCCAATCTAAGTTACTTTCATTAAAAAGATCTTCAAACGACTTATTTTTTTCGCGTTGTTTTCGCTCTCGTCGTTTTTGCTCTTCCTCTAATTCTTGCTGTTTCTTTGCTTCCATTTTTAATTCTGATTGTTTTTCTTTTAATTTTGCAAATACATTTTGATCTAAATGATCAAGGATACTAATCTTATCTTGTTGTTCATTTTTTTGATTTTTTTGCTTTTGATTTTGCACTTTCTTTTTTGCCATGATTTATCACCTCTATGGCAAATTATATCATGGCTTGTACAGATTATTCTACATTCTCAATGATTGTAGCTACACCTTGGCCGCCACCAATACATAATGTTGCTAAGCCGTAACGGTCGCCGCGGCGTTTTAATTCATGAATTAGGCTTACTAGAATTCTCGCACCACTTGCACCGATTGGATGTCCCAGAGCAATGGCTCCACCATTTACATTTAAGATATCTTTGTTAAATTGAAGCTCACGGTCAACAGCAAGTGATTGTGCAGCAAACGCTTCATTAGCTTCAATTAAGTTAATGTCATCTAATCCAAGACCTGTCTTCTCAAGCACTTTTTTAACAGCTTGTACGGGGCCAATTCCCATAATGCTTGGATCTACACCGGCATTTGCATTACCACGGATGACTACAAGCGGTTTAATACCAAGACTTTCCGCTTTTTCACGGCTCATTAATACAAATGCTGCTGCTCCGTCATTAATACCAGATGCGTTTCCAGCTGTAACTGAACCGTCTTTTTTGAAGGCTGGGCGAAGTTTTGCTAATTTTTCAGCTGTAGTACCAGCTTTTACATATTCGTCCGTGTCAAAAATAACTGGCTCACCTTTACGTTGTGGAATTTCCACTGGTACGATTTCGTCTCTGAATTTGCCTGCTTCAATCGCTGCTGTAGCTTTTTGTTGGCTTAATGCAGATAATTCATCCTGTTCTTCACGAGTGATTCCATATTTTTCACATAGGTTTTCAGCAGTCACACCCATATGGTAATTATTAAATGCACACCATAAGCCGTCATGAACCATGCTGTCGACAACTTTTTGATCGCCCATGCGGTAGCCATCACGGGCATTCTTTAATAAATATGGTGCTTGACTCATATTCTCGAATCCACCAGCGACAACAACATCAGCATCGCCAACCATAATTGCTTGTGTAGCTAAGTGAACAGCTTTTAAGCCTGATCCGCATACTTTGTTAATGGTCATTGCTGATGTTTCTTGCGGTAATTCAGCAAAAATTGAAGCTTGTCGCGCTGGATTTTGTCCTAAACCTGCTTGCAGAACATTTCCCATAATGACTTCATCGACTTGATCAGCTTGCACATCTGCACGCTTTAAAGCCTCTTTAATTACGATTGCTCCAAGCTTGGGAGCAGAAATATCCTTCAAGCTTCCTGCAAAACTACCGATTCCTGTTCTTACTGCACTTACAATTACAACGTCTTTTAATGTCAACCTAATTTCCCCCTTGTTTTTAGTACATCTTATCTATGTACATCTCATCTATTATATTTTCGCAATCAGGGGGATATTCTCCTTTTTTTTAAACAGAATTTCTTTCGCAAAATTCCAACAATTATCGCCACTTTTTTCACGTCCTATGTCCACCTACAAGCTGATTACGATGACGTGATGTTCCCGCTTTTGTATAAGAAACTGCACGCAAAATCGCATTCGGACCGTACTTTTTACGGATAGCATCGATCACATACCCTAGCTCTTGTTCCTTTACTTTGCTTTCTTCAAACAGGCTAAGCTGAAGCTGTCTATCTTCGCAAACATTGGATAATATTATCGAAATTTGACGTACCATGCGGTTGTTAAAAGAAAACTAATGTATTCAAAAATAACGTGCCAATTCATATTAGAATTGGCACGTTATTTCATACATTATTTATTTCATGTATAGTTTACGCACTTGCGCTTTTAGCAATCGTTTCATTCATTTTAGTTTCTATTTCGACTCCCATTTCTGCTGAGCGGGCTGCAGCACGTTCGATACACTCAATCATCGCTTCTTGGTATTTAAATTGTTCCAATACTTTTAATCCAGCCTCTGTTGTTCCACCTGGGCTCATTACTTCTTTTCTAAGTGTTGAAGGGGGCTTCGGAGACGATTTCAACATTTCAGCCGCCCCGATAATCGTTTGCAGAATCAACTCTTTACTCACATCTTGTGCTAAACCTAAATCTACAGCAGCTTTTTCCATCGCTTCAACTAGATAATAAACATAAGCTGGACCGCTTCCAGAAAGACCTGTTACCGCATGGAGATCCTCTTCATTCACCTTCGAAACCGTTCCAATTGTTAAAAATAAAGTCTCTGCAATCGTTTCGTGCAAGTCGTCGGCATACGTTCCCTTTGATATTGCAGTAGCTGAATAACCAATGGTTGCTGAAGTATTCGGCATTGCCCGAATGATCGCGATATTTAAGCCTAATAATTCCTCCATACTTTTTGTGGAGACACCGGCAATCACTGAAATCAACATTTGTTTTTCAGAGACGAATGGCTTAATTCCTTCCAAAGCTGCCGTTACATCCTTTGGCTTCATTGCCAAAATAATCACACCCGCATTTTTAATCGCTTCACCTTGATCATGCGTTACGACCACTCCGTATTGCTCTTTAAAATAATCCAGTCTTTCTTTATTTGAACGGTTTGTTATGATCAATTGCTCCTTTTCAAACAGTTCGCTGTTTAACATTCCAGACACCATTGCTTCTGCCATTGAACCTGCACCAATAAACGCGTAGGTTAATTTTTTGTTCATTTATATTCCCTCCAGTTTAATATCAAATCAAAAAGACCTTTCTATCCTCTTATAAAAAGGACGGAAAGGTCTTAAATCCGCGGTACCACCTTCATTGACAACAAGAAAATATGGGCTTTTCCATTTTTCTAATTGTCCTCTCAAAAGCCCGTATCGTGAGCAAGACGATTAGGTTTCCCCAATAGCTCAAGGGTAGGTTCGAAATGCACCCTGCTGTGAAGTCTCTCAGCCTTTGAACTCCACTCTCTTGTCGCGATTACATTTTCTACTGGTCCCTGTCAACGCCGACCACTAACTATACTTTTTAAAATATTATGCATGTTATAAATACTTATGTCAAGAGCTGTGCTCTGTTTAACTTTTTCACTATTATGATAATATAGTTAAAGAACGAAATGCTTTGCGGAGGGAATATGGAGAAAAAACTATTAAACAAAAACATTGTCATTACGGGTGCATCTTCTGGTATTGGAGAAAAAGTAGCGATCTTGACAGCGGAACTTGGGGCTCGACCCATACTTTTAGCAAGATCTACTGAAAAATTAAAGGAAATCTGTGAAATAATTAAACAAAAAACAGAAAAGGAATGTAGTTATTATACACTTGATGTCAGTAATTTTGAACAAGTGAAGGCTGTTTTTAATAAAATATATGAAGAGGTAGGTCGAATCGATATTTTATTGAATAATGCCGGTTTTGGAATATTTGAATCATTGCAGGAATCAAGCCTTGATGAAATTAGGCGAATGTTCGAAGTGAATGTATTAGGCTTAATTGCCTGTACAAAGGAAGTCATTCCTCATATGCTCGAAAACAATAGCGGTCATATTATTAATATTGCCTCCCAAGCAGGGAAGGTTGGTAGTGCCAAGTCAAGTGGGTATTCAGCAACAAAACATGCAGTTTTAGGGTTTACCAACAGTTTAAGACTAGAACTGTTTCAAACTAATATTACTATTTCAGCAGTAAATCCGGGACCGATCGAAACAAACTTTTTCATCATAGCTGACAAATCAGGAACTTATGTTAAAAATATAAATAAATTTATGCTGAAAGCTGATTTTGTGGCAGAACAAATTGTCAAATTAATGATTCATCCAAAACGAGAACTAAACCTTCCCAAATGGATGAACACAGCTAGTATTTTTTATCAGCTATTCCCGGGGTTCCTTGATAAACTGCTTGGCAAGACATTTAATATGAAATAATAATTCGCAGCTATATGAATTTTACATATATATTTTTAATACAGATAAGTATAGACAAAAACATTTTTACTACACTGATAATATAATGGTATTGAAGGTATTAAAGGTGTTAAAAAATTCTACTTCTTAGAGCAGGGGGAGAGGTATCTTGAGATTAAATGATAAGGTGGCAATTGTAACAGGTGGTGCGAATGGAATCGGTAGAAAAACCGTCCATCGCTTTGTAGATGAAGGAGCAAAGGTTGTCATTGCAGATTTCAATGAAGAAGAAGGGCGTAAAGTTGTCCAGGAGGTTCTTGACCACGGCGGAACCGCCCTATATATTAAGGTTGATGTTGCTGACCATGAAAGCACACAAAACATGGTTCAAACAACCTTACATCACTTCCGAAAAATTGATATCCTCATAAATAACGCCGGAATTACAAGTGATGGATTGTTAACAAAGCTTACTGAGGAATCATGGCAAAAGGTTATTAATGTAAATTTAACAGGAGTATTCAATTGTACGAAAGCAGTTATACCATCCATGCTTGAAAACGGTTCAGGAAGGATTATTAATACATCCTCTGTTTCCGGTGTGTACGGGAATTTTGGTCAAACCAATTATGCTGCCGCTAAAGCTGGCGTGATCGGGATGACAAGAACATGGGCAAAAGAATTTGGAGGAAAAGGAATAACTGTTAATGCTGTTGTTCCAGGATTTTGCGATACAAGTATGACCCAACAGGTCCCGGAAAAGGTAATTCAAAAAATTATTCAACAAATACCACTGAAACGTCTCGGAAAACCGGAGGATATTGCTAATGCCTATTTATATCTGGCCTCAGATGAAGCATCCTACGTAAATGGCACCGTTCTTCATGTTGATGGTGGGATTGTAATGTAAGCAAAAAACCTTAGCCAAATTTAGGCTAAGGTTTTTCTATCTTATATTGTCCAGCTACAGCGCCCAACGACTAGTGGACTTCGCCCACCTCCCTACGATAAGTCAACATCGAATCGCTACGCTCTTCGTGTTTCCTTTATCTCAGTCGATGGTCTCCAGTCCTAATCGTGCGCTGAACGGGCGCTTCCGCTTTTCCTATAGATATGGGTTTTCGTGTCTTGCTTTTAGGCGATTCCAACGGCGATCAATTTCGCGTTCGAATTCTTTGTACATATCAGCATTTTCTGGTTTTAATAAATGCTTCGTTTTACCCATGTATTTTAACCATTCAGAAAGCTCCACTGTTTTACCTTTATCCTCTGGGTTGTAAGTGATTGTTGTTTCACCATGCTCCATCTCATAAAGAGGGAAGAAGTTACAGTTAACGGCTGCTTCCATAATTGTGCCGCCATAACGGTCTTCTGACTTCCAGTTAAGTGGACAAGTAATTAAAATCTTACCGTAAGCCATTCCTTCGTTTTGTGCATACCATTGTGCTTTAGCAGCTTTTTTCACTAAGTCTTGAGGGAATGCCTCAGTACCAGTGAAGATATAAGGAATGTTAGTTGCTGCCATAATTTGGGCCGTATCCTTATGGTGGAATGCTTTCCCTTGTTGAGTTTTACCAACATTTGTTGTACTTGTCATATGACCAAATGGTGTTGAATATGACATTTGCGAACCAGTGTTCATATAACCTTCATTATCATATTCTAGAATGATAAGCTTATGGTTACGGTTAGCTGTACCAATGGCTGAACCCATACCGATATCCATACCGCCGTCACCAGTAATCATCACAAATGTTACATCATCATCAAATTCAATTTCACCGCGGCGTCTCATTTCATAAAATGCTTCTACTGTTCCAGATAATGTTGCTGGTCCATTTTGGAACAAGTTGTGCATCATTGGCTGTTTGTGTGAAGTATATGGATAGCCTGTTGTTGTAACATAGCCACAGCCAGTTTGGAATAATGTAATAACGTCGCCTTCAATTCCTTTGAAGAAAAGCTCAAGTCCTGGGAAGATACCACAACCCGGGCATGCGCCATGACCTGAACCAAGACGTTTTGGCTTCGTTGTCAATTGACGTAATGGTGGAATTTTGACTTTTAATTTATTTGTTTCAGGATCTGGTGTAACTTCGATTAAACCAGTTTTGAAATCATCACCATGCATTGGTTTGATCACAGGTTTCATCTTATTTTCCGGCTTTCCTGGGTTAACACCAAAATAGTCAAAGGGCTTTTCAGCATAGCCTTTTTCCATAGCATCAATTGCTAATTCATACATTTGGATTGCTTCATCTGTAAAGAAGTCTTTACCACCAATACCATATACACGGCTTAGTACAATTGTTTTATTTTCTTTATCATCTTGAAGTGCAGACTTAATTTCATGAGTCATGTTCGCACCATTACCACCATATGAATCGGCGCGTTCACCAACTAGTAACGCCTTCACATTTTTAAGTGCTTTGCGAAGTTCTTCAGCTGGGAATGGACGAATAATATTCGGGCTTACAACACCAGCTTTAATACCTTTAGCACGAAGTTTATCAACTGCGTCTTTTGCAGTTTCTGCTGCTGAGTTGATAAGGAATAATGCTACTTCTGCATCTTCCATTTTATACGTATTTAATACTTCATATTTACGTCCTGAAAGTGCTGCATATTCTTCAGCCACTTGCTTGTAAACATCATAGGCTCTGTATAAAGCTTCAGATTGCTGATAATTATTATTCATTAAATCATGTCCATCCATATGGGCACCAATTGTAACCGGGTTACGTGGGTCAACGACAACAGGATATTCTGTTGGACGCTCACCAACGAATTGTTGAACTACTTTACGATCCGCAAAATAGTCCACTTTACGTTTTTGGTGTGATGTAAAGAAGCCATCATAAGCAACAATAACTGGTAGACGTACATCTGAGTGTTCAGCAATTTTAAGTGCCATGATATTCATATCATAAACTGCTTGTGGTGTAGGAGCTGTTAAAATAACCCAGCCAATATTCAAACCAAAGTATAAGTCTGAATGGTCACCACGGATATCTAATGGACCACTGATTGCACGAGTTACTAGATTCATAACCATTGGGAAACGTGTACCTGATTGAACTGGAAGCTGTTCAAGCATGTACATAAATCCGTTCGCACTAGTCGCGTTAAATACACGAGCACCGGCAACAGCAGCACCGTAACAAATACCAGCTGAACCATGTTCACCATCGGCAGCGATTAATTTAATGTCATGTTCACCGCGCGCCTTCATTTGGTCCAAGAATTGTGCAACCTCTGTTGACGGTGTGATTGGGAAGTAACCCATTAAATGATAATTGATTTGTGCTGCAGCCATTGCAGCCATTTCATTACCAGATTCAAATGTTGTGATTTGTTCTGCTTTATTATTATTTGCATTTTGCAATTCTTTTTCGATCATTGCCATCTTACATCACCCCTTCTAGTACTCTGGGAAAACGTTGCGCTACACGATGATCATCGGCATAGCCAAGCGCTTCACGCATATCAAGTAATGCTTCAGTAGGACAAGCCTCAACGCATTTTAGGCAGCCTTTACAATATTGATAATCGATCCCTTTTAAGAACATTTGCTTACGACCACGCTTGTCCTCCTCTTCTTTCCAAACGAAGCAGAAATCAGGACAAACCGTATCACATTGTGCACAGTTAATGCATTTTTCAATTTTGAATTCTGGTAAGAATCCTTGACGTGAACCACTTAAATCTTTAGAAATGCTATTTGCTTGTGCTGTGATAATACCACCGATTAATTGTGTTTCATACCCCAACATTGGTTCCGGCATTTTATATGCTTTACCTTCAGCCCCTTCAGGAACCTTATACTCTTTAAATTGAACATTCTCATATCCACGTTCAAATGTACGAATATTGGGCTCAACTAGATGCGGATATTTCTTTTCAAAAGTTCTACGAATAACGGCTTTCATAGCCTCAGGGTCTAAGAAATCACAAATACGGAATAATGCACCTAACATTGCTGTGTTGACTTTCGTCTTTTCTTCAACGGCTATTCCGAGTGCATCAACAATAGCAAGTGTTCCATATTCAAGTTTTAAGTCTTTTTTTACATCATCAAAATCACGAGTTGAGTTTACAAGCACAATACCATCCGCATGTAATCCGCTAACTACGTCAATTGTTTTATATAAAGCCTCATGGAATACACCAACAACATGCGGCTGCATGATCGGACTGTGGTCACGAATTTCTGTATCCGCATCGCAATAACGAACGAAGCTTTTTACTGGTGATCCTTTTTTCTCTGAACCATAGGATGAAAAGTTTGATCCATTTAACCCCAACCCAAGAACACCAGCTTCTGCCAACATTTTTCCAGCTAGGTTTGCACCTAGTCCTCCAATAGATTCTAGTCGTATTTCAAAGAAGCCTAATTCATTCTTCTCAGGTAAAATTGACATTACTATTTCCCCCCTCAGGAAAAATCACTAAAAATGATTACTAGATTAATTATATATTCCATTATACATGAATTCCGTGATTAATGTTACACTTTTTTTAAAAAAATTATGATACACAAATATCATATTCCGAAAATAGCTTTATATGACAATGTTTTTTGTTGTTTTTTATATGTGCTACAGTGTTCTATTTGTATTATAACAGAAATAAACAATTGTTTAAAAATAGCGCTTTTTAACAATTGAATTTCAAATTGAGTTTTACCACAATAGTAATTATACGAATGAAACGCTTACAAAACAACTAGTGATGGCTTGAGAGTGAATTACATTTATTTTTTTACGATTATTTTAATCTGTATTATAGGTGTATTAAAATATAGAAAACATTCAATACTTTGTCACACACACAAAAAAAGCGACAGGGCTTATAGTTTAAAGCCAGCCTCTGTCATATTGTTTTGGTGCATCTAGTTGAGCATTTAATTGTTTCGCAGCATGAAAGGGCCAGTATGGATTTCTTAAAAGCTCTCTCGCTAACAAAACAAGATCTGCCCTGCCACTTTTTAATATTTCTTCAGCATGAAGACTTGATGTAATTAAACCGACGGCCCCTGTATATATACCTGTATTGCTTTTTATTTTATCTGCAAATTGCACTTGATAGCCCGGATACACATCAATCTTTGCATCCGGTATTAAACCGCCAGAACTGCAATCTAGTAAATCAACACCCTGTTTTTTCATTTCCCTCGCATATTCGTAATAGTTTTCAACGGTTAACCCTTCAGGATGATAATCTGAGGCTGAAATTCGAACAAATAAAGGCCCCTCCCATTCTTGTTTCACCGCTTCGATTACTTCCTTTAAGAGACGATAACGATTTTCCGGTGATGACCCATATTCATCATTTCTTTTATTAGTTAACGGCGAAAGGAATTCATGGAGTAAATATCCGTGGGCCGCATGAATTTCGATTACATCAAAGCCAGCCTGTTTCACACGGCGGGCGGCCGCTTGAAAGGCTGTAATCGTATCTTTAATATCGGCTTCCGTCATTTCTTTTGGTGTTTTTATTTTCTCATTAAAAGGAATGGCTGAAGGGGCCAATATTTCACCATCCACAGTTGCTTTTCTGCCAGCATGCTGTAATTGGATTCCTACCTTTGCCCCATGTTCATGACAGCGGTCAACGATTGTTTTTAATCCTTCAATCTGTTCATCCTCCCAAATTCCGAGGTCATGCTTTGTAATTCGACCTTGCGGTGTAACTGCCGTTGCCTCGACGATGATTAGCCCCACTTGTCCAACCGCCCGGCCAGTATAATGAGTGATATGCCAATTTTGTACCTTTCCATCTTCCAAATGTGAGGAATACATACACATCGGTGACATGACAATTCTATTTTTGAACGTCATATTTTTAATTGTAAATGGAGAAAAAAGTGCTGTAGTCATTATAAAAATTCCCCTTCCGTCTATTTTCTATTCACTTGAAGCTTATAAAAATCATGAGCGATAGTAACATTTGAAAATACTTCCCGGGCCTCTTCCAATAAGACGTTTTTGTCATTTCCTTGGTACCGGGAACTAATATGAGTTAAAACGAGCGCTTTGGCCCTTGCTTCTTTGGCAACTTGTGCGGCACTGGTCGTCGTTGAATGGAAATAATCATAAGCAATCGCTTCATCTTCTTTTCCAAAAGTAGCTTCATGAACAAGCAAATCCACTTCACACGCAAGCTCGATCGCCTTTTGATTGAAGCGTGTATCTCCCAAAATCGCAAGCTTTCTACCGGGTTTATCAGGGCCAACGAAATCCGCACCATTAATTTTCGTTCCATCTTCTAATACGATCTCACCGCCAGCCTTTATCTTTTGATAAATCGGTCCTGGTGAAATTCCCAGCTTTTTCAGTTTATCTACTTCAAGAGCACCTTTTAGATCCTTCTCAACAAGCCGGTACCCAAAGCTTGTAAGCCCATGTTCTAGCTTTCCTGCTGTAACGATGAACTGATGATCCTCAAAAATAACCCCATCTTCAATCTCAACAATTTTGAGTGGGTATTTTAAATGGGTAGCACTTACGCGTAGAGAAACTTCCACATATTCCTTAATTCCCCTTGGGCCATAAATCGTTAATAAAGATGTCCCATCTTGAAAAGAGCGGCTGCCTAACAGACCCGGTAGACCAAAAATATGATCACCATGTAAATGGGTAATGAATACTTTTTCGATTTTACGTGGTTTAATTGATGTATGTAAAATTTGGTGCTGGGTTGCTTCCCCACAATCGAACAGCCAAGTTGTTCCTCTTTCCTGCGCGAGGTCGAGTGCGATTGCCGATACATTCCGTTCCTTCGCAGGGACACCCGCACCCGTCCCTAAAAATGTTAATTCCAAAACCATTATTCCTCCTTTCCCCACTTATAATCTTGTAAAAAGTCCTTTTGAAAGCTTGTTGTCGGGATATTCGTTTGAGGTGGTTTTGTTAAACCTTTCACGATAATGTCATCCCCGTACTTGTCTTTAAGCTTTTCCATTGTATTCATTAAAGGTTCATCCTTCGCTTCTTCTTCAAATGTAAAAAGATTAAGCTGCTTTGTTGAATCATTCTTTTCTTCAAGATCCTGTGCCGTAATCCCCAGTAAGCGAATCGGTTCCTCCGTCCAATGCTTTTTAAATAAATACCATGCAGAATTAAAAATATCCTCTTTTGTGTGAATTGCATATTTAAGCTTGCGACTTCTTGTCACTGTGTCACGGTTAAAATATCGAATCGTAATCTGGATATTCCAGGAAACAACATGATTCCGTTGCATTCTTCGCTCAACAGATCCGGCCAAACGGTTTAAAACCCCTTTAATCTCTTCTTCATCCGTTGTATCAGCCCTTAATGTTGTTGAATTCCCAATACTTTTAAATTCAGACACCGCATCAGGATCAACCGGGCGAAGGTCTACCCCGTTCGCTCTTTCTTTTAAACGAATCCCATTAATCCCTAACAGCTGTTTTAGTTGATAGTCATTCGCTTTAGCGAGTTCACCAATGGTTGTTATCCTAATTTTGTTCAACTTCTCAGCCGTACGTCTACCAATCCCATGCATATGTTCAACCTTTAACGGCCAAAGCTTGGATGGAACATCCCGTTTCCGCAAAATTGTGATGCCAAGTGGCTTCTTCATATCAGAAGCCGTTTTGGCAAGAAATTTATTAGGTGCAATTCCAATACTGCAAGGCAACTTTAATTCAGCTAAAATTTCCGTTTGGATTTTTTTCGCTATTTCAATCGGCGAACCTAAGCTTTTGCAGGTTGTAATATCCATATACCCTTCATCAATCGATACCGGTTGAATGAGGGGACTATATTTTGCCAGAATTTGAAACATTGAAATAGAAGCTTTTCGATATTTTTCAAAATCAGGCGGCAATACAATAAGCTCCGGACATAGCCTTTTCGCTTCCCAAAGCGGCATTGTTGTTTTAACACCTTTCGCTCTTGCTTCATAGCTGCAAGTAACGATGATTCCGCGCCGTTCCTCAGGATTACCGGCTACTGCCAACGGTTTTCCTTTTAACGAGGGGTTATAAGCCACTTCAACGGATGCATAAAAGCTGTTCATATCGACATGGAGTATGACCCGGCCATTTTTTGGATAGAAGTCAGCCATTTGCTACTTCTTTAATAATGGACACGACAAGTTCAGCCGTCTTAACTAATTCACCAATTCTCATTTTTTCATTCGTCGTATGAATATCCTCATAACCGACAGCAAGATTCACGGTAGGAATTCCATGTCCTACAAGGACATTGGCATCGCTACCTCCTCCAGAATGTTCAAGCTTTGGTGTGCGGCCAATGTTTGTTATCGCTTTTTTGGCTAACTCAACAACATGGTCTCCATCGCCATATTTAAATCCAGGATACATGATTTCAACTTCAACAACAGCTTCACCACCCATTACCTTTGCCGTTGTTTCAAAAGCTTCTTTCATTTTAGTAACTTGGGCGTGCATTTTTTCATCAATTAAGGATCGTGCTTCTGCTAATATTTCAACATAATCGCAGACAATATTCGTTTGGCTACCGCCCTCGAATCTGCCAATATTAGCTGTAGTCTCTTCATCAATTCTCCCTAATGGCATTTTAGCAATCGATTTAGCGGCAATTGTTATTGCGGAAATGCCTTTTTCCGGGGCAACGCCGGCATGTGCTGTTTTCCCTTTAATAACAGTTCTTATTTTCGCTTGCGTTGGAGCTGCGACAACGATGTTACCAACATCCCCATCACTATCTAAGGCATAACCAAATTTCGCTGTCATTAAAGCAGGATCTAAAGCCTTAGCCCCTACAAGCCCTGACTCTTCGCCGACGGTAATCACAAATTCAATTGTTCCATGTTCAATATTTTGTTCTTTTAATACTTTGATTGCTTCCAGCATCGCTGCTAAACCAGCCTTATCATCTGCACCTAAAATGGTCGTCCCATCCGTTACAATACGGTCTCCATTAATGGAAGGTTTTACGCCTTTTCCAGGGACAACCGTATCCATATGGGAAGTAAAATAAATAGTATCAACGTCTTTTGTACCTTGAAGGGTGCATACTAAGTTCCCAGCCCCGTGACCTGTCTGTGCTGTTGTATCTTTTTCAACGACAGTTAACCCAAGCTCTTGAAATTTCTTTGTTAATACTTTGGCAATTTCAGCTTCATATTTTGTTTCTGAATCGACTTGTACAAGCTCCATAAATTCTTGGACGATACGGTCTTGATTTATCATGATGAGGTTCCTCCCACTGTTAACATTTTCCTTATAATTATATAACTATTGAGTGGGATTACCAAATTAAAAGCGATGTACCTATTTCATACATCGCTTTTTCAAATTTCCTACTCGTTCCTTAGTTCCTATGCTACCTT
This sequence comes from Caryophanales bacterium, assembly GCA_012840465.1. Taxonomy (GTDB): domain Bacteria; phylum Bacillota; class Bacilli; order Bacillales; family Bacillaceae_J; genus Schinkia. The sequence continues at coordinate 37,131 of DULJ01000046.1, forward strand.
TTCTATTTCCTCTCTGGATAATCCAGAGGTACGCATAATAATCTGAATATCCACACCTTCTTTTAATAAATTACGCACCATTTCAATCTTTCCTTCTTCAATTCCATCGCCACGAATGGACACGATATCCTTTAATGCCTTCTCACGTGCTTCGTATTGCATTCTTGTTTCTGGATCTAAGCTTGCTGCTTTCAAAATATCCACCGCCTTTTTTAGGATGGGTTCTTGTGCCGCCATTTCTTCCTACCTCGTGTCATCTTCATTTGTTAAAAAAGGCCATCCAATAGCCGTATATCAGCTTATTGGATGCCCTCTTTTTAATATTATTTTTACAACGGAATATTTCCATGTTTTTTCTTAGGTCTTGTATCCTTTTTATTACGAAGCATTTCAAGCGCTTGGATCAGTTTAATCCTTGTTTCACGCGGATCGATTACATCGTCAACCATCCCGCGGGATGCTGCTACGTATGGATTTGCGAATTTATCACGGTATTCATCAATTTTTTCTTGGCGTTTTGCTTCTGGATCTTCACTTTCATTAATTTCCCGGGCAAAGATAATGTTCGCTGCCCCTTGAGGTCCCATAACGGCGATTTCAGCATTCGGCCAGGCTAATACGATATCAGCACCTATGGATTTACTGTTCAATGCCACATAGGCTCCACCATAGGCTTTACGTGTAATAACAGTAAGCTTTGGCACTGTTGCTTCGGAGTATGCATAAAGTATTTTTGCTCCATGACGGATGATACCACCATGCTCCTGCTTAATACCAGGGAAGAAGCCTGTTACATCCTCGAACGTAATAATCGGGATATTATAACAATCACAGAAGCGGATAAAACGTGCTGCTTTATCAGAAGAATTGATATCCAACCCACCGGCCATGACCTTTGGCTGGTTACATACTAAGCCGACAACCTCACCTTTTATCCGTGCTAAACCGATCACAACGTTCTTTGCGAAATCTTTTTGGATTTCCATAAAGGAATCTTTGTCAACAACTTGGTCAATGACAACACGAACATCATACGGACGAACAGCATCAAATGGAATCGCTTCTGTCAAATCCGGGCGATAATCATCTTCCCCATTGTACTCTACCATTGGTGGTTTTTCCTCGTTGTTTTGTGGTAAATAGCTTAAAAGGCGACGAACATCTTGTAAAACCTGCTCTTCACTTGGGGCATGGAAATGAGCATTACCGCTTATCGTATTATGTACCTTTGCTCCACCAAGATCTTCTGCAGAAATTTTCTCACCAGTAACGGTTTCAATCACTTTAGGACCAGTGATAAACATTTGGCTTGTTTTATTCACCATGAATACAAAGTCGGTAATCGCCGGAGAATAGACAGCACCACCTGCACATGGACCCATAATAACAGAAATTTGTGGAACAACCCCTGAGTATATAGAGTTTCTATAGAAGATGTGTCCATATCCATCTAAAGATAAAACACCTTCTTGAATTCTTGCACCACCTGAATCATTTAAACCAATAATTGGCGCTCCATTTTGCACGGCAAGATCCATAATTTTGGAGATTTTCCTTGCATGCATTTCACCCAAAGCTCCACCAAATACAGTGAAATCTTGTGAAAATACGAATACTATTTTTCCATTTACTTTTCCGTAGCCAGTTACTACACCTTCACCTGGTCCCTTTTGATCGGCCATCCCGAAGTCTACACAACGATGGTCAATGAAAGGATCGGTTTCAACAAAGGTTCCTTTATCCAATAAAAGGTCAATCCGCTCTCTGGCCGTTAATTTCCCTTTCTCATGCTGCTTCTCGATGCGATCATCACCGCCGCCCCATTCTACCTCACGACGGCGATCGTATAGTTCATTAACTTTTTCATAAATATCCACGTTTATTGTTCCTCCTTCTCGTGCTTCTCACATAATTCATATAATACCCCACCTGTAGACTTTGGATGCATAAAAGCAATTTGTGCACCACCAGCTCCTGTTTTGGGTTCATCGTTGATCATACGTAAGCCTTTTTCTTTAATTTCTTTAACTCTATTCTTTATATCATCTACCCCTAATGCGATATGATGAATACCTTCTCCCTTTTTCTCAATAAACTTTGCAATTGGGCTCTCACTATTTAAAGGCTCTAAAAGTTCTATTTTTGATTCCCCGACCTTTAAAAATGCAACTTTTACACCTTCAGATTCAACCTCTTCAATACCTAATAGTTTTAGTTTCAGATTTTCTGTGTAAAGTGGTAAAGATGCTTCCAATGATTTAACTGCAATCCCTATATGGTCTATTTTTTTAGCCACTTCTTATTCTCCTCCTTATTTTTTTACGGCCATTGTCGCACCATAATAATTTCGAGTTTCACCCTCTTAATTCCTGCTAAAAAATTAAGAATTTACAATTTTTTATCTAATTCGACAACAGATTCCCCCTTGTCCCAAACTATAGATAAAGGGTACAATAAATTTATGATTGTTTAGACGGATATAGGAGGCTTTTAAATGAATCGTAAAATGATGAAGATAATGGTCTATTTAATGATTTCTACAATGCTATTAACAACTCTATTAGCAGGGATTAGTTTTTTATTCTAATAACGAAAAGGGCTGTCACTAAAATGGTGGCAGCCCTTTATAGTTATTGTAGAAAATATTTTAAGCTATTAGGAAGATCCTGAGGAATGGCCCCGTACGCCTGCCCAAGTTTTTTAAACGATAAATCTGATGATACAATTGCAATTTGGGTTCCAATCGGGACATGAGCGTATAGCTCCTCCACCTCTTCATTGTACATTCGAACACAGCCTTGCGTAATATAGCGACCAATCGAATCGACATTATTATTACCGTGAACCCCATATGTTCGTCCGTCCGTATTCTCCGCATCAAAACCAATCCATCTTGTCCCAAGCGGATTTTCTTTTGAGCCACCAGGAATATTTTTCTTTCGATAATATGGATTCACAGCTTTAACTGTTATCGTAAATTTTCCTACTGGTGTAAGATCATCTTCTTTCCCGGTCGCTATTTTATAAATCTTTTGTATTTGTCCTTCATTAATATAGGCTAATTCATTTGTCTTTTTATTAACAATTAAGAAAGGATCGCCTACAATCGGATTTTCACCCAATGGCCATAATGGAGATATTAAAAAAATAAAAACAATCAAATTTGAAAGCATAGGTTTCCACCCTCAAACTGTTTTTGAGATTAGTTTTTACTTAAAACCGCTTTTCATACATCGCTGTCCCGATAATATCTTTTGATATTCAAATATTTCTCAAGCTCCCACAAAAAGTTTAATAGTGAAGCACGAATTTCAAATTCCTCACGTGTTTTTGGCAACTCCATTTCTTTAAACGTTCTTTGCAGGTCCTCTAATTTCGCTAAAAAAACAATCGCAGTATTGTAAGAAGATACAGCATCCGCTATTTCGTCGATTAAATCAGCTATCATTTTCGAATGAACCATCGATATTTTTAAGGAAGTGACGAGCGGCAGCATTCTTTCAATTACCTCAAATTGCTTTTCTCTCATTATAAAATAATTAAAATAGGCATCATCGCATCCAAGGAAGCGGTTCTCAATATGCAAGACTGCATAATCTTTAGCCTCTTTTATTATTTGATAGGAATCCGTAATTTCTTTCCCATCCCAAAGGTGATCCCCTTCCTTTAAATAAATCGATATTTCTTTAAGGATTTTCTTATATTTCTCTTCCAACTTTTTTTGAAGATGAAAGAGTTTACCTTCATTACTAGGCATATAAAGGTTCATTATTAACGCTATGCCGATACCAATAATGATAGTTAGAATACCGTTCGCAACCGCTGCCCAAGTCATTCCTTTAAGCATATAAAATTGAAGAATAATAACAGAACTTGTTATAATACCTTCTTTCACATGTAAACGGACTGTAGTTGGGATAAAGAGCAGTAATAATAGCCCAATGACAATCGGGTAATAGCCGATCCCTTCGAAAAACACAAAGGAAAATACGATCCCCATCAGAGCCGCAATAAATCTTGCCCAGGCAGTTTTAACCGACCTTTTTCTCGTTGTTTGAATACATAGCATCGTTAATATTCCAGCTGATGCATAGTTAGGTAATCCTAAAAATTCAGCAATTGAAATCGTCATGGCGACACCAACTGCTGTTTTTAATGTTCTCGAACCAATTCTAAACATACAAGGTTCTCCTTTGGATGTAAGTTAAACTTATTTTAAATGAAAAAGAGATGAAAAAATCACCTCTTTTAGAAAAGCTAATCAAATTATAAGATTTTATCTAAAAATGTTTTTGCACGCTCTGATTTTGAATTGAAGAAAAACTCTTGTGGTGGTGCATCCTCAACAAGAACACCATCATCTAAAAACAGGATGCGGTCAGCAACTTCTTTTGCAAATCCCATTTCATGGGTAACGATCACCATTGTCATCCCGGTATGGGCCAAAGATTTCATAACATCCAAGACCTCTTTTACCATCTCAGGGTCAAGCGCTGATGTCGGCTCATCAAAAAGCATCGCCTCCGGCTCCATCGCTAACGCTCTGGCAATCGCAACACGCTGCTTCTGGCCGCCTGACAAGCGGTTTGGGTATTCGTTGGCCTTCACTAATAGCCCTACTTTATCGAGTAATTTTTTTGCTTTCTTCTCCGCTTCTTCCTTTGATAAACCTTTTACCCTCATTGGAGAATACGTTAAATTTTCCAGCACAGTCATATGTGGAAATAGATGAAAGTGTTGAAAAACCATTCCAATTTTTTGTCTGACTTTCATAATATTCGTTTTTGGATCTGTTATTTCATCATTGCCAAACCAAATCTTCCCTTCAGTCGGGTCTTCCAATTTATTTAAGCATCTTAAAAAAGTCGATTTGCCCGAGCCTGATGGTCCAATAATAGCGACAACTGCGCCATCATCAATGATAGTAGAAATCCCTTTTAATACATTTAATTTACCGAATGTTTTGTGTAAATTTTCAACTTTAATCACTGCGCTTCATTCTCCTCTCCAACTTTTTACCAAGAAGAGTTAATCCCATTACCATCACATAATAAATGAATCCTGCTATAAGCATTGGCGGTAAAAACGAGTAGTGATCTCCACCAACAATGTAAGAGCGGCGCATAATATCTGTTACTCCAATAACGGAGACAAGAGCAGACTCTTTTGTTAAGGTGATAAATTCATTCATCAACGCCGGGAGTATATTTTTCATTGCTTGCGGTAAAATGATATCTTTCATCATTTGGCCATATGGAACACCCAGCGCCATTGCTGCTTCACGTTGTCCTTTATCTATCGCTTCAATTCCAGCACGAATAATTTCCGAAACATAGGCGCCCGAATTTAACCCAAACGCTAAAACTGCTGCTAAAAAAGAAGAAATTTGATAGTCGATTAATTGTGGTAAACCATAATAAATGATAAATAGCTGCAAAATTAGCGGTGTGCCTCTAAATATAGATGTATAGGCATCTCCCAACCATTGGAGGATACCAATTCTTGATATTTTAAATAGACTTAATATAATTCCTAGAACAAATCCCAATGCGATCGAAACAGCGACAATTTGTATAGTAACCCCTATCCCTTTAACTATATAAGGGATAGAAGGAATAATCGGTCCAAAATCCAAACTAATGACACCTCTTTTCGAATTCTATTTCATAAGGAAAAGCGGCAAACCCACTGATTAGCCGCTTTCATTTATTTTTTCTATTATTTACTGAAATTATTGTTCTCCCCCGAACCATTTAATAGCCAATTGTTCGAGCTCTCCATTTTCTTTCATTTCAGCAATTACTTTATTAAATTCAGCTACAAGCTCGTCCTGACCTTTTGGAAATGCGATTGCAAATCCATTTTCTTCGTCACCTTCAAGTGTAAATCCTGCCAAGTCTTTATTCTTTTCTAAGTATCCTTTAGCAATAGCATCTTCAAGGATGATTGCATCAAATCGACCTGCTTTTAATTCTTGGACAATCTCAGGAACCCTGTTTCTGCTTTCAATTTTAATATCAGTCGTTTCTTTAATTTCTTTTGCTTTATCTTCTTGAATTGAGGCTGTTTGAACGCCAACTGTTTTACCTGCTAATTCCTCAACAGATTCAAATGGTGCTTCATTTTGAAATACGATCATTTGGTCAGCTTTATAATAAATATCAGAAAAATCAACGCTCTCTCTACGTTTATCCGTTGCAGACATTCCTGATAATACAATATCAACTCGGTTAGATTTAAGCGCCTCAATTAATCCAGCAAAATCCATATCTTGAATTTCAATTTTGTATCCAAGTTTTTCAGTAATGGCATTGGCTAAGTCGATATCAAAACCGATAATATCCTCGCCTTTAGCTGTATCTACAAATTCAAATGGTGGAAAATCTGCTGATGTTCCCAATTTAATTACTTTCTTTTCTGTTGCATCACTACCAGTGTTATTCGCTGTTTGTTCAGTATCTTTACTACCACCTTGTCCACAAGCAGCCAACAGTCCAATTAATAAAAATGACATTAAAGCATAACTAAATAATTTTTTCAAAATAACTTCCTCCTTTTAATTTATTATGTATTCTCATTGTTTAAAGGTTTAATAAATATAGATTTTGATTCATATTTATACGTTAAGTTGAATTTTATCATGTTTCCTGTGGGAATCAATAGGTTTTTAAATAATTTCAAAATAGAAATATTTCGGAACAATCAACAAAAGGAAGACCAGCATCGGTCCTCCTACATTGATTTATCAATCTAAATTTCTTCACAATGCTTTTCAAAAATTCCTTGGAGTTTTTGAATAACTTCTACCGGCTCTGAGCCCTCGATTTCATGGCGTTCTACCATTGCAACACATTTCCCATCCTTCATTAACGCAAATGAAGGTGAAGATGGTGGATACCCTTCAAAATACTCACGAGCTTTTGCAGTTGCTTCTTTGTCTTGTCCTGCAAATACAGTAACCATATGATTTGGTACTTTATCATAATGGATCGCATGTGCTGCAGCTGGACGTGCTAAACCACCTGCACAACCACATACTGAATTAACTAATACCAACGTTGTACCAGATTGTTTGAATGCTTCTTCTACTTCCACAGGCGTCTTTGCTTCCGTGAAGCCGGCAGCAACTGCTTCCTTTCTAGCATTGTTTACAATGTCATTCATGAACATATCATAACTCATATTCATCTATTTCACTCCTACCTTTTTTTACTATCAGAATTATATTCTGATTTGTAGATAGTATAAGAAAGGACATCGAGGGCCTTCAGGTCATACCTTTAGGTACTTCCGCCACTATTGGCGGTAAGTCGTGTCTTTCAATATATAAAATAATAGTAGCAATTTAGAGGGTTAGAAGCAACTTTAATACACTTTATACAGTACAACCTTTTAAAATAAACAATCACTTTTTTCAATGTTTATTTCGTAATTGTCTGGGTACTATAATAATAAATCTAGGCCCCATACCCCTAGACTCCCTAGATTGGAAGGTGAGTTCCCCCCATCACTCACCTTCTTTTTTTGTCTAAAAAAGGTGGTAAGATGCTTCGAAAGCATCTCACCACCTTTTTATTTTTTGATTCTAAATTATTGCTCGTATTGATCAAATAAATATTTTACGGCTTGCGTAACAGGTAGTTGGCCGGTGATGACCGCTTGCTCAGTTTCGGATAACACTTTTTTCACTTCAGGATGATTAAAGAACTTCTGTTCAAGCTGATCTTTGATCATTGCATAGATCCATTCTCTAACTTGTGATTGTCTTCTTTTTTCTAAAACGCCAGAAGCTTGGATCGTTGTTTGGAAACTTTTCATTTCCTCCCAAATCGTATCGATCCCTCTTCCGTAATATCCTGAACAAGTGAAGGCTTTTGTTTCCCATCCCTCTGTCGCCGGTCTGAGGTAATGCAAGATTTGATTGTACTCTTTTTGGGCAATGAACGCTTTTTGCTCATTATCACCGTCCGCTTTATTTACAATGATAATATCAGCAAGTTCCATAACACCTTTTTTCATACCTTGAAGCTCATCACCTGCACCGGTTAATACAATTAAGGCAAACATATCAACCATTGAACGGACAACAACTTCACTTTGGCCGACACCAATTGTTTCAATTAAAATAACATCATACCCTGCAGCCTCACATAAAAGCATCGTTTCTCTTGTTTTTCGATTAACACCACCAAGGGTCCCGCCTGATGGGGAAGGGCGAATAAAGGCATTTTTCTCTCGGGATAGCTTTTCCATTCGCGTTTTATCACCAAGAACGCTACCGCCAGTAATACTGCTTGAGGGATCTACCGCCAAGACAGCAACACGCAATCCAAGATCGCATAGATAGCAACCAAGTGCTTCAATAAATGTGCTTTTGCCAGCACCTGGAACCCCTGTAATACCTATTCTAAGCGCCTTGCCCGTATATGGGAGTATGCGATTAAGAATTTGTTGCGCCTTTTCGATATGTTTATAGGCATTGCTTTCCACAAGTGTGATTGCTCGGGCCAGTATTGAACGATCATTATTTAATACACCATTTACAACTTCTTCTAAAGACAGACCCCGTTTTACTGGTGTCTCCGGCGGAGTTTGTGGTTTTGTAACGCTCGTATTGAAGCCGTCATGGCCACCTTCCACACCCTTCATAACCTTCGTGGTAAAGCCTTTTGTTGCATTTTCAGGCACCCATTCTGGTCTGTTTTCCCGGACATCCCCCGTCATAAATTAAAACACATCCTCAGTCTCATTGATACGGCGATTAATTTCTTCCATTACCTTTTGTGCGGATACAGGAATAACCGTGCCTGGTCCAAAGATGGCAGTCGCCCCTTGCTCATATAAATATTCATAATCTTGAGCAGGGATTACTCCACCACAAACGACGATAATGTCTTCACGACCTAAACGTTTTAGTTCAGCCATTAATTGAGGAAGCAAAGTTTTATGCCCTGCCGCAAGGGAACTCATTCCAATAACGTGAACATCGTTTTCAACTGCTTGTTGTGCCGTTTCCTCTGGAGTTTGGAATAGCGGACCGACATCGACATCAAATCCTAAATCAGCAAATGCTGTTGCGACAACCTTTGCGCCACGGTCGTGTCCATCCTGTCCCATTTTCGCAACCATAATACGCGGACGTCTACCTTCTTTCTCGGCAAATTCATCTGTCATTTGCTTAACATTATTAATGATCTCTTCATCACTGAACTCTGCCCCGTACACCCCACTGATTGAGCGGATGATCGCTTTATGTCGACCTGATACCCTTTCAATCGCATCAGAGATTTCACCTAAGGATGCCCGTACGCGTGCTGCCTCAACAGATAAAGCTAATAAATTTCCTTCACCTGTTTCTGCTGCTTTTGTTAATGCTTCAAGTGCCGCTTGAACTTTTGCCTCATCGCGGTTTTCACGAAGCTGCTTTAATCTTTCCAGTTGCTGCTCACGCACGGCTGTGTTATCCACTTCTAAAATATCAATTGGGTCTTCTTTATCTAATCGGTATTTATTGACCCCGATAATGGATTCTACTCCTGAATCAATCCGGGCTTGGCGACGGGCAGCTGCTTCTTCAATTCTCATTTTTGGAAGCCCTGTTTCAATCGCTTTCGCCATTCCACCTAACTTTTCAACTTCCTCGATATGATTCCATGCACGCTCAACTAGTTTTCCAGTTAAATATTCCACATAATAGGAACCAGCCCAAGGATCAATGACATTACATATTCCTGTTTCGTCTTGTAAATATAGCTGCGTATTACGAGCAATACGTGCTGAAAAATCTGTTGGCAAGGCTATCGCTTCATCCAATGCGTTCGTATGCAAGGATTGCGTATGGCCAAGTGCTGCCGCCATCGCTTCCACACAAGTACGAGTTACGTTATTAAATGGATCCTGCTCTGTTAAGCTCCAACCAGATGTTTGCGAATGTGTACGCAGAGCTAAAGATTTTTGATTTTTCGGATTGAATGGCTTCATTAATTTAGCCCAAATTAAACGACCTGCTCTCATCTTCGCAACTTCCATGAAATAGTTCATACCAATAGCCCAGAAGAAAGATAGGCGAGGCGCAAATTTATCAATATCAATGCCCGCTTTTAATCCTGTTCGAACATATTCGACACCATCAGCCAGTGTATAAGCAAGCTCAATATCAGCTGGGGCACCAGCTTCTTGCATATGGTATCCGGAAATACTAATGGAATTAAATTTAGGCATGAACTGGGATGTATATTCAAAAATATCCGCAATGGCCCTCATTGACATTTCCGGTGGATAAATATAAGTATTACGCACCATATATTCTTTTAAAATATCATTCTGGATCGTTCCAGAAAGCTGTTCAGGTTTTACACCTTGTTCTTCAGCAGTTACAATGTAGAATGCCATGATCGGTAAAACAGCGCCATTCATTGTCATTGAAACTGACATTTGATCAAGCGGAATTCCATCAAACAGTATTTTCATATCCAAAATAGAATCAATGGCAACCCCTGCTTTTCCTACATCTCCAACTACACGCGGATGGTCGGAATCATAACCACGGTGGGTCGCTAAGTCAAAGGCTACTGAAAGTCCCTTTTGTCCTGCTGCTAAATTCCGGCGGTAAAAGGCATTACTTTCTTCCGCTGTAGAAAATCCCGCATATTGGCGCACTGTCCATGGACGTGCAACATACATCGTTGGATAAGGACCCCTTAAGTATGGAGGAATACCAGGCATGTAATCGATATAATCGTTATCAACAATGTCTTCCCTCGAATACATCGGTTTCACTTTGATTTGTTCATTTGTATTAAAAAGCAAGTCATCGAACGAGCCGTCAATCGTCTTTTCAACTTGTTTTTTCCAGTTTTGCAAATCCACCTGGGTTGGTTCTGATTGATAGGAAATCTGAGTAAAATCTAATCTTTTGCTCATATTAGTTTACCCCCTTACGCTCTTGAAGTCTGGCAAGAGTTTGATAACAATTCGACTTAGCATGGATAAATTCATCAACACCAGCTTCAACATATTGGCTCTCAAGCTCTGGCGCAGGTTTTCCAGCTACAAAAATATAAATTTCTTTATTATTACTTTTCAATTCTTTGGTAATCGCTGGTACAAATTCTTCATATTGCTCGTCTGTACCACAAATCGTAACGATATCAATACCAGATTCCAAGGCTGCTTTAACAGCTTCTTCACTAGATGCAAATCCTGAGGTTGTTACAGACTCAAATCCGCCTGCGGCGAAGAATCCAGCTGAAAAATCAGCACGCGCTTTATGTTTTGGAATGGACCCAAGATTCGCAAAGAAAACCTTTGGATATTGGCTGTTTTTTTCTTTATAGCTTTCTGAAGCTTGTCTTAATTGTTCAAAGCCCTCAGTACCACGTTGGAACGTTAATTTCTCAACTTCTTCCCCTTTACAATTTTCGGCTAATTGATCGATCATTTCGCCAACCGTTGCACCCATTGCTGCTGCATTGATAAATGCCGGAACCAACTGTCCCTCATTCGAAACAGCGGCTTGTACTTCCTCCAATGCTTTTATAACGTCTTCACGCTTGGCTGCTTTTTGGGCTTTTAATTCTTCAATTAGGGAAGTTTTGAAATCTTCGATTGCTTCTCGAACCTGTAATGGTTTTTCATTAAGATTTGGGTACATATTGGTTCCAACAATCCGGTCTTTACGATATTCAATATTATTTTTCTTCTGATTTGCTGTAGCCCTTACTTTTTGTTGAATTAATCCGGCTGTTAAAGCTTCATACATTCCACCGTTCTTTTCAACCTCTTGGAACAGCTCCCAAGCCTTACTAGCTACTGCATCAGTTAAAGACTCAACGTACCAGGACCCACCAGCAGGGTCAACAATTTGATTCAACAATGATTCTTCCTGGAGAATGATTTGTGTATTTCGGGCAATGCGACGCGAGAACGTATCATCCGCTCTAATAGCCTCATCAAATGGAGAGACATGCATACTATTCGCTCCACCAACAGCACCAGCAAATGCCTCTGTAGTTGTTCTAAGCATATTCACATACGGGTCATAGACTGTTTTTGTCCAGTTTGAAGATCGAACATGGATATACATTTTTTGTGCCTGTTTTGTACCGCCAAAGCTTTCCACAATTTTTGACCATAGCATTCTGGCAGCACGAAGCTTTGCAATTTCCATAAATACATTGGAACCGACAGCAAATGAAAAATACATTTGGTTAGCTATAACATCAATTTCTAATCCTCGATCAAGCATTTCATTTATATATTCAACACCTGTTGCCAGCGCAAACGCTAATTCTTCTGTCGCACTTCCGCCAGCATTATGGTAAAGCTCACCTTGAATATAAATTGTTTTAACATTTGGAGAATTCTTATGGGACCATTTTGCTAACTGTGCCATTGTATTATAGAATCTTTTAATACCTAGCTTAGATTGACCCGTAGCAGCAATTGCTCCAATTGGATCCAATCCGATGAACGCAACTAATTCTTGTATATTAATATCTTGTTCCTTTGCGTATGCAATGAGGCCTGCATATACCGGAAGTGTGCTGATGCCCGTTTGCATGAACAAACGGTGTTCTTTTAGGTCGATGTTTGCTAATGCATCACGAAGCTCATTAATGGAAGCAACAGGTACACCGTTTAAACCGACTAAATCTCTTTCAGCTTCATCCGCGTCATATCCTCTTTTTGTAGCTTCGTCGACAACTAAATTTACCATAGTTTGTCCACGCTCAAGGTCTTCGATGAGAGCCTTATTAAATTGCTTTGCACTTCTTCCCGTTATTTCTTGGGCGATATCCCAAGCATTTGCGGAATTTCTGAGATAGTCTGCCCCTCTAACAAATGAGCCTTCACCAGGCAGATCATTTACATGGGAGAGATTTTCAACATCCTTTTGTACGTACAATGGCTTAAGTTCAATGCCTTCGTACGTTTTCGTCATTAGAGTTTCAAATGATTTTCCTTTTAGCGACTCTTGGGCTGTTTCCTTCCATTTCTGAACATCAGGAAAAGGAAATTCGCAAAACTTCTTTAAATCAAACTTTAACTCTTTTTCTTTTTCCATAAAATCACATCCCTTTTCAGGGATACCTCCACCCCTTTCCTTTTAAAAAAGGTAACTAACCTTTATTTTAATTTTCTAAAAGTTGAAACCTAATTATATAGTATTATAAATAACTGCATGTTACAATAATCCACTTTAGCTAACAGTTCGATTCAGCAGTAATTTGTAGAAAAGTGTCAGATAACAACGGAAAAATGTCGACCAGTTTGTTTCATTAAGTATAAAAAAACCGATCCATTCAGAATAGAGCTTAAATGAGATTACAAATCTTACTTTCCATCTTTTGTTTAACTTTACTTTAACCGTCTTCGTACTTCACGGTTTAGATTAGACGTCTTTTCTGCAAATAACTTATCCCAGTCTTTCTTATAGCGGCGATAAATAAGCGGATATTTTTTTTGTATCCGTTTGATTCCTGCTGCAAATTCCTCATCTAATTGTTCGAGCTCCTGCCATATTTCAAATGGGATCATACTTTTATATTGTGCAACGATTTCTTCATTTCCGATTTCTTCATAAAACCAAGTCAACGCTTGAGTAGAAACCAATGGAAACATTTCTCCATCATCAAAAAACCGATCGATTTCCTTTTGAATACGCGAAAGCTCCTGTACGTTAGCTTTGTTCTCAATTACAAAAGGATGCTTTGGAACCATAAAATGAAGAAGATCCATATAAAAAGATGCACCTCTAAAATGATTACCTTCTAAATAGTTTTCATATTCATTAATAAGCGAGCTTGTCACCATAAGTTTATCATCTTCATCAGTTATAGACTTTAAAAATTTTCGCACCCTTTTTTGAACTTTATCCGTCAGTTGCCACTTTTCTAAATAGATCATTGTATTGATCCATTCGATAAAAAGGAAGATGTAATCGGGTTCTTCATCCTCTATAGCTGCAATTTCCAAATCAAATAGCTTCAAGGCTGCTTCTTCTCGACCCAACGCTTGATAAACTTGAATATAGATGATTCTATATGGGTCGGTATTATCAGGATATGTTTCACTTAACAAACTCAATACATCAAGTGCTTCTTCTGAATAATCCATATCGTTAAGCATTTTTGCCTTCATTGCAAGTACACTTGCTTTTTCCTCTTCTGTTCTTGCACCCTCAAACAGAAGTTGTACTTGTTGATCAAAGCTCATTAAATCCTCTTTCGCAATATATATTTGCGCTAATCCCATGCGGGCACCTATCATATCAGGTGCCACTTTTAGAATATCAAAAAATAACGCCTCTGCTTTATCCCAGTTTTCCTGTTGTATATATTCAAATGCTTGTTCCGCTATTTGTTCGAGTGAGCCTCCAAACTTCCGTACTAAATCGTATTCCTGGCGTTTGATCGGATCTCGCAGTATTTCATACGCTCTTCTAATTCGTTCGAATTCTTCAGGATGCTGTTCTGGCGGAAATTCTTTTACAAGTTTAATATAATTTTCCTTAATTCTTTCAGGCCTACTATTTGAACGAAGACCTAACACTTTATAATGGTTTTCTATTTTTGGCTTGCTTCGTCTTTTCTTTCTCGGCTTTATTGTTTCCATTTATTCTCCCATCCTTACAGGCTATAATTCAAGATCAATTAATGCATCAGTAGCTTCATCAATCGCTTTCTCCAATTGCTCAACATCATTTTCAGTAATGGCTGCTTCAAGTAAATCAATAACCATCCGTACCTTATTTCGGGCACTTTCATCTATTTTATCCAATAAATTTAATGCTCGCTCTCGCAATTGGAATGCCTCTTCTTCAAGAACTGTCGGAGTCAACTCCCCGCTCTCATAGTCCGCATCAATATCGCTTTTTCCTAAGGCTGCTTCATCCAACAAATCATCTATCATTTTCCAATCTTCATCAGCATACCCGATCTCGTCGTCTCCAATATCATCTGCGTCAGCATTTTTCCATAAATTTTCGAGGCGTTGGACACTTTCTTGGAAAGATTCATTTGAATCACGACGTAATGCATCCTGCACAACGACACTCATTTCCTTGCCTGTCGATACACACTTCGCTGACACCTCAAGAATTCCGTTCAAATTATAGCGGAATGTCACATCAACCTCTTCTTGCTTATTGACATTCTCTGGTATTCCTTCCAGCAAAAACTCACCTAGACGATGATTATGCTTTACCCACTCATGTTCACCTTGATAAATTTCAATTGATACCGCTGTTTGTCCTGGTGCTGATGTACCGAATTTTTCCGTCCTTGTAACAGGAATCGTTGTATTTCTAGGAATAATCGGCGCAAAACCTCCTGGACGTTGGGTAAGGCCTTTCCACTCTTTTAATACAGCAATCCCCATTGAAAATGGGGCTACATCAGTAGCAACAAGCCCACTTTCCGATAATGCTCCTGATTTCAAGCCCGCTTGAACTGCAGCACCTAAGGCAACCGCTTCGTCTGGATGCACATCTGTTCGTGGCTCTTTACCAAATAATTCCCTTATTAACTCAGCCACCCTAGGAATTCTTGTGGAACCGCCAACTAATAGAATTTCGTCAATTTCCTGCGGACTGTGCCCGGCATCTTTTAAAACGGCATATATACTTTCAATTGTTTCTTGTAATTGATTATCAATTAAAGCGATAAATTGCTCACGTGTAATCTCTGTCGAAATACCAACTGGTTTATTATCCTTAACTGTTACCAATGGCAGCTCAACTGTAACTGAAGTGTTTTCACTTAGTTGTTTTTTAACTTTTTCCGCTTCATCCTTCAGCAGTGCCTTTGCCCTGATATCTTCGCGAGGGTCAACACCTGCATCGCCTATTATTTTTTCAGATAAAAAATCAACGACTTTCCAGTCAAAGTCTTCCCCACCTAACTGGCGATTGCCAGTTGATGCTTTAACCTCAAGCAATCCATTCATCATTTCAACAACAGACACATCAAATGTTCCACCCCCAAGATCATAAACAAGGTAAACCCCATCTTCATCCATATGATCAAGTCCATAGGCAAGCGCTGCCGCAGTGGGTTCATTAATAATCCGTTCGACCGCAAAACCTGCGAGCTCACCAGCCTCCTTCGTTGCCCGGCGTTGTTCATCTGTAAAATAAGCAGGAACCGTAATCACCGCTTCCTTCTCACCTTCACCATATAGCGCATCAACATGTCTCTTCAATTCTTTTATAATGAGAGCTGATGCTTCTTCGGGAAGCAGGGCTTGTCCCGCGATTGAAATCGGTTTGTCCGATCCCATTTGCCGTTTGACCGCAGCAATGGAACGATCAGGCATAGCAACAAGTCCTGATCTGGCATCTTCACCAACAATAATATTCCCCTTAAGGTCAATAAGAACAACAGAAGGAATAATTCTTTTCCCTTCCTGTGATTCAATAATTTCTGGTTTTCCATTATGTATATAGGCAACAGCTGAATTAGTCGTACCGAGATCGATGCCAACAATTGGCCGAAAATTATTATTCTTCATAAAAACCATCCTTTTCTATTGTAATAACTTGTGCTTTCCGCAACAAACTGCCATCTTCCCATCTAAATCCTCTTTGCAATACTTCAACAATCTGATAGGAAGTCAATTCTAGTGCTGAAAAGCCTTTGTATTTCATTGCCGCTTCTTTTTTGGGTATTGTTGCCATAGCTTCTGCTACGATTGGATCAAAGCTAGTGCCAAGCACTTGTAACTCATGAATACCTAAACCCTCTAATCGAACTAAAATATCCTTGCTCCACCCATTCAATATCTTGCTCCATGCTTCCTGTTCCTCGCCTGCCAATCGTGTATAAAGGATATCGAGATCATCCAACCAGCGAATAAGTGAATGTATCATCTCATTCATTTTTACTTCCATTTGATAAATGCGCTGCACTTTATCGTCGGTGTCATTTTCTTGTTTTTCAATAAGAGTATTTACAGACTCGTGCAGTTGACCCATTTTTTCTTGCGTATCTTTGCTTGTTTTATATTGTAAACGGCTTAATTTGGTCACTTGCTCGGTCAATACTTTATACTGTTCTTCAAAAATGCTGTTTTGTTCTTTTAATTGCTGAATAGCTTCTAATTCAGGAGAAGACTCCCGATTTCCCTTCCAAAACCACCTAATCATATGGCTTCCTCCCATTTTGACGCTATTATTCAATAAATATTCTATCATAGAAGTGAGGTTATATAATCAACGGATTTAATACTTTTGCTGCTTTTTTCGGATTAATGGTATCAAAATCACACTATGATTGTTAGTAACCTTTTCCAAAGTGTTGTAGGAATTGGAAATACAAAAAGTCGTGGAAATTGCTCCCACGACTTTTTAGTTAATAAATTGATGAAGGATCTTTCGAAATATTTTCTAATAATCCCTTTACTCTTGCAAGGAAACGTCCACATACAAGCCCGTCTAAAACACGGTGGTCAAGTGACATACAAAGGTTTACCATATCACGGGCAGCAAACATTCCACCATTCATGATAACCGGACGTTTAACGATTGATTCCACTTGTAATATGGCCGCTTGCGGATAATTAATAATTCCCATAGATTGCACGGAACCGAAAGAACCTGTATTGTTTACGGTGAAGGTTCCTCCTTGCATATCAGTTGGCGTAAGTTTTCCTGTGCGCACCTTTTGTGCCAACTCAGTTATTTCCCGAGCAATGCCTTTAATTGATTTTTCATCAGCGTTTTTTAAAACAGGTACATATAAAGCATTATCAGTTGCAACGGCGATTGAAATATTAATATCTTTCTTTTGAATAATTTTATCTCCTGCCCAAGTAGAATTGATAATTGGATATTCCTTAAGGGCAGTCGCAACAGCTTTTACGAAAAAGGCAAAATAGGTTAAAGAAAAGCTTTCTTTTTTCTTAAAGTCATCCTTAATTGCATCTCTAAAAGCTACTAAGTCAGTAACATCTACTTCTACCATTGTCCATGCATGTGGTATTTCATGTTTAGACCGAAGCATATTTGTTGCAATTACCTTTCTTACCCCTGAAACTGGGATTTCAATATCTCCTGCTGTGGATTGCACTGGTGCTACTGGAATAGCTTCTGCCTGCTTTATCCCAGCTAGCTCTATGGCCGATTCAGATAATGGTCGTTGTTGCGGTTCTCCGACTTTTAGTATATTACCGGATTCTATTAGTCTCTGAAGGTCCTTCCTCGTAATGCGGCCGCCCTTACCCGTGCCGTCTACTCTCTCAAGATCTATATTATGCTCCTGAGACATTTTTAAAACGGCTGGAGAATAGCGATATTTATTTGGTTGTTCTTCATTTACCGTTTGCTCGGGACTTGGACTTGCGGATACCTTTACTACATTTTCTCCACTTTCCTCTGTGTCAATATAACAGATAATCTCCCCGACCGAAAGCGTATCTCCTTCACTTGCTACAAGCTCTTTCACTACTCCTGCAAATGAGGAAGGAATTTCTGCATTTACTTTGTCTGTTTGAACTTCTGCTAGTGGGTCATATTTTTTTACACTATCGCCGGGTTTAACTAACCAAGTACTAATGGTACCCTCGGTTACACTTTCACCTAATTGCGGCATTGTGATTTTTTCTACAGCCACATGAAAAACCTCCTATTATCAAATGCGCCTTCGCGTATTTGCCAGCCTGCTGAATAAAGTTAATACTCTGCTAGCTCTTTCATTGCTTTTTCAACCTTATCCGGGTTTACCATGAAGAACTTTTCCATTGTTGGTGCATATGGCATGGCCGGAACATCCGGACCAGCAAGGCGCATGATTGGTGCATCTAAGTCATACAGGCAATGTTCAGCGATAATAGCTGCAACTTCACTTAATATACTTCCTTCTTTATTGTCTTCGGTTACTAATAACACTTTTCCTGTTTTCGATGCAGATTCTATAATAGCTTCTTGATCTAATGGATAAACCGTACGTAAATCCAGAACCTGTGCTGATATTCCTTCATTAGCAAGTTTTTCGGCTGCTTGTAAAGCGAAGTGAACACATAAACCGTAGGTGATCACCGTAATGTCATCACCTTCACGCTTAACATCCGCTTTTCCAATCGGTAATACATAATCGTCATCAGGAACTTCACCTTTTATAAGTCTGTATGCACGTTTATGTTCAAAAAAGATGACAGGGTCATCATCACGAATCGCAGCTTTTAATAGTCCCTTCACATCATACGGCGTTGATGGCATCACAATTTTTAATCCAGGTTGATTGGCAAAGACGGCCTCAACCGATTGTGAATGATAAAGAGCACCATGGACGCCACCTCCATATGGTGCGCGAATAACCAATGGGCAGTTCCAATCATTATTGGAGCGATAGCGGATTTTAGCTGCTTCAGAAATGATTTGATTGATGGCTGGCATAATAAAATCAGCAAATTGTATTTCAGCAACTGGACGATGACCGTACATGGCAGCGCCTACTCCAACCCCAACGATTGCGGATTCTGCAAGCGGAGTATCAATGACTCTATTTTCACCAAATTCATCATAAAGTCCGATAGTCGCCTTAAAAACGCCGCCTTTTTTACCTACGTCTTCACCTAAAACAAAGACCTTTTCGTCACGTTTCATTTCCTCATAGAGTGCGGTCGTTACAGCCTCGATGTATGACTTAATCGCCATATTCTCTCCTCCTATTCTCCATACACATATTTTAAAGCCTCTTCCGGATTAGCATATGGAGCTTTTTCTGCATATTCAGTCGCATCATCTACAACGCTTTGAATATTTTCGAAGATCTCTTTCTCTAACGTATCTGATAAAATACCTATATCTTTTAAATAAGAAGAAAAAGTAATGAGCGGGTCTTTTTTCTTAGATTCCTCAACTTCTTCCCGTGAACGATACGTTCTATCGTCATCGTCACTGGAATGTGGCGTTAACCGATATGAAACCGTTTCAATAAGGGAAGGTCCTTCACCTCTCCTTGCTCTGTCAGCAGCACGTTTAACAGCTTCATATACCGTGAGCGGATCATTTCCATCAACTGTTTCCCCAGGCATACCATAGCCGATGGCCCGGTCCGATACTTTTTCACAAGATAATTGTTTTTCAATAGGAACAGAAATCGCATATTTATTATTTTCGCACATAAAAATTACTGGCAGTTTATGAACACCTGCAAAGTTGGCACCTTCATGAAAATCTCCTTGGTTTGAAGAACCTTCGCCAAAAGTAACAAAGGATACTAAATCTTTTCCCTCCATCTTTCCTGCAAGAGCGATACCGACAGCATGCGGCACTTGAGTCGTTACCGGGGAAGAACCAGTTACTATTCGATTTTTCTTCATTCCAAAATGTCCTGGCATCTGCCGTCCTCCAGAGTTTGGATCTTCCGCTTTTGCAAATCCAGAAAGCATAATGTCCTTCGCTGTCATCCCGAATGTAAGCACAACACCCATGTCCCGATAGTAGGGTAGAACATAATCTTTATTTCGGTCTAACGCAAAGGTAGCTCCAACTTGTGCGGCTTCCTGTCCTTGGCAAGAAATAACAAATGGGATTTTTCCAGCACGATTTAATAACCACATACGTTCATCAATTTTCCGAGCTAAAACCATCGTTGCAAACATTTCCAAAACAGTTTCGTCACTTAAGCCAAGTGATTGATGACGATTTTCCGCCATGTGAGTTTCCCCCTTATAATAGTAGTGTCAATGTCTAGCTTCAGCGCCCAGCGACTCGAAAAACTTCCCCCGCCTCCGTACGATAAGTCAACATCGTCTCACATTCGTTCGACGTGTTTCCTTTATCTCCTCCGGCTCAGTCCAGTCCGAACGGCGCTAATCGTGTGGCCGCCGCTTTTCTATCCATGTATTGCCTTTCCATCAACTGCTAATGCCGCCTCTCCGATTGCTTCTGATAATGTTGGATGCGGGTGAATGGTATGGGCAATCTCCCATGGTGTTGCATCTAAAACTCTAGCAAGGCCAGCTTCAGAAATCATTTCCGTTACATGCGGGCCGATCATATGGACACCTAAAAGGTCGTCCGTATCGCAATTTGCCACTAGTTTGACAAAGCCGTCTGATTCTCCGAAAACAAGTGCTTTACCAATGGCCTTAAACATAAATTTCCCTGTTTTTACATTATATCCTTTTGCCTTGGCTTCCTCTTCTGTGTAGCCCACGCTCGCAACTTCTGGATTCGAATAAATACATTTTGAAATCAGGGAATAGTCAATTGGGCTTGGATTTTCTCCCGTCAGATGCTCAACCGCAACGATTCCTTCATGTGAAGCAACATGGGCCAGTTGTAAACCACCAATTACATCCCCGATCGCATAAATATGGGATTCCTTTGTTTGATAAAATTGATTTGTAAGAATTGCACCTTTTTCAATTTCAATCAAGGTGTTTTGTAAACCAATATCCTCAACATTTGCCTGTCGGCCAACAGAAACTAACATTGTATCAGCTGAGAATGTTTTTTGTTCGCCTTTAATTTCAGCTGCAATCGTTACGCCGTTATCTTTTACAAGTGTTTCGGGCAGAACTTTCGCACCTGTCACTATTTTGATTTTCTTCTTTTTCATAATTCGTTGCATTTCTTTCGAAACTTCATGGTCTTCAGTTGGAATTATACGATCTGCATACTCTATAACCGTAACAGCTACACCGAAATCAGATAGCATGGATGCCCACTCAATGCCAATTACACCACCGCCTACGATGATCATGGAGCTTGGCAGACTTTCCATCGCTAAAGCTTCATCAGAGGTCATTACATATTTTCCGTCAATTTCTAAACTAGGCAAAGACCTTGGTCTTGAGCCCGTTGCGATAATTACATTTTTCGGAATTAGCATTTCATTTTCCGCACCACTGTTCATTTCTACAGAAATAGTACCTGGAGTTGGTGAAAAAATAGACGGTCCAAGAATTCGACCAAACCCTTCATAGATATCAATTTTTCCTTTTTTCATTAAGTGTTCTATTCCGCGAACAAGTTGATCAATGATTTTTTGTTTACGATCCTGTACTTTTGGAAAGTCAAGCTTAACATCAGATAAGATGACGCCAAATTCTTCACCGCGTTTTGCTGTTGCATACACTTCTGCACTTCGGAGTAGTGCTTTACTTGGAATACAGCCTTGGTGCAGACACGTTCCACCTAGTTTTCCTTTTTCAACAATGGCTGTTTTTAACCCAAGTTGCGCAGCTCTAATCGCTGCAACATAGCCACCCGGTCCACCGCCAAGTATAACTAGATCATATTCTGTTGCCATCATTTCTCCCCCTATTTTAGCTTATATTACTTGTTTATTTTCGACGACTTAAAATATGTTTGTCATTTTGCAAAAATTGGCTGCGAGAATGACGCATTCTTTCAATCCGTTCCTCAGCCAGCCGGTCAGCAGCTTTATACGTTGGAATTCCATCCCGCTTTGAAATCTCAATTACTTTCGCAATATTATCATAGATCATTTCCACCTTTTTCATGGCACGATCTCTGTTATATCCATAAAGTTCATCGGCTACATTAATAACGCCCCCAGCATTTATTACATAATCTGGTGCATAAACAATACCTAACTCGTGAAGCTGGTCGCCATGACGTTCGTCCTTTAGTTGATTATTAGCAGAACCAGCAATGACCTTTGCCTTTAATTGAGGGATCGTCTGATCATTAATCGTCGCGCCAAGTGCACATGGCGAATAGATATCACAGTCTACACTGTAAATATCACTTGGGTCGACAGCCTTTGCACCAAAATTATGAACAGCCCGCATTACTGCATCTTTATTAATATCTGTAACAATCAGATTGGCACCTTCATTATTCAAGTACTCACATAATGTATAAGCAACACTGCCCACACCCTGAATAGATATTGTTTTTCCTTCCAACGAATCCGTTCCAAATGCATCCTTAGCGGCGGCCTTCATACCGCGATATACGCCATAAGCCGTTACCGGTGACGGATTCCCTGACGATCCAAAAGCAGGAGAAATACCCGTTACATAATCTGTTTCCTCATGAATCAAATCCATATCCGCCACTGTTGTTCCGACATCTTCAGCAGTAATATATCGTCCATTTAAACCTTGAATATACCTTCCAAATGCCCGGAACATAGCTTCATTCTTATCTTTTTTAGAGTCACCGATGATGACAGTTTTTCCACCGCCCAAATTCAAACCAGCCGCAGCGTTTTTATATGTCATGCCTTTCCCTAAACGCAACGCATCTTCAATAGCCGCTTCCTCTGATTCATAGGTCCACATCCGCGTTCCGCCCAGCGCCGGTCCAAGGGTAGTATCATGTATACAGATGATCGCTTTTAAACCTGACTGCTTATCTTGGCAAAAAATCAATTGCTCGTAATCATACTTTTCCATGTAATTGAAAATTTCCATTTTACTTCCACCTTTAGTTTTACTTTTTATAGATGCAAATAACATGCCAATCGCCTAATGTTGAAAGCGCTTTATTTATTAGTTTCCTAACAATGCAAAAACATGCAAACACGCAATCTATTGCATGCCATTATATGCAATTTTATACTTTTCAATTTTGTAATATAAGTTTCTAAGGGAAATTCCTAATTCTTTTGCAGTCTTTGTTTTATTCCCCTTATTTTTATTTAATTCAAAATAGATTACTTTTGCTTCAAAATCTTCAATCATTTCGGACAATGTCCTTGAATTTTCTAACTTAATTTCTAGCGGGAAGTTTGTCTCTTGCTTATTCATCACTTTTGTCTCTAAATGGGGAATATGATGAACATCAACGATAACTTCATTAAAGTTCATATTAATAATCGCTCTTCCCAAAATGTTTTCGAGCTCTCTTACATTCCCTGGCCAATCATAACTAGATAAATACTCAAGGGCAGCATCGGTTAAACCTTCAACATTTCTCCCATAGTCTTGATTTATTTTTTTTAGAAGATGGTAGCTTAATAACGGTAAATCCTCTTTGCGACCACGCAGTGGCGGGATTTGAATTGGAAGCTTATTTATTCGATAATACAAGTCTTCACGAATTCGACCTTCGGCCATACCTTTTTCAAGATTTACATTAGTAGCGGCTATTACGCGAACATTAATGGATATTGGTTTTGTCCCACCAACCCTTACAATTTCATTTTCTTGCAACACTCTTAGTAGTTTCGCTTGAGTTTCTGTAGATAATTCACCAATTTCATCCAGAAAAATGCTGCCATTGTTCGCTTCCTCAAATAATCCCCGCTTGCCGCCTCGTTTTGCACCTGAAAATGCACCTTCTTCATATCCGAACAATTCACTTTCCAATAGTGAAACCGATATGGCTGCACAATTGACACGAATAAACTTATTGTACTTACGATTGCTTGCGTTATGTATCGCATGGGCAAAAAGCTCTTTTCCTGTCCCAGATTCCCCTCTTAAAAGGACAGTTGCCGGGGTTTTGGCACCTAGTTTAGCTTGTTCAATCGCAAAGTGCATCTCATCCGAGGAACCAATAATATCTTCAAACGTATACTTTGCTTCCAATGTACGAATGATTTGCCTTGCCCTATGCAGTTCTTCTGTTAATGCTTGGATTTCAGAAACATCGCGGATGACGCCAACGCTGCCTTTTAAAACCCCATCAACGATAATAGGAGCAACATTGACAAGTACATCTCTCCCATTCGGACCTACCTTCATTCTAACTCCTCGAACAGGCTTTCTTGTCTGCAATACCTTAAAGTGCATACTTTCTCCCTCTGAAATATCCGCCGTTGCTGGCTGCCCGACAACCTGTTCCCTTGTTAGACCGGTTAATCTAGTATAAGCGGGATTAATGATAATGCCAGTTCCATGCTCGTCAACAACAGAGATCGCTTCATCAGATGATTGGATGATCGCCTCCAACATTTTCGCATGAACATTGGATTGGTTAAGGTTTTGCATTTTATTTCACCCCTTAGGAAATAATCGTGCAAAATTCTTCATTTAAATTATCATCTCTAATAAATGAAAAAAAATCAATGTTTTTTATCTTAATTCTTTTATTATCCCGTGTTATACTTATTTCATTATGAAGTTGATATTGAAAGGGATTTGATATGAGCCGACTAATTGCTTTATTAATAGTAGCAATACCTGGATGTCTTGCCGTATTAGGCTTTAAGCTAATGCGCGATACGATCTTTGGTATTGAACAATTCCATATACCATTTTTATGGCTGCAATTTTTAATCGGACTTCTATTATTTTTGTTAGGGTTACTATTTGTAGCTGGTTTTATTTTTTACCGAGATAAAAAAAGGAAAAAACTTCAGCCAAAGTTTCAGAACAAGAAAGTGTAGATGCCCGTTCAGCGAAGTCCACTGGTCGCTTGGCACTGAAACCGGATTAACAAAAGGTCGTTAGCTAAATCGCTAACGACCTTTTGTTTCACTGTCTAGCTCTAGCGCCCAGCGACTAGTAAACTTCGCTGAACGGGCGCTTGCGCTTTTCTAATTATCTTAAAACTAATGGAAGTTCCTCTTGATTGGCCACTTCTGTAAAAAATTCATTATATAACGCTACTACAGCTTTCGGTGCATCTGACTCTGCAACGGCAAACATCATGCTTACCTCTGAAGAACCTTGGTTAATCATTTCAATATTAACCCCTGCACGAGCAAACGCGGCTGTAGCTTTTGCTGAAATACCAACAAAGCTTGTCATGCCCTCTCCAACAACCATAATCATCGCTTGGTTATGGCGAATAGAAATTGTATCCACATTTAATTCTGTTTTAATACGATCTAACACACGTTGTTCTTTTTCATCACATAATTGGTTTTCGCGAAGGATGATGGAAGTGTCATCAATTCCCGATGGCATATGCTCATAAGAGATTTCTTCATCTTCTAAAATTTGCAATAAACGTCGTCCGAAACCAATTTCTCTATTCATTAAGTACTTGCTTACATAGATACTGCAAAATCCTGTATCACTTGCAATTCCTGCAACAGGGTCTTTTGAGAAGTCTCTTTCAGCAACAATGAAAGTACCAGGTGCTGAAGGGTTATTCGTGTTTTTAATGCATACTGGAATACAGGCACGGAAGGCTGGAATTAAAGCCTCATCATGGAAAACAGAAAAACCGGCATAAGATAATTCGCGCATCTCTTTATAGGTTAATTCCTTAATTTCTTTTGGATCATCAACAATATTAGGATTTGCTACAAAAACTGAGTCAACATCAGTGAAATTCTCATATAGTTCAGCATCTACACCTGCAGCAACGATTGATCCGGTGATATCTGAACCTCCTCTGGAAAATGTAACAAGGTTTCCTTCAGGTGAAAATCCAAAGAAACCAGGTACAACAATGACTTCTTTACGGTTTTTTAGTTTTTTAAGATTCTCATATGTTTCAGGTAAAGTTTGTGCATTTCCTGGATCATCTGTGACGACAATTCCTGCTTCTTTTGGGTTTACATATGAAGTGGCTACACCAGTTGAATTTAAGAAAAATGCGAAAAGCTTTGCACTATTATCTTCACCGCTGGCTTTTAATCCATCCATGAAGCGCTCTTTATTTGTTTGATCAGCTTGAATTAATTCATGTAAATTCGCTGAAATTTCATTGATAATCTCATTTGATAAGTTAAGATTTTCAGCTATTTCCTTATAGCGATTAACGATTGCCGTAAGCTTATCATCTGTATTTTCACCTTTGAGACAGCTTTCTCCCAAAGCAATTAACAAATCTGTAGTTTTTGTATCTTCCTTAAATCTTTTCCCTGGAGCTGAGACAACGATTACTTTTCTATCTTCGTCTGCTTTTACTATATTTGCTACTTTAATTAATTGTTCAGCACTTGCCATAGATGTTCCGCCAAATTTTGCAACTTTCATTCTCTCCAACCACCTATTATATAATAATCAAATGTGCCTTGGCGTATTTGCGCCCGGATTTTTTAGGCCCACAGGATGTGGGTCACAAAGACGTTGCCACAGGAAGTGGCATTCTTAGTCTTTGATCTGCTCGAAAAAATCCCTTTGAAAATCCGTAGCATACGCCGGAGGCTTCCATATTTCTATAATTTTATCGTGTATGGGCAAATACTTCAATAATTATCAATAAATTTAATACAGTAAATGTAAAAAAGGGCTGTCAATTGACACCCCCTTAAGAAGCCATATGCTCTAATCTTAATTTATCCGCAACCATCGCAATAAATTCAGAATTCGTCGGCTTTGCTTTAGACATGCTTACTGTGTAGCCGAAAAGGTTTGAAATTGAGTCGATATTGCCACGACTCCACGCCACTTCAATTGCATGACGAATCGCCCGTTCAACACGGCTTGCAGTCGTATTATATTTTTTCGCAATATCAGGATATAATACTTTAGTAATCGACCCTAAAAGCTCGATATCGCTGTATACCATCGAAATTGCTTCACGTAAATATAAGTATCCTTTAATATGGGCTGGGACTCCGATTTCATGGATAATACTTGTAATATTGGCATCAAGACTTTTAGCCTTAGGCTCAACAGCGGGTCTTGAAACGACAGGGCGCTTACCCATTGTAGTCGCTTTCCCAGAAACTTGACGAATATGATTCACTAGGTTTTCCATATCAAATGGTTTTAATATAAAGTAAGAGGCACCAAGTTCCACTGCTTTTGTCGTAACATCCTCTTGACCGAACGCTGTAAGCATGATTACATTTGGAAATGATGACTTATTTAAGTCACGCATTCTTTCTAAGACGGCTAAGCCATCTAAATGAGGCATAATAATATCTAAAACAAGCACATCCGGATCATGTTCCTCTAACAAGTTCAAACATTCCTGGCCATTATATGCTACACCAATTACTTCTATATCATCCTGATTGGATAGGTATTCCTCTAAAAGCGAAACTAACTCGCGATTATCATCCACTAAACAAACCTTTATCTTTTTATGCACAAAAATTTCCTCCTCAGTTACGTTATCCTTAATTCCATTGTAACTGAAAGATTCGACAATGCAACGGAAAATCCTTTAAAAATTTAAAAAAATAATAAAAACCCATCATTATCTTTATATTTCTTCATTATCCTCCCTTTTTCGACCGTTTATGATATTTGACAATCAACAAAACAGAACTTTGTCGAAAAAAAGCGAGCTGTTTTAGCTCGCTTTTTTATCCTCTTCTTTTGCCGAATCTGCATAAATGTTAATTCCTGCCTCATTTAGCATCCATTCAATGTGAACACCATATCCGCTAGTGGGATCATTTACAAAAACGTGTGTTACTGCCCCGATAATTTTGCCGTCTTGAATAATCGGACTTCCACTCATCCCTTGAACGATTCCACCAGTTTTTTCAAGTAAATCAGGATCGGAAATTTTTATGACCAACCCTTTTGTAGCCGGAAATTTTTGCGGAACCGAGCTGACCACTTCCACATCGAATTCCTGGACTTCGTCCCCTCCAACCACTGTTAAGATTTTTGCCGGTCCCTCTTTAACCTCACTTGATAAAGCAATCGGCAGTGGAGTATCCATTACTCCGTTTTTAATATCTTTTGATAGTTCACCAAAAATCCCAAACGGGCTATTTGTTTTAATGTTGCCAATGATGTCTTTTTCATTTGAGAATCGGGCCAGTTTTTCACCTGGGCTTCCATTAGCCCCTTTTTCGATTGATGTAACGGTAGAACGAACAATTTGTCCATCATGAACAACAATCGGCTTTTTCGTATCCATATCTGAAATAACGTGGCCAAGAGCCCCATATTTTTGGGAATTGGGATGGTAAAAAGTCATCGTACCAATCCCGGCTGCTGAATCTCTAATAAATAATCCCATTCGATACTTTTCTTCACGTTTTGCTTTAATCGGCTTCAGTTCAGTTTCAAACCTCTTTTCGTCTCTCATCACAACTAATTTTAAAGCTTTCCCATTTTTACCCGCCTCTTCAACAAATCCGGTAACATCACTCATTTGTTGGATTGGCTCATTGTTAATTTCCATAATAATATCTCCAACTTTAATTCCTGCATCTTCACCTGGAGATTTAGGACCTTGTTTTGTTTCGATAAGGTGATGGCCCACGACTAGAACACCGAGAGTATTCAATTTAACACCTATTGATTGACCGCCTGGAATGATCTTTAAATCAGGCAATATTTTTATGTCAACATTTTTTACAGGGAAATCTGCCATTTCTAACAACATATTCTCTTCACCGCTTTCTTCTCCTTTAATAGAAAGCGCTCTTTTGCCATTTTCAGCTATTGAATAAATGGCATTTTCTTTTGTTTGTGAAAAGACAGGTAATGATGTTACAGTAGCTTCTTGTCCTTCAAAAAGAGTTATTTCTTTTGGTATAGAAACATACTCTTGGAATGGTTTTAGGAAGCCTACACCAATTAAAACAACTAGGAGAATTAAACCCACTATTTTTCTTATCCATTCTAGCTTCAATCATTTCACTCTCCTCGCTCCTATCCCACACCATAACTCCTATAAAAGATCTGAGGCATCCGCCAGAGGCTTACCTTTATCCAGCCTGGCATACTAGCCCCAGAATTAACCTAACTATTCGTCGTATTCTACCTGTTTCAGTAGAATGAACTTCTGAATAAAGTTATGGTTACAGTTATAATCTTGCCCTGTACATCATCATTTATAACTTCTTAAGATGAAAAAAGCTATCCTCGTTTGGATAGCTTTACATATAGAAAAACGAAAGCACCCGTTCAGCAAGGAACGAGCTGATGTTGACTTATCGTAGTGGAGGAGTGCGAAGTTTGCTAGTCGCTAGGTGCTGAAGCCAGACAATACTGAATCACTCATGTGATCCAACTTTCATTTGATTTGCCAATTGCAGCAATTCACCGGCATGCTGCTTTGTTAATTCGGTAATTTCCACCCCCGAAATCATCCGGGCCACTTCTTTGACTTTTTCTTCCGTTTGTAATTCCAAAATCGAGGTAACCGTTCGATCCCCTTTTGTTTCTTTGGAAATATATAGATGGGCATCCGCCATTGCCGCGACTTGCGGCAAGTGGGTAATACAGAGAACTTGGGAACCATTTGATATTTTATATATCTTTTCTGCCATTGACTGGGCTACACGGCCACTGACACCTGTATCCACCTCATCAAAAATAATCGAAGTAATCCCTTGGTGTTTGGAAAAAATACTTTTTAATGCCAGCATTATTCTTGATAATTCACCACCGGAAGCAATCTTTGTTAAAGGTTTAAGCGGTTCTCCCGGGTTCGTTGAGATTAAAAATTCAACCTTATCAATCCCTGTGGATAAAAATTCAGGTGGGTCGGTTAAAGAAAATTGAATATCGAAAACAGTTTTTGCCATATATAGATCTTTTAATTCTTTATGAATTTCGCGTTTTAATTTTTCAGCAATTTGCTTTCTAATTTCCGATAAGTTTTCGGCTTCCAATTGTAGGTCTTTTTGAATCTCTTTGATGTTTTTGCATAATCGGTCTAAATGAACTTCACGATTTTGGATTTGATCGATTTCATCTTCAATTTTAGCTGCATATTCCAAAATGTCTACCACTGTTTGACCGTATTTTTTTTTCAAAAGTCGAATTTCATTTAAGCGTGTTTCAATAAAATCTAGCCGTTCAGGGTCAAATTCTAAAAGATCAATTTGGTCTCTTAATGACGATGTGGCTTCTTCCAATAAATAAAAGCTGTTGGAAATGTTTTCGAATATGGCTTTTAATTTTTCATTAAGAGATGAAACATCCTCAAGTTCACTCATTGCAAGTCCTACCCAATCCAGGCCCTGCTGCTCTCCGGATAAGGCTTTATAGCTTCTCGTAACTGAGGTATGGATTTTTTCAAAATTCGAAAGCTGATTTTTTTCATTAATTAATGATTCTTCCTCGCCCGGCTCCAACCCTGCATTTTTAATTTCTGTTAATTGAAATTGGATTAAATCAAGGCGGTGCGCCATTTTTTGCTCATTTTCCGTCAAGCCTTTCAACTGCTTTTTCAGCTTTAAAAATTGATTGTAAAGCCGTTGATATTCTTCAATCGCGGGTACAGTCAGTTTTTCATTAAACTGATCGATCATCGGTAAATGGCGTTCTGAATTCATTAAATCCTGATGCTCATGTTGACCGTGAATATCAATTAATGTTCGGCCCATTTCACGTAGAATTCCTAAAGTAACAAGCTTGCCATTAATCCTGCAAATACTTTTTCCATTCGTTAATATATCCCTGTGTAAAACAACCATCCCATCCGATATGTCGATGCCCAGTTCCTTTCCCTTTTCTATACATGGATGGTTATCATTATCTAATAAAAACAACCCTTCAATTTCGGCCTTAGTACAGCCAAACCGTACGAATTCGGACGATCCCCTGCCTCCGGCTACAAGGCTTATCGCATCAATAATAATTGATTTTCCGGCCCCTGTTTCTCCCGTTAATACAGTTAATCCTTTTTGGAAAGAAACCCCGAGTGATTCAATTATCGCAAAATTTTTAATTGACATTTCTGCTAACACTTTTTGTCACACTCCTATATTGATACGCTCTTCAAGTTAGAGCATATCCAGAAAACGATTTGAAATTTCCTTCGCGGCATCGGCTGTTCTACAAATTATCAGGATCGTGTCGTCTCCACCAATCGTACCCACTATTTCCTCCCAATCTAAATGATCGATTAAAGCCGCTATTGACATCGCATTACCTGGTAACGTTTTCATTACAATAAGGTGTCCGGCTAAATCTATTTTTACAAAGGCCTCTATCAAAGATCTTTTCAATTTTTGTAATGGGTTAAAACGTTGGTCTGCTGGCAAACTATACTTATACCGTCCATCTGCCATTGGAACTTTGACAAGGTGTAACTCCTTTATATCCCTTGAGACAGTTGCCTGCGTTATATTGTATCCTTGGTTTTTTAAAATTTCGACAAGTTCATCTTGAGTTTCGATATCATTGTTCGAAATAATCTCTCTGATTTTTATATGTCGTTGTCCCTTATTCATCTAAAAACCACCATCTTTTTTGCATTTTTCTACATATCATCATGTTAAACGATTTTTCCAAAAATAAAAAGGATAACATTTTCTTGTTATCCTTTTTTACGATTGTTCTTTCAGTGTTTCATGGGCATCCTGAACAATTTTCGCAACATCTATCGCTGAAGATTGTTGTTCTTCGTCGTCACCGTTCCAATTTAGGTGTAATAAAAATTCGATGTTCCCTTCACCACCTGTGATTGGCGAAAATGATGCATTCTTAACACTATATCCTATTGCTGAAACAAATTGAATGATATCTTCCAAAACCTTACTATGAACTTTCCGATCGCGGACAATCCCCTTTTTCCCAACTTCATCTTTACCGGCTTCGAATTGCGGCTTCACTAAACAAATGACGTCACCGCCATTTGCAAGTATTGTTTTGAGAACCGGCAGGATAAGCTTGAGGGAAATAAACGAAACATCAATGGTTGAAAAACTAGGTAATCCATGTGTTAAATCGGCTGGCGTTACATAACGAAAATTTGTTCTTTCCATCACCACTACCCGTTCATCTTGACGTAACTTCCAAGCTAATTGGTTATAACCAACATCAAGGGCATAAACTAGCTTCGCTCCATTTTGCAGTGAGCAGTCCGTAAAACCACCGGTAGAGGCCCCAATATCCAATACGATTTTATCCTGTAAATTAAGGTCAAATACTTTGATTGCCTTTTCTAATTTTAAACCACCTCTTGAAACATATGGCATCACTTTCCCTTTAAGTTCAAGCGGTCTATCAATCTCAATTTTAACTCCCGGTTTATCAATCCGTTCTTCCGGTGTATAAACTAGACCGGCCATAATTGCTCTTTTGGCTTTTTCCCTTGTTTCACATAGACCTCTTTCGACCAGTAAAACATCGACTCTTTCCTTTTTAGCGCTCATTCCTTCATGCCCTTTGCTGTTTTCTTATACTTTGTTTTTCAAGCAGCTTTTGTACTTTTTCAACTGCTTTTTCCGTAGTTAAGTCTATCTCTTCAAAAAGCTTTGATACGCTTCCATGTTCAATAAATTGATCGGGGATACCCATCCTGTCAATTTGGGCATTATGATACTGATGTTCATGAGCAAATTCCAATACAGCACTGCCAAAACCACCCTGGAGCACAGCTTCCTCAATGGTTAGGATTGGCATACCCGTGCGCAATATAGCGTGCAGCATGTCTTCGTCAAGCGGTTTTATAAAGCGTGCATTAACAACTTTGGCATTAACACCAACCTTCATTAGTTGTTTTGCCGCATCAAGCGCCATTTCAATTGTTGTTCCAAACGTAAAAATGGCCGCGTCATTACCTTCTTTTAAGACTTCCCACGAACCAATCGGAATTTCCTTAAATTCATCGTCCATTGCCACACCTAGACCATTGCCACGCGGAAAGCGTAGTGCAATGGGTCCATCATCATATTGGACAGCTGTATAAACCATGTGTTGTCCTTCATTTTCATCTTTTGGCATCATAATAACGATATTAGGGATATGTCTTAAAAATGCAATATCATAAATGCCATGATGTGTTTCTCCGTCCGCACCAACTAAACCGGCTCGGTCGATTCCAAAAAACACATTGAGCTTTTGTCTGCAAACGTCATGGATTACTTGGTCATAACCCCGTTGTAAAAATGTCGAATAAATCGCCAGAAATGGCTTAAACTTTTGAGTAGCTATACCTGCAGCCATCGTGATTGCATGTTGCTCGGCTATCCCTACATCAAAAAAACGATTGGGAAATTCTTTGGCAAATTCCATTAGTTGCGAGCCCATTGGCATTGCCGGAGTAATCGCAACAATGCGTTTATCTTTTCTAGCCAATTTTAAAACAGTGTCACTAATCACTTTACTCCAGGCAGGAGCCACTGAAACTGGTTGGATCCCTTCACCGGATTCAATTTTATATGGTCCCACACCATGCCATTTTCCTGTCGTATCCAACTCGGCTGGTTTATAACCTTTTCCTTTTTTAGTAATGACATGAACGAGTACAGGACCTTTTGTTTTTTTAGCGTATTGAAATGTTTCAATAAGATTAGTGAAACTATGACCATCAACGGGTCCTAAATAAGTAAACCCTAATTCTTCAAAAAAGACGCCGGACACAAGCAAGTATTTCAAAGAATCTTTAATTCGTTCAGCTGTTGCAGCAACCTTGCCGCCAATGGCCGGAATTCTTTTCATTAAATACTCTAATTCTTCTTTGGCCCATTGGTATTTCCCAGCAGTTCGAAGTCTCCCTAAAATATTATGCAATGCTCCTACATTTGGGGCAATTGACATTTCATTATCGTTCAGGACGACGATAATATCCTTTTTTTCATGGCCAATATGGTTTAAAGCCTCTAGAGCCATACCACCTGTTAATGCACCATCGCCAATGATTGGAATTATTTTCTCATCTGTTCCCTTTAGG
The DNA here is from genome assembly GCA_012840465.1 of Caryophanales bacterium. GTDB lineage: Bacteria > Bacillota > Bacilli > Bacillales > Bacillaceae_J > Schinkia. The sequence continues at coordinate 71,545 of DULJ01000046.1, forward strand.
TCCCGGGCAATTGCCATTCCCATGGCACCGGAAAGTGAGGTTGAACTATGACCGGTTTCCCAGACATCATGTTCAGATTCACTCATTTTCGGGAATCCTGACATTCCTTTATATTTTCTAAGGGTATCAAACCCGCTAGCGCGACCGGTAACAATTTTATGAACATAAGATTGATGGCCAACATCCCATAAAAATTTATCTTTTGGACTATCAAATACTTTATGGAGGGCTAGTGTAAGTTCTACTACACCAAGATTGGGACCTAAATGACCGCCACTTGTAGAAAGTTTTTGCACTAGAAATTTCCGAATTTCTTCAGCTAACCCTTCTAACTGTTCCTCTGAAAGGTTTTTGATCATTTTGGGGTCTTTAATATTTTCTAGGTTCATGATAGCAACTCACTTTCATCTCTTAGCTTTGCGTTTTTTCTGTTCTTTAATTATCGTTATTTTAAATTTATTTTCAAGATGGAATAAAAGTTGTCCAACCTTAAAAATAATTTCGGTTGAATAGCGAATCGCAAATGATTTGCCAAATGCTTTTCCACCAACTGTTAAGGCAGCAACAATACTTGTAAACACAACTGATATTATATATTGAAAAGCTGAATCTTCGCTATACCCAAAACTTGTTGCGAGCTGAATGATGACAAGTGCTGTTGCAGTTCCACTGATAATACCAGAAATATCACCAATTACATCGTTACAAAAGTTTGCAAATCGATCAGCATTTCTAGTTATTAATATGGCTTGCTTTGAGCCATTGACTTTTTTTGACGCCATCGCATGAAACGGCGTTTCGTCTGCAGCAGTTGAGGCAATTCCCAGTATATCAAAAAAAATGCCAACTAGAACAATCAGTAAGACTAGTAGCATACCTATTCCCCATTTTACACCACTTAGCATAACAGTTGAAATAATTGAAAAAATAGCCGCTAACACAAATGTGATAACGGCAACACTTAAACTAAAATGTATCGATTTATGTATCAGTTCTTTCATTAACTTCTTAATCCCCTTTAAGGACTCTAATCATGTATAGATATATATGAGGAGTGGTCATATATTGGGTAAAAACTGCGGCTTAGGTCCAGTAGGTTTTCCCAAGTAAGTACCAAGTGTTGCCACTATGGCGGTTTCCCTTTGAACCTACCTTAGCTGTGTTGCCAGCAGCTAGACTGGATTACCACTTAGTCCGCACTATAATCCCCAGTATATGTCTATGGTGAACAGTCTAGGAGTTTTCCTCTACAGCCTTTAACTAATTCCTAGCCTCTTTTGCAGAGCAGATTTCATATGGACTCATTTCATAAAAGTTCGAGTGGCCTACTCGTTAACTCTACGCTTTTCCCATAATCCCCTCTAACTCCACTCATGGCAGGCTACGCTGCTTACATTGCTTCCCGCATTGCAAAAACAGGTTCATACCCCATCCCATAGGAATATGATCTAACAATCCCCTACGAAAATGGGCCTCCGCGGAAGAAGGGTCAACGCCCACATGCCTTTGCGGATCGCCCTTCGACCTTAACTCCCAGCATCAACCCAAGGCTGGGCGCCTCAAGCCAACACAAGGAACTTCATCGATGTGCCCTTTAGCGGATTTTTAGGCCCGCCTTCAGAATTAGTAGACTGACTAGAATACTGCACCACTCCAATTATTATTATAATTTTACCATAAAGCTTACAAATCCTCAATGATCCCGGTTAACAATATATTCTGCTATTTCAAGCAATAAATCAGAATCAACATTTGCCTTTTCTAACCATCCTTTAGCTTGATTTAGATGATCATAGCACTTTTTCTTTGCACCTTCTAATGTTAGCAATTTCGGGTATGTACTCTTGTCTTTGCCTACATCGCTGCCCACCGGCTTACCAATTTGCTCTACATTCCCTTCAATATCTAATATATCGTCTTTAATTTGAAAAGCTAAGCCGAGATGGCCCGCATATTGATCTAGATATTCTTGCTGTTCTTTAGAAGCATCTGCGATGATTGCCCCAGCAACGACAGCAAATCTGAGGAGCTTTCCGGTTTTATGTTCATGGATATATTCGAGTTCCCCTACATTTAAATCTTTATGTTCACCCAACAAATCAGCTACCTGTCCACCGACCATGCCACTTGGTCCGGCAGCTTGGGCTAGAAACGCTATAATATTTACCTTTAGGGTATCGGAAAGTTCTTTAGACTTGGCGATCATTTCGAAGCTATGTGTAAGAAGTCCATCTCCGGCTAAAATCGCAACAGCTTCACCATAAACTTTATGATTGGTGGGCTTTCCTCTGCGGAGATCATCGTCATCCATACTAGGCAAGTCATCATGAATCAAAGAATACGTATGTATCATTTCAAGCGCACAGGCTACATCAAGTCCTAATTTTTCATCTTTCCCGAAGGCATGTAATGTTGCAAATAAAAGAATCGGACGAAGTCTTTTACCGCCAGCATTTAAAGAATAAATCATAGATTCCTTAATAATCTCCGGGGCTTCGATCTTTTCAATATAGGATGGCAATGAAGTATCAACCCATTGCTTTTTTTCTTTTAAATAATTGCTAAGTAACTTGGTCATGCCTCTCCCCCATTTTCATCTAAGACAAATGGCTTCATTTCTCCATCTTCTTCTAAAATTTGCTCCATTTGTTTTTCCACTTGTTGAAGTTTATCATGACAGATTTTCGATAAGCTCATCCCTTTTTGGAAATAAACAATCGCAGCTTCCAAAGGTACATCACCTTCTTCAAGCTTCTCCACAATTTCCTCGAGATCTCTCATCGCTTGTTCAAAACTCAACTTTTCTTCTTCACTCATTTATTTTCACTCTCCTCTATACCCCACACCTGACAATCAAGGCTACCGTCCATCAAACGAACTTTTATTGTTTCACTAGGTCCGATCTGGTTAATCGACTTAACAAGTTTTTGTCTTTCGTCGTAAACTAAGCTATAGCCCCGCTCCATCACTTTTAATGGATTTAGAGCATTTAATGTAGTCACAGTGGTACTAAGTTGCATATGTTTTTCATTGATTTGCTTCATTGCCGCACGTTCCAAGCCACGGATTAAGCGTTCAAGGCGTTCATTGTCACGACTAATTTGGGCAGCTGGATGGCATTTCCTTAATCTTGCTTTTAGCTGAATAAATTTATCCTTTTTCGTTTCAAGCTTGCGTCCCATTTCTTTGGAAAGCTTATCAAGCAACCTGTCCAATTCTTGCTCCTTTTGATTGACAAGCTGTCTTGGATAGCGGAAGGCATATGACCTTTGAAGGTGCTGTAAGTGCTTTTTCTCTACAGCGACTCTTTCATTCAAGGCTCTGATCATTCTACCCTTGGTCACTGTTAACCTTTCAAGCAGTTCTTCAAGGTGAGGAACCGCTAATTCCGCTGCTGCTGTTGGGGTAGGCGCCCTTAAGTCAGCAACAAAATCAGCAATTGTAAAATCTGTCTCATGTCCAACTGCCGAAATGATCGGTATGTTAGATTCAAATATGGCACGGGCAACTATTTCTTCATTAAAAGACCAGAGATCCTCGATAGAGCCACCACCGCGACCCGCAATGATCACATCAAAACCACCAATTTGATTGGCATGTTGAATCGCCTTCGTTATCGAAGCTGCTGCCTGTTCCCCTTGAACCAAAACCGGAAAGATCGTAACCTGGGCAATTGGGTAGCGACGTTTAAGCGTAGTTAAAATATCCTTAATCGCTGCACCTGTTGGAGAGGTAATAACACCGATATGCTCAGGGAACTTCGGGATCACTTTTTTCTTTTCCTGTGCAAACAATCCTTCGAGTTCCAGCCTTCTTTTCAGTTCTTCAAAGGCTAAATAAAGATTACCAACCCCATCAGGCTGCATTTCTTTAGCATAGATCTGATATTGTCCATATGCTTCATAAACGGTTACTTCACCGCGAATCAGCACCTTCATACCGTCTTCCGGTTTGAACTTTATATAACGATTATCACCAGCAAACATCACGCCTTGAATCCGTGTATTTTTGTCCTTTAACGTAAAATACATATGTCCACGGCTATGCCATTTGAAATTAGAGAGCTCTCCTTTAATCCAAACCTCTTGCAAATGTGGGTCTGTATCAAACTTTCTTTTTAAATAGCGGGTTAATGCCGTAACCGTTAAAAACCTTTGCTCGGTCATGAACGAGCCCCAATAGTTTGTTTCGCTGATTCAATTGTATTATATAAAAGCATTGTAATTGTTAATGGGCCGACACCACCTGGTACAGGTGTAATGTAGCTTGCTACTTCAAGGCCTTCATCAAAGATAACATCCCCACATAATTTTCCAGTTTCCAGGCGATTTACACCGACATCAATGACAACAGCCCCTTCTTTAATATGGTCCTTGCCAATGAAATTTGCTCTGCCAACTGCAACAATAAGAATATCAGCTTGAGTTGTTATGGCCTTAAGATCTTTTGTTTTTGAATGACAATATGTAACTGTAGCACTTTCATTTAAAAACAGCTGACCAACCGGTTTACCAACGATATTACTGCGTCCAACAACTACGACATGCTTGCCTTCGATATCGATATTTTGCAATTGGACCATTTTCAAAATTCCAAAGGGTGTACAAGGAAGAAATGCTTTTTGACCTGTCATCATTCTACCCACATTAATCGGGTGGAATCCGTCAACATCCTTTTCAGGTGAAATTTTTTCAATGACTTTTTTCTCATCAATATGGTCTGGCAAAGGCAATTGCACTAAAATTCCATGAATGGAATCATCGTTATTTAATTCGTCAATCATGCTAAGAAGTTCTTCTTCTGTTAATGTAGCCGGTACTTCAATAGAACGGTTATGGATCCCAACTTCCTCACAGCCTTTTTTCTTCCCTTTTACATAGGAATGGGAGGCAGGGTCATCACCAACTAGGATGACGGCTAATCCAGGAGTTACACCTTGACTTTTGAGATTTTGTACTTCTACTTTCATTTCCTCTCTAAGCTTAGTAGCAATTTCTTTTCCACTAATAATTTTCGCTGTCATTTAAAATCCCCCTAAAATTACTTTTGCTCCAATTTATTTTTAATTTTCGATAGTACACTGTTAATAAATTTACTTGAAGAATCATCACCAAACTTCTTGGCTAACTCGATCGCTTCATCCATCGAAACGCTATAAGGAATGTCTTCTAAATAAATCAGTTCATATGTAGCCATTCGCAAAATAGAGCGATCAATATTACCTAAGCGTTCAATTGTCCACTTTTCTAAATTTTCGCTTATATGCTTGTCTATTTCAACGAGATTATTTGTTGTTCCCGTAACAAGATCCTCCAAAAAAGGATCACTTTCATCATCTTCTAATGTGTAACGGATAGCTTCGATAGGTTCAATTTCGCTTCGATCTATTTGAAATAACGATTGTAACGCTTTTTCCCTTGCTGTTCTTCTTTTCATAAAATAACTTCCTTTCAACAGTATAGAAAGATGATACCATAAACCGACACGATTTTCCGCCCATAATAGTGGAAGTACCTAAAGACCCTCGATGTCCTCTCTTATACTGTCGACGAAAAAGGATATAAATTTCTGATAGTAAAAAAAGCCAAGGAGATATTCCCCCTGACTTCATTATTAGCTGTGAATTTTTTATAATTCCAGCTCTTCTTCTTCAACTTTCTGTTCAAACTGTACGCCAACAACATGAATGTTGATTTCATTGACCTCAAGAGCGGTCATGTTTAGTAAAGCTTGGCGGATATTATCTTGAATTCTTTTCGCAACATCTGGAATAGAAACTCCAAACTGCATTACAACATAGACATCAATGACAATACCTTCTTCTCCAAGCTCAACTTTAATCCCTTTACCATGCGACTTGCGTCCAAGTTTTTCGGCAACACCTGTAGCGAAATTACCTCGCATAGAGGCCACACCTTCTACCTCTATAGAGGCAAATCCAGCAATAACTTCAATCACTTCGGGGGCAATTTCAACTTTTCCAAGACTCGTAGAGTGCTCTGTCATATCAATCAATTGATTTTCAGACATTAAAACAGCTCCTTTCCTGTAATCTTTTCATAAGTATTACTTTTTCACTGTTAAATCATACTTCTCAAGAAATTTTGTGTTAAAATCTGCATCCACAAATTTCTCATGATTTAATAATCGTAGATGGAAAGGAATAGTTGTGTCAATACCTTCTATCACAAATTCACTAAGAGCACGTTTCATTCTTGCAATTGCTTCGTCACGTGTTTCTCCGTAGCAAATAAGTTTGGCCACCATTGAATCATAGAATGGCGGAATTTTATATCCTGGGTATACAGCTGAATCAACACGAACCCCGTAGCCACCCGGAGGCAAATACATTTTCACTTCACCCGGTGAAGGCATGAAGTTTTTATCAGGGTTTTCGGCATTAATGCGGCATTCAATCGCCCAACCTTGAAATTTCACATCTTCTTGTTTAAGTGTCAATTCTTCACCATTAGCGATACGAATCATCCACTTAATTAAGTCGATCCCAGTTACCATTTCAGTTACTGGATGCTCAACCTGAATTCTCGTGTTCATTTCCATAAAGTAGAATTTCTTATTGTTATAGTCATAAATAAACTCTACTGTTCCGGCGCCAGAGTAATTAACAGCTTTTGCTGCCTTAACAGCTGCTTCACCCATTTCTGCTCTTGTCTTTTCATCAATTGCAGGTGATGGAGTTTCTTCAAGAAGCTTCTGCATACGGCGTTGAACTGTACAATCGCGTTCACCCAAATGAATCACATTACCGTGATTATCAGCTAAAATTTGGATTTCACAATGACGGAAATCCTCGATAAATTTTTCAAGGTAAATACCAGGGTTACCAAAAGCGGCAGCTGCCTCTTTTTGGGTTACATTAATCCCTTTAATAAGTTCTTCTTCATTAGTAGCAACGCGAATACCTTTACCACCACCACCGGCAGTAGCTTTAATAATGACTGGGTATCCTCCGATAATATCGCTGACAACCTTTTTCGCATCTTCAATTGTTTCAACGATTCCTACAGAACCTGGAACAACCGGAACGCCAGCTTTTTTCATCGTTTCCTTCGCTACGTCTTTCGTACCCATGGCACTAATTGCTTCAGGGCTTGGTCCAACCCAAATAACATTGCTGTCACGGCAAAGCTCCGCAAAATCAGCATTCTCTGCTAAAAATCCATAGCCTGGGTGAATTGCATCTGTATTTGTAAGTTTTGCGATCGTTATAAGATTTGTTTTATTTAAATAGCTGTCTTTAGAAGCAACCGGGCCGATGCAATAAGCCTCATCGGCTAATTGTACATGTAGGGCTTCCTTATCGCCTTCGGAATATACAGCAACTGTTTCGATGCCTAATTCTTTACATGCACGAATAATACGAACAGCTATTTCTCCCCTATTTGCTATTAGTAGCTTTTTAATCACAAGAGCTACCTCCTATTCTGCCTTAACAAGAAATAATGGTTGACCATACTCAACTAGTTGGCCGTTTTTAACAAGGACTTCAACGATTTCACCTTTAACCTCAGCTTCAATTTCATTGAATAATTTCATAGCTTCAACGATACAAACAACTGAATCAGCACTTACTTTAGCGCCCACTTTTACATAGTCATCTTCGTCTGGTGACGGAGCAGCGTAGAATGTACCTACCATTGGTGAAACGATTTTGCTTAAAGTTTCATCATTGATATTTGCACTCACTGGTGCTACTTCCGCTTTTGGTGTCTCAACCTTTGGTGCTTCCGCTTTTACCGGTGCTGCTTGAACCTGTGGCACCGCAGCAGGTGCTTGTACAACTTCTGGTGCAACTACGCCAGTTACAACCCCTTTTCTTAATTTAATTTTACAACCGTCTTCTTCGTAAGATAACTCACTAACTGTTGTGCTATCAAGCAATTTAATAAGCTCTCTAATTTCTTGGACTTTTAACAAAGTTCTGCACTCCTTTACCCCTGGGGACTTAAATTTAATTAATATTAGCTATTAATTATAACTTTTTAAAATTAAAGGAAATCGATTACGTTTTCCTCCTATACTCTACTATATAAATGTTTGATTTCAAATTCAACAATATATAATTAGATTCGTAATATTTTGACAGTATTTGCTGTTTTACAACAAAATTTTATAACCAAAAAAGCGACCAGCAACTCGTAAACTTCGCTCATCTCCCTGCGATAAGTTCAACATCGACTCAATTCTTTCGTCGTGTTTCCTTTATCTTGAGACGATGCGCTCCAGTTTATACGTTGCTGAAC
>DULJ01000047.1 GCA_012840465.1 Caryophanales bacterium
GCTCATCTCCCTACGATAAGTCAACATCGATTCACTTTGTTCATCGTGTTTCCTTTATCTCAGTCGATGCGCTCCAGTTTATACGTCGCTGAACGGGCGCGCTTCCGCTTTTCGATTTATCTTCTAATAATATAAAATTGACCGTTTCGCAGCTTATTCTCAAGCCATTTTTTTATGCTGTTTTTAAAAAATACACGTGTTGGCGGCAACAATAGGACAATCCCAAAAAGATCTGTTATAAATCCTGGAGTTAGTAGTAATAAACCCCCGAAGAGAATGCAAATGCCGTCCAGGATTGATTCTCCTGGCAATTGTCCATAGGACATTTGGGTTTGGGCATCACGGAACGCTTTTAACCCTTGGGTTTTAGCGAGCCAAGCGCCAATAAAGCTGGTGGCTACCATGAGAACGATAGTCGGGAGGAAGCCGATTGTATTGCCCGAAAGAACTAACACACTGATTTCAAGTGCCGGAACTAAAATTAATAATACGATTAATAGACGCAAAATTGTCTAACCCCTTTGAATCAAATTAAAAAAAATTAAAAAAAGAGAAGGATTGTCCCCCCTCTCTCTATCTTACACAATATTATTAGGAAAAGTACACTTAGAACTTAGATGACGCTGGCTAGCCCATTGTAGACGTCACCGCGGGCTGCATCTACTGTAATTACCTGCCCATCTTTAAATAATGTTGTCGCATTCGGTATGCCAACAATAACCGGTATGCCGAGGCTAAGTCCGATCACGGCAGCATGGCTTGTTAATCCGCCTTCTTCTGTAATAATAGCGGCTGCGTTTTCTAAAAACGGCATCATATCGCGATCAGTGCCTATGGTTACAACAATGGCTCCATCCTTCATTCTACTTTCGGCTTCTTGGACATTGTTGATAATGATGACTTCACCTGTTGCCGTTTTGCGACCGATTCCTTGTCCTTTTGCAATGACATCTCCAATAATATGAACCTTCATTAAATTAGTAGTACCGGGTGTTCCGACTGGTACACCTGCGGTTAAAACTACTAAGTCACCGTGGGAAACGAGTCCTGTCTCCAAAGCTTCTTGAACAGCCGTGTCAAGCATTTCATCTGTTGTTTCTGCAGTCTCACCCACTTTGGTGAAAACACCCCAAACTAGCGCAAGCTTTCTTGAAATGGCATCATTTGGTGTAACTGCAATGATCGGTGCTTTTGGACGATATTTAGAAATACTCTGAGCAGTCGATCCGCTTTCTGTTGGTGTAATGATCGCCGTTACATTTAAGTTTAATGCAGTGTGCGCTACAGACTGGCTAATAGCATCCGTTATCGTTACTTCACTTTCTTTTCTTCTAACTGTCAGCAATTCCTGATAAGATAAAGCCGTTTCCGCTTTCGATGCAATGCGATCCATCGTCTGAACAGCCTCTTTAGGATAGGAGCCTGCGGCCGTTTCACCGGAAAGCATAATCGCATCTGTTCCGTCAAAAATGGCATTTGCAACATCACTTGCTTCGGCCCTTGTCGGCCTTGGATTTCTTTGCATTGAATCAAGCATTTGTGTCGCCGTAATAACCGGTTTTCCGGCTGTATTACATTTTTTGATTAGCATTTTTTGGACGAGCGGCACTTCTTCCGCCGGGATTTCAACACCTAAATCTCCACGGGCAACCATTAATCCATCGGAAACCTCAAGGATTTCATTAATATTGTCGACGCCTTGTTGGTTTTCGATTTTTGGAATGATTCGGATTGATGCTCCATTATTCTTTTCCAGTAGTTCACGGATTGCAAGTACATCCTGTGCCTTTCTTACAAATGAAGCGGCAATAAAATCAACCTGTTGTTCGATCCCAAACAAAATATCTTGAGCATCTTTTTCAGTCATAGCCGGAAGATTTATTACTACATTTGGGACATTGACACCCTTTTTATTTTTTAACACACCACTATTTATTATTTTTGTCCGGATTTCTTCGTTCTGCTTATCCAGCACTTCTAATTCAATTAATCCATCGTCAAGTAAAATTTTCGAGCCTTTATCAACATCGTGAATCAAACCCGGATATGTAATTGAAAACTTGTCTGCATTTCCTGTAACCTCTGTCATCGAGATTACTATTTCATGCCCCGCTTGAAGATGGATCTCACCGTTTTCCATATTATGTGTACGAATTTCGGGTCCTTTTGTATCCAAAAGAATTGCCACTGTTTTTCCTAATGTATTGGCTGCTTCTCTGATACTACGAATTCGCTCTCCGTGCTCTTGATAATTTCCATGCGAAAAATTTAATCGCGCAACGTTCATTCCAGCCTGCATTAAATCCATTAAAGTTTCTATTGATTCACTAGCGGGACCTATAGTACATACTATTTTTGTTTTTCTCATTTATTTTTAATGCCTCCTATATCGATAACTCCTGTGAAAGCTTGTACACGTCTTCGTCTATTTTATGTACACCTGATAGAGCTACGATAATATCATGATCAACGATTTGGTTTCGTTCAATTCCAACCATTCTGCCAGCTTTTCCTTCAAGAAGCAGCTCAACTGCTTTTGCCCCAAAGCGGCTGGCCAACATCCGGTCAATCGCAGTAGGTTTTCCGCCACGTTGAATATAGCCTAACACTGTGGCCCTTGTTTCTAATTTTGTTGCCTCTTGAATCTTCTTACTTAGCTCAATTCCACTGCCAACACCTTCGGCGACGATGATTATACTATGTTTTTTCCCACGTTCGTGTCCACGTATAATCCGCCCTACAATTTCGTCCATATTATAATCAACTTCCGGGATAATGATGGACTCGGCACCACCCGCAAGGCCTGCCCATAAAGCAAGATCCCCGGCATTTCTTCCCATTGTTTCAATAACATAGGTTCTTTCATGGGAAGTAGCTGTATCACGAATTTTGTCAATGGCATCGATAACTGTATTTAGTGCCGTATTAAATCCAATTGTAAAATCTGTTCCAGGTATATCATTATCAATCGTACCAGGTATACCTATACATGGAAAACCCTTTTTAGTTAGATTGGCTGCACCCCGAAATGACCCATCACCACCGATAACAATAAGCCCTTCTATTCCATAGCGGTTTAATTCGTCAAGGGCTTTTTGTCTGCCTTCTTCAGTTTTAAATTCATCACAGCGTGCTGTATAAAGTATCGTGCCCCCACGATGAATAATATCACCAACAGACCCAAGTTCCAATTTTCTCATATCGCCAGTTATTAAACCAGTATAACCGTAATTAATCCCGTAGACTTCCAGACCATGATAAATAGCTTTTCTAACAACCGCGCGAATCGCTGCATTCATACCCGGTGAATCCCCGCCGCTCGTTAGAACACCAATTTTTTTCATATAGGTCACCTCTTATTCTTTCTTATCATTCCATTTGTGAACTAATTTTAATTCCAGTCTAAACTAAATTATATAGGAAAACGTGCTTCCAGAACATTGAAAGCACGTTAACTTTATTCAGAAGTCTCTTACTTCCATAATTTAATTTACCCCAATATATTCATCACTGAAAGAGATTTTACCAATATTCTTATATTTTAGGTACCTATTTTGGACAAGCGCTTCTTCATCAAGGGCTATAAGTTCAGTCAATGATTTCTCTATTACTTTATCAATTTCTTTAGCTTGCTTCACAACATCGCGATGGGCTCCACCCTTAATCTCTGGAATAATTTCATCAATTACTCCAAGTTCTTTTAAATCCGGAGCTGTAATTCGCATTGATTCTGCAGCTTTTTTCGCTTGACCTGCATCTCTCCATAGAATAGAGGCTGCACCTTCTGGTGAAATAACGGAGTACGTTGAATTTTCGAGCATATGGATATGATTCCCTACGCCAATTCCAAGAGCACCGCCACTGCCTCCTTCACCAATGACAATGCTGATCACCGGTACAGTTAAGCCAGCCATTTCAAATAAGTTTTTGGCAATAGCCTCACTTTGACCTCTTTCCTCAGCAGCCTTCCCTGGATAAGCACCTTTCGTGTCAATGAACGTTATGATAGGACGATTAAATTTCTCAGCCTGCTTCATTAAACGGAGGGCCTTGCGGTAGCCTTCCGGGTGAGGCATGCCAAAATTACGGCGAATGTTTTCCTTCGTATCTTTTCCACGTTGATGACCAATTACCGTAACAGGAATTCCGTGATACTTCGCAATGCCGCCTACGATTGCCTCATCATCGCCATAATATCGGTCCCCATGCAATTCTATAAAATCAGAAAAAAGGTGTCCAATATAGTCAAGAGATGAAGGTCTATTCGGGTGGCGGGCAATTTGCACCCGATCCCAAGGCTTGAGATTGCCATAGACATCATTTTCTAGCTTTTCCAATCTTGTTTCTAATTTTACTATTTCATCTGAAAGGTCAATTTCCTTTTCTTCAGTAAATTTTTTTAGCTCCGCTATTTTTTTTCGTAATTCTATAATCGGACGTTCAAATTCCATTTCTCCTGCCAATGAAAGAACACCTCCTCCTAATTATTTTGACCGATATGATGAATATCGAGAACAGTGGTTACTATTTCTTTTAATTCGTTTCTTTTTACAATTTTATCTAATTGACCGTGCTTTAATAGAAACTCGGCTGTTTGGAAGTCTTCTGGTAATTCCTCACGAATGGTCTGCTCAATTATCCTTCTGCCGGCAAAACCAATTAATGCACCAGGTTCTGCAAAATTATAGTCTCCTAAGGACGCAAAACTTGCTGATACCCCTCCAGTAGTCGGGTTTGTCATCACGGATATGATTAATCCGCCACTATTGCTTAATGCTTTTAGAGCTGAACTTGTTTTAGCCATTTGCATTAGACTAAGAACACCTTCCTGCATTCTCGCACCACCAGATGCGGTGAAGATTATGAACGGAATGTTACGTTCGATTGCTCTTTCAATCGCACGCGTAATCTTTTCACCGACAACAGAACCCATACTACCCATTCGAAATCCTGACTCCATGACTGCAATAACCGTATCAAAGCCATTTATCTTACCTTCACCAGTAACGATCGCTTCATTTAATCCAGTTTTTTCACGATCCTTTTCCAATTTTTCAAGATAATCCGGAAAATCCAATGGATTTTCCGATATCATTTCTTGATCAAATTCGATGAAAGTCCCCTCATCAATCAGGCTTTCAATACGGTCACGTGAATCCATTTTAAAATGATGACCACAACCCGGACACACATTCAAATTTTTCTTTAACTCTTTTGAGTACATTATTTTCTTACAATCTGGACATTTCGTCATTAAGCCTTCTGGTACATCCTGTTTAGCCTGTTCAGAAGGGAGTGAGGCATATCTCTTTTTCTTTTTCCCAAATAAATCCTTAAGCAACCAAAAAACCTCCTAACCCAGCCGCCACCTACAAAATACATACAATCATCAAAGCACTTTGACTTGATAAAGTTAGTTATCTTCTATTACAGCTAGCCTTCTTGTTTTTTCTCTTATTTCCTCTGGATCCACGATTTTCCTTGCTACACCCGTTTCAATTGCAGCTTTTGCAACAGCAGCAGCCACTTCTGGAGCGACTCTTGTATCAAAAGGTGCTGGAATTACGTAATCGGAAGAAAGCTCTTCATCTGAAACTAATCCAGCAATGGCATTAACAGCAGCAACTTTCATTTCCTCGTTAATGTTAGTAGCATGTGTATCTAAAGCTCCTCTAAAAATACCTGGGAATGCTAAGACGTTATTAACCTGGTTAGGAAAGTCGGAGCGTCCTGTTCCGACAACCTTAGCTCCACATTCTCTAGCTAACGACGGCATAATTTCAGGATTTGGATTTGCCATTGCAAAAATTATTGAATCCTTATTCATTGATTTTACCATATCTGGTGTCAAAGCACCTTCAACAGATACTCCAATAAATACGTCAGCGCCTTTAATAACATCTGCTAAAGTACCTTCTACTTTTTCAAGGTTGGTCATTTTAGCAACTTGTTCTTTGATTTCGTTCATGCCATATGGGCGACCTTCAAAAATAGCACCTTTTGTATCACACATAATAGCATTTCGAACTCCAAAATGATAGAGAAGTTTAACAATAGCGATCCCCGCTGCCCCTGCACCATTCATTACAACTTTAATATCAGAAATAGATTTTCCGACTAATTTCAAAGCATTTACAAGTCCGGCAACTGTTACGATCGCTGTTCCATGTTGATCATCGTGGAAGACCGGGATATTCGCTTCTTTTTTAAGTCTCTCTTCAATAATAAAGCAATGTGGTGCAGAAATGTCTTCTAAGTTTACACCGCCAAATGTAGGCTCTAATAGCTTAACTGTTTCAACAATTTTATCAACATCAGTCGTATTTAGGCAAATCGGAAATGCATCTACTCCTGCAAAGCTTTTAAATAATACTGCCTTCCCTTCCATAACTGGCATAGCCGCTTCGGGACCGATATTACCTAAACCTAATACAGCAGTACCATCAGATACAATTGCTACCATATTCCCCTTCATTGTATATTCATAAACTTTACTTTTATCTTCATAGATATCTTTACACGGCTCAGCAACACCCGGTGAATAAGCTAAACTTAAATCATGTGCATTCTTAACTTGAACCTTTGATTTTATCTCTAATTTCCCTTGATTGACTTGATGAATATGTAGTGCTTCCTCCCGTGTAACGGACATTCCCATTCACTCCTTTTGAAATTAACAAGCTTTGAATGATATAATTTAAGACCTAGTCTTATAAATTAATACTAAACTCCTTTATTATATCAAAAGTGAATATCCTGTAAAGATACTTCATTTTTATGCCTCTGTTTTTATTCCAACAATTACTTTCTTATTACAACATTTTTCGCACCTAGTACCAATTTTAGCTTTTTTAAACATTCTTCAGATAATTTTGCGGACCATTCTTTCGGGAGCAAGACAGTCTTCTGTTCATCGGCATAATGGATATATACTTCTGTTGTTCCGGGAAATTGTTTTAAGATATTTTTAATTTGATGCAATTTTCCTGATTGCTGTTGTGATTTGTCAACTTTTAAGTATAATTTATCAAAAGCATTCACTTTTAAATCTTTAATTGATGTAGCCTCATTGATAATTAATTGCAATTTCCCTTCTCTTTCCTCTATTTTCCCCTGAATAAACAAAATTTCTCCTTTTTTCAACAACTTATTCAGTTTTTTAAATGTTAACGGGAATACTACTGCATCAAGTTCACCTGTATCGTCACTTAATGTCAGGAACGCCATTTGGTCTCCCTTTTTTGTTTTTATTGTCCTTTGATCTACGATTAGTGCTCCCATATGGACTGGGGTTCTTCCGGCGCCTACTTCCGTTTGTAAATTGGTAACCTTGATGGCCTTTGTTTTCATTAACAGGTCATTATATGGTTCAATCGGATGGTTTGACAAATAAAACCCAAGAACTTCTTTTTCAAGCTGTAATTTGTCTTGTGTCGACAGCGGCTCAATCTTTACATATTGCGGCTTGGGTACGATATCATCTGAAAGGAAAAAGCCGCTATCATCCTCATTCACCAATTCGGCATAGTCAATAGCTGCATCAAGACTGGCTAGTAATATTGCCCTGTCTTTTCCAAATTCGTCAAAGCTTCCGGAAAGAATCAATGATTCCACTACCCTGCGATTGATGATTCTTAATGATACCCTTGCGCAAAAGTCAAACAGGTCTTTATAAACTCCTTTTTTCTCACGATGATAAAGAAGTTCCTTTAGCGCTGTGATTCCAACATTTTTGATTGGCACCAAACTAAATCTTATTTTCCCATCTTCGACCTGAAAATTATAACTGCTTCGATTGATTGAAGGAGGAAGAATAATAATTTGTTTTTGTTTCGCCTCTCCGATGTATTGGGCGATTTTATTTTCATTTTGGGCAACGCTTGAGAGCAGTGCTGCCGTAAAATAAAGCGGGAAATTCGCTTTTAAATAGGCAAGCCAGTACGCAATCACACTATAGGCCACAGCGTGGCTCCTATTAAAACCATAGTTTGCGAAACGAACAATTAAATCATAAACTTGTTCAGCTGTTCCTTCATCATATCCTTTTTGAAGACAGCCGTTAACGAAATGCCCTCTTTCTTTCTCCAAAATTTCTCGTTTCTTTTTGCTGACAGCCCTTCTTAACAGATCCGCTTCCCCTAAAGTAAAGCCAGCCATTTTCGATGCAATTTGCATGATTTGTTCTTGATACACGATCACACCATAGGTTGGTTCTAATATTTCTTTTAAATCCCCATGTGGAAAAGTGATTTTTTTGCGACCATGTTTTCGTTCGATAAAGATTGGGATATTTTCCATCGGACCCGGACGGTACAACGCATTAACAGCAACAATATCCTCTAGATTTGTCGGCTTCAAACGTCGTAGCACCTTCCTCATACCCGCAGATTC
The DNA here is from genome assembly GCA_012840465.1 of Caryophanales bacterium. Lineage (GTDB taxonomy): Bacteria > Bacillota > Bacilli > Bacillales > Bacillaceae_J > Schinkia. The sequence goes on from DULJ01000047.1 coordinate 8,392, forward strand.
CAGCTGGAATACCCCCGTCGTATCTCCCTCTCCAAGCAATGTGAATGTTTTTTCATCATCTAAAGGAATATCGTGAAGATTGACGGTTTGTCCCATTTCTTTCTTAATCAACCGTTGGATGTCCTCGATTAAGGAAAGGTTTCGAAGCCCTAGAAAATCCATCTTTAATAACCCCAGCTCTTCAAGAATATCCATCGGATATTGAGTCAGCATGACGCCCCCATGTCCTTCCAGCAATGGGACTGAATCTGAGAGCGGTGTGTCACTAATAACTACACCAGCTGCATGTGTTGATGTATGTCTTGGCAACCCTTCAATTTTCAAGGCAATTGTAAACACTTTACGGGCCTCGTTATTTTCTTTCAGTTCTTTCTGTAACAGGGTAGATTCATTGAATGCTGTTTCTAATGAAATTCCCGGGCGCGATGGAATGATCTTTGCCAAGCGGTCAATCTCAGTTAATGCTACCCCAAGAACACGGCCAACATCCCGAATCGACGCCTTAGCCGCTAAGGTACCAAACGTTACGATCTGGGCGACATGCTCTTTTCCATATTTGTTAGAGACGTATTGAATCATTTCATCACGGCGGTGGTCCGGGAAGTCGATATCAATATCCGGCATAGAAATTCGCTCTGGGTTTAAGAAACGCTCAAACAGCAAATTATATTTAAGTGGGTCAATATTCGTAATCCCTAGAACATAGGCAACCAATGAACCGGCAGCAGACCCCCTGCCAGGCCCGGTTAGAATTTTATGCTTATGGGCGTAACTCATAAAATCCCATACTATTAAAAAATAATCACTGAAATGCATCTTTTGAATCACTGCCAATTCATACTCCAACCGTTCATGAGCGTCGTTTGGCAGGTTGGACTTATACCGTTTTTCTAAGCCTCTTTTACATAGACCCTTTAAATACTGATCTGCAGAAATCCCCTGAGGCAATGGGAATTTTGGTAAACGCATGTTCCCAAGGTCGATTACTACATTACATTGATTTGCAATTTTCACTGTGTTTAAAATAGCTTCAGGCAGATGCTGAAACTCCTTAACCATCGTTTCTTCATCTTTTAAAAAGTATTGTTTTCCTTCAAAATTTCTATCTGTTTCACTCAATTTTGTACCATTTTTAATGCATTGCAAACATTCATGAATGATGGCATCTTCTTTTTGTAAATAATGGATCGGGTTCGTAATAACAGATTGAATGCTTTTTTCCTGACAAAATTGAAGGACTACACTATTCAGCAATTGCTCATGCTTGGAGAAACCAGGTTCAATTGCCATATAGAAATTATGCCTAAATAATCCAGTATATTTTTCAAGCAGCGCATGAACCGTGTCAAAGTCTTCATGAAGCAGCTGTTGGTTGATTTCTCCTAAGGAAGGTGAAATCGCAATTAAATCTTTAGAATATGAGCTTAAGGTGGTCAATGGAACTCCATTTTTATATTCTGTTTGCACAAGTGTTGAAAGCTTAAGCAAATGGCGGTAGCCTATATTCGTTTGCGCCAAGAGAATCAGTGGATAACTGTTTTCGACCAATAGTGATAAACCAATAATCGGTTTTATATTATATTTCCTGCAAGCTTTGTAAAAAGTCACAGCCCCATACATTACATTATCGTCGGTAATGGCCAAAGCTGTGTGTCCTTGCATTGCAGCAGCCTTCACTAGATCCTCTATATGTAACGTACTATTTAGTAAACTATAGGAACTATGTACATGAAGATGTACGAATTTCAATTTCCTCACACCTTTAAAATAATAAATGGCCTTAATATAAAACAAACATACTAGTCCGCTTTTGTCCATATGTATATACTATTAGATTTAGTTTTTACGGGGAGTTGGCAATATGGAAGAAGAGCGTTTTATGGCAACGATGATCAATTGTTATTTTATAGCTCTAGGCGTATTGTTGGGAGGCTCATTAATCGGTGGGATCGCCGCCTTCCTTATTGGTGAGCCGCCTTTAACGATGATCGGCAGAATCGCAAAAAGCCTGAAGATTTGGGCGATTGTTGCTGCCATCGGTGGGACATTTGATGCGATTACAAATTTCCAGCGCGGATTATTTGATGGTGTCCCAATCGATATTTTTAAACAAGTACTATTAATTGTTGCCGCTATGGGCGGTACGCAAACAGCCGCAAAAATAATTAGCTGGCTCATTCAAGAGAATGTTGCCCCATGAGAATTCCGCCTTTCTACCAACTCAGGTCTTGGCAACGCTTCTTGGCGGGTGTTGCGGTTGGAACCTTTTTGGGTTGGCTCGTCTTCCTTTATATGTATGGTCATGTGCACGACAAACAGATTAATTTATTAATGGAGCAGAAAGCGAAAATACAGGATTTAGAAGAACAAAAAGCAATTTGGCAAAAGGACTATGAAAAATTTAATGAAGAGACGAAAAAGAAATTGATCATCGAAGACATCAAGATTCATTTTACGAATGAAAAAAAATTAATGTTAAACGAGTTTACAAAATTCAATTTAAGAGAAGCGATTAAGAGGGATATCAATTCCTTAATAAAATTGGATGTGGAAACGGTATCCAAAAACAACCAATTAATCATCAAAACAATTGAAAACAAAGTCATCACAATTGAAGGACAAAAATATCAAATGAAAGTAGAACAGCTTCACTTATTTACAAGACTGGATCTTTACTTGAAAGTTGAATTATTAAATTAGAGGAAGCAAAGGAAAATCCTTCGCTTCCATTATTGTTTTTTATATTGCAGACAAGCAGCCTCCAAGTCTTTAATAACAGCCTCTGTTTCATCCCAATTATAAATTGTTGCCCCAGATGCCAACGGGTGCCCGCCACCATTATGCTTTTGGGCGATTGTATTAATAATCGGTCCCCGTGAACGCAAACGGACACGAATTTCATTTTTCTCTTCAACGAAAAAGACCCATGCCAGTACATTCTCAATATTACCTAGTAAGCTTACCAACTGCGAAGCATCAGCCGGTGTAACATTAAACTTTTCCAGCATTTCTTTTGTTATTGAGATATGGGCTACCCCTGTTGGAAGATGTTTAAAGTTTTGAAGAATATAACCTTGAAGGTGCACGACTTCCGCTGTTGTATTGTACAGTTCGTCATATAGGGAAGTTGGATCAAACTTATATTCTAATAAGTCTGCCGCATATCTGAGTGTTCTAATATTTGTACTTGGAAAAAGGAATCTGCCCGTATCTCCGACAATGCCAGCAAACAGTAGTCTAGCAGCCTTTTCATTAAGTTTTAAACCTTTATCTTTTCCAAACAAAAACAATTCATAAATTAATTCACTCGTAGAACTCGACGTTGTATCTACCCATAACAGATCACCGTATTGATCATGATTTGGATGGTGATCGATTTTCACTAGCTTTTCCCCAAGCTTATAGCGGTCATCACTGATCCTTTCTTGATTTGCCGTATCACATATGATAACCAATGCGCCTTTATAATACTCATCTGGGATGCTGTTCATTTCATTCAAGAAAAGTAAAAAATCATAGGTCTCGCCCACTACATAGACTTCTTTTTCAGGGAAGGAGGCTTTAATCATTTCAGCTAAACCACCCTGGGAACCGATCGCATCCGGATCGGGACGTACATGACGATGAACAATGATTCTCTGATAACTTTTAATTAACTCTACTATCGCTGCTTTCATACAATTCTCCTTTTTGGAAACTAAAATTTAACATCTAAAATTATAAATCAAATAAGACATTACGACTCTATTTAATGTTACAATAATATTAGAGAAAAGAGAATAAAATTTGGAGGATTTTTACATATGCCTATTTTTGGTGTTCTTTCAGTTCTTTGTTTAACTGCCTATATTTTTTTTAGGGTTAAATATTTCAGAGTGAAACAGCCTTATCATAGACAATGGATCTCAAGCAAAGCAACGATCGCTCTCGGCTCTTTTATGCTTTTCTTCGGTATCGACCAACTCATTGTTTGGCGGGATAAAGTAGCGATCATTGTCGGCAGCGTTTTTATAATCGTCGGTCTTGTTTATGCAGTACAAGGCATTAGAACATATAAATTTTATCAGCCAAAAGCTGCTGAAGAAGCTCGGCAACAGTATAAAGGCTAAAAAAAGGCTGACCCATTGGTCAGCCTCTTTATGTCTAGCTCCAGCGCCCAGCGACTCGTAAACTTCGACCACCTCCCTACGATAAGTCATCATCGATTCGTTCCACTCATCGTGTTTCCTTTATCTCAGTCGATGGTCTCCAGTTTATACGTCGCTTAACGGGCGCTTCCGCTTTTCTATTGTCTAGCTCCAGCGCCCAGCGACTCGTAAACTTCGACCACCTCCCTACGATAAGTCATCATCGGCTTCTTCGTTCGCCGTGTTTCCTTTATCTCAGTCGATGGTCTCCAGTTTATACGTCGCTTAACGGGCGCTTCCGCTTTTCTAGCTTATCGGTCAATTAATTGTGCCATTAATAATGCTTTTCCTACATTTTTACCTTCATTGTAGACATCTACATCAACCTTACCAAATTTCCGGCCGACTTCTAATACTTTGGGATGCACTTCTAAGGTTGTATCAATTTGAACCGGCTTCATAAAGTAAATTGTCAAATTTTCAATGACAAGGTCACCTTTTTTATAATTCCGTAGAGCACGGCTTCCCGCTTCGGTGACAATCGTTGTAAAGACTCCATAAGAAATCGTTCCAAGGTGGTTTGTCATTTGCGGAGTTACTTTACATTGGAAAACATTCTGTCCCACATCACTATCTTCTACGAATTGGCTGGTTACGATATCATCGATAGTATCCCCGACTTGTGGCTGTCTTTGAATAACCTGTAATGCCTTTAAAACATCCTGACGGCTGACAATTCCAAGTAAACGATGATGATCATCTATAACCGGCAATAGTTCAATGCCTTCCCAAACCATTTGATGGGCGGAGTTGGCAACAGAAGTACGTGCATTTACGGTGATTGGATTTTTGGTCATGACTTTTTCAATCATTATTTTTCGATCAACCCCCATTACGTCCTTCGAGGTTACCATCCCTTGTACTTTCATATTATCGTCAACAACCGGAAATCTACTATGCTTCGTTTCATCGTTTAATTCAAACCACTTATCAACCTCATCCGTTGTTTTCATGAAGAATGTGCGCTCAACTGAAGTTAAAATATCATCGACAACAACGATTTCTTTTTTGATTAATTGGTCATAAATGGCCCGGTTAATCATCGTAGCCACGGTAAACGTATCATAGCTTGTTGAAATGATCGGCAGCTTTTTCTCATCCGCCAATTGTTTAACATTGTCATCCGCGTCGAAACCACCAGTGATAAGAACAGCCGATCCAGCTTTAATCGCTTCTTCATGGGCTTTATCGCGGTTACCAACGATTAGAAGGTCACCTGCCCCTACATAGCGGAGCATAGCCTCCAATTTCATCGCACCGATTACAAATTGGTTTAACGTTTTGTGAAGACCATCTCTTCCACCCAAAACTTGTCCATCAACAATATTAACAATTTCAGCATAAGTAAGCTTTTCAATATTTTCTTTTTTCTTCTTTTCAATCCGAATTGTGCCAACCCGTTCAATCGTACTGACTAATCCTTTGTTTTCAGCATCCTTTATTGCTCTGTAGGCTGTCCCTTCGCTTACATTTAAATCCTTTGCAACCTGCCGAACGGATATTTTATTCCCTACCGTTAAAGATTCAATATGTTGTAGTATTTGTTCATGCTTAGTAGCCAACTCTCTCACCATACCTTTAGTGAAACTTTGCAACTTTATGCAAAATCTGTGTTCATTTTATTATACTTGTTGAAAGAGTTGACTTCAATGGATTGGAGCGATAAATACTATTATTGTCACATCCTTATAGCTCAATAAATTCTCCTGGGTTTAACAACTTACCGTTTTCAAGTTTTGCAACAAACCCAGCACCATCCTGTTTGATTACTGGGAATGTATTAAAATGAATGGGAACAACAGTTTTGGCGTTTACCCATTTTGCAGCAAGCCGTGCATCCTCTGGTCCCATTGTAAAATTGTCTCCAATTGGCAAGAATGCGACATCAATATTATTTAGTTCACCGATGAGCTTCATATCTGAAAAAAGAGCTGTATCACCAGCATGATAAATTGTTTTTCCTTCATTCGAAAATAAAATTCCAGAAGGCATCCCTGTATAAATAAATTCCTTTTTTTCTTCATTGGCGATAGAGGAGCCGTGGAAAGCTTGGGTAAATTTTACTTTTCCAAAGTCAAATTGATAAGAACCGCCAATATGCATCGGATGCACGTTAAGACCTTGCCAGCCTAGATAAACCGCCAATTCGTTTGGCGCTACAACTAACGCATTATTTTTTTTGGCTAATTCGATTGTATCGCCTACGTGGTCACTATGACCGTGTGTCAAAAGAATCACATCTACTTGCAATTCATCAGCATTTAAATTGCATAAACCGTTCCCTGTAATGAACGGATCAATAATAATCCTTTTTCCTTCTGTTTCAATTAAAACAACCGCATGTCCATGAAATGAAACTTTCATTTTAGGTCACTCCTCTTACTATATTCTTACTAACATTACTACGACATTACTAGTCATTTTCCTTCTAATCATTCATTTTATGGTCATAATGCTTACTTAATAACCGCATATTTGGTAAATTTATCTTTAGAATTACTTTTATGATTAAAAAGGATGGGTCCGATGGAAAAACGTATTAATGAACTTACAAAATGGCTAAAACAAGAAAATATCGAGTTTGCTTTTATTACGTCAACAGCAAATATTTTTTATTTAAGTAAATTTTACACGCACCCACATGAACGGGTTGCTGGAGTTGGTGTGTTTCAAACTGAAGAACCGTTTATGGTTTGCCCAAAGATGGAAATGGCATCCGCTAAAAATGCCGGATGGAGGTTTGAAATTATTGGATACGATGACACCGAAAACCCTTGGACGTTTATTCAGAAGGCTATTGAAAACAGAAATGTTTCGGTTTCCGCCATTGCGATTGAAAAAGATCATCTATCTTTTGAGCGTGGTGAAAAGCTGCAAGGTTTTTTTCCGAATGTTGTTTTTAAGGCTGCTGAAGAAAAGTTAAATGAACTTCGTTTAATAAAAGATAAATCAGAGCTTGCGATTTTACGTGAAGCAGCTAAACTCGCTGACTTTGGGGTTGAGGTTGGAGTCAATGCCATTAAAGAAAACGTATCCGAATTAGAAATTGTAGCGAAGATTGAATACGAGTTAAAGAAAAAAGGGATTAGGGACATGTCATTTTCAACGATGGTGTTGACGGGTGCGAAAACAGCAGCCCCTCACGGTGTCCCTAGTCTTGATAAGATTCAAAAAGGTGACCTTGTGCTGTTTGACCTGGGTGTTATCTTTGATGGCTACTGCTCTGATATTACGAGAACGGTTGCTTATCATTCAATTAACGAAAAACAGCAGGGAATTTATGACACTGTATTAAAAGCTCAGTTGGCGGCTGTCGAGGCAAGCAAACCTAGAACGGAAATCGGCAAAATAGACAAAGCTGCCCGTGATATTATTCGTGCTGCAGGCTATGGAGAATTTTTCACACATCGAATCGGCCACGGTTTAGGCATTGATGTCCATGAGTTCCCTTCTTTAAATGCAACGAATACAAAGCCATTAAGAACGGGCATGTGCTACACAATTGAACCTGGTATCTATATTCCAGAAATCGGCGGGGTTCGAATCGAGGATGATATTTATATTACGGATAGCGGTGCTGAGGTATTGACGAAATATCCGAAAGAGCTGCAGATTGTAAAATAGGGTTTATGTTGTGTGCGCTCATACTTTGACTCCCGTTTTTAGGTTGAGAACGTCATTACGGGCGTCAAACAGACTCTTTGATTCCCATTTTTGGGTTGGGAACGTCGCTACGGGCGTCAAACGGACTCTTTGATTCCCATTTTTGGGTTGGGAACGTCGCTACGGGTGTCAAACGGACTCTTTGATTCCCATTTTTGGGTTGGGAACGTCGCTACGGGCGTCAAACGGACTCTTTGATTCCCGTTTTTGGGTTGAGAACGTCATTACGGGCGTCAAACAGATTCTTTGATTCCCGTTTTTGGGTTGAGAACGTCATTACGGGCGTCAAACGGACTCTTTGATTCCCGTTTTTGGGTTGGGAACGTCATTACGGGCGTCAAACAGACTCTTTGATTCCCGTTTTTGGGTTGGGAACGTCATTACGGGCGTCAAACGGACTCTTTGACTCCCGTTTTTGTGTCGGAAGTCCCTTCTCGGGCGTCAAACAGACTCTTTGACTCCCGTTTTTAGGTTGAGAACGTCATTACGGGCGTCAAACAGACTCTTTGATTCCCATTTTTGGGTTGGGAACATCGCTACGGGTGTCAAACGGACTCTTTGATTCCCATTTTTGGGTTGGGAACGTCGCTACGGGTGTCAAACGGACTCTTTGATTCCCGTTTTCCGCTTTGACAAGGGTTTCGGCGACGTTCATTCCATGTATACATGTATAACTGCAACTTTATAAGAGGGGAATGTGATTTTCTTATACAATCAATTATTGTCTTAAAAGTCTTGCAGCATCATGATGCTCAAGTCCATGTGCATCAGCTACCGCTTTATAGGTTACCAAACCATTTAGAGTATTTACTCCCTTTAATAAAGATCCATTCTCCAAACAAGCTTTCTGATAGCCTTTATTGGCAATTTGAAGGGCATAGGGAACCGTTACATTTGTCAGGGCAATCGTTGCTGTTCGTGGAACGGCTCCAGGCATATTGGCAACCGCATAATGGACAATGCCATGCTTTTCAAACGTTGGATTGGAATGCGTTGTGATCCGGTCAATTGTCTCGACAATTCCACCTTGATCAACAGCAACATCAACAATCACTGAGCCTGGTGACATCGATTTGACCATATCCTCTGTTAGCAATTGTGGTGCCCTTGCTCCATGTATTAATACCGCCCCAATAACTAGATCAGACTCTTTAACAGCTTCAGCAATATTATACGGATTTGACGTTAATGTTTTGATCCCTGTACCAAAGATATCATCCAATTGTCGTAAACGTTCAGGACTCACGTCAATGATCGTTACATCGGCCCCTAATCCAACTGCTATTTTAGCCGCATTCGTTCCTACAACGCCGCCACCGATAATGGTGACCTTTCCCCGTTTCACACCTGGTACACCCGCCAATAAAATCCCTTTACCTCCCTTTGGCTTTTCTAAAAACTGGGCCCCAATTTGGGTAGCCATTCTGCCGGCCACCTCACTCATCGGTGTTAACAGCGGGAGTGTGTGGTTTGATAATTCAACCGTCTCATAGGCAATGGCTACCACTTTGTTTTTCACCAATTCTTTAGTTAATTCTGGTTCCGGAGCAAGATGTAAATAAGTAAAAAGAATGAATCCTTCACGGAGATAATGGTATTCCTCTTTTATCGGTTCTTTCACCTTCATTACCATTTCCATGGACCAAGCTTCCTTAGCGGTATCAACAATTGTGGCTCCAGCTTCTATATATTGATCGTCCGCAAAACCTGAACCCACTCCTGCCCCGCTTTGAACATAAACTTCGTGTCCAGATTTCACTAAATGAACAGCTCCAGACGGCGTCATCGCGACACGATTTTCATTGTTCTTAATTTCTGCCGGTATTCCAATACGCATGCTAATTCCTCCCTAAACTAAGCTCAAATTTTTTCACTATTTCTTCATTTTTTATTGATTTATCTAAAAAATTAAATGATATAATAAACTTGTAATAGATGGATAATCTGTTAAAATTGGGGGTATCACAATGAGTTTAGCTTACAAAAACATTTTGGTAGCGATCGACGGTTCAAAGGAATCTGAAAAGGCGTTTAAGAAAGCACTTGCTATCGCAAAGCTTAATGATGCCAAACTAATGATCACACATATTATTGATGTTAAAACAGTTTCACCGGTTAAGATCTATGATAGTTCTGTTGAGGAGCGTGCAGAAGCTTTCGCAAATCAGCTTTTAGCGTCCCATAAAAAGGAAGCGGAGGATACAGGTTTATCTAACGTAGAATTAATTATTGAACACGGTTCTCCAAAAGTAAAGATTGCTAAAGAGATCGCTCCAAAACATAATGTTGATTTAATTGTATGTGGGGCAACCGGATTAAATGCAATAGAACGTTTATTCATTGGAAGTGTTTCCGAACATATCACCCGCTACGCAAAGTGTAATGTACTCGTTGTCCGCTCAAATGAAGTAGAATAAGAGACAAAAAAATTGGAGGAATATAACATGAGTTTAGCTTACAAAAATATTTTAATTGCCATTGATGGTTCAAAAGAAGCGGAAAAAGCTTTCAAGAAAGCACTTGCTATCGCAAAAACAAACGATGCTAAACTGTTAATTACCCATATAATTGATACCAGATCCTACGCTACTGTGGAGGCGTATGACCATAATATTGCAGAGCGTGCTGAAGAATTCGCTAATGATTTGTTAGAATCACATAAAAAAGAAGCAATTGAGGCCGGTCTTACTAATGTTGAAATCATTCTTGAATTCGGCTCACCAAAAGTAAAAATCTCAAAAGAAATCGCTCCGAAACATAATGTTGATTTAATCGTTTGTGGTGCAACCGGATTAAATGCAGTGGAACGTTTCTTCATGGGAAGTGTATCCGAACATATCACCCGCTATGCAAAATGTAACGTACTCATTGTCCGCTCAGAAGTTGATGAATAAGAAAAGCACAAGCGCTCGTTTTTCGAGTCGCTAGGCGCTAGAGCTAGACAATGGAGCTCAAACAGATAAAAAAGCGTTGGGTATTAGTTGCCCAACGCTGCTTTTGCTTTATTTAATGCTATATTTACTTGTTCAAAGCCAGTTCCACCTAGACTATTACGTCTGGCCACAACCGTCTTCGGCTGAAGAACTTCATAAATATCTTCCTCGAATAATTCGGAAGCTTGTTTATACTCGTCAATCGTTAAACCAAGCAAATAAATGCCTTTTTGGATGCAGGTTAATACTAACTTCCCTACAATCTCATGGGCTTCACGGAAAGGCATACCTTTTGTTGCCAAATAATCAGCTAACTCCGTTGCATTAGAAAAATCCGCCTTAACGGTCATTTCCAACACTTCCGTTTTCACTTTCAAAGTATCAATCATTCCAGCAAATATTTGCAAGGAACCCTTCACAGTTTTAACTACATCAAACATGCCTTCTTTATCCTCTTGGAAATCTTTATTATAGGCTAAAGGAGTACCTTTCATGACAGTTAATAATCCAAATAATGCACCATAAACTCGTCCAGTTTTTCCGCGAATTAACTCTGCCATATCCGGATTTTTCTTTTGTGGCATGATGCTTGAGCCTGTCGCAAATGTATCATCAATTTCTACAAAATTAAATTCAGAGCTTGACCATAAAATTAACTCTTCACAGAAACGGGATAAATGCATCATAAGGATCGATGAGTTGCTTAAAAACTCAAGGATATAGTCGCGGTCACTAACGGCATCCAAACTATTATTATAGACGCTGTCAAAGCCCAAAGTTTTAGCTGTGTATTCACGATCAATCGGGAAAGTAGTACCCGCTAATGCTCCCGCACCAAGTGGAGAAATATTAATTCGTTTATAGGATTCTTGCATTCTTTGGTAATCTCGTTCAAGCATCCAGAAGTAAGCTAACAAGTGATGTGCAAACGAAACAGGTTGTGCTCTTTGTAAATGGGTATAGCCAGGAATAATTGTTTCCACATGTTGTTCAGCCTGTTTTACTAATGCTGATTGCAACGACTTAATTGCATCTAATATTTCGATGACTTGATTTCGCAAATAAAGATGAACATCTGTTGCAACCTGGTCATTGCGGCTGCGGCCAGTATGCAACTTTCCACCAACAGGTCCTATTAAATCAATAAGCTGTTTTTCAATATTCAAATGAATATCCTCATATTGTACAGCGAATTCCAGCTCGTTCTTCTTTGCTTTTTCAAGCAAAGTCTGTAAACCTGCTTTGATTTGTTCAGTTTCCTCATTTGTTAAGATGCCACATTTCCCTAGCATGGTTACATGGGCTAGGCTTCCTTCGATGTCTTCTTCAACTAATTGTTTATCAAAGTGGATCGATGCACCAAAGTCATCGACCCACTCCTCAGCTGTTTTCTGGAAACGGCCACCCCAAAGCTTTTTCACGCGTTCACCTTCTTCTTGCCATTCACCATGCTGTTCACTTGCGTTGGAAGACCCCAAAGTTTTGTGAAACCAGCAGCAGCAGTATGATCAAATGTATCTTCTGCTGTGTAAGTAGCAAGTTTTTCATTATATAAAGAGTAGTCTGATTTACGTCCATCAACAATAGCATTGCCTTTAAACAGTTTCACACGTACTACGCCTGTAACTGTTTTTTGTGTTTCAGTTAAGAATGCTTTTAATGCATCTGTTAATGGTGAGAACCATAAGCCATTGTAGATCACTTCTTCAAGCTTCATTTCAATAATGGGTTTGAAATGAGCTACTTCACGAGTAAGAGTTAAATCTTCAAGCTCTTTATGTGCTTTAATCAATGTAATAGCAGCAGGAGCTTCGTAAACTTCACGAGACTTAATACCTACTAAACGGTTTTCAACATGGTCAATACGTCCAACACCGTGCTTGCCGGCAATTTTATTTAAAGCAAGAATCAGTTCGTCTAATGGATACTGTTTGCCATTTAGAGTTACTGGTTTACCTTGAATAAATTCGATTTCAACATATTCAGGTGTATTAGGTGTATTTTCAATTGGATTAGTTAACTCATATGCATCTTCAGGTGGTGCTGTCCATGGATTTTCTAACACTCCACATTCATTAGCACGTCCCCACAAATTTTGGTCAATTGAATATGGGCTGTCTAAATTGATTGGAATTGGAATACCATGTTTTTTGGCATATTCGATTTCTTCTTCACGTGACCAGCTCCACTCACGTACTGGTGCGATAACCTCTAAGTCTGGGTTTAATGCGGAAAATGACACTTCAAAACGAACTTGGTCATTTCCTTTACCTGTACAACCATGAGCGATTGCATCAGCACCTTCTTGTTCCGCGATTTCAACAAGCTTTTTCGCAATTAACGGACGGGATAATGCTGATACTAGTGGGTACTTGTTTTCATACATTGTATTTGCATGAAGCGCCGGTAATACAAAGCTTTCAGCAAATTCATTTTTCGCATCAATGACAACTGATTTAATAGCGCCAACCTTTAATGCTTTTTCTTTGATAAAATCTAAGTCTTTTCCTTCGCCTACATCTAGACATACAGCAATAACATCAAAACCTTGTTCTGTTATCCATTTAATTGCAACAGATGTATCAAGTCCTCCAGAATAAGCAAGTACACATTTCTTTTTAGTCACTTCTGACTCCTCCTCTAATCTCTTGTATAAAGATTCCCTTTAATACATAAATATTCATACTAAGCAAAAATGAAAAGGGATGTTTGTCCCCTTGAAGTTATAAAGTCAATATTTGATTTCTTTTAATAAATTATACTCTAACAAGTTTTTAATTAATTTTCAATAGGTAAAAATAAAATTATTTTTGATAATTCAAATCACAGAATTGGATATGAGTTTTTAATTCCTGTACAATGGAAAAAGGGATAAAGGGGGAGTGTAAAAGTGAACATAAAAGATTTTTTTCAAATGGATGATCGATTAGGTATTCAATTACCACTTTTAGATAAAGACTGGCATGAATACGAGCTAGCCAAACAGGAAGGGATTGTCGCAGAATGGGAGATTATTAGAGGGCACATCCCCGATCGGATTAAAGAACTGGAAGTATCTATTAATTCAAGACAAGCCCAATTGAATGTTGAAGAAAACTTTGAGAAATCATGCCAATTAAATTTTGAAATCTCTGAATTAGCGTCGACCATTAACGACCTATGGATTTGGTATCGTACAAATCAAAATGTAATGGAAGAAAAAATACATCATTAAAATAGATAAGGTTGTACAACATTGTTTAGCTCCAGCGCCTATCGCCTAGCAAACTTCAGTTTGTACGGCGGTGAGCAAGGCGCTTGCGCTTTTCTCACCGCCGTATTTCGCGAATCACATGAGCAAGCTCAGGAAGAATAAGTTTATTCATCGCTAGTTTGACTGCTCCCGATGAACCCGGTGTTGAAAAAATAGCTGTATTCATAGCAACTCCAGCAATGGCCCTCGATAAAATCGCCGCGGACCCGATATCCTCTGTATAGCTTAACATTCTAAATAACTCTCCAAAGCCAATAATCTCTTTTTCAATGATTTCTTGTACAGTTTCGATTGTAACGTCCCTTTTGGCAATACCCGTTCCGCCATTTAAAAGGATGGCATCTACCAGAGTATCCTGACAGCCTTTTAAAATCGCCTCGTTTATCGACAGTTGTTCATCTTTTACAATTTCATATCTTACGATTTTATGGCCGTTCTCCTCCAGTAAAGTTTTCATTAGCATCCCGCTTTTATCCGTTTCTTCCGTACGCGTATCACTTACAGTTATAACCATACATCTAATTGATTTTGGGGCTTCTTTTTTATGCTCTTCAACACTCACAACAGTCACCTCACTAAAACTCCTCGTTACTTTTTTCGATTAGGTAGCGCATTTGATAATAATGATTGGCAAATTCAGTCACTTGACGAGAGAGCTTATAATTCATTCCAGCTCCAAACGCCATGCTTATTAGCGGTAGACCTTGAATGACTTTTTTTCTGAACAGAATAATAACCATTGCTTTTAAAATTTGAATGAGCGGCTGCTCCAACCATGTCTCATTTGTTAGCTCCTCATCTTTTTCATTCAAATAATAAAATTGATCATCAAATTGCCGAACTTCATTGATTAGCTTGGACCAGCCTGCTGCTCTCATTCGTTTTGGCATTGTCGCCGCATGAAAAACTCGTAAGGAAGTCATCATTTCATATGGAATATTGACATCATAACCGTATACATTTGCAATGTTTTGGACAGCGCGTAAGTTCAGCATAATCACAGCTGGCACATCAACACCTAAAAGGGCTCCACCGGTACCTGCTAATCCTCCTTGTGTAAATGAATAAATACGGTATTTCGCCATTTGTTGATCAGCTAAATAGACAAGCTGGTCAATGTTTAGCTTTTTTAAATCAGATACTTTGTCAATATCCTCATCAAGTACTCTTGCTGTTTTAACCAGCCTCTTCTTAGCAATCATTTGCGAATCAGAACCTTGAATAAAAGCATGCAGGTGAAATAACATATTATCCAAGTTTTTGAAAAACTGTTCTTTGATCTCTGGATCAAGTTTTTCAAAGCCAAACTCGATCCATTTATCTAATGCATGTTCAATATCAGTAGGTATGTATTCAAATAAACCTTGTTCCCAGTCAACAATTTGTTTGTATACTTGCCGTTCACTATTAGTCCATTCCATTTTGATTGCCCCCAATCTTAACTACCCTTGTATCTACATTTTAACGGTTTCGGGATAGAAGTTTCAATGAGAATCCCGGTCTAAATTGCCAAAAGGACTGCCGCATACTTTTTGAGCAATCGATTTGGCGATTAGAACACCAGTCTTTCTGTATCTCTTGCAATCATAACTTCTTCATTGGTTGGAATAATGATAACTTTAACTGGTGATTGCGGTTGGTTAATGAAAGCTTCCTTACCATGGACCTTGTTTAATTCTTGATCCCAATAAACGCCCATGAACTCCAAGCCTTGAAGAACGCGAGCGCGGGCTACATTACTGTTTTCACCGATACCGGCAGTGAAAATGATAGCATCTACTCCACCCATCCTCGCAGCATAGGAACCGATGTATTTATGGATTCTTGAAGCAAAAACACTCAGAGCAAGTTCCGCCCGGTGATTCCCTTTTTCTGCTTCAATCTCAATATCACGCAAATCACTAGAGAAGCCGGAAATGGCAAGTAAACCACTTTGCTTATTTAGAACGTCAAGAACCTCATCGGCACTTTTTCCTGTCTTTTCCATGATATAGGGGATTAACGCTGGATCAATGTTGCCGGATCTAGTTCCCATTGTTACACCTGCTAACGGTGTAAATCCCATAGAAGTATCAATTGATTTTCCGCCTTCAATTGCTGCTATACTAGCACCACTTCCTAAATGGCAAGACAGTAAACGCAACGTATGAAGAGGACGATTCAGTAACTCCGCTGCTCGATGGGAAACATATTTATGCGATGTACCATGAAAACCATATTTGCGAATCCTGAACTTCGTGTAATATTCGTATGGCAAACTGTATAAAAATGATTTTTCCGGCATTGATTGATGAAAGGCCGTATCAAAAACAGCTACAGCCGGAACATTAGGCAAAACGGCTTTAAAGGCTTTTATACCGACCAGATTTGCCGGATTATGCAATGGTGCCAGTTCTGATAAATTATCAATCACTTCGATAACCTCTTCATTGATTAAAACAGAATCGCTGAATTTTTCCCCGCCATGGACAACACGATGACCAATACCGTCAATTTCGTCCAAAGACGATAAAATGCCAAGATTAATCAGCTTATCTAAAAGCTGTTTAACAGCAACTGCATGATTAGGAATATCGGAAATCTCTTTTTGCTTTTCATCATCCATAGTAATCGTGAAAACAGAGTCTTTTAAGCCGATTCGCTCTATTAATCCTTTAGTTAAAACCTCCTCACTTGGCATTTCAAAAAGTTGAAATTTTAAAGATGAACTCCCTGCGTTAATTGCCAAAATTTTTGACATTGTATATAACAGCTCCTTTAATCAAATACGCCTTGGTGTATTTTCGCCCGGATTTTTTAGGCCCACAGGATGTGGCGTTCTTAGTCTTTGCTCTGCTCGAAAACTACCTCTGAAAATCGCAAGGCTCGCCGGAGGCTTTAACTTTATTCAAAAGGGGTTTGCACCCCTCCATTTATGGAGAGGGGGACTTCTGCTGAATAAAGTTAAATATTTTCTTTAAACCAACTATCAATAGTTTTTATAATCCCACGCATTGCCTCTTTTTTCGAAAAGCTCGGCATTTCTACAAGCAAGGCTTGCTTCGGCCCACGAACATCTTCGCCCTTCTTCTGAAGTATAAAAATACTTTTGGCATGTTTATGATTCTTGAACATGGATAGTGGCAGCTGCAATAAGCCGATAATCACCGCATTCTTCTTGATAAAGTCATTCAGATTTGCGGTCTCTTCCCCTTCGAACATAAAGTTGGGGATCATCGCCACAAGGAAGCCGCCGTCTTTTAGATGTTTTAAGCTTTTTTCAATGTATAAATAGTGAGACAACGAATGTCCTCCATTTTTCGCAGATAGCTCATATTCATTTGCAACAACATCATTTAGGTAAAACCCGACCGGGACATCTGCTACGACAACGTCCACATTTTCAACAAAAATAGGCTGCAAAGCATCCTGCCTGAATAATTCTATTTCATGGCTTTGAAGATTCGCCCCAGCAAACGCCAGCTTCATTAGAATTTCATCGACCTCAACCCCATAAGCTTTAATAGCTTTGTTCGTGTTATTTAAAATTGCCGTCACAAGATTGCCAGTGCCATATGCGGGATCAAGCAAACTGAACTGTTCTTTTTTTTGCATAAGTTTCTCAACAAGGTAGCCCATAAAGATACATACTGCATCAGGGGTCATTTCATGATTCGGCTGAATGGCTTCCTTCATTCCCTTTAAAATTGCCAATTGAAGGGCTTTGCGAATCATTTCATTTGAAATTTGGGTTAGATCCATACCCTCATATTCTTTTTGTAACCTTCTTTTTGTAAAAGAATCTAAATCTTGCAGGATTGCCCCTTCAAATAAGTTTTCACTCGATTCCGCTAAAGCCTCTAAGTACGATATATGTAATTCATTCATTATCATCGTGGCGGAATTATCAAATAGTTGAAATAACTTTTCCATATCTAAGATCGTGGCAGCCATTTTCTCTCTCCCCTCGAAGTATTTTCCATAACGAATATTTTACCATAAGAAAAGCGGATGCGCCCATTTAGCGACGTATAAATTGGAGCACATCGACTTATCGCAGGGAGGTGGGTAAAGTTTACGAGTCGTTAGGCGCTGGAGCTAGACAATTAGAAAAGGGCTGTTTCAAATTGAAACAGCCCACTAGCCCCTATATTAAATTGGAGGCTCCTCATATTGTTTATTATTTTGACTATTATTTCGCTGCCCATCCCCATTAGACTGAAACTGACCATTTTTATTAGTACTCATCATGCTTTGGATTTTTTCCACTGCTTGAGGTGCAAGATCTAACAGGCGTTCAAATAGATGTGTACTTTCATCTAAATGAATCATTTTAACACCTGACGCATTGACTACTAAAAAGGCGATTGGCGTAATCGAGACTCCGCCCCCACTACCTCCTCCAAAAGGAAATTGACTAGAATCACCACGTTCCCCCTCACTGCCGCCTCCGCTCGCTTGCCCTTGAAACTCGCTTCCACCGGCTGCAAATCCAAAACCTACTTTTGAAACGGTTAAAATAATACTGCCATCCGGGGTTTCTACTGGGTCCCCAATGATTGTATTGACATCAATCATTTGCTTCAAACTTTCCATAGCTGTTGTCATTAAGCCTTGAATTGGATGTTCTGACATGTTGTTTTCCTCCTTTAGTACTCTTCCAATATTTCACGACTCGAAATCCTCCGAGAATAGCATGCCCGATCCGAAATGAAAAAATACATATCAACTTCGTACGTACTACATTCTCGAGAAAGTGCGGTGTAATTGCTAACACCGGCTTTGATTTAAGCCTCATATAATGGGCTAGTATCCCTACAATACTGCCTTTTAACGACCATAAAACACCAGTAGCCATGCCAGTTTGGGCTGCATCCCCAAGCCCAAACGTGCTGTTCCACTCCAGTTTATGAATCGTAATATGATTAATAAACCTTTTCATAATCCCCCGAAGGTTCACAACATGTTCTAAAAATTCTTTCGCCTGTCTGATTTGATCCATCACTTCATGAGGTGTAATTCTCGACTTTTGTTCAGAAGTAGTTGTTTTATTATTACTGCTTCCCACTTTTGTCTCGCTCTCCACAACTAAGGATGGGTTCTCTTCATCTGCTTTTACAAACGGTACGTTATATGTGTAAGAGATTAAACCAAAAAGTACCATCATTTTAATTTTTATATGGTTATTTTCTTCGTTATGTAAAATGTCAACTTTGATTCTTAGTTTCATAAATGAGATAAGTAAAATTAATGCGAGCATAGAAATAAAGATTATTAGCACCCATTTCATCTCTTCCACATCCTCTCACACTCATTATCACCCCATGAAAATACAAATAAACCTGCTGACACTAACGACATCAGCAGGTTTTGAAATCAAATCAAATTAGGTTATTTGTTGTTCTAGAGCTCGAATAGGCATTTGCACACCTTTACGTTCCTGAATGACAAGTGTATCACCGAAATAGTCGTGCCAGCCTTTTTTCTTGCTTGAAAATCCAATTGTAATAAACCCTAAAAAGAAAGCTGTTTTACTAATAAATTTACCGATTAGCTCCCTAAAGATCACCGTGTCCCACGAGAGCGTTTCTTTATTTTCATCAATTACTTTTAAACCAAAAACCATTTTACCTAATGTTTGACCTAATAATTTTGTCATGATGATAAAATAAGCATACATGACAACGGTCGCTGATATTACCACGGTCGATAACATACTCGTTTCGGCGATAGAGATATCGAGCCATCTTAAGATTGGGTATACTAATATACGATGTAAACTACCTACTACAATCATGTCTATCACATAGGCCCAAAAACGAATCCAAAATCCTGCATATAAAACATGGATCGTAGCGGCGCTTGAACCTAACGTTTCTTCTAATTCATGATCCATCCATTTCACTCCTTACAATCAAATTCGCCTTGGCGTATTTGCGCCCAGATTTTTTCGAGCTTGCTCGAAAAGCTACCTTTTAAAATCTGTGGCATCCGCCGGAGGCTTTAACTTTATTCAGCAGGGGTTTGCACCCCACTGAATTTAAAATACTAACTTGCATTCATCTCACCACTTATGGAAGTGGGAGACTTCTGCTGAATGAAGTTAACGAGCATAAAGGTACATCAGTCTTGGTGAGTTAGGCTGACTCATAAGCTTTGTTAAACTAAGCAACTCCATATCATCAGAAAATAGGCGCTGACTTGCCACTTGAAAAAATGAATTAAAACCAAAAGAGGATTCATATTGAATCACACTTACATCTCCAACCCCTTCCAATTCCTTCATGGCGGCGATTGTATCATTAAGGTAACCAAATTCATCAATCAGACCGAGTGCTTTCGCTTGTCTGCCGTCATAAACCCTGCCGTCTGCGATTTGCCTTACTTGATCCTCCGTCATATTCCGTCCTTTCGCAATGACATTTACAAAACCTTGATAGGAGTTATTGACCATTTCTTGGAGAATATTTCTTTCCGCCTCTGTTATTTCTCGAGTCGGGCTCATAATATCCTTGTATGGTCCACTTTTAATCGTTTCGAACTTTACGCCGTATTTTTCAGCCAATCCGGCATAATTAATGCCCTGCATGATCACACCTAACGATCCGGTCATCGTTTCAGGACTCGCGAAAATTTTATCAGCAGGTGTGGATATATAATACCCGCCTGATGCCGCCATGCTTCCCATCGAAATATAAACTGGCTTTTTGTATTTTTCTTTTATGTCTACAATTTTATCATGGATTTCAGCACTTTCTAAAACACCGCCCCCAGGTGAATTGACACGGATAATGATGCCTTTCACATCGTCATCCTCACCGGCAGACCCGAGCATTCTTAAAAAGCTTTTATGATTATATCCAGGTGAAGAAAAGATCGATTCCACATCACCAAGATCTTGAATCACACCATTGACCTCCAACACAACGATGCTACCAAAGTCTAAACCTTCCTCAATGACTTTTTCTGTATATTCTTTATTAAATTCGTCAAAAAAGCCAACTTGCCATTTATCCATTTTATCAAATGCTAATGAAGATAAAAAATTAACACCTAATGAAAAGAAAAATAAAACTGCTGCAATTCCTAATGCTAACCAGCGTTTTCCAGTCATTCATAAACCTCCTATAATATTTTTACCAACCTACATGATTTACGTTTTGGCATGTGAAAAGTTTCCTACTAATCTTACTTAGTGTACCAAAAAAGTTTGAAATTAGAACTTAGGATTAGTATAGTATTTATTAACATTTAAGTATAAAGAAAAACGAAACATTTATAGAGGGGGGTACATGTATGCCTGATCGTCGAAATTTATTCTTTTCTTATAAACATAGCGAAACAAAGAAACAGCAGGTTGAAAAGTTAGCAAATCATGCAGGGAAACATGGTTTTACCGTAGTAAATGATAGCAGGAAAGCGAATATCATCGCAAGCGTCGGTGGGGATGGAACGTTTTTGCAAGCTGTTAGAAAGACTGGCTTTCGTGAGGATTGTTTGTACATAGGAATTAATGAAACTGATACACCTGTCTTATACGCTGATTTTTATATTAATGAACTGGACAAAATTATCGATGCTATGACAAATGAGAAAATGGAAGTTCGTCGTTACCCAACGATTAAAGCAACAATCAATGGTCATACTTCTTTTTATTGTTTAAATGAATGCACAGTTCGTTCTTCTATCATAAAAACCTTTGTTATAGATGTATCCATAGACGACTTACTCTTTGAAAGATTTCGTGGCGATGGAATGATTATTTCTACACCGACAGGAAGCACAGGTTATTCCAAATCATTAAATGGGGCTGTTATTGACCCAGTGCTACCTTGTCTACAAGTAAGCGAGGCTGCCTCTTTGAATAATAATTCTTACCGAACTTTAGGCTCGTCTTTTATTCTTGGCGGTGATAGAAAGCTTACCTTGGACATTGTTCATGAAGGAAATGATTATCCGGTTATTGGGATGGATAATGAAGCGTTAAGCATTCAGCGCATTAATAAAATTGAGATTACATTAGGTGATAAAAAGATCAAAACAGTAAAACTGAAGGACAACTCCTTCTGGCATAAGGTTCACCGTAGGTTTCTTTAAAAACAAATGGGCAGAAGAAACACAAACTTCTGCCCATTTGTTTTTTATGCATTTTGTTGTAATTCTATTTGACGTAGTTCGATGCGACGAATTTTTCCTGAGGTTGTCTTAGGCAACTCCTCAATAAATTCTATCTTTCGCGGATACTTATACGGTGCAGTTAAATTCTTAACATGCTCCTGCAACTGTTTCACAAGTTCATCCTGCGGGATATCGTCGACGCCTTCCCTTAAAACGATAAAGGCCTTAACGATTGTTCCACGAACCTCATCCGGACTTCCGACAACCGCACATTCTTTAACAGCAGGATGCTTTACTAGCGCATCTTCTACCTCAAATGGTCCGATCGTATAGCCGGAACTGATAATAATATCATCACTCCGTCCCTCAAACCAGAAATAGCCATCTTCATCCTTTTTGGCTCGGTCACCAGTGACATACCACTCACCACGGAATTGCATTGCTGTCCGCTCAGGATCTTTATAATAATTTTTAAATAATGCTGGCGTTTCACGGTGAACAGCGATATCGCCTACTTCTCCAACCTCGCATGGTTCTCCATCTTCATTAATGATATCAACCCGGTTACCTGGAGTAGGTTTACCCATTGATCCGGGTCTTACTTCCATACCTTCTAAAATACCAACCAACAGTGTATTTTCAGTTTGTCCATAGCCATCGCGAACAGTTACATTAAAATACTGTTTAAAGGTATCAATCACTTCCCGGTTTAAAGGTTCTCCAGCAGATACAGCACTGCGAAGAAGCGGAAGCTTATAGTCACCGATATTTCGAACTTTTGCCATTACACGATATTCCGTTGGCGTACAGCACAGAACGTTGACTTCATTATCTTGAAGCAGTTGTAAATATTTATTTGCATCAAATTTGCCATGGTAAACAAAACCTGTTGCACCAGAGCCTAGAACTGATACAAACGGGCTCCAAATCCATTTCTGCCAGCCTGGTGCAGCTGTAGCCCATACGGTATCTCCTTCTTGAATACCCAACCATCCACTGGCAGCTGTTCTCAAATGAGCGAAACCCCATCCATGCGTATGAACTACGCCTTTCGGATTTCCAGTTGTACCTGATGTATAAGATAAAAATGCCATATCATCTGCTTTTGTATCGGCCATCTCAAGAACATCGCTTGCTGCAGCTTCAAGTGAATTTAAATCCTGCCAACCTTCGACCGACTTTCCAATTACGAACTTTTCAAATTCGATATCATCAATTTGACTAAATTCATTTACAAGGGAATCAACGCTGATTACAGCCTTCATTTCCCCATGTATTAAACGGTAACGAATATCCTTTTCTCGCAACATTTCAGAACCAGGGCTGACTGAAATCCCGACTTTTAAACAACCTAAATAGATTGCATAGGCGTCTATTAAGCGCGGTACCATAATGATTGCTTTATCCCCTTTTTTCAAGCCAGCGCTTAGTAAAGCGTTTCCAATTTTGTTAACCCTTGTAATTAAATTTGCGTATGTAATCTCCGCTTTGTTACCTTGCTCGTCTTCCCATTTAATTGCTACCTTTTCAGGATTTTTTGCAAAACGTTCAACCTCTTCAACAAGGTTGTACATTTCTGGAGCTAGTAAATCCTCTCTTTTCATCCCTATCCCCCCATTGTATAGTTGCCTTTAATTGCCTTTAATTATCATTGTACTAAAGTATTTTAATTTTTAGAATACTTTTCCCCTTTTTTCATAGAAAAACATGCAAGGGCAAGTCCGAAGACTTGCCCTTAAGCCATTAACTATATTTAATTAAAATTATTCTCCATGGAAACCAGACATTTGTTGTTGGGCCATTGAAACAAGGCGCTTTGTAATTTCTCCTCCAACAGATCCGTTGGCACGAGAAGTTGTATCGGCACCAAGGTTAACACCAAACTCTTGTGCAATTTCAACTTTCATGTGATCAAGAGCTTGTTGTACGCCAGGAACTAGTAATTGGTTACTGTTATTGCTTCTTGAACTAGGCATTTGCTTTTCACCTCCTTGGTTAGTGTGTTAATAGAGTGTGAAAAAGCAAATGCTCTCATACATTAATTCCATTGGTAATTAATTGAAACTAAAATAGATCTTCAAATTGTTTTTCAATTTCATGTTTTTTAGTATTCCGTTCAATATCAATCGTTTCTACGTTAGTAACCGCGGTTTCGATAAGCTCATCGATATTCTCTAACTTCGTTTCATAATAATTGATTCGGTCCTTTTTAGGCTTTGTCTTTGGATCGGATGGCAAGAATATCGTACAACAATCCTCATAGGGACGAATAGAAATATCATAAGTATCGATGGCATGAGAGATATCAATAATTTCAAGCTTATCCATTGCAATGAGCGGTCTAAGAATCGGATAATTGGTAACTTCATTAATTGTGTTCATACTTTCAATCGTTTGACTGGCAACTTGTCCTAAGCTTTCACCAGTTGCGATCGCTAAAGCATTATTTTTAACAGCTACTTGTTCAGCAATACGCAGCATCATTCTTCGCATCGCTGTCATCGTATAGCTAGACGGAATGGCTTTATGGATTTCCTGTTGAATTTCTGTGAATGGGACAATATGAACACGAATTCGGCCACCATATTTTGTGAGTTTGCCGGCAAGGTCTAATACCTTTTGCTTTGCACGCTCATTTGTAAAAGGTGGACTATGAAAATGAATGGCCTCAATTTTCACGCCGCGTTTCATTGTCATGTAGCCAGCAACTGGACTATCTATTCCACCAGAAAGCATAAGCATTGCTTTCCCATTTGAGCCAACCGGAAATCCTCCGGCCCCTTTTACAGTTTTACAAGTAATAAAAGTCATTGATGTTCTGACTTCCACCCGTACGTTTACATCAGGATTATGAACGTCGACCGTTAGTCCATCTGTATTTTTTAAAATGTATCCGCCAATTAAATGGTTTAATTCCTGCGAGCGAATTGGGAAATTTTTATCTGGGCGCTTCGCTGTCACTTTAAATGTTTTTGCATGCGGATTCGCTTCAAGAAGCGCGGTAAGTGCACCTTTTTGGATTTCCTCGAGTTCACTTGTTACCTTCATCGCTAAACTAAAGCTCTGGATGCCAAAAACATCCTTTAGAATGTCCATTATTTTGTCATGGTCATCTCCATTTAGAGCAATAAACATCCGATCTTTCGTTCGATTTACGATCGCCTTCGTACATCCATTTAATTTTAATAATACCTTTATATTATTTTTTAGAATTTGAGAGAATTTCGAACGATTCTTTCCTTTTAGCGACATTTCACCATAACGAATTAATATATGATCATATTCCATTTTCTTACCTCATTACTTCCTGTAATTTAGGAACTATACTTTTTAAAACATTTAAAAATATCTCAACTTCCTCAAGTGTATTATCAAGTGAAAAACTTACACGGATCGCAGTTTTAGCCCTCTCTTCTCCAAGCCCTGCTGCTGTTAACACCCTGCTTGCCTGCGCGAGTTTAGAAGAGCAGGCTGATTGAGTTGAAACAAATATATCATGTTCACTTAAGCTATGAATTAACACTTCCGGTTTAACATGTAATACAGAAAAATTAATGATATGTGGTGCTGAATCTTGAACCGGTGTATTGACGATTACGCCATCCATTTGTCTTAACCCTGATAGAAGTGCTTCTTTCAATTGAAATAGATGGTTAAGCCCACCTTGATTTATTTTTTCAAGAGTTAAACGGAGCGCCTTAGTCATTGAAACGATACCCGCTACATTTTCCGTGCCCGAGCGGATCCCCATCTCTTGGCCACCACCGCTCATAATAGAGGCAATTTTCAAACCATCACGAATATATAAAATTCCTGTTCCTCTTAATGCATGAAACTTATGTCCAGAAATTGTCGATAAGTCGACTCCAGAATCTTTTAGCTCAAGTGGGACTTTGCCAATGCCTTGGACATGGTCGACATGAAATAAAATTTTCGGGTAATTCTTTAAAATTTTTCCTACCTCTTTAATTGGTTGAATCGTTCCCAGCTCGTTATTTACATGAATGATGGAAACTAAGATTGTATCATCTCGCAGCATATTTTTCAGTTGTTCTATATTCATTCTGCCATTTTGATCAACTTCTACATACGACACTGTAAATCCTAATGCTTCTAATTGTTTATATGCTTCAAGCACAGATGGATGTTCAATGGATGTCGTTATGATATGTTTCCCACGGTTTTGGTATTGAAATGCAACACCTTTGATGGCAAGATTATTTCCTTCTGTTCCACTTGAGGTAAATACAATCTCCATTGGTTTAACCCCTAGCAATGATGCTGTTAATACCCTGGATTGTAAAAGTAGCTTTTCCACTTCACTTCCCAAGGTATGGATGGAAGAAGGATTCGCAAAATATTGTTCTGCTACCTTTGTATAAGCCTTTATCACTTCGGGATAGGGCCTTGTTGTTGCACTATTATCAAAATAAATCATGGAATCACCTTGGTCTCGGATAAAATTTGCATTTACATATATTATCACAAATGCAGGCAAATTAAAATTAGAAAAAGACATTTTTCAACCATAATAAATATTTTTCATGTGGCAATTTGTCGAAAATTGTTATATGATGAATAGCGTTGTGAAAGATTTCATTATAGCAAAAACAAAATGGAAAAGGCTGCCCCACCGTTTGGAACAGCCTTGCATTTGAATTATTAAGTTAGCGATGATTTATTAATTCTTCAATCTTTTTTAAGGCACCTGGTTCAACAGCTTCGATAGCCGTTGCCGCCTGTTCCAGTGCCAAATCGTAATCATACATTCGAAATACTTGCTCCGCTTCAGATAATTTGGCAGAAAGAACTGCGTACTGACTTCGATAACGATTTCCATATTGGATTATATGTTCTACCAATACCGCTTTTTCCACTACCTCTTCCGTTTGTTCAAACACTTTACTAACAGCATTCTGTGCTTCTTCTAAAATATTATTTACAGCGTACATATCAAGTGGTGTTTCCTCTAACTTATATGAGACCGCCTTTAAGTTTGATTCTGCTGTGTCAAAGGTTTTTAAAATATTATTTGGAAGTCCTGGTAACTGATTTTTCCTGATTAAGCTTCTCGCTTCAACTAACGTCTTTTTCATTTGTTTAATTTGTTCTTTTGCCTCACGCTCATCTTTTCTGAGTGTATGCATCATTTCGGCAAAGTTTTTATAAAGTTCCGTTATCGTTTGAATATTTGTTTTTATTTCTTCTAAATCCTCACGCAATTTTGTTGCTGGCTCATCGTTTGCATTGAGTCTATTCAACAGTCCATCATACTTGTTTGTAGTCTGAACTACCTTTTTTTCAATTTTTCGTTGGTCTTCAAGGTCTTTATCTTTTAGATGGTAGATCTGTTGGACACTTTCAGATTCATTTTTGGATGCAACAGCCATTTTATGCAATTCGGTAATATGGGGCTCAAGGGTAGGCGTTTCTTTCGTAATAATGTGCTTGGCGATTACCTCTTTTTCCAAACAGTCATAGATTTGGTCGATTCGGTCCTGCACATCCGTAATTCCTTCCTTCGCCTCTTTGATTTCTGTTTCTTCTATTTTTCTTAGATAGGATTCCGTTTCTCCCTCAATTTTGTCTAATTCTTTAATAATTTCTAAATGCTCGACAATGTATCCAGATTCGATCATTTCTTCTTGACCTTTTCGAAGTTCATTAATTTGCGTAGGCAATTGATTATGGCAATAGGTTAAAAGTGGTGGTATTTCTTCAATTTTTGTCGCTAAATTATTTAAGTCATTTCGAATCATCAGTACAATTTCACGTGCCTCTAAATAATTCCCACCATTCGTAGCCCCATCAAATTCACTAAATTTATTAACGACTTCATCCAGTTCCTTTTCAAGCTGGATAATCGCACTTCCGAATGAGTGTCTTGATGCAAGTAAAATTTTGCGATGATTTTTCATTATACCTTTTAACTCTTCCACTTCTATTTTATTCTTTTCCTCACTGCCGATAAGTTCTTGCAGATCCTCTAATATAGCGGCTATTTTCTGATCGACCTCTTCTAATATATTACGGGTGCTACGTGTAATATTAGTAGCTTTTTTAAAACGGTAGTGATCAGCTGCTTCCTCAGCCTCAAACATAAAATCATCTACTTTTGGTAGTTCATTGGTTACAATCTCATCCCAGGTAACGCGCCAAGCTTCAAACTTTTCCTCCGTCTGCCCTGTCATATTCAATTGCTTTACCTTTGCAATTTCATCGGTTACCGGTCTATTCATTATGCTTATTTTCCAGCTTTCCAGCTTATCAACTTCCGAATAAATCTTTTTTCTTTTTATAAATCCATATATGATAATTGCTAATAAAACAATAATAAATATTAACAAGTACTCCATAGCTGTCTTACCCCTTTTTCAATTTCAAAAAAACTTTTATGATTTTATATGTAAAAAGGCTTTAAATTTCAAATTTTCATTTTATGCTTTTTCATAACTTTTATGATAACATGTAAACAATAATTTTGCCCAAATTTTTTCTAAAAATTGTAGAAACTTGGAGGAACGTAATGAAAACTGACGGTCATATTCACTCTCCCTATTGTCCTCATGGATCCGATGATTCATTTGAACAATATATAGATGCTGCAATTTCCTTAGGCTATCAAGAAATTTCATTCACTGAACATGCACCATTACCAGCTAGTTTTATCGATCCAACACCTGATAAAGATAGTGGAATGAATCCGGACTTTTTAGATCCTTACATCTCAGATTTGCAAAAGTTAAAAGTGAAATATAAAGATAAAATAAAAATAAATATTGGTTTAGAAGTTGATTATATCATTCACTTTGAAAACGAAACCACCAATTTTCTGAATAAATTCGGACAATTTCTTGATGACAGTATTTTATCAGTCCATTTTTTGCATCATGAAGGGAATTATTATTGTCTGGATTTCAGTGTGGAGGAATTTGCGAGAATTATTTCTATTTACGGGGATATTGATAAGGTTTACACAAGTTATTTCGTAACTGTCAAACAATCGATCCTAAGTGATTTAGGTCTTTATAAACCTAAACGAATTGGACATATGACACTTGTTTCTAAATTTCAAAAGAAATATCCGTGTAATGCGGACTTCTCTACTGATATTAAACAAATCTTAGATCTGATTCATGATAAAAATATGACATTGGATTATAATGGTGCCGGCATAAATAAGCCATTCTGTTTAGAACCTTATCCGTCAGAGTGGATTGTAAAAGAGGCGGTCAAACGAAAAATCCCTCTCATCTATGGGTCAGACGCCCATATTTCAAGGGATTTAAACCAAGGTTATTCCAAGTTGGTTCCAACTGTAACACTATCTTCACCGACTACTATTGAATGAGGTTACCTTCCCCCTGCTAGGGTTGAAGCATTCAAAGCATTTACACTATTAAGTCCAGAGTAATTAATGACTGATAAAGTTGGCCTTTCAGCTTGTATAGAAAGGCCTTCCTCTATCCAATGGCTAATTTCTTTATAATATTTTGTAACGAAATAAGGTTCAACAGGATTTACATGTAAAACCTCTACCATATACTGCGGATTTAAGTAAGGCATTGTTATCATGCCCTTTAATTGCATGATCGTGTTCATGACCGGAAGCTTTCTGAATTCCTTTTTTTGAATGCCTCTTTCAAGGATCGTTTGCAAATAATATTTTTCTTTAGTTAAATACGTGGACATAATTTCTCTTACAAGCATAGTATCTAAAGTTATCTCACGATGAACAAGTCGTGCCAACTGATGATTTTCACTTTCAAACTTTAATAAATTCTTTACCATTTCACATAAAACTTCTTTGGAAGAGATATTGTCCTTATTCTCGAAGGATTTTTCCAATACGATAATATATTTCTCAAAATAGCTAGTTAAGAGTTGCTCTAACAGACCTTTTTTTCCATTAAAGTAATAGGAAATAAGGGCTATGTTCACATTCGCCTTTTGAGCAATTTCTCTTACTGAACTGCCATTATAGCCTTTTGAGTTAAATATTGAGATCGCTGCATCAAAAACCTTTTTCTTCGTACTAGACATTTCTTTCATCGTTTTTTCACCCCAGTTCTACTTGAATATTTTCAACGTTTGAACCGGAATTCCTTTAGGATTCTCTCGACAATAACCGTACACTATTTACGCAAAAAGCCGAAATTCACAGTATCTTGTCAAAGAGAAAAGCGGAAGCGCTGTAGCTGGACAAAAAAATAAAGCACTTTTAAGTGCTTTTAATTAAGTACAATTATCATAGATAATGACGCGGTTTTTACCTGTTTGTTTAGCTTTATATAACGCCTCATCGGCACGATTAAACAATTTTTTAACGGAATCATTATTTTCTTTATGCCAGACAGTAATGCCGCATGAAATTGTGATTTTGGGATTCGTTTCTATTTCCACTCTTTCAACCAATCGTTTGGCAACCCTTAGACCAGTTTTTAAATTTGCTTTGGGCAAATAGACTGCTAATTCCTCGCCACCCCATCTAGCCCCTACATCATGCTCTCGAATACTCTTTCTAATGATATTGGCGACTTGAATGATGACTTCATCACCCACCTGATGTCCAAATGTATCATTAATACTTTTAAAATCATCAATATCAATAAGCAGAAATGTCCCTAATGCATCCATATTCATCGACAACTGGATTCTTTCATCAAGGTAATTCCTGGAATGAAGCTTTGTTAAATTATCAGTAATCACCATTCTTTCCAACTCTTCTCTTAACATTGAATTCGTAAATGCCAACGTAGAGTGGTGAATGAGAGATTGCAATAATTTAAATTTATCAAACGAAAAATGATAAGGATTTTCATTTAGAACATAAACTGCACCTATTAGGGCATGGCTTTGAGCCATCGGAACAACCATAAGGGAGCGGAATTTTTTCTCGCCAATATTTTCATCTAAGGAAAGATCGCCAATAAATACGGCATCCTTTTCCTTTTTAATTTTATTATTTACAAAATTCACTAATGGCACGGATTCATCAAGAAAGAAGTAATCGGAACTGCCCGTTAATACTTCGAACTTATCATTTTCATTGAACATCAAGAAGCCGATTACTTGTACATCAAAGGAAGTTCTAATCTGTTCAGACATAAAGTTGATTGTATCCGATAACCGCAAACTTGAATTCAAACGATGTGCTGTTTTATTGATTAGCTGTAAGTCTGATATAAGCTTTCTTGATTGTTGATACAATTGTGCGTTTTCCAAGGCACCTCCTGCTGTGTTGGCCAATAACTCGATGAAGCCAACTTCTTCTTTAGGAAAAACGGGAGTATCAGGGGCAGTGACCTGAAGAACCCCATATATACCTTGTTTTCCTTTTAACGGAGCATAAAGTACAGACTTGTCATCCGTTAATGAATCTTCAATTTGAACATTGCCTGTTAAATAAGCTTGCGCCGCCGCCTGATTAATGGAATCAGAACCATACTCCAAGTCATGGATAGGAAGTTCTGGGTTCGTTGACGTGTCGTGAGATAACAATAATACACAATCAAAGGTTTCATAAACTTCCTTTAGCGTATGAATAATTTCCTTTAATACTTCAGCCATATCCATCGAAGAGTGAAATTTCGCCGTAACCCGATATAGCTGTTCATACCTTTTTAATTTATTAATATCTATTTCTGTTGGACAGATGTCTCTGGGCATTTCAATTCACCTTCAAAATAAAAAATGGGTACAAATGAACAATATATTATATTCCTATTATAAGCTTAATAGTCTTATTTTCCTATATCAATTTTCGGCAAGCTGTAAACTACTTCCTTTTAATTATATATCGGATTTATTTAAGGAATTTTTCATCATAATGTAACTAGATCGTAACTAAATCCAAATTATGATGCTATCGTTTAAATTATGAGAAGACAATCATTGGTCTTGACTTTATGCATAAAAAAAAATATAATAAGTTTTGTGTGTAAAATAAAAGCGGCCTGAGTGTGCTAGCTTTTGTTTCATTTTGTTCCTCTTAATGGTTAATTAGGGAGATTTGGCTTTATCTTTTCCAACTTCCAACATCTCACCACTAACCTCTAGAACCGAGGTGTATCTAGTAACTCTATGCTGCTGGGGCGAGGATACATGAAGACAAAATGGACAATCGAATGAGTGCATGTGTCTGTGTTTTGTTTTTATTTTACAAAATAAAAACATTGAAGGAGGAGCTAAATTATGGCTCGTTATACTGGACCATCTTGGAAATTATCACGTCGTTTAGGGATCTCTCTAAGCGGAACTGGAAAGGAATTAGAAAAGCGTCCTTACGCACCTGGTCAACATGGACCAAATCAACGTAAAAAGCTTTCTGAATACGGATTACAATTACAAGAGAAGCAAAAGCTTCGTCATATGTTTGGTGTGAATGAGCGCCAATTCCGCAACACATTTGCTGCTGCTGGTAAAATGAAAGGTATTCATGGTGAAAACTTCATGATTCTTTTAGAATCTCGTTTAGACAACCTTGTATACCGTTTAGGACTTGCTCGCACCCGTCGCGCAGCTCGTCAGCTTGTAAACCATGGTCATATCGTTGTTGACGGAGGTCGTGTAGACATTCCTTCATACCGCGTTAAGCCAGGTCAAACAATTTCAGTTCGTGAAAAGTCACGCAACTTAGAAATCATTAAAGAAGCTATCGAAATCAACAACTTCGTACCTGATTTCTTAACTTTTGACGCTGAAAAGCTTGAAGGTACTTACACTCGCTTCCCTGAGCGTTCTGAAATGCCTGCAGAAGTTAACGAAGCATTTATTGTTGAGTTCTACTCACGTTAATAGCTAGACACCGCAACCAAAAACCCTTGAACAATTGTTCAAGGGTTTTTGGTTGCGGTAATTGCTTTTTGTATTTTATATAAGTACTAAATTATTTTTTATATGAAGAAAAATATAAAAACCACCATAACATTATATAAAGGTACCCTATTGCTACAAATACAGACCAGATTTTAAAATGGGTTAATTCTATAAAAAACCATTGTATCTCATTACCATAGGGCCTGCCCATTGAATAGAGAAAAGATACTACTAAAATTAAAAACGGATATATGATAACAATAATATTCATGAATGGGTTGATTCTTTTCTGGAACAATGAGATTATTCCAAAAATTACAGTTATTATTAATATACTGCAAAAAAGACCGACTCCCCAATTAGGTATACTTGATGAATAATAAATGAAAGCTATCATATCCATTCCTCCTAAAAATTGGCTATATAAACAGGGCTACTAATGGGAATGATATCGTTTTTAAAATTTTCTGCCTTGCATTTCTTTTTTCAAGTCTTATAGAATCCTTTTCGAGTTTCATATGCTGACTTACTCAAATTTAAATATTCTAAATCTGTAACCATATTTCTCCTCCTTAGTTAAGGGTTTTTACTAAAAATTAAAAATATTTTCAATATCTTTAGGTTCTTTTACAGTTTTATAATCCATTGTGGACATTGAGAACACCTTAAGCCGATAATCATCAATCTTTTTATTGTAAGGATCTATTTTCCCCTCTTTAGGAAGTAGTTGTTTTAAAGAAGTTTTAT
This sequence comes from Caryophanales bacterium, assembly GCA_012840465.1. Lineage (GTDB taxonomy): Bacteria > Bacillota > Bacilli > Bacillales > Bacillaceae_J > Schinkia. The sequence goes on from DULJ01000047.1 coordinate 42,090, forward strand.
AATAATGAATATCAAGTGAAGCACTATAAATGTTATTTTCTTTTAAATGTTTAATAAACTTGTAAATTCTCTCAGATTCAATACTTTTATTAAAAGTATCTGAATTTTGGATAGTATGAATAAAAATTGTATGTCTTAGTTCCTTAGCATTAGATTCTCTCAAATCTTGATACTGGATATCATGTGGAATTAACTCCGTTTGATTATCCTTAATTCTTACATTAATTCTGAATCTAAAATTATCTGGAAATAGTTGGTTTATTGCAGTATCATAAATTACTTCTGCTTCTTTTGACCACTTTTCTGATAGATAATTTTCCTCAATTTCCCTAGAATAACTATATTTTGATACATTAAATGTAAGATTTGGTTCCTCTATGGGATAAGCAATCATTGTGTATTCTTTTGTTGCAGGAATATATTTAATCTCAGGAACTATAAATTCTTGCTGATATTTATCATGTAAGTAACTTTGAATTTCGGTAATAACCTCTGATTCCTCTATGGGAGGTGAAATATAAGCATGAATA
>DULJ01000048.1 GCA_012840465.1 Caryophanales bacterium
GCAAATCCATGAAAATGCACCTCGCAAATTGGTATTTTTGGTGGTTTAGCCACTTCCATTTTACCACTTTTCGCTAAGGTGCATTTTTGTTTTTTGAAAAATTTTTGGACTTTTTGAACACGCTCTATATCATAATTATCAAATGTTTTAATTTTCCACTCCCCATCTACCTTTTTTAATGTGCAAGCGAATTGATGAATTTTACCTTTAGTATTTGTAATCGCGTAAAGAACAACAGCTTTATTTTCATTTTCAGTTAATAATTGCGTACCGATAAATTCCTCGAAATACTTCGCACCCGCTATATAAAGCTTTTTCATAATGAAATTCGGTCCCTTTGCAAAATAAGACCAGTCCGGCTGTTTAGTTTGAATCAGATTCTCAAAATAGTCGATTACTACTTTTTCAGGACTCATAGGCTCACCCCTCATAGCAGATTTTGCTATAGTAAGGTTTATACTGTTCTGTTTGGAATAATGACAGAAAAATAAAACATTATCAGACAAAAAACAAACAACCCCCTTTGGTGATAATGCATCCACTTTATTGGCATACTAAGGAGTGATTTATGCAATTTAGGAGGATGTTAGTGGCACATTCGTGGGTTTCTTTATTGCCTTTTCTAATTGTGATTTCCATGTCCATTTGGTTAAAAGACATTTTACCAGGTCTTGTCGTTGGACTTCTTGTTGGTTCAATCCTAGTGGCATCTGATGTTTTAGTCGGAACACAGCAATCTGTTTCCTACATTGTAACTACATTGTCGGATGATACAAATATTAAAATTGTCGGTTTCCTTTATTTATTTGGTGGCTTAGTTGGAATGATGAATATATCTGGTGGTATTAAAGGCTTCTCAGAGTGGGTCGGGAGAAAAATAAAAACAGAACAAGGAATACTCGGACTTATATGGCTTACCCTTCCTTTTACGTTCATGATGCCTATGTTTCGGATTATGATGATCGGCCCGATTGTCAAATCATTAATCAATAAAATGAACTTATCGAAGCAAAAGGTCGGAATGACGATGGATATTTCAACAGAATCAATCATCGTTCTTTTACCGGTTGCGACCGCATTTGTTGGTTTTATGGTATCACTTGTAGAAGGCGGCATACGTGACCTTGATTTAGGAATGTCAGCCTACGAGGTATTTTTATTAAGTATATTGTTTAATTTTTATGCGATTATTATGTTAATCATTGGGATTGTTCAAACCTTTTGGCCTTCAAAGAAAAAGGCTAATTCATCTAATCAACATCAAGCTAACATTGAGGATGAGGAACACGAATTTCATAGGGCTTGTATAACTAAAGAACTATCATTAGTAGACGCTCAACCATGGCATTTAATTGTCCCTGTCTTTTTACTCCTAGCATTATCTTTATTTCTTTTATGGAAAAACGGAACAGATTTAGGGGCTAAAACGGTATTTGAAGCCTTTTCGACGGCTGATGCCACTTTTGTCATGCTTCTCGCTGTTTTTATCACACTGATTTTCACATTTGTGTTTTATATTGTGCGGAAGCAAGAGTTAAACGAAATTCTGTATCATTTTTATGACGGCGGTAATCAAATGATGCAGGCGATCAGCATGCTGATCCTGATTTGGGCACTTACAATGTCCGCAGAGGATCTTGGCTTTTCCGCATTTGTCAGTTCAACGTTGGGCGCTTTCTTACCAGCGTTTATGGTTCCGGCCACGATTTTTCTAATTGGTTCTGTTGTCGGTTATTTTATTGGATCATCATGGGGAACATGGGGATTATTTATGCCGCTTGGGATTGCGTTAGCGGTCTCTACCAATGCGTCCATCCCTTTAACAGTTGGTGCCGTTTTTGCCAGCGGTGCATTTGGAGCGTTAACCTCACCACTAGGTGATACAACGATAACGACCGCCTCCATTTTGGATATGGAGCTTGTCGATTATGCTCGCTATAAGTTAAAGCTGTCTGCAGTTGGTGCAGCCATCGCAGCGGTATTGTATATTGTATGTGGTTTGTTTTTTGTTTGATAGATAAAAAAGAAGCAGGAGTATGCGAAATGATTCTTGCTTCTTTTTTATAAAGATTTACGTAAAAGATATTGTATAAGGGCCGTCAAGATCCGGATGACTAAGTAAGCGAATAAATTTGGGTTCACAACGAATGACAATATAATTTGGATCATCTGGTCCTGTTAAATATTTCAGAAAATTTTCATGCCAAAGACGGTCCTTTAATTCTTTTTCATCATGTATTGTTGCAACTGCAACAATATCTATAAATGGATTTCCCAATCCACCACCTAACAGAACATGTACTTTATTATTATTTTCGATATCCTGTACTTTTTCAGTCTGTTTGCTTGAAATTGTATAAAGAATATAGTCTTCCTCATCATTCCGAAAAATCATATAGCGGGAAAACGGCTGGTCCCCTTTCATCGTAGTTAACGTCCCCAAGCGATGTTCACCCATGATTCGTTTTATTTCACTTTTTATTTGAAGTTCATCCAAGTTCTTTGCACCTCTTTTACTATTTTCCTTCAACTATTTCTTTCAAAATCTCATAAGATCGTTTTTGTTTTTCGGGGTCGAAAATATAAGTTACGGCCATGATTTCATCGACATTGTATGCCTCTTGGAATTTCGTTAACTGCTCACGGGTGGTATCTTTACTTCCTATTAATGAAATCCTAGTTCTTTCTAACTGCATTTGTTTTTCCAACGGGCTCCACAACTTCTCCATATTTTGGACAGGCGGCATTAATGGAGCTTGTGTTCTCCGGATGATATTCAGTCCAAATTGATGCATTGTTGTCGCTAAAAATTGGGCCTCTTCATCACTTTCAGCAGCAACGACATTCATACAAACCATCATATATGGCTTTTGTAAGTATTGTGATGGTTCGAAGCGGCTACGATAGATAGTAATAGCTTCTTCCATGTAAGTAGGCGCAAAGTGTGATGCAAAGACATATGGTAAACCTAATCGTGCAGCTAAATAAGCTGATTCTGTCGAAGAACCAAGGATATAAATTGGAATGTTTGTGTCTATCCCCGGATAAGCTTTTACTACACCCTGTTTTTCATCTGGTCCAAAATAGTTTAGTAAGGCTTGAACGTCCTCAGGAAATGTATAGACGGAATCATGCTGTGAGCGTCTAAGAGCGTTGGCCGTCATCATGTCTGTTCCAGGTGCCCGACCAAGTCCAAGGTCCAGACGATTTGGATAGATTGTGGCCATCGTTCCAAATTGTTCGGCAACTACCAATGGTGAATGATTCGGCAGCATAATTCCGCCTGAACCAACACGAATATGGTCTGTATGCTCCAATGTATGCTTAATTAAAATGGCAGTAGCTGAGCTTACAAGTTTTGATGTGTTATGATGTTCTGCAATCCAAAAACGTTCATAACCCATTTTTTCAGTTGCCTGTGCCAAATCAACCATTGTATCAATGGCATCCCTTGCTTCCTCTTTCAGTCGTACCGGGACTAAACTTAAAACTGATACTGGTATATTAATATTTGCCATCTTTATCAAGTTTCCTTTCCTATTTAATTCTATTCATAATTTGATAATAGCAATTTGTTGTTTTACTAACAAACATAAAGGCTTATGCATACACTATTTCGATAAGATGAGGAGGCGAATTTAATATGGAAAGAATGTACGGTTTAAATCCTAATTTTGGATCCCAACAAGGGCTGGGAGGTTTTAATCCAAGCAATGTTTATCATCATGGACAAGGTGGCTTCTATCCAGGCCAGGGGTACCATCACGGGCATAGTGGCTATTATCCAGGGTATGGATTTCATCATGGCCATAGCGGCTATTATCCTGGTTACGGTTTCCATCATGGTCATAGCGGCTATTACCCAGGGCAAGGTTTCCACCATGGCCAGGGCGGTTTTTATCCGAGATAAATATTTAAGCAAGCCGATACTTCCTGCTTTTTTTCATAGTAACCATCATCGCATAAAATATATCGATTGCTACCACTTAGATATCTGATTTATATCTATTTGATATCTACCCAGTATCTAGTGCTATAAACGGGAAATCCTACCGATAAAAAAAGGAATAGACTAGCCATATAGCGTGTGTCTATTCCTTATCCTAAGTTATAACTTATCCTTCAACTATCTCTGTTTGTCGATATACTTCTTCATCAAATTCACCGGTAATTCTGCTTGTTAAAATTCCAGTCGTCATACCTCCACTAACATTTAATGCAGTACGGCCCATATCAATTAATGGTTCAGCAGAGATTAACAAACCTGCAATTTCATAACTGGCGTTTTTTATTCACTCAGAGTATTCTGCGATAGCCGCAACCAACTCATGTAAAAAGGAAAAAATTAAACCATATGCTGCTCCAATCGTCATATCCTCTTTAAAACCAGTCACATGATTAAAAGTAAAATTCAAATCCCACAAGCCGTCCTCACCGTTAAATATTAGATCGAATTGCGCTTCTTCCGTTTCTAACTGTTTTCCAAGTTGTTCCTTTATTTTAGATGCATGCTTCTTTTGGAGTTTTAGACCTAACATCACGTCATAGGTGCCAAAAGCATCATCAACTTCAAAAGAAACAGCATCAGTCCTTACTTTATCAAACGATTTCGATTCAACATACAGAAACTCATTTTTGTGTTTTTTGAAGTAATCAATCGGCTCTTTTAAAAATTCTATCGTTTCTTTCGCAAGAACTTCTTCCGTTTCTTTATCAATACGCTCAATATGAGCATCATCAAAATTTAAAATCGAATTCATTTCCAATACCTCCCATACCTTTTTGACTTATAATTTCATATCAAGACAAACCGGACAATGATCGCTTCCCATGATTTCTGTATGAATTTGTGAATCGACAACCAGGTTACTAACTCTCTTTGAAACGATAAAATAATCAATTCTCCACCCGATATTTCTTTCCCTTACCTTATTCATGTAGCTCCACCAAGTATATACATCCCCCTTTTCAGGATATAGATATCTAAAACTGTCGACAAACCCGGAATCAAGCATTCTTGTCATTTTTTCGCGTTCTTCATCTGTAAAACCGGAGTTCCCTCTATTAGTTTTATAATTTTTCAAATCAATTTCTTGATGAGCAACATTTAAATCCCCACATAAAATCACTGGCTTAACTTTGTCCAATTCTAATAAATAGTTACGTATATTGTCTTCCCATTCCAACCGGTAGCTTAGTCTCGCCAAATCCCGTTGTGAATTGGGGGTATATACATTAACAAGATAAAACGACGTAAACTCCAACGTGATCGCTCTACCTTCTTGGTCCTCCATATGATCCCCCAACCCGTACGCAACGGAAAGTGGCTTAATTTTTGTAAAAACGGCAGTCCCCGAATACCCCTTTTTCACAGCGTAATTCCAATACTGACTGTAGTTTTCAAGGTTTAAATCTATTTGTCCTTCCTGCAATTTAGTTTCTTGAATACAAAAAATATCCGTATCCATTTCATTAAAATAATCTAAAAATCCTTTTTGAACACAAGCACGAAGTCCGTTCACATTCCATGATATTAGTTTCATAATTGTTTTCTCTACTCCTTTAAATCCGTAACAATACATATTTTATTGTAAATATTAATAATGTGCACGTCCATAAATTGCCTAAAAAGTTACATGCAAGTCCCTTCAAAAGTCCCAAGTACAGATCTTGTAATAATTTCAATAGCTATATAAAGAGCATCATGGTTAAATGTCATATTAGGATGATGTAGGCCAGGTGTTAAATCACAGCCAAGACCAAGCATCGTGGCTTTGATTGCGGGTCTTTCTTTCGTATAAAAATGAAAATCCTCTCCACCCGGTGTCATGATTGGACCAACAAGTCCTCCTGTTCCAAGGGTATCTTCTATGGCCTTTGCCAAAAGTCGTTCCGCTTGAGGATCAACTACTGCGGCATATACTTTGCTTTTCTGTTCAATCGTTAATTCACATTGGTATAAAGTAGCCAAACCCTTTATTATGCGATTGACCTTTTCAATCAATTGCTCCATTGCCTCATTCGTTTGTGCACGTAAATCAAGACTGAACTTGGCTGAACCAGGAATAATATTCGCATTTGTACTGTTACCTGCAGAAACATGTGTCATTTTAACGGAATATGGTACAAGCGGATCCAGACGAATTCCTTTCATTTGTTCAACAATGGCTGCAATAACTTCAATAGCATTGACTGTTAAGTGTGGTTTGGCGGCATGTCCATCAAAACCATGAATCTCGCCTAATAATGTTGTAGTTGCCCCATGGATGATACCCGATGAAGCTTGACCGAACTTTAGTTCCTGAATGGGGCGTAGATGAACCCCGTAAAGGAAGTCAATATCTTCCATTACCTGTTTTTCTACCATTTTTAATGCGCCTTTCCCGACTTCTTCAGCTGGTTGAAAAATGAATTTTACTGTCCCAGGTATCGTGGCTTTCATTTTTTTCAATAGTAATAGAACACCTAAAACAATCGCCATATGAGCATCATGTCCACAAGAATGGTTAGCACGGAAGGTACCATTTACTTCCTGAAAAAGAGCATCCATATCGGATCTCACACCAACTGTAATATTATTTTCACTTTTCTTAGCTGACCATATCCCGACGACTCCAGGGATATCATCAAACTGTTTAACCTCAAGTCCAGTCTTTTCAAGGATCTTTGCGATAAAATTTGTAGTTTGAAATTCCCTCCAGCTTATTTCAGGATTTTCATGTAAATGCTGAAATATGTTCAAAATCTCAGGTTTTAGTTCCCCAATTAATCTTTTCATAATATTCCTCTTTCTTAATGAATATCGTGCTTTTTGAAGTTCCCCCCCTTAACCTCCGTTACATCGTAGATCGCTACAAAGGCTCTAGGGTCAACTTCCTGGATAATTTCTTTCATTTTACTTTCTTCCAAGCGGTTAATGATGCAAGTAATTTCCTTGAATTGTTCATTTGAGTAACCGCCAAGTGCCAGTGAATACGTTGCTCCACGACCTAATCGGTCACGTATCATTTCAACCATTAATTCCGGTTCCGTTGTTATAATCTTAAAGGCTTTCAAACCGCTTAAACCTTCCTCAACAATTGGAATCACTTTAGATGCGATAAAGTAAGCAATTGCTGATAAAAAGGCACCTTGAAGACCAAAAACAGTCGATACAACTATAAATACAAACATATTCAAAAATAGGATTAAATCACTTGTTCCAAAAGGTAACTTTCTAGAAAGTAATACGGCTAACATGTCGATGCCATCTAATGCACCCCCATTACGTAAAGCCAACCCCATTCCAAAACCGATGATAATCCCCCCAACAACAGTAATTAGCAGGGTATCACCTTGAATAATGGTGGGGATATGATGCATTAGACTGGTACTGACTGCCAGAGTAACAATACCAATTACAGAATAAATAGCAAAACTTTTACCAATTTGTTTATAGCCTAAATAGATGAATGGGATATTTAATAAGGCAATTAAAAGACCTAGGGGTAATCCAAATAATTGGGAACCAACAATACTAAGACCTGTCACACCACCATCTGATACACGGTTCGGGATTAAGACCGATTCTAATCCATATGCCGTTATAATGCCCCCCATGATAACCAATAACGCTCGTGAAACTATCTTTAATTTATTAGTTTTTTGCTTTGTACTTGCCATATCATTTTCCTCGTTTCAATTATCAACATAGTATTCCTTTATTTCTGTGGTTATTTTAACACAAAGGTGCCCACTTAGATTATATTATTTTGGCAATTTATACTTGTATATTTTGTGCTGTTTATCGAAAACTATAATGAATATCATGAAGGAAGGGAATTTCGATGCGTTTTATTCGTTGCTTTCTTATTATAGAGGTTCTTTTTATGGTGTTTGTAGGATTAGCTTGTTTTCCTATTTCAGCCCATGCCACAAGCTACCCATTGCAAGCAAAGTATCCTGACATAATGATTTACAAGGCTCACACAACACAGAAGGTGATTGCTTTATCATTCGATGACGGGCCTGATCAACGATTTACGCCGCTAATTTTAAATATTCTAAATAAATATGATGTGAAAGCAACTTTCTTTTTATTAGGAACAAGGGTTCAGACCTATCCGAATATTGCAAAACGAATAAATGACGAAGGGCACGTAATTGGAAATCATACTTATTGGCACCCACAGCTGACAAAAACCGGTGTGAAAAATATGGTATGGGAAATTGAAAAAAATGAAAAAGAAATTCTTTCTATTACAAATGTGAAAACAAATTTATTTCGAGCGCCCTATGGGGCTTTAAACGAAGAACTTGTTAAGCAACTGGATGAAATGGGCTATCGTGGGGCGGGGTGGTCTGTGGATTCAGAGGATTGGAAAAGTTTATCGTCTGTTAAAGTAAGAGAAAATATATTGAACAATATTCACCCTGGAGCTATTATCCTAATGCATAGTGCTGGACATTGGACACAGGACTTAACTGGGACTGTTCTAGCTCTAAATGAACTCATACCCTATTTGCAGGAGGAAGGATATACTTTTGTGACGATCCCGGAACTTTGGTCAATCGAACACGGGAATATAAACAAATAGCAGGAGCAAATTGGGGTTTCAATTGCCCTGCTATTTGTTTTGCGTTATTGTGGAATATTTCCACCTGCCACCCGATCTCCTGAATTACCGGCCGGTTCTGTTATTCCATCATCTTCTTTTGCGTGAATGATTAAAGATTTACCTAATATGCTATTATTTACGCCTTGGTCAAGCGATAGACCATCAAGCACTATGGCTTGATCAACTTTTCCATCTTGATCTACAACAAGGTTCTGAATGTCACCAAGATGTGCCCCTTTAGGGTTATCATGTCCATGTTGTTTTCCAGTCGGATTAAAATGCCCGCCGGCTGTAGTAAAATCCCCGTTTGTTATCGGATTTTCATGAATGTGAAAACCGTGCTTACCAGGAGTTAGACCTCCAGCGTTGACTTTGACAATAACTTGCTTACCCATTTGTACTAAACCGGCAACTCCAATAACGTCACCTTTTGTGTTGTACAGTTCAAGATATGTAGTAATAAATTTATGCTGTTTACCGTTTGATGTAAAATATGTGTAAGAATAATTGTAGGTCGATGGAGCAGGGAAACTCACTACATTCTTATTATCCTTAGCACCACTGTCTTTAGCTGCACCAATAAAATTATCAGGCAAGAATACAACCGCCAGTAGCAGTAGGCCAACTATCAAAATTATGGAAGGTAATGCAAACTTTTTCATCATTTTCGCTCACTTTCTTTTTAAAATAATTTTGGAATCTATTCCATCAGTAACCTATTATGTCTTGATCATTAACTTGTCAAACCTGCAAATTTAATATTCCCCCCAAAAATCAGCAAATATTGATCAAATATGTTTACTATAACTTTATTATGTAAACTAAATTGTTGGATTGTCCATAATAAAACTGCATAATCATCCTCCCTTACACAATTTTTAAGCTCAATCATCAATAATCTAGGGATTTATCCAGTTCAATTTTGGAAATCCCACATATGTTATTTTACAAATATAAGGAGGTGTTTTTCTATGGATGGTGCAGCAGCAGGAGTAGGATATGGTGGTGGTTTTGCCTTAGTTGTTATATTGTTCATCCTATTAATAATTGTAGGGGCAGCTTACATTGGATGGTGCTAGAAAAGAAATATAAAATAATTATCGTTTATTCAACCCTTGGCAATGTCACTAGCGATGCCAAGGGTTTATTTTTGTGACCTAAGGTTCAAAATCAAGTACAACATCTGAACACTCGAAAGCCAAGCATGTCCTTATAGACCAACATGAAGTATTCATGTTGGTCTAAAATTTCATAGCACGTTTCATCAATATTTTCTGAAAGTGAAAAATCAACTGCTAGTTGAATTTCTTCTTCATCAAGCTGTTGATCGATTGAATCTACAGTTATATTTTTAAAACCAGCCTTTTGAAAATGGTCATACCATTCAGGTTCACTAAGAAGCTCAGTTACACCATAAAAATCGCGGATTGAATTTTGTTCCTGATCAGATAGTGGCTTTTCAAGTACCATTTCTATAGCCAGCAATACACCACCTGACTTTAGAACTCTTTTGTATTCCGGAATGGTTAAAGATAGGTCAGTGAATGCTGTTACCGATTCGGATAGAATAAAATCAAACGAATTTTCGGCAAAAGGAAGAGTTTCAGCATTTCCATGCCGAATTTCAATTGGTATTTTTAAAGATGAAAATCGTTGTCTCGCTTTTTCTACCATCATTTTGTTGTAATCTAAGGAAGTTACTTTACTTTTAAACTGTTTTGAGATGTAAGCGGAGGTTTGCCCAGTTCCACAGCCTACATCCAGAATCAACTTAGTTTCGTCCATTTTTTCTTTAGATAATATATATTTAGTTAAAGGAAGACTCCCGGGGTGTGCCCCCCCAACTCCAAAAAGAGCCAAACAATCTTGGTATGTGTAATTCATCCTCAGGCCTCCAAGGGTTGATCATTTTTTTATAAAAAGCGATACCCCATAAGGAAGTATCGCTTTAAAGTTAATTTTAATATCCTCCGCAAGCAGCTGCGCCAACGATGATTAATAAAATAAATAATACTACAATTAACGCAAATCCATTACCACGTGGCGGACAACAAGCTACCGGTTCTACGACTGGTCTTCGGCACCATGGTGCACCACCAAAACCTCCACCGTATCCACCCATTCCATAACCACCATAACCAAACATGATTTTTCCTCCTTCAAAAGTTTTTTAATATCAATTTAATTTATGCTAATAGAAAACTAATGTAAGGGCATATACCTTTTTTTGAGAACCCATTTCTTACCAAAAGAACCACGGAAGGATGGCTAATCCAGCGATGGCACCCAAAGCTATTCCGGCACCAAATCCCCAGCCCCAGAAACCAAACCCGAATCCACCAAGGTTTCTCGGACCTCCAATTGGCTGTAAATATACATGGGTAGGGGTAACGCGGTGGATGACCCCTCTATGGACTCTTCCATCATGGGTTCTGATTTCAACAGCCTTGCCCATATGTCTATGACACAATGCATGGTAATGTCCAACTGACATTCTTTCACCTCCATTTCCGTCGTAACTTATGACATCTTATGCTTGGATACATACTTTCGAAAGGACGAATGAATCAGGGGAAAAGTGGAATACGAGCAAATTGATTTATGTACAAATAATCAAATAGCCTATACACAATGCGTCCGCTTGGAATAAAAATAAAATGGATTAAATTATAATGTAGGAGGGAATGAAATGTCAGAACGCAAAGAAGCTAAGGTAATTCACGTCGATAAGTTAATCATTCACGCAAAAGAAGTAGAAATTATTCACGAACGGAATGAGGAACAACAACATCATCACAGACCAAGAAGACCTAGAAGAGATCCATGGGGATTCTTTTGGGGTGGCCCACAAGCAGAACAAGACGTAAGCAATGAATCTCATGAAGAAAGGCATAATGATCAGTAAGAGTAAATAATGAAGCATTAAAAGACCCCTTTTTGTGCAGGGGTCTTCCTTCAACATTTTTGACCTCAAATAGATAGGAATTATCAACTTCAAAGAATGACCTAGCAATTATCTAGGTCAAAAATCTCTAGCTTCATCAATTCTTTTTTATCTATTTTCCCGACATGTGTTTTGGGGAGCTCCTCAACAAAAATAATTTTTTTCGGTACTTTGTAACCGCCTAACTTCTGTTGGCAAAATCTTTTTAATTCTTCTTCTGTAATTGAGTTCTCACTTTTCGGGGCAACATAGGCAACGACTGTTTCACCCCACTTATCATGGCTTACACCAACAACAGCAACCTCACTGACGTTTTTATGCTCAGCTATAACATGCTCCACTTCCAATGGATACACGTTTTCGCCACCAGTGATGATCATATCTTTCTTGCGTCCCACAATATAAAAATATCCATCCTTGTCTTTTTTCGCTAAGTCACCAGTATAGAGCCAGCCGTTTACCTTTGTTGCTTTTGTTTGTTCAGGATTGTTCCAATAATAGTCAAAAATATGGTACCCCTTAATTAGAAGTTCCCCAACTTCATCCGGGTCTGCTTCTGTTCCATCCTCTTTTATTAATAATGCCTCATTAAATAGCATTGGCTTTCCGACCGACCCCATTTTGTTCGGAACATTACTTGGATCAATATAAAAATTATTGGGGCCGGCTTCTGTCAAGCCATATCCTTCTTTAAATGTGAGCCTTTTTTGTTCATAAGCCTGATAGATTACATGGGAACAAGGAGCACCCCCTGACAAAAATGTGTGCATTGATGGAAATCCCGAATGTTGAAAGGCTCTAGTTTCGATAACCATTTGGTGCATCGTTGGTACAAGCAATACAATCGTACATAACTCCTCATTCAGTAGGGCAACCGTTTTCTCCGGATCAAATTTACTTGTAAAAACAACTTTTCCACCAATTTGCAAGAGCGGCATCGTTAAGGAAAAAAGCCCGCCCGTATGGAACATCGGTAAAACTGTTAATGTCGTATCCTTCGCATTTATATTCCAGCTTAAAATTGTATTCGTGGAATTGCAAAAGATCGATTGATGTGTGAGCACAACGCCTTTGGGTTTAGCGGTTGTTCCCCCAGTATAAATAATGGCTAAAGGATCCTCCTTTTGAATTGTATTCGTACATTGAAATTCCTTTTCAAAAAGTAAATGCTCATCGTAGCATTGGCTATCAACATTTAATATAGGGAAAGCCACAATATTTTCAATCAGTTCCTTCACATCCGAATGAAAGGCAATTAGACTAGGCATACAATCACGTATAATATATTGTATTTCCGCATTCGATAATCTCCAATTCAAGGGAACAAAAATGGCCCCTATTTTTTCGCAAGCAAAATATAAATCAAAATAACTAATATGATTAGGGGAAACTAAAACAATTCGATCCCCTTTCTGAATTCCTAAACTAAAAAAGTAAGCTGCAAGATGGTTGGCTCTATCATTTAATTGGGCATACGTCCAACGTTCTTTCGTGTCACCATCAACTACTGCTATCCAATTTGGTGTAATTCTTGCTCTATTTTTCAGCCAATCTACTTCCCATGACATATCAATCTCTCCTTTCCGGGACACAGTTCCCGACCCTCTGACCCAATTTATTCATTTAAAAAGGTAACCATTTCATTTACTAACTGATCGAGGTCATCTATCAATGGGGAGTGACCACAGTTCCGCAAAACCATTAGTTTGGCATTTTCTCCGAGGTCCTTGATTATTTCTTTTGTCATTTTCTCAGTAACAACTAGGTCTTTTTCACCCCATAATACAAGTGTTGGCACTTTAATACTCTTGACTTGATTCGTTCCTTCGTTTATTCCGTTATGATTTCCGCTTATGTTAAATAGATTTAAAGCTTGATAGACGTCAACTAAGTTTCTCTGAGTTAACATGTCTTCTAAATAATCATCGTAACGTACAGAATCCGGCTTGTTATTGTTATAGATTACCAGGTCCCACATATTACGTAAAAATAATTTATCCCTGTTTTGATAAGCATGAAGGACGGGAATCGTTTTTGTGATGTCTTTTAAGATTTCCTCCTTTTTCGTTAAGCGAACTTGTTGTCCAAAAGCATTGACAGAATAAAACGGATAGCCTCTAGTGGAAGCCGATGCAAGCAGGATTATTTTATTTACAGCTTTAGGATAATCTACTGTATATTGCATAGCCACAGCCCCGCCTGTGGACCAGCCGGAGAGAGAAAAATCCTCAATTCCCAGTGCATCTACAAATTGTTGAACATCATCGCTGAAATCCTTAATCGTTTCGATTGGTTTATTATAGGTTGAAATTCCAAAGCCTCGTAAATCAACCGCATATACTTTGATATTTTCCGGTAATGCTTCAAGCACTAAATCCCAATGCTTTGAAGATGTCATGTTCCCATGGATTAATAAAAGTACATCCTCTCCTCCATCCCGCTCTCGATACCCCAGCGTTTCACCATTTGCAAGTTTTACTGTTTTCAAGTTTATTTCTCTCATTTTTTCATCTCCAAACCAGCCTTTTGTTTTGCAACATCAAGTGTGACTTCAAGTGAATGACCTGATACCCGAGGGATTCTACTCGGTGTTCATTTTCATCACTGTAATAATCACCTCTTTATTAATGAATATGTGGGAACCTAAAAAACTTATGCAATGAATCAACAAAGAATTATATTTTGTAGTATAATTTGTACTATTACAAAAAATGAAATGTTAATAATCTTATAAAATTATTGAAAGGAGAGCTTTCATGAATACATATGCTAGTCAGAAGGACGGGGTTTTTCCATCAGTCTGCTCCCTTGATTGCCCAGATCAATGTGGACTCTTAATCCATAAAAAAGATGGAAAAATAATTAAAGTTGAGGGCGATCCAAACCACCCTGTTACGAAAGGAAACATATGTAATAAAGTGAGAAATGTCGCTGAAAGGCTGTATGACGAGAAGCGATTACAATACCCACTTAAGCGTATTGGTAAAAAAGGAGAAGGAAAATTTGAGCGGATTAGCTGGAACGAAGCGATCCAAACGATTACTTTTCATTGGAAACAGCTTATCGAAACAGATGGTCCTGAGAGTATCATTCCTTACAGCTTCTATGGAAATATGGGGAATCTCAATGCTGAAGGAATGGACCGCCGCTTCTTTAACCGGTTAGGCGCCACCCGGCTTGATCGAACGATTTGCAGTACAGCAGGTGCCGTTGGTTATAAATATACAATGGGCGGTAGCTTTGGAGTGGACCCGGTGGATACAATTCATGCAAAACTGTTCATCTTCTGGGGCATCAACGCGGTCAGTACGAATATGCATCAATGGGCAATTGCCCAAAAAGCTCGCAAAAACGGCGCCAAAATTGTGGTCATAGATGTCCATAAAAACCAAACTGGTAGAATGGCAGATTGGTTTATTCCAATTTTACCCGGAACTGATACAGCACTAGCCTTAGGAATCATGCATATTTTGTTCGCTGAAAAACTGGAAGATGAAGCATTTTTACAGGACTATACAATTGGTCATGAAAAGCTTAGAGCTCATGTCGTTCAATATGATCCACAAACTGTTTCAGAAATTACCGGGGTTCCAGAAGAGGATATTTATGGGCTTGCAAGAATGTATGCTGAAGCCTCTCCTTCCTTTATTCGAATTGGAAACGGCATTCAGCACCATGATAATGGCGGCATGTGCGTAAGAACGATCGCCTGCCTCCCCGCTTTAACAGGTCAATGGCTGAATAAAGGCGGCGGCGTAATTAAATCTAATTCTGGTTATTTAGGCTATAATGAAACATGGTTGCAAAGACCTGATTTATTAAAAAATAAGAATGCTCGCATTATTAATATGAATGCTATTGGTGAGGCACTGCTTTCATTAGAGAAACCGATTATGTCCATGTACGTTTACCAGTGTAACCCAGCCGTAGTCGCTCCTTCCGGAAATAAAGTTCGTAAGGGGCTTGAGCGGGATGATTTATTTTTAGTCGTTCATGATTTATTTTTAACGGAAACGGCTAAATACGCAGATATTATACTACCTGCGACATCCTCTTATGAAAATACGGATTTTTATTGTTCCTATTGGCATAATCACATTCAAATCCAGGAACCAGTCATGGAAGCGTACGGCGAATCTAAATCTAATACGGACGTATTCAGGCTATTAGCAAAAGGAATGGGTTTTGACGACCCAGCCCTTTTTGAAACAGATGTAGAACTGATTGCAGGTGCGCTAGTAAACTCGAATAATCCTTATATAGAAGGCATCACGTATGAAATGTTGGCGAAAAAGAAATACGTGAAAGCAAACATAAAACCATTAATCCCCGGAAAACTGGAAACATCAAGCGGGAAAATAGAACTTTACTCACAAAAAATGGAGCAAATGGGGTTACCACCATTACCAACCTATATCCCATTATGCGATGAAGGAGAATTTCCATTCCAATTTGTGCCGGCGCCAAATCATAATTTCTTAAACTCTACTTTTTCTAACAATGAAAAACATGTGAGTTTGGAAAAGGAACCCAAATTGCACATGAATTTTCAGGATGCATTGTCAAGAAATATTGAGGATGGGGATTTAGTCCGGGTTTGGAATAATCGTGGTAAATGTGAATTGAAAGTAGCTGTAGGTGAAAATGTACTACCAGGAGTAGTTGCCACCCAAGGATTGTGGAGTGACCAACCTGGTTCGAAGCATCATTTCAACTCTCTCACACCTGACCGCATCGCAGATGTTGGCGGTGGTGCAACATTCTTCTCAGGACGGGTGGATGTGGAAAAGATATAGTAGACTTTTTATGATTTGATTACTCTGGGGCTTCCAATAAGTTGATTTCTCGACTATTGGAAGCCTTAATTGTACTTTTATCCAAAATGAGTGATTTTTTTCTGATTCGTCTATCCCAAGTTTGCTTAATAAAATCAATCCTATATCGAAAGAAAATTTAGAGCAAATAAATTAAAAACAGTCAATATATTTCAGCTGAAAGCCTACCTTATTTTAAGATATACGACAGAATTGTTGTTATTTCGACACAATTTCGTTATACTTTCTTTGATATAAAAAACTTTTAAATATAAAAAATATCTATGAAGTGCAATTCATTTTATTTTAAAAGAGAAACGTAAAGGGGACTAAAAAATGAAAAATCTCGTGGTTGTCGGTGGCGGTTACGGTGGTATGAAGATACTTGCCCGTTTTTTGCCTAATCAACTTCCTGACGACGTAACAATTACTCTCATTGATCGAAATCCTTATCATTGCTTAAAAACAGAATATTATGCCTTGGCGGCAGGTACGATTTCAGATCAAGACGTACGTGTGGATTTTCCTGAACACCCTGGGTTGGAAATAACCTATGGCGAAATAATCGGTTTTGATTTAAATGAGAAAAAGGTGCTTGTGAAAGACATGAAACCTATTCAATATGATGATCTGATTATTGGATTGGGCTGTGAAGATAATTACCATAATGTACCTGGTGCAGCGGAGAACACCCTTAGTATCCAGTCCATTGAAAAATCGCGTGAAACGTACAAAGTTCTGAATGATTTGGCACCGGGTTCGACCGTCAGCATTGTTGGTGCTGGATTAAGCGGTGTTGAGTTAGCTAGTGAACTTCGTGAAAGCCGTTCAGATTTGAACATTAAATTATTCGATCGTGGTAAACACATTTTATCCTCCTATCCCATTCGTTTAAGTAAATATGTGGAAGAGTGGTTCAATACAAATGGTGTTGAAATCGTAAGTGAATCAAATATAACAAAAGTTGAACCAAATTTACTGTACAATCATGACGAAGCCATTAACTGTGATGCTATTGTCTGGACTGCCGGTGTTCAACCAAATGTCGTTGTTAGAGAAATGCCAGTAGAAAAAGATAGTCATGACCGTATAGTAATTACACCACATCATAATATTCCTAATAATGAGCATGTGTACGTAGTTGGCGACTGTGCAAGTCTACCTCATGCACCAAGCGCGCAATTGGCAGAAGGACAAGCTGAACAAATTGTTGAAATCTTATTAAAGCGCTGGAATAATGAGGAATTAC
Organism: Caryophanales bacterium; assembly: GCA_012840465.1. GTDB lineage: Bacteria > Bacillota > Bacilli > Bacillales > Bacillaceae_J > Schinkia. The sequence continues at coordinate 17,605 of DULJ01000048.1, forward strand.
CAGAATCAATGCCCACGATCAAACTAAAAGGAATTCTTGGATCTCTAGGAAAAAAACATGGATTTGGCTTAGTAGCAGAACGTCCGGTTACGGGAAGATTTGCCCGTTTTATCAAATCTGGTATTCTTTGGTTGTATAAATATCATAATGCCTAGTCTTATTAGTTGAAAGTCAACAATTTTATTGAAAAGAACGTACACGGCGGCTTGTATGTTCTTTTTTTGTCTGGATTTTAGACGATACCCGGAAATTACCGAAGTCATAAATAATCGGTGCAAAATATAAGTTCGCACCGATTATTCTGAAAATTTATTAGGCTTTTATTTTACATCAGCCTCAGCAGAATTAAAAAGTTTCTCTAATCGACGAGCGATTACCTCATTTTCCGCCTTAACTACTTCTAAGTATTGTGGTTTATCGAACAAACGTTGAATTTGTTCAGGGTATGTCTGTTCAATATCACATAGTTCTATTGCTTCATTAAATTTTGCTGGATGTGCTGTTGATAGAGTGACGCATACTTCATCAGGTGCACTTGATTTTTCATAAGCAGCAACCCCGCAAGATGTATGCGGATCAAGTAAATAATTTGTATCAGCATAGTATGTCTTAATCGTTTGTAGACATTCTTCATTTTTCACGCCATGGGCTGCAAAATCTGCTTGTACTTGACGAAGAAGCTCTTCATTCACAACAATTTTTCCTTCTGACTTGAATTGATCCATTAGCTCTCTTACTGCGCTAGGATTTTCGTCAAGCAAATAATATAGATAACGCTCGAAGTTGCTTGCAACTTGAATATCCATTGACGGGCTGTATGTTCCGCGGAATTCCCCTGGCTGGTACACTCCATCGTTGATAAAACGTTCTAAAATATTGTTCTCGTTTGTAGCTACGATAAGTTTTCCTACAGGAAGACCCATTCTTTTCGCTAAATAACCTGCAAAGATGTCACCAAAGTTACCAGTTGGCACACTGAAGTTTAAACTTTTGATATTCTTCTCTTTTGCTACTTGGAAATACGCATAGAAATAGTAAACTGTTTGCGCTAAAATACGAGCAAAGTTAATCGAATTAATCGCACGTAAATGATATTTATTTTTGAAATCTAAATCTGCGAAGATGTCCTTTATAATTCTTTGTCCATCGTCAAACGTTCCTTCAATCGCTAAATTTAAAACTGTTGGATCATTGATAGTCGTCATTTGTAGCTCTTGGACTTTACTTACTTTTCCATAGGGATGCAAAATACAAATACGAATTCCTTCTTTTCCTCTTACACCTTCAATCGCAGAAGCACCTGTATCCCCTGAAGTTGCGCCAAGAATATTAATCGTTACGCCTGTTTTCTTAGCGATATAAGCATATAAGTTACCTAAAAATTGCAGTGCTACATCTTTAAAAGCAAAAGTTGGACCATGGAATAATTCAAGCACATACATGTTATCTTTAATCCTTTGAACAGGTGTCACCTCTGGATGACGGAACGTTCCATAGCTTGTATTGATTAATTCTTTAAGATCATTTTCTGGAATTTCCCCATCAACATAATGGGAAATAATTTCGTATGCTAATTCCTGATAAGATAATTGGGACATTGCCTGTAACTTTTCAGCAGGAATTTGCGGGACTTTTTCAGGAACTAAAAGTCCACCATCTGTTGCAAGTCCCATTAAAACTGTATCAATAAAACCAATTTCATTTACATTGCCACGTGTACTAATGTATTTCATAATAGCCTCCAACAAAAAAATAAAATATATTACTATCCTTACCTAGAATTAGCTTGGAGTCAATAAGGAATTCGAAAAAATTAGACAACTTTTTTATTTGCCTACTATTCTTCGGGTGTTTGAATGGAATTTTTCACGTTCTTGCCATCGGTATTACTATAAATTTCAGTGCCACATCCACCTGAAGTCTTCGCCAGCCATTCTTTGACTTGATTATAGGACATGCCTGAGTTTTCATTTTGACTTTTCACCTCATTAATATTTGTTCCAACCACTGTATAGGCATCTTGATTATTTTTCATGAAAAAACCTCCCCTTCTTATTTACCCTTTATTTTTCATCAAAAATGAAAAATTAATCTACTTAATTGAAAATCAGCAAAATTCGGCAACACTCTACATTTTTCGATAAAATTGCTATAAAATCAAAATCATCCCATAAATTTTTCGGATAAATTTGGATATATTGATTGACAAATTCCAAATTATTTATAATAATAAATATTGTATTATAATTATTATAATTAACTGATAATAGTTTATGAAAATGAGGAGGAATTTAATTATGTCTTTAATCGGAAAAGAAGTACAACCATTTAAAGCGCAAGCATTCCATAACGGAGAATTCATTGAAGTAACTGAGCAAAATTTCAAAGGTAAATGGAGCGTTGTTTGCTTTTATCCGGCGGACTTCACTTTCGTTTGCCCAACAGAACTTGAAGACCTTCAAAATAACTATGCAACTTTAAAAGAACTCGGAGCTGAAGTATATTCTGTTTCAACAGATACACATTTCACTCATAAAGCATGGCATGATACTTCAGATACTATTAAGAAAATCGAGTATATTATGATCGGTGACCCTTCTCACCAACTTAGCTGCAACTTTGATGTCCTAATTGAAGAAGATGGTTTAGCTGACCGCGGTACTTTCATCATCGATCCTGACGGTGTTGTTCAAGCACTTGAAATTAATGCTGGTGGTATCGGTCGTGACGCTAATACGGTTGTTAGCAAAATTAAAGCTGCTCAATATGTTCGCAACAATCCAGGCGAAGTTTGCCCTGCTAAATGGCAAGAAGGTGCAAAAACACTTAAACCAAGCCTAGACCTTGTAGGTAAGATCTAATATATTGAATCATTTTGAAAATCACTCTACTAGTTTTAAATATTGTAGAGTGATTTTTTTATGATAAAAGTATTTTTAAATTAGGATAATTAAGGAAGGAGTGCATGTAAATGATTTTAGATGCCGATATAAAAGCGCAATTAAATCAATATCTTCAACTAATGGAAAATGATATTCTTCTTAAAGTTAGCGTAGGTTCTGACGAGGTTTCGAAAGATATGCTGGCTTTGATGGAAGAACTAGCCACTATGTCATCGAGGATTAAGATAGAGCACACAAAATTAGAAAGAACTCCCAGCTTTAGTGTTAATCGGATCGGCGAAGATACGGGCATTACTTTTGCCGGGATCCCTCTGGGTCACGAATTCACCTCTTTAGTATTGGCTCTTTTACAGGTCAGCGGCAGAGCTCCAAAGGTTGATCAACAGGTCATAGAGCAAATTAAAAGTATGAAAGGCGAATATCGCTTCGAAACATTTGTTAGCCTAAGTTGCCACAACTGCCCTGATGTTGTCCAGGCATTGAATATCATGAGTGTACTCAACACGAATATTTCACATACAATGATTGACGGTGCAGCCTATAAAGAAGAGGTCGAAAGCAGAAATGTAATGGCCGTACCAACGGTATTTCTTAACAGGGAAACATTCGGAGGCGGACGCATGTCGCTTGAAGAAATTCTAGCTAAACTGGGCTCTGCTCCAGATGCATCAGAATTTGCTGATAAAGAGCCGTTTGACGTTCTTGTTGTCGGCGGTGGACCTGCAGGTGCTAGTGCAGCGATCTATGCAGCGCGTAAAGGCATTCGTACCGGAATTGTCGCTGAACGCTTTGGCGGTCAAATTATGGATACATTAGGCATTGAAAACTTTATCAGTGTTAAGCACACAGAAGGCCCAAAACTTGCTGCAAGTCTTGAAGAACATGTTAAAGAATACAATGTTGATATTATGAATTTGCAGCGTGCTAAGCGCTTAGAAAAGAAAGATCTAATTGAAGTTGAGCTGGAAAACGGTGCAATTCTAAAAAGCAAAACGGTCATCCTTTCAACCGGTGCCCGCTGGCGCAATGTTGGTGTTCCAGGCGAAGCTGAATATAAGAACAAGGGAGTAGCTTACTGCCCTCACTGTGATGGCCCATTGTTCGAAGGCAAACACGTTGCCGTTATTGGCGGTGGTAATTCCGGGATTGAAGCGGCCATCGACCTTGCAGGCATTGTAAAGCATGTAACTGTTCTTGAGTTTATGCCAGAGCTGAAGGCAGATTCAGTCCTTCAAGATCGTCTGTACAGTCTTCCAAATATAACTGTTCTTAAGAATGTACAAACAAAGGCAATCACGGGAACGGATAAGGTTAATGGTATTACCTATATTAAACGGGACACAGGTGAAGAGAAGCATATCGAGTTGGCAGGAGTATTTGTTCAAATCGGTCTTGTGCCAAATACAGATTGGCTTGAAGGAACGGTTGAACGCAATCGTATGGGTGAAATTGCCGTTGATAATCGCGGTGCAACGAATATACCTGGTGTTTTCGCCGCTGGAGACTGCACAACAAACCCATATAAACAAATCGTCATTTCAATGGGATCAGGTGCTACAGCAGCCTTAGGGGCGTTTGACTATTTGATTAGAAATTAATTATTAATGAAAAAACCTCCATCACTAAAACTGAGTTTTAGTGATGGAGGTTCTTATTTTGTTAAATTAAACTGACTTATTGTTGAGCTACTCCTTCAACAACAACATCATCTGCACTGATTTCTTCACCAAAATGGGATTTAAGTGTTTCATCATATGCTTTATGGAAGAATTGTTCTTGGCCTAATGTTTCTAATTCATTATTAAGCCAGTCTAATAATTCTTTATTTCCTTTTTTCACTGCTGGTGCAATGTAATCAAGGCTGCCAAGTTCTTTAATAGCAACCGTAAAATCAGGATTTTCTTTTACCCATGCATATAATAATGTATTATCATGCGCCAACGCTGATCCACGGCCATCCTTTAAAGCTTCAAAGGTTTCTGTATTTTGATCGTATTTGACTTGCTCTACACCTGGATGATTTTTCATAAAATATGTTTCTGCTGTCGTTCCTTTATTGATTAATAGCTTTTGACCTTCTAATTGTTCAACTGATGTAATTGGAGCATTTTTTGGTGAAGCAACACCAATTGCTACCTTCATGTATGGATTTGCAAAATCGACTTGTTCCGAACGTTCTGGTGTTACTGTAAAATTAGCTAATGTAATATCAACTTTATCTGATTTAAGAACATCTACACGATTTTGTGCTTCTGTAAGAACAAACTCCACTTTTGATTCGTCACCAAGTAAATCTTTTGCGATGCGTTTAGCCAATACAATATCGTACCCTTGGCTTTGACCATTTTCATCAATGTAACCAAATGGCGGTTTGTCACTGAATACAGCAACTCTTACAACGCCTCTTTCTTTAATAGCATCTATTGAAGACTGAGCGGTTTTCTCCGCAGTTTTTTCTGGAGCTGCTTCGTTTGTTGCACTGTTCCCACAAGCAGCTAAGGCTAATACTAGAATAGCAAGACTCACAATAGCAAAGCCTTTTTTAAGGAATCCCTTTTTCATTTCTACATTCTCCTCCTAAAATTTTAATATTGTAATATATTTAAAAACTGTTTCGCACGATCCGTTTGTGGATTGGTGAAAAAGTTTTCAGGCTCCCCTGTCTCACAAATTTGACCTTTATCCATAAAGATAATCTCATCAGCTACTAATCTAGCAAAATTCATTTCATGCGTAACGATAATCATTGTCATGCCTTGCTTTGCCAGTTGCAAAATTACATCCAATACTTCCCGTACCATTTCGGGATCAAGTGATGCAGTCACTTCGTCAAAAAGCATAATTTCAGGATTCATACATAAAGATCGGACAATCGCAATTCTTTGTTTTTGTCCCCCTGATAATTGTCTTGGATAATCATTTCCTCTATCAGCTAAACCTACACGATCAAGAAGCTGTCTCGCTTGCTCTAGTACTTCCTTTCTATCTCGCTTTTGTACTTTTAGAGGTCCTAATAGAATATTTTCAATAACCGTCATATTTGGAAATAAATCGTAGCTTTGAAAAACCATTCCGATTTTTTGGCGAATTTTTTGCCATGATACTTTATTCTTCGTTAAATTGTCACCATCTAAAATAATCTCTCCACCTTGAATCTCTTCAAGTCCATTCAAACAGCGCAAAAATGTACTTTTCCCACAACCAGACGGCCCTAGGATTACGATCACTTTCCCTTTTGGAACAGCAAGGTCAACTTCATTTAGAATGGTTTTATCACCGAATTTTTTTGTTAATTTTTCGACCTGCAGTAAGGCTTGTTCATCACTCATTAAAGCACCCTCCTCATGAAGTCCACTTTCTCTCTAATTTCTGCGAAAGTTTAGATAGTGGATAACAAATTATGAAATACATGAAAAAGATAAATCCATATACCCAGAAAGAGGCTGTTGGATTTTTAAAATTTGCAAGCTCGATAATTTGTTGACCCACTTTAATCACTTCAATTACACCAATCATGACAAGCAATGCAGTAGTCTTAACCATTCTTGTTGCTAAATTAATAGCACCAGGAATCGTCCGCTTGATTGCTTGCGGAATTAAAACGTACCAATATAATTGAAATGTACTCAAACCAAGTGCCTTCCCTGATTCTAGTTGGTGCTTTGGCAGAGAAATGATCGAACCACGAACAATATCACTCATTTCTGCAGCACCCCAAAGACTGAATACAATAATCGAGACGACTTCCGCGTCTAAATTAATATTAAAATCGGCAGGAAGGACAAAATAAAAAATAAACAGCCAGACAAGTATCGGAATAATGCGGAACAATTCCAAATAGATTCGAAGTATAAAAGCTAGTATCTTAGATTTTGATGTGCGAATAACCCCGATGAAAATACCTAGCACACAGCCAATGGCAATTGATACAATCGCAATTCTAACAGTTACCCACAGCCCCACAAGTAAACGTTGCATATTCATGCCATCGAAGAGTACACTAATTCCCGAATTCAGCATGACGCACTCTCCTCTCCAGCCATGTTAAAAATAATGAAAGAGGTAAAAGGATAATCAGGTAACCAATCACTAGCATCAATAGTGACTCATTTGTTTTATAAAACATTCCGATTAGATCTCTTGTTGTATTTGTTAATTCAAGAATGGCAATACCACTAAAAATGGATGTTTCTTTTAACAAAAAAATACAATTCGCTCCAAGTGATGGCACACTGAAAGAAAGTGCCTGGGGCAACACAATATAGCGTGTTAATTGTAAATTACTTAGGCCTATTGACTTTCCAGCTTCAATTTGTGTCTTGGGCACCGCCTCAAAACCTGCCCTAAAAGCTTCAGACATATAGCTTCCACCTAAAAAAGACAAGCCAATAATCGCACAGGCTTCCGCATCAAACATAATCCCCATTTTCGGTAGACCATAATATAAAAAGTATAATTGAATAAGTAAGGGTGTATTTCTTGATAACTCTATGTAGCCTTGAACTACTTTTTTCAAAATACTAATTTGATAGAATTGGATAATACTACAAATAAGACCAATGATAATGGATAGCACAATTCCCCAAAAACCCAATTTCAATGTTAGCCACATTGCCTTTTCATATAGTGGAATTGAATCCACCATATAACCCCAATCAAAATTCATGCCTAGCCTTCTTTCATTTGTAATAACTTGTCAAAATATTAATGCAAGCAAATACCCAAGTATTTGTATCTGAATAGTATGACCTTGTTTAATATCATAGCATAGTATTTTTTTGGAAACAAGTCGAAATTTATAAAACAATGAAAAGTATAACTTAATACAAAAAAACCTCTTACTAGATTTTGAAAATCCAGAGAAAGAGGTCGTTTTAATATTTGATGGTTAATTCTAATTACGTTCTTTATTATTTCGTACAAATTAAGGCATATTTCATATTTTTTATTCCATTTGTTTTTCGGACCCATATTTATCCGCATTCAATCTCCTTTTTGGTGCACCAGCAATGAAAGCTTGAATATCCTCAATAGCCTCGCCAAAATATGTGCGGTAATTTCTTTCCGAAACATAGCCCAGATGTGGCAATGCTAAAACGTTGTCAAATTGACGGAAAATATGATCCTGCGGCAGTGGTTCTTGTTCATATACGTCGAGTCCCACACCACAAATCCATTTTTCCTCAAGTGCAGTAACAAGAGCTTCTTGATCAATAATAGCAGCTCGTGAGTATTCACTAAAAAGGCATGGGATTGTGAGCCACAGGGTCGGGTACAGTGGTCCACTACACTCTGTTTTCTATAACCTCTAACAATGCTTCTTCGATTTCCTCGTAACACGTGCACCGACATATATTGGAAGAGAGCCATTCTTTGATTACTTCATAAGTGGGATGAGGATGCTTTTGCAGTAAAGCATGGCAATTCATAATAAAGCCTGGTGTACAATAGCCACATTGGAACGCAAAATGGTTAACAAATGCTTTTTGAATGGGTGTATCATATAAACCCTCAATCGTCGTGATTTTTGAGTCAATCGCCTCCATCGCAAGCATGATACATGATTTATACACTTTATCATTGACAATAACGGAGCAAGCGCCACAATCACCGGTCAGACATCCTGGTTTAGCTCCTGTTAATGAAAGCTCATTACGCAGTACATTAAGAAGCGTATCTGCCGGGCGAATTTGTACTTGGTGGGATTCCCCATTGACTTCCAACGGAATGCTTATTTTTGTGTACGGCATCTGTGTCACTACTTCCCCTCCATTTTCAAAATGATATTTCTCAAGGTGTTTTTTAGGACAAATAATCGATATTCCTTCGAACCTTCAACATCATCAAGGATTGGTTTAGGGAGATGCTCGAGTGCTTGCTTAATACGTGAATCTAGCGGTAAACCGGATTGATTTATGGCGGTCTCAAGTTCCTTTGACCGAAAAGGAAACGGGCATAATCCACTAAAGGCGAAACGAATTTCGTTTGCAACTTTTATAGAGGCAACTGTTATTAAGGGATAGCCAGTCTCCCATTGCTGGTATTTTTTTATACTTATAAATGGTAGATTAATATATCTCTTTTCCGTAAGGAGCTGAATGAGAAACTGCCCTTCTTTAAGCTGAAAGGTATGTTGAAAAATTTCAGCAATCGGAACCGCTGCAACTCTGTCATTAGCTACGACGATGACCTTGCTATCACAAAGTAAAAACGGCAGCACAGCTTCTCGGTAAAAAATTGTTCCACATAGATTTCCACCAAGTGTAATCTTATTCCGGGTCGTATGATCAGCAATTCCCTTTGATGCTTCGCTTAACAGAGGAAATAAATTTTTTTCTTCGATAAAGGTTAGTGGAAGGGCGGCTCCGGCAATTAACCAATCATCTATAAACTCAAAAGAATGACATTCTTCAATCCCTTTTATGTCAATGAGAGCTTTTGTCTTAAATATATCGAAGCGGCCAAGTGTCAATATTTCTGTACCTCCAGCATAATAAAGAGGTATTTTATTTTTTTCTTTTAAAGCAAAAAAGAGCTCCACGGCCTCGTTCAAGGTTGTGGGCTTGTAATATTCGATATTACCTGAAAGCATATATTCACCCGCCCTCTTTGATCTTCCACAGTAGCTCCGGAATGATCGGTAGGTAGTTAATATGTGCTGACAAGACATTAGATAAAGCGTTACCAAGAGCAGCTGGCATTCCGATGAGACCGTGCTCACCAATCCCTCTCCCCCCATAAGGAGCCTCGACGTGTGGAGTTTCTACAAACTCCACCTCATATTTGGGTTGTTCACCAAACCGAATTGGCCGATACGTCCGTAATTGTGGATTAAGGACCCTTCCTTGAGCATTAAAGTGAAAGGTTTCCCGGCCAGCGAATGATAACCCCATACTCATGGCACCTTTGACTTGACCAGTGGCACCCATTCTATTAAGAACCTTCCCTATATCAAATACAGAGACGGCTTTCAATAATTTATACGTATAGTCTTTCGTATCAAGTTCAACTTCCACGCCTTGGGCCCCTACCGTCCATTCAGGCCCCGGTTTCCCAGCCCCTGTCTCTTTGTCAAGAAGAGTAAGCCCCCTTGTCATGTGGTTGCCCTTTCCAATGATTTGCCCTCCGATGGAATTTCCATTTGGATAAGTATAGCCGTAAGCAATATCTTTAATTGGAATAAACGTATCCGGATTCGATCGTAAGGAAACCTTCCCATGACCTACCTCCAAGTCATCTGCAGATGCACGTAAGACGATGGCGGCAATCGCTTTTAACTGGTGAATCACATCATCTGCCGCTTCGAGCACTGCTCTTCCGGCCATAAAAGTTCCTCTACTTGCGACCGTTTTCCAATGTTCCGGTGTATTTAGTGTATCAACAGTAAATTGAACATGGATATCATTGATGTCCATTTTTAATTTTTCAGCCAATATTTGGGCAAGTACTGTTTTGGTTGCTGTTCCAATTTCGACAACGCCTGAAATCAGATTGACACTACCGTCGTTATTATATAGTAAAATAACGCCAGAGGTTCCATTGGGGTCAATAGTTGACGTTTTCCAGACACAGGCAATTCCTTTCGCCCGAACTTTGTGTTCATCAAGTTGAATAACTTGACCTTCCTCCCAATTTATCAGCTCCTTTAATTTACTTATGCATTTTGGTAAATTTCCAACCAAACTGGAATTCAACAAAACTTGCGTTGGAGTCAAATCCCCCGGCAAAATCGCATTTTTTCGTCTAAACTCAAGGGGATCGAGATTTATCTTTTTCGCTAGTTCATCCATTGTTCTTTCAAAAGCGAAATGAACCTCAGAATGGCTGAATCCCCGGAATGGGCCCGGATATGGATGATTTGTATACATACAATATGAATTACACCAAATATGTTCAATATTGTAAGGTCCCGTACAATCAACTGCTCCAGCGCGGCTTAAATCAATCGATTTATCTGAATAAGCCCCGCCATCCCAAAGGTAATGAAGCTCGGCAACCTTTAACACCCCATCCTTTGTCGAGCCAAGCCGTATGGTTGCTTCAAGACCAACGTGACCCGGTGAGGTAAGCATATCTTCTTCACGCCTATTCAAAATTTTTACCCGTCTACCATTGACTGCTTTGGTAGCCAAATAAGCTAATATTTCGAGTTGTGTAGATGCTTTCCCGCCATAAGCACCCCCCACAAGGGGAGTACTAACCCTAATATTTCCAGTGGGAATACCAAAATAAAGACCCATTAATTTTTTAATCATAAAGGGTGCTTGTGATGATGACATGATTTCAACGATTCCATCTTTGTGTATTTGTGCAAAAGAACATCTTGTTTCCATTGCCGCATGATCAGAAGGTCTAAAGGCGAATTTTTCTTCAACAATCACTTCACTTTCCGCCCATCCCTTTTCCCGGTCTCCTTTTCGAATCTTGGTTAAAGTCGCAATATTAGTTCCTGATACAGGATAAACCATAGGCCCTTTTTCATATTCTTCCATTCGCGGATGCAAGAGTGGTGCCTCAGGCTTCAATGCCTCAGAAGGGGAATTAACTACAGGAAGCGGTTCATATTCAACATGAATTGCTTTGACCCCTTGCTCCGCTTGATACACAGTATCAGCTACCACCATAGCCACGACCTCACCATGGAAACGAACCCGTTCGGTTGCAATCGGTGGTCGGTCGCGCATTTCTTCTCCTGTAAGGGGTAGATTCACCCCCGTAACAACCGCCCTAACGCCAGGCAGTTTTTCTGCCGCTGATACATCTAATCGTTTAATTAATGCATGGGCATGCGGGCTGATCAACAGACGTCCATGAAGCGTCTCCTTTATATAATGATCCCCTGTATACTTCGCATAACCGGTCACTTTTTCAAAAGATTCTTTACGAATGACTCCCTTTCCAAGGATATGCAACAAGCTTCACCCCTTTTTCAAAGCCTCTTCATATTCTTCCATTGTGTCAATATCCAAAAACAGCTTTTCATTATCATAAGGTATGACCCTTCCGTTAATGGATTGATTTCCTGTTAACAATTTCTTTGCACCCTCATCCCCTTTTAATTGTTGTAAAAGCGGGAATAACTGTTTCCCAATAAGAAATGGTGGCCTACTAATATTGTTAAAGCTTGATGCAACAAAATCAACTTCTTCCTGTTGAAATACGTTTATGAGACTATTAATCATTTCAAACTGAATAAAGGGCTGATCAGCCAATAAAATAACCGCTGCTTGAAAGCCGATAGCATTGGCAGATTGAACCCCGGATTTCAGAGAATAAGAGAGTCCTAGATGCGAATTTGGACATTGAATAGCGGTGATTTTTTTTGTAAAATAAGGTTTTAATGCTTTAAGTGTCGATTCTTCATCTGGTATAACCACGATGAGATGGTCAAGTTTCGATTGTAGCGCGGTTCGAAGGGCGTGACTCCCTAAAGGGTGATTTCCGAATGGAAGGACAAGTTTATTTCGACCCATTCTTGAACTCCGACCTGCCGCCAAATAGATGCCTACGATGGAATGTTGATCCATCATCATTTCGAATGGCTCCGTCTAAATAATTGAATGATTTCCGCCATAATCGAAACAGCAATTTCCTCACTTCCTTCTGCCCCAATAGACAGACCGATCGGGAAATAAAGATTGTTTTTATACTCTTTACCTTTCAGTAACCGCTTAGTTCTAACCTCGGAACCTAATATTCCAATATAGCGTACATCACAGTTTATTATATTTTTTAGGAACTCTTCATCCTTTGAAAAATTATGACTCATGATTACGACAAAGTCGTTTTTTGAAAGGGAGATTTGATCCATGATTTTTTGTGGGTATCCAATATAGAATTGATTAGCAGAAGGGAAATGATATTCGTTGCAAAGACCAGGTCTCCAATCACATAGTTTTACAAAGAAACCGATTTTGACAGCTAACATAACAAGCGGCTTTGCGTCTTCACCTGCGCCGAATATAAGAAGAACCGGAGGTGGCGTAAATAGATAAGTATATTTGAAGCCTTCCTGGATGTGGGTAATATTATCTTTTTTAATAATTTCTTGTCCTCGTTCCATCTCAAACGAATAGGATTTTAACAAGGAGTCGTCTGAAAATTCCTTTTCATGCAGGATAGTATGTCCGTTTTCTAAGGCGTTTTTTAAAAATAATAGCTCCTTTCTTAACTTTTCATCAACTGGTTCCAAAAGGATGGTAAGGATCCCGTTGCAACCTATACCCTGCCCCCATCCTAGGTCATCAATACTTCTTAAATCATACGTAACCGTTTGTGGACGTTTTGATAAGAATAATTCTTTACACCTTAAAACGAGATCCTCCTCTAAGCATCCTGGCGAAATCATCCCCACCGTTTGACCACTTTCCAATATTAGCATCAATGTGCCTTCTTTTAAGTACGCTGAACCATCAACTTTAATAATCGTGGCAATGATGCATTTTTCTGTTGAATTTTGAACAACTTCCAAAATCCGCAAAAGCTTTTGCATGTTTTTCAACTCCGCAGGGAAACTTGGTCCTGTTTCCAAAATGATTTACCTCTCCGCTTAAGATTTATGAAGCTATGACGAAAAAAATGCCCCAATTTCATTATTAATCCTCCAGTATGTAATTTAAGACACCTCCTTGTATTGTTTATACTGAAATGAATCAACTTGTCCACTTAATATATAAATAGCTCAACAACAAATACAGCTAAGCACGCTAGTATAGAAACCTTGATCAAACTACCGCCCAGATAAGCTAGAATAATAGCAACAACAAATCCGATTAAAGCCGACCACTGGGAAGCCGTTGCATCCAATATAGCTGGAAAAATCATGACTGCCAATGTTACATAAGGTACATAATACAAAAATGATTTAATAAACGTATTTTTGATTTCTTTTCTGATCAGTGTTAACGGCAGTACCCTAATAAGATAGGTTACCGTGGCCATCATCAAAATGTATAAAACAACACTAGCTTTCATGTGCAACCTCCTTTACGGGAAACAGAGCTGCCGCAATCCCGGCTATTATTATAGTTAACACAATAATTTTTACTCCAGAAGATATAGTGTGAAGAACCAGAAGTTTTGCGCACAGTAGACTTGCCACCATCGAAACCAGGATAACACCAGAAAGTAATTTGTTTCCTTTGGCCGGTGGAATGATGACAGCGATTAACATTCCATAGAGTGCAATGCTTAACGCACTCGTTGCTCTAGGAGGTAAAATACTCCCGGAAACCACTCCTAAAAATGTACCCAATGCCCATCCCGGCATCGCTACACTAACTAATCCGTAAACATAATAGGGACTTAATTTCCCCTTTGTTGCCATTGACGCACCGAAAACTTCATCTGTTATTCCGTATGCCATTAGCATTCTATGAAACAATGAAGTATTGGGGTCAATTTTCTGGGACAAGGCAAAAGACATGAGAATATATCTTGAATTTATGATGAGTTGTGTAACAGCAATTTCCACCATCGTTGCCATTGCGGCAATCAACGTAAGTCCGGCAAATTGTCCGGCAGAAGTTAAATTTGTCGCCGACATGAAAACAGCTTCATAAGGATTTAACCCTGCTTGTTTCGCAATAATTCCAAACGTGAAAGAGACTGCCAAATAGCCCAGCGCAATTGGAATGCCGTCCTTAACACCCCTTTTCCATTCTTTAAAATTCGAATTCATCTTATTGTCCCCCAAATCGTCAAATCTAGTAAATTATTCTGATATTATCACATAGTTTGACAATAAGTAAAATTAATATATATGATTGAAGTATTAGCAAATCTAATGCTAAGACGGAGGTTAAGGTAGGGATGAAACACTACGAAGCATTTATGAAAGTGATTGAAAAAGGGAGTTTTACGAAAGCAGCTGAAGAATTGGGTTATACACAATCGGCTGTTAGCCAACTGGTCCAATCTCTGGAGGACGAACTTTCTACCACATTAATATTCCGTTCCAGAAAAGGGATCAGCCTGACCCCCGACGGTGAACAGTTTTTACCTTATATAACGAACATAAGTAATGCCTATTGGGAGCTTTTAGAGAAGAACAAAGAAATGCAAGGGCTGGAAGGTGGTCTCATTCGCATTGGTACTTTCTCAAGTGTATCCTGCAATTGGCTTCCCCGGTTAATCAAAGACTTTAAAGTGATGTATCCATCCGTTCACTTTCAACTGCAACAGGGGGAATATACAAGTATTATAAAAAGCATTAAGGATGGGAGTGTCGATTTTGGTTTCGTAAATCCTGATGCGGTAACAGATCTGCCAACGGTTTCTTTAAAAGATGACGAAATGTTGGCTGTCTTACCATGCAATCATCCACTGGCATCTAGGGAAAATGTTACTTTAAAAGAATTATCACACGAGCCATTTATCTTGTTGGATGAAGGTGAATTGAGCGAACCGCTTGAAATTTTCAAGCAAAACGAATTACAACCGAATACCCAATACCGGGTTCACGATGACTATACAATTATGTCCATGGTCGAAAACGGTCTTGGTATTTCCATCCTCCCAGAGCTCGTCCTGAATCGGGTCAGTTACAAATTAGTGAAAAAGAAAATCTCTCCGCCAATCATCCGAACAATTGGGATCGCCTATAAAAACAAAAAAATCCTGCCCGTTTCAAGCAGGTATTTTATTGAATTTATGATTGAGAGATTTGCTTAAATCGAAAAGGCGTTACTAATATTTCTCGATTAGCAACGCTTTTTAACAGTCAACTAGAACAGCAGAATCGCTGGCCTTCCTAATTATATCAAGGCTTATTTGCCGATTTCACTCTGTGAAAGTTGATATTCTATACTATTGAAAAAACAAAAAGCAATACCCCGTTATACCAAAATTCTCTGTATTCGGGGGTTGCTTCATTATTGTAGCTTTTCAACCAATACGACTACTTAAGTGGTCCATGATTAATTTTTGTTAATTCCTCATTCACCTCAAAAATTTTAGCGTTAACAGGTTCAATGCCAAAGCCTTTTAACCTTTCCGTATGCATATTTAAATATTTTTGAGCTGTTTCTTTCGTTTCAAACAAATAAATGCCGCCAGCTTCTTTTGTCTCGCTGTTCTCAGTCCAAATTTTCCACAATAAACCGTCTTCTTCATTAATACTCTTCGCAAGATCAGCGAACCCTTTCGCCATCTCTAGACCAAACGGTCCATCCATTTTGAAATCAACCTGCAAAATAATAGCCATATCTAACAACTCCTTATTTAATTCTTTTTAATTCCCTCAATTCCGTTTCTTGCTCAAGCGAGCGCATCGCTAAAGATTCAAGAATTTTATCCTGCCGTTCTTGTCCTTCTTTAAGCGATGAAAGTTCACCACGCATCAAATGCATGTCCATCGTAAGGTTTTCTAATTTTGCGTCTGTTTCATCTTGACGATGATGAAGGGCTTTTAATAATTGGGTATTCTCATCTAGTTGAGATTTGATACTTTGATTATCTTCTTGTAGAGCTTTAACATCGACTTTTAGACCTGTAACGTCTTCTTTCAGACTTGTGACATCAACTTTTAGACCTGTAACATCTTCTTTCAGACTTGTGACATCGACTTTTAGACCTGTAATGTCTTCTTTCAGACTTGCGACATCAACTTTCAGACCTGTAATATCTTCTTTCATTCCTCTTATTTCAGTCATTAATTCCTTAAACATTTGTTCCGTAGTCATCTAATTCTCTCCTTTCAATATACAAATTTTCTAATCTGGAAGATTGTGCCGTTGATATTTTCTCCATTGTACCATGAATAGTTTTAAATCAAATACTAGAATTCAAAATGGTTGCTGCATTGGCAGTGCTCCGAATCTTCTTAATATAAAAAAATAAATGGTGTACGTCTGTTTCAGAGTGAAATAGCAGATACTAGTTAAGATGAAATTGAAGTGTTTTGGTAAGTCGGCAATGGGGAATTTTTTAAGATATATAAGATTATATCAATTTTTAATTTTCATAATACATATATTCGACATTTATCTAAAAAATCCTGCTTTCAGTTTTCATATGCAAAAAAACACACCGTTAAAGTGTGCATATCTAAATATGTAAAACCGTGGACCTATCATTGATATGGCAATATAAGTGTTACTTATGCAGCAAGCTCATTCAGAGCAACCCTTCGGCACACAGAAATTAACCACTTATGGCTGCTTCGTTCCCGACCTGACCAATTTCATGAGTTTCCGTTGCGAGGACTCCAAAGGTCAACACCGCTTGCAAAAGGCAAACCTTACATTGTCATACCGCAGAATAGGAATTCAGCCTCGCTAAAGCGGATTGCAAGTTACAGGGCACCGCTGACTCCCCGCCTACCACGGTATGTACTTAGAATCATTATAAAATTATGTCGTTAGAAAAAGTTGAGTCCCACCTATGCCGTATCCCAAATTGTTTTAAAAACCCGCTCTCGCAGGTGGGTTTCCGCAGTCTGACCTGTCTGCGATCCTGAAAAACAGGCATGGCATCAGTCAATTCATATAGGAATCCTGAAAAAATAGTACGGTTTAAAACAAGAATGGGTTACGTACAATGCAGGAATCAAATTCGCCTTGGCGTATTTGCGCCCAGATTTTATCGAGCCCGCTCGATAATTACCTTTAAAAATCTGTGGCATCCGCCGGAGGCTTTAACTTTATTCAGCAGGGGTTTGTACCCCCACTGAATTTAAAATACTAATTTGCATTCATCTCACCGCTTATGGAAGGGGGAGACTTCTGCTGAATGAAGTTAAAAGATATTTCCGGCGATAATGTGTGTCATTCGTATCGCGTAAATAAAATATAACATGAAAATATGTAGCTTTGAACCTGTAAATACTTGTAAGTTTGGTACTTTTGACCTAAAAATTCATCTTTGATTGACCACCATCAACATTAAGGCTTGCTCCAACAATCCAAGATGCTTTCTCAGAAGCAAGAAAAACCACGACATTAGCAACTTCTTCAACTGTACCAAAACGACCTGCGGGTATTTCATTCTCCACAAACGCCTTTATTTTCTAATTTCAATAATATAGATATTGAACTTTTGGTCAGGTGAGCTGTGTCTAACCCTTAATCCATTTAACTGCCATGAATCCTGCCTCTTCAATTGGATGGAATGCCCTCCGTTTCAGCTCTAATTCCATTGCTTGTATTTCGTTAAGAAATTCTTCACTATCAATATATAAACCAAATAATAGATTATCGGGTTTATATTTATAAAGGGAATTAATATCTTCAGGAGTAAAAAACACAGCCTTTGAAAATACACTGTTTGAATCACTTTCCCCCTTTTTTTGATAAATTTTTCCCCAAGAGCTGTGTTTTCCTATAAATCCTGCTACAAAACATCCTCCCGTTTTTAAAACCCGCATTGCTTCGGATACCACACGCTTTGGATCATCCGCAAACTCTAGGGTGATATTCGTTATTACAAGGTCAAACACCTCATCCTCAAATGGTAGTGTATGAAAATCGCCACTAATCAAATCTAAGTCATACCCGCTTTGGATGGCTTTTTTTCTAGCTTGTTTTAACATTTCTTCTGAAATATCCATGCCAGTAACTTTCAAACCTTTTTTTGCAAGTTCCAGTGAATAAATTCCAGTACCACAGCCTAAATCAAGAACCGTTTCATTACGTTTTGGGTCTGCCAACGTCATCATCAACTCTTTTTCCAATCTGTCAACGAAACTACCTAGCGGAGTTTGACACCAATTATCATAGGTTCCCGCTGAATTATCAAATAAAGCCACCGCCCATCCCCCTTATTTATTTTCTCAACTATTTTTTTATAACCTAAAAAAATGCAATCGTTCGTCCAACAGAAAACTTAGTTCCAACCCTAAATGTACATGATAAAATCATAGCATTGTTTTAGCACTATTTAAAGTTGCTGAGGGACCGTGAAAAAATCATTTTAGCTTTGTTAAAAAAGGCAAGGTATTTACGATTTCACTTTTATTGACAATTGCTAGTTGCTTCATTCAGCGTCCAAAATTGGAGTATGTTAATATTCATGTATTGGTTAGTTTATTTACTTTAAAGCAAAAATTAGCGAACAGTAACCGTGACTGTTCGCTAAAATGGTGTTGGAGCACTGGTCCAATCATAGAAACAAGGTGCCTTATCTCAATCCCAGCTAACTTAACAATTCCCGGATATCTTCTTCTGTCAGCGTCCCCAAGTGTTCATTTTTTGGATCAATGACTTCCTCTATCAGATGTCGCTTTCTATCTTGCAATTCATTCATCTTTTCCTCAATCGTCCCTTTGGCTACAAGCTTGATTACCTGAACCGTTTGTTTTTGGCCGATCCGATGCGCGCGGTCAGCAGCTTGCTCTTCAACGGCAGGATTCCACCAGCTATCGTAAAAAATTACGGTGTCTGCACCGGTTAGATTAAGCCCGGTCCCACCTGCTTTTAAGGAAATCAGAAATATGTCACGTTCGCCGGCATTATACTTACTACACAACTCCACTCGTTCCTCTGATGGAGTCTGCCCATCTAAATAGAAATATGAAATCTCCCGCACTACTAGTTCTTGCCCTATCATTTGCAACATCTTCGTAAATTGAGAGAAGATCAATAGTCGATGACCAGAACGTCTCGCATCTTCAACAATTTGCATAAGCTGTTCAAATTTGGCCGAAGTCCCTTCATATCCATCTACAAACAGTCTAGGATGACAGCAAATTTGACGCAGTCGCGTTAAACCCGCTAGGATTTTAATTCGATTTTTCCTTATTGTTTCCTTGTCCAAATGTTTTAGCGTTTTATGACGAAGCTTGGCCAAATGGGCGGCGTACAGTTTCTTCTGTTCTGGTAGTAATTCACTCCGTTCCAATGCTTCCTTCTTCTCAGGAAGGTCACCAAGAACATCCTCCTTGATCCTACGCAGCATAAAAGGGCGAATCCTCCTGGCGATCTGCTTATTCGTTAATTCACTGTACTCCCTTAATCCTAGAAATAACTCGGGAAATACGACATGAAAGATAGACCACAGTTCCTCTAATGTGTTCTCCATTGGTGTGCCTGTTAAGGCAAAACGATGATCTGCCTGGAGTTTTTTTACTGCACGAGCAGTTTGGGTTAAGGGATTTTTAAACACTTGCGCTTCGTCGAAAAATACGACATGAAATTCCTGTTCCTCATACCACCTCACATCTCTGCGAAGTAAAGGATAGCTTGTGATGAGCACGTCTATACCGTCAAGTTCGGTTTGAAGTTTGTCTCGTTCAGACTTGGTCCCATCCATGATTATCATCTGAATATCGGGCGCAAATTTCATAATTTCGCTTTGCCAGTTGTACGTAACAGATGAAGGACATACAATCAATCCCGGTCGTCGTTTTTCACGTATAATAGGAAGTTCTGATAAAATAAAGGCGATACTTTGAACAGTCTTCCCAAGTCCCATATCGTCTGCTAAAATTCCCCCAAATCGATAACTAGCAAGAGTTTTCATCCATTTAAATCCGTGTTTTTGATAGTTTCGCAAAACGCCTTCTAGCTGTGGCGGAACATGACACTGCAGTCGATCTGGATGTTGAAGTTTCCCTAGAAACTCACGAAAAGATGCTTCGTGTGATACGACATCACTATCCTCAAAATAATTAAGTAGCCTAAGCCCCTCGACAACAGGCACTTCGAAGCGCTTTTCCCATTCATCATCTTGAACCGGGACAGCATGCAAGAAACGCTTGATTTCTTCCATCTCTTTCGTCTCTAAGGAAAGCAATGCACCATCGCGCAGCCGGTAGTACCTCCGCTTTTCTTCCAGTGCTGCTAAAACTTCTTTGATCTCAGTCCCCGGAATACCGTCAATCTTAAACGAAAACTCAAGCAAGTGGTTCCGTTCCTTATAATGCCTCACCTTGATTTTCGGTATCGTAGTTTTTGGAACAATCCGCATCCGTATGGCAGTAGTCGCATATACTTGAACAACTTGCTGCAATATCGGTAATTGATGGTATAAAAAGTTATATTCTAATTCTTCATTTTGTAAAAAGTAGCCACTCTCCGTTTGGTTAAACCGGCTCTCCCCCATCAGTTGAAGAATGGCTTCTTCCTTCTCCATATCTCGAATAATCAATGAACCTACCTTGGGTTGCCGGTAATCTAGTGGATTGATAACGACATTTTCATAATGAAACTCTAGTCCAGCTAACAGGCGATTTTTCACACGATCTAAATAGAGCTTTGCCTGCAATGGGGTTTTATGGAGCTGCGTGGTAATTTCCCCAGATAAATGGACCTCACCCATTCTTCTTAAAGATGGCAATAGTTTTTCAATATAATATTTCAATTGATGACTAGGTATTGGAATTTCATTCGTTCCTGAATTCTCCAGCATTCTACTTAATTCATAGAGACGTTCCGCTTCTCCTCTTTTTATAACAACAACTTTCCCACTCGAAAGGACGGTGTCATATTCTTTTAAAATCATCATCTCACTTAGACCGTGAATTATGAGTTGATATCCCTTTTCTTCCGTACCCGTAAATTCAAATGTTAACGGCAACGGTTCGTCAGAAACACGGAAATGATGAAAGCTTTTTCCAATATATTGTAAGATTACTTGTGGAGCACGCACTAATAGCGGTTCGACGTTTTTCCAGTAGGATGCCAGAACGAGTAGCATCCTTTTGTCCTGATGTAACTCAGTTTGTATTACACGGCGATACATTTTTTCATCATCCATAACGACCATGAGTTGACCAATAACGGCATCGGTTACGTTGTCAAAGCAATGCTTCGTTGGATCGTATAGGAATTCGTTTGAGAGGGCATGACTTCTCCCTGCCTTAACGCTTTCAAGAAAATCACGAATATCGTCTATTCTATGCGATGCAACGGAAATTTCGATACCAAAGCGGGCATTCCCCTCAATGGTTACTCCTTTACAGAAAAAAGTGGTATCCAGTACGTGTCTATTTTCAAAATGGAGTTGTTCGCCACTTTTAAAGGGTTGTTTCGACTCAAATAATCGAAGGAATCCTTCCGATAGCTTTCCCCTTGTCTGAGCAGTGGTTTGTTCATCCGGTTTCATCTCTAGTTGTTGATGCTGCCAAGCAATTAATGCCGCGGCAATATGTTGGCAATCTTTATCAACAGAAGAAAGCGATGGACAGCTACAGGTCGCCTGAAAACCGTCCAGATCTTTTTCGAGTTGAACTTGGAAATCCTCAACCCCTTGGACTATAGCTTGTATAGAATTAGGAGTTATTTCTTCTATCGTTACTTTTCCGTTACGATAAAAGGCCTCTCCTCTTTTAAAGGAGACAGCCCCACAGCGTTCTTTAATAACTTTTTGATTGAGTTTAATTTGCATCAGGTTTGCCTCCTTTCTTTTAAAACAGCCCTTATTTTCTTCTATAAATTTATCACGAAGAATAATTTCTCGCTAGATCAACATTAATGAAACGCTCTTAATCATTTTAATGATATAGTAATACTATTATATTTAAACACTTACGAAAAAAATATATTGAGTAAAATTGCGGAAATATTTATCAGAAAATTGTTATTATTGGTATTTTTATATAATTCGATTTTTCTGAAATCTATTGCATAACCGTTATATGCGTGATATATTCTAATCAAAGGAAAATCAAAAAAATATTCTAACAAAATAATATCAATATTATTGTCAGAAGAGTAAAATTACTATAATGTTCTTTGTATATTAAAATTGTTGAATATTATTTGTAAAAATAGTGGAGGTCTTATATATGTCATCGAGAAATTCATTCTCATTTATTGTTTCAGTTGGATTTATGCTATTTGCTTTATTCTTTGGAGCAGGAAACTTAATATTCCCTGTAATGCTTGGACAAATGGCAGGAGAAAATGTTTGGGCTGCAAATGCCGGCTTTATCGTCACCGGAGTTGGATTACCCATTCTAGGTGTATTAGCATTGGGATTTTCAGGGAAGAATGACTTGCAATCTCTAGCAAGTAGAGTTCATCCGATATATGGAATTTTATTCACATGTGCCCTTTATCTATCAATTGGACCACTTTTTGCAATACCTAGAACGGCTACAGTATCTTATGAAATCGGAATAAAACCTTTCTTTGGAGAAAATGTAGGCTTCTTACCTTTACTAATTTTTTCAATTGTCTTTTTTGCTATTACTTTATTCTTTTCATTGAAATCTTCTAAATTGGTTGACATTGTTGGAAAAGTATTAACACCTTTATTGCTACTTTCCATTGGTGTTCTTATCGCAGTTGTATTCCTTAATCCAATTGGGAAAATTCAAGCCCCAACTGAAAATTATCTAAACAATGCCTTTTTCAAAGGATTTCAAGAAGGATATTTAACAATGGATGCACTTGCTGCATTTGTATTTGGGATCATTATCATCAATACAATGAAAAATAGTGGTGCAGTTACAAAGAAAGAAATTATGGCTTCTAGTTTGAAAGTTGCACTTATAGCTGGTGGATTACTAGCTGCTATCTATTCTTCCCTTGCCTACATGGGGGCAACAAGTGCGTCAGAACTAGGCATGGTAGATAATGGAGGCGCCATTCTTGCGGCAGTTTCCGCTCATTATTTTGGATCATATGGAAATGCGTTACTTTCTGTTATAGTCATCGCTGCTTGTTTAACAACTAGTATTGGCTTGATCACATCATGTTCAGCATATTTCAACAAGTTAGTGCCCAGTATTTCATATACAAGATGGGCAGTCCTTTTCACAATTTTTAGTACAAGCATTGCAAATTTTGGTTTATCAAAATTAATTTCTATTTCAGTACCAGTATTAGTCGCACTTTATCCATTAGCTATTTGTTTATTAGTGCTAACATTCCTTCACCCGCTTTTTAAAGGTAAAAAAGAGGTTTATCAAGTTAGCATATTATTAACCGGCATTGTAAGTGCATTTGATGGATTAAATGCAGCTGGTCTTAAGGTACAAGTCATCAATGATCTATTTACAACTATTCTTCCACTGCATTCGGTTGGATTGGGCTGGATTTTGCCAGCGATTATTGGTGGAGTCATTGGATTTATCATTAATGTAGTAAAAAAAGCGAATCATCAAGTATCGCCTGTTGAAAATAATTAAAATAAAGCCCAGATTTCCACGACTAATGGTCACGGGGATTCTGGGTTTTTCAATGAAACCTTTATAATTTTAAAAAAGTGAGGTTATAAAGAAGGACATTTACATCTTGTATATTGAATATAATATAAAAACTATTTTGTATTTTCAAAAAATAAAGCTAGAATTATTTGAACAAACGCAGTATATTATAATTATGGTATAAATTAACGGGGGTGATTGCCATTATGGTTAAAAGAATTTGGAGCACATTTTGGTATCAAAACGGAAAAGTAAGACAACGTATTTGGCTTGACGATGATAGATATATTGTTTCTTCTACGATTAGTAATGTAACCGCTTACAACTATGGAAGTACTCCTGAAATCGCAAAAGAATCGTCTCTTTATAAACTGCAAAAAGTCTTAAATAAAAAAGAAAAGAATCGCAAATACATTACCAGAGGGAACGACTATGTTGTATTATATCGAGTTAAATGAGATTTACGGTGACGGTTCAAAACACTGAAAAAGTCCCGATTTTTTTCGATACTATTCAAGAACCGTCACTATATATCCTTCACTTTAAATCCTGCCAATGTTTCATTTCTTAAGCCCAAGTATACTAACCCTTTTTAACATTGGTCCGTTTGCTGTTCGCAGTAATATTGACTTCCCTTCTGATTGAATATATTCAATTAACGAAAATGCACCTTCCTCAAATTCCACTTGAACATCGGGACGATAAGGTATGTTATCAAACTCTTGCTTTATTTCTTTAGCGATTTCCAATGGCAGACCCTCAGTAGTGTGAATGATGATATCGACGTCACTTTTTTCTGTGACGGTGTCTTTCCCGCTTGCCAGTTCAAAGCCTACGCTTCCGGCTGGTCCCCATGATAATGAATATTTCTTCAGTATGTTATCAATTTGATCCAGACAACGAAAAATTTCTTTCGTGTTGTTCTTCCAATTTCTTTCGTCCACTAACTGTTCTGGTTTAATACGTTTTACGATCTTGTTAATGTCCAAAAAGGCACCAAAGCGCTCACTTCTAGTTGACCCACGTACACCAATGGCACATAATCCTTTTGGAGCATGAACTCTTCGCACAACTACAAAAGGTGCATTGTTTAAGGCCCCTTCTACCCATTCCGGGATAGTTGTATAGGAAATCAAATCTGTAACTTCCTTTATTTGCAATAAGTCATGCGGGTTTAATTCCATTGTTCTTCCATCATCTTTATAACTAAGTTTGATGCCTTTCGTCCAACACTTTTTGCTAAAGACGATGTTAAACGAACACTTAAATCTGTATTTCCACTATCCTCAATATCTTTAATTGCACGAATTATTTCATTATTAATTAAGTCTAAATCTTCCTGTCCTGGGCGCTCCGCCTCGACCCCATCAACCAATGAAAATAATGCACCTAGCTTTTCAAAGGATTCAATATCATAGGCCATTGCAGGTATCTTTTTCGTAGCAGCTTCTAGTTCTTCTAAACTTCTCAATGTAATACGTGCAGCTGACTTTTTCGACATGACATGTACATTTACACCTGAGTCACGAAGTGCTATTAAACGATTGGATTGCATTCCATGTGATAAAAAAGCGCCAGATATTGCATTCCCTGGAATGAATGAGACAACTGGATGACCAGCTAATCTCGCAGAAGCATACGCATACACTGCAGCAGCACATGCTTGGTGAATTCCAAGTAGTTCTTCATGATACCCATAGGCCTGACTAGGAACGTCAACAATAGCGACAATAGCACGCTTTTCACTATCTTGGTCTAATTCGATAGCTTCACGAACATGCTTTGCAATTGTCCATCCTTCCAGTAATCCAACTTCACCTTTTTTAGCACGCGGAAAACGATTATGAGTGTCTGGGACAACTGCAATGTAACGAACCTTTTGATCTCCAATCATACTATCTGCAACTCGAACGGAAGGAAGGGTTCCTATTTCCTCCGCACCATTACGGAGTAAATTAAACCACGTTTGACCTCTGCCAGCTGATTTTTCATATTCAGGATTTTTCTTCTCTTTTTTCATGTTTATGTTGGTAGCCTGATTGCACAACTTACGTGCTTCTTCAGGTGTCATACGTTCCGTTGGGTTAACGCTCTCTAGTATAGATAAATATCTGTCCACTTGTTTTGTTCTTTCTTGGAGAACATATTCACCACATATAATAGAAGAAACTGCTTCTTTAATCAAGGCGGTATCATCTTCAGTTAGTATATCCGCATATCCGATAAGAGTTCTTTGGTTTCCACCAATGGTCCCCCAGATTAGTTGGCGATTTTTCGAATCAAACTCACGGACGCCCGCTTCCTGTTCAATTACTTCCGGTCCATTTAATCCAAGACGTCCCTGACGTGTCATAATCAAGGCACTACAAAGACCGGCTGTAATTGACATGCCACCAAACGCACCAATGTTTCCTGGAATGATGCCTATAACAGGTACATACTGGCGTAAAGCTACAATCGCTGCCCCAATTTCGGCGATGGATAACAAACCATAATTTGCTTCTTGTAGCCTTACACCACCAGAATCAAACAAAATGATGGGAATCGTTTTTACTCCATTTTCACAATCCCTGCGTGCCATTTCAAGAGCACTGGAAATTTTCGCTCCAGATACCTCTCCGATACCCCCACCTTGGAAATTCCCTTCAATCGAAATAACTACTACGGATTGGGTATTCAGTGTTCCCTTTGCAATAATAACTCCATCATCACTTTGGGGTACAATTCCTTGTGGCTCTAAATGAGGAGATTCAATCCCAGCGAAAGGACCCATTAATTCACGAAAAGTCCCATTATCTAATAACTGCTTGGCACGTTCACGACCGTTACATTCCACGATACTTTGTCTTACTGTTTTAATCATTACTACTCACCTCCAATGCTTGGGCCAGACGAATTGCCACTACACCAGGTGTTGCACCAAAGTCATTAATTTTAATTTGAGCTGAGACATCATGCTGGGTAAAAAATCGTTCCAAAACTGCTTCCCATGTCCGATTAAATCCTTTAATACCTGTTCGAATCGTTACTTCTGCCACCAATTTGTCGGAAGGCTCCATAACAATCTCTAAATCACCTGAACCTACAACACCTACATGGGCTGGACGGTCAATATTCTTTGTTGCTGGAAATATATATTCCATTCTTTCCACATCAAACACCTCCATTTATTGTGTAACATTCATCGTCAATCGAAACTTCTATTTTATCTGCCTGAATTTTATCTAAAAGAAGTGTAGCGGCCAGTAGATCAGCACTACCCCCGGGAGATATATTACGCCTTGTAAACTCTTTATCTAGTTTTTTCAACGTTTCAAGTTTACCGGTTTTTAACAAGGCGATGGCTTGTTGTTTAGCATATGATAGTGCTTCTAAGCCCCCCCTATGTAAAATACATGTGTCATCCAGATGGGCCATTAATGATAGTAGCGTCATCAAACGGGCGAATTCTTCTGTCAATCCAAATGCACGTGCCTTCTTAAGCATCGGTATTGAGAATCTTATAATATGGGGAAAACCTTGCTGGGCCTCCCCTTTTGCTCCATTGACTCCAAACTTGTTAATCACTTTTGAGCCATTGGTAGCGGCAACTGGACAATATCGGTCTGAAAACCGGGCAATTGCGCCAGAAGTTGAGGCAATTTCCTCAATGGAAAAAGTCCCTTTATCCATTGCTGAAGCTGATACAAGGAGCCCAAGTGCCCATATCGCGCCTTTATGTGTATTGACACCATTTGTAGCTTGTAACATCCTCTTTTCACCTTCTCGGCCTATGGCTGCAATTTTTTCCCGGATTGATTGAGAAGGCTCCAGTCCATGGCTAATGTAGGCTATTTCTACAAATGTTTCTTTTAATGATTCCGCAGACTTTTTCATTAGTTCTACCGTTAAATCGTGGTGGGCTCCGGTGTTAGCCATGTCTACTAGCCCAGGCTTCGGTGTTAACTCTACTTCTTCAATTAAAGATTGAACGGCTGCTTCACCAACATAGTGACTGAAAGAATACTTATCCACTTCACTCCTCCTTTTACCAGCTTCTGAATTTTGCTGGCGGTTCATATAATCCCTCTGACCATTCAACGAGATCCTCAATGCTTTTTGCGGCCAGTAATGAGCGTTTAGCATCGGTGCGGCGAATATTCAAATCCTCCGGAAGTGCTATTAGCCCTTCTTGACGCATTTTATCGACTTTTTTCACATCATGAGTTAAACCAACAGATGTTACTCCGGCCACAGCAGCAATCAATTCTCTTCGTTTTTCTAAGCTGTCTGTTTTATATAAATAAGCAATACCTTCCTCTGTAACAACATGTGTTACATCCTCACCATAAATCATGACCGGTGCCGTCGCGAGTCCAGCATCTTTTTTCACATCAATTGCATCCAATGACTCCACAAAAACCGGTTTGTTTCCAGCCTGAAATGTTTCAACTACCTGTACAACTAATTTCCTTCCCCGTGCTAACGGGTCTTTCGATGTCATCATATTTAACCATGCTGGAGTAGAATGGCGACGTCCACCTGGATTATGTCCCATATTTGGGGCTCCACCGAATCCTGCTAATCGACCACGTGTTACTGTGGATGAATTTCCGTAAGGATCCATTTGTAATGTTGAGCCAATGAATAAGTCAACAGCGTATTGTCCTGCCAATTGTGATAATGTCCGATTTGAACGTAAACTGCCATCACGCCCGGTAAAAAAAACATCACGGCGAGAAGCAATGTATTTCTCCATTCCTACTTCGCCACCAAAACAATGGATACTTTCAACCCAACCACTTTCAATAGCCGGAATCATCGTTGGATGAGGATTTAATGCCCAGTGTTTGCAAATTTTCCCTTTTAGACCTAACGACTCACCATATGTTGGCAGCAACAATTCAATCGCAGCCGTATTAAAACCAATTCCATGGTTTAATGACTGGACGTTATGTTTTTCGTAAACCCCTCGAATGACCATCATTGCCTGTAAAATATGTATATCAGTGATATGGCGAGGGTCCCTTGTAAATAGTGGCTCCAGTTCAGATGGCTTATCAGCTACCACGATAAAATCAACCCATGAACCTGGAATATCAACTCGTGGGAGTTCCTCACATAATTCATTCACCTGTACAATCACAATGCCATCTCGGAATGCGGCAGCTTCAACTAAAGTAGGTGTTTCTTCCGTATTCGGCCCAGTATAAAGATTTCCTTGATAATCGGCTTTGTCCGCAGCTACAAGTGCAACAGATGGAATCAAATCAACAAAAAGACGTCCATAGAGTTCAATATAAGTATGGATTTCCCCCATCGTGAGCTTACCATCTTCGAGCATCTGTGCCATCCGAAGGCTTTGCGGACCAGCGTAAGCAAAATCGATTTTACTAGCAATTCCTTTCTCAAATATATCAAGATGTTCCGGTCTTGAAATACTTGAAATGATCATGTGCAAGTCATGCAACTTACTCGGATTAGTTTGCGCAAGTGCCTCAGAAAGAAATGAAGCCTGTTTTTGGTTATTCCCTTCCAAAACAACACGGTCACCTGGTCTAATCAGTTTTTCCATTACTTCCACAATGCGATCTGTAGGGATGACCATTCCTTCTACAAGTCCCCGTATACTTTCAATTCGCTTCGTCTTCGCATCAAGTCTTGTTGCCCAAGACTTTTTTCGATTTATCGTTTGTACACTATTTTCCATGATTCATTCTCCCTTCACTTTTTCACCCGTTTTGCATTTCCTTTTCTACCATAAATAGACAATCGGCAAAACCATTATCTGCAATAGACATCACTCTTGCACCGGGAAATGCCTTTGTTGCTAGCCGTGCCAGAACATTCCCTGGAGGCATTTCAATAAATAATCTTGCTCCTTTTTCATAAAGAATAGAGGAAGCATCATGCCATTTAACCGAATGGGCTACACTTTCAGCGAGATCCCTACGAATGTCTTCGGGACCATACAGAAGACGCGCACTTTGATTGCTGACATATGGAATAAGAGGCTTATGAAAAGAAATTTTATTAAGCGCATTTGAAAGTTCCTCAGCTACAGAATCAAGGAGGGAGCAGTGTGATGGGACGCTAACGTTTAATAATGAAGTACATCTTGCCCCTTTTTGTTCTGCTCCTTTTAATACATTATTTATTGAAGAAAGTGCTCCCGAAATTGTAATTTGGTCAGGTGAATTTTTGTTTGCCAAATAAACAGGGTACTGTTCATCATTATTTTGATTGATGATGCTCTGCAAATCATATTCATCCAGACCCAAAACAACTCCCATCCCATAGCCCTCTGGGTAGGCATTTTCCATTAACTCACCCCGAAGTTCAACTAATTCCACAGCATCTTCCATATCAATGACTCCCGACGCAACCGCGGCACCGAAAGCACCAACAGAATGTCCAGCAACAAAGTCCGGCTTCACCCCTTCTTCCTCGAAAGCCTTAAAAGTTGCGATACCAGCAATCAATAAAGAAAGCTGAACTGCTTTTGTTGAGCGAAGGGCCTCCGCTGTATGAAAACAAAATACATCTTCATCCAATAGTTGACTTATGGTAGTTAGGACTTTTTGTACTGCGGGAGTTTCTGGTAAATCATGCAATAGTCCAGGTTTTTGAGAGCCTTGGCCTGGAAACAAAAAAGCAGTCTTCACGATAATCTCCTTCTCTCTAAGATCACTAATTTATGAATCTAGTTCTTTTTGAATACTTCCGATTACATCTTCATTATGTTTTACTAAAAGCTCTTTTAATTTAACTAAATTTCCTTCATATAAAAGTTGAATGATCATTTCATGTTCTTTCATTGATTTTTTTATATTTCCTTCACGTGAAAAGGACAAACCTTGTATTCTTAATAGTGGCTTTCCTAGGCGTAAATACATATCTTTTATCGTTTCACTTTTACTCATTCTAATAAGGCACATATGAAAAGAATGATTTAACTGAGTATAGTCCAATACATTCTCTGACGTTTTCATTTTTTCTAGGAGTTGATTCATTTCCTCTAAAAGTTTGGGATTGATTCCATTTGTTTCAATTCGTTTTAGTGCCATATTTTCTAACATATTTCTTATTTCAAGCAAATCATATATTTCATTTTTTCCGTATTCTTTTACAATTGCACCTTTTCGTGGAATTCTTTCAACGAGCCCTTCTGTTGCAAGCAGGTAAATTGCTTCCCGAACTGGAGCTCTACTCGTGCCAAATTCTTCAGCATATTCTATTTCAACTAATTTTTCATTTGGTTTTAGTTCACCTGAAATGATCTGTGATGTAATCTGTTCTGCAATAGAATTGGATAAAGAGTTATCCGTAAATCTACTTGACTCCAAATTAAGTCCCCCTTATTGCAATTTTGAATATTGTCGACTGTCGATTTAATTTCATTATACAATTACTTTTTGAAAACTCAATACTTTCAAAAAATAAATTATCAAAATTTTATAAAAAATGTTTGATTTTTTGTCATGACCCGATTATTATAAGTTTTAAGAATACAGTCGACTGTCAATTTCTAGTAGTGTTATCGCTTTCTGTTAAACATTTTTACAAAAAAATATTGAGGTGAGAGACAATGGTTATTTTTGGTGTATCCCTATTAGCTGTCTGTATGTTGGTTGGCGTGTTTTTAGGAGAATTGTTTGGTCTTGCACTTGGAGTTCAAGCAAATATCGGCGGTGTTGGTATAGCCATGCTAATGCTTGTTCTGATTGTGGACTATCTTAATAAAAGAAATAAACTTAGTAAGCCTGCCCAGGAAGGTCTTAGTTTCTGGAGTGCCATGTACATTCCAATCGTAATTGCCATGGCAGCCAGCCAAAATGTAGCCGGAGCACTTGATGGTGGTCCACTAGCTATCGTGGCAGGAGTGGCTTGTGTATTTATCAGCTGGTCTCTCGTTCCACTATTAAGTAAAGGTGGAAGTAAAGATAGTCTCTATGAAGAAATAGAACAAGAAAAAGTTATCTAATGGGGGAAAGCAAATGTTTGAAATAATCAGTAAGGTTTTTACAGATAATCCATTAATCGTATCTTTTGCTATAGTTGGCGCCACCATGTATATCGCTTATTTTCTATCTAATAAACTTACAAAAGGGCGGATTCATGGGTCAGCGATTGCTATCATTCTAGGTTTAATGCTTGCTTACATTGGTGGAGTCTCAACTGGTGGCACAAAAGGATTGTCCGATATTAGCATTTTTGCCGGAATTGGTTTAATGGGTGGCGGGATGCTCCGTGATTTTGCCATTGTCGCTACCTCTTTCGGTGCTAGTTTCGATGAAATTAAAAAGGCGGGATTTTCAGGAGTGGCCTCATTATTCATCGGAGTTGTATTATCTTTTGTCATAGGTGTTATCATTGCATTAATGTTTGGTTATACAGATGCTGTTAGTCTTACAACTATTGGTGCTGGAACTGCTACTTATATTGTTGGTCCTGTAACCGGAGCGGCTATTGGTGCCTCCTCTGAAGTCATTACCATTAGTATCGCAGCCGGTCTAGTTAAATCCATCTTAACAATGATTGGAACACCCATGGTTGCAAAATATATTGGTCTAAATAATCCACGTTCTGCCATGGTTTACGGTGGACTACTGGGAACAACAAGCGGTGTAGCCGGTGGCCTAGCAGCAACAGATCCTAAACTTGTACCTTACGGAGCAGTTACAGCAACATTTTATACAGGCCTTGGATGTTTAATGGCCCCTTCTGTGCTATTTTTAATGACAAAAGCAATTTTTGGTTAAAACCATTATTAAGTACATGCCAACTTGAATCCAACATCAAATGAATCCTGTTAATCTTTAAATCTTAGAACCCATCTTGTGTCATATTTTTATCGTATTTTAAGTTCATTCTTACTACCATAATTCCTCCAACAAGATGGGTTTTTCCATTTATAATCGAAATAGTTTTGCAAAACTGATTAAACTCCATCCGCTCGGAATATCGTCTATTTAGCCTGAATAAGTGGATAGCAATGTTTATTGTTTCGCACGCTTTGGCGAGCTCAACAGACTAAAGTCGTAAATGATGATATATAATGAAGTTTCTACTGAACAATATCCATTTTCCTTTCCCATTTCCAAAGAAGGATTATGAATAGTACACCCACAGCAATTAATATACAGAAGCTTGTAGGAACTAACCATTTAGGAAGACCATAGCTAATAATGCGATTGATTAAATAACTTAATCCGAAAGCGAGCATTGAAAATACGATTGGAATTTGAACGCCAATCAGTGCAATGAAATTCGGAGCAATAGTTGAAACGGACATGGACAGTAATGCAAATGCTATTCCCAGTATATAAATGGCTATCACCGTTAACACAATGTATTGGATAAACGAAAGATCATACCAATAGTAATCACCGATAAAGGTATAAATGGGTACTGGAAAGAACATTGCTGTATTATTTAAAGAATAAATACTAAAATAGACGGCCAAAAGTACTGTGATTACTGTCAATGTAGAGAGCAATCCAGCAACTGCTTTCTTTTTATAAAGCGACCTTCCAGTTTTCGTAGTATATTGCAGGTCGATTAATTGCCGAGAACGATCCTTAATAAAGATAGGTGACAGCACTATAACTACACTAACAATAATCACTATCGTGACATTCAATATGAATTCCTTAAAATTAGAAAATGCGGTTTCTGGGTAAACATCATAACTTCCATTTGCTTTTATTTCTTCTAATCTTTCCTTTTGCCTCGGGCTCGCAACACTAATAGAGCTATCTATGATTTCTTTATTCTCATCATGAAACTCTATTAATCTTTCCCGTTCTTGAAGCTCCCAGAACACATCTACTTTTTCATCGAAGAATATTTTATCCCGAAGTGCATATTGTTCTTTATTTTCAGTATCCATATTTCTGAATGCCTTATAAGAACTTATACCAGCTTCTCTGAACTCTTTCCTTGATTGTAAAAACTGGTCTGCTACCTTCACTTGATTGTTATACGTCTTTTGGAAATCAGCCATCTCTACTCCATCCATGGTTGTTCCGTATCTTCCAATCATTTCTACACCAATATTGTATGAATCCAAAGCGGGTCGTCCATTAGGGAAGTACTTAATATGAAAATCAATCAGCAAATAATACAAAATTGCATTGACAAGAAAGAGGACTAAAATCATTTTCCAATTCAGGATTTTCTTTATTTCATTTATGATAATTTGCATTGAAATTCTCCTTATATAATTGCCTGTTTTTTGAATCTTTTTAAACAAAATATACATAACACAACAATAATCACTGTCCACACAAAGACCGTAATGAGTTCATAATGCTTAAACAAAAGCAGTCCTTTATTAACCATAAACCATGAATATGGATTTAACACAAGCGTAGATAGGTTGAAACCAGTAATAAAAATCAATTTAGACGAAGTGGGCACGAATCCTTGTAGCAAGAAAAGAACCACAAAAATAGCTCCAAAGAGAATAAATGTGTAATAACTGTTTTTAATAATGACTGAAATAGCGAAGGTAAAGGCAGAAAATAAGAGCATACAAGCATAACTAAGCACGATTCCCAAAAATAAATAGGTCAAAAACGATATATTCCACCATGATACATTAGGGAAGCTATACTCCCAATTAAACCCACTACTTATTGCAGTTTTTAATAAATGCGAGTAATCGAACACCATAAAAAACGCTCCAAGCGTAATCATGAGTAAAAATGAAGTTATACCCGTTGCGGCAATTAAGGATGCTGCCAATTTATCTGCCATTAACAGCCGGCCCCTTTTTGTTGCGTACGTGACAAGATGCGTTCTATTTTCAAACTCATAATTCGTAATCAAAGCCGTTGTCAGCACAATCAATATAATAGATTCAAGAATCATATGCATAAATACAGTCTTAAATAGTAGTCTGTGCATGAAGTATTGTTTTCCGAAGAAAAACCATTGTTTATGTTCCCTGTTTTCTTGCAATTTATCAAATCGGTCGGCAAATTGAATATATTGTTTTCGCAACGTATCAGCGGCTGTATCACTTAATCCATATTTACTTATTTCTGTTTCTCCCATACGTTCAATATCGAATTTTTTATAAGATGCATCGATTGTTTTCGCCATTCTGGCATACATTTCTTTTAAGTACACATTATGAAAAAAACTTATTTCATCTTTTGTATACAGTTCTTGATCTTCAAACCGTAGCTGATTAAAAAACTCGGCAGCACTACCAAATGTCTGAGACGATTTTTTCTCCGTTATCATGTTAATTTCAGCTAGATCTTTTTTTAGATCCTGATCTAACTTCGAAAGCGATTCGTCCGTGATGTTTACTCCATATGTTTCAGCCAATTCATTGGCAACATGCAATTCTTCTTTAAAATAAGAAGAGTTATAGATTAAATAAATATTATAAGCACAAAACAAAATCAACAAAGCTAGAATAATAGGTGAAGTGAATGCCTTTTTACATTCGTGAAAAATAATTCTCATGGCGATCACAGATCCGTCAGCAATTCATCACGGTATTCATAAAGGAATACATCTTCCAAATGGGGATTTGCTGGAATCCAGTCTGCCTCCGGTTTTCCCTTTTGGACAAACCGGACAATCATATCTCCATGTTCCTGCTTTTCAGAAAGAAGAACATATTGTTTGCGGAAAGATTCCAGGCGTTCATAGCTAATTGACGTTTCATAAACATGCCCATATAGCGTATTACAAATGTTTTCAACGGAGTCTTTATATAATAATTGCTGATTTTTAATCATAATCACCTCATTGGCAATCGATTCAATGTCAGAGACAATATGAGTAGAAATAATGACAATTCTTTCTCTCGCAAGCCCTGTAAGCAGCTGTCGAAAACGTGCACGTTCCTTTGGATCGAGACCGGCTGTCGGCTCATCCAGAATTAAAATTTTGGGATCATTTAAGAGAGCTTGTGCAATTCCTACCCTTTGTATCATGCCTCCAGAAAACTTTTTCATTTTTTTATTAGCAACATCTGTTAAAGCCACTTTTTCTAATAACTCAGATATTTTTTCTAATGTGCTCTTTTTGTCAAGGCCTTTTAACGCTGCTAAATATAATAAATATTGCTTCGGAGAATAGTTTTTATAATAGCCAAACTGCTGCGGCAAATATCCAAGGATATCGCGATAGTCCTCATCCAAATCAACGATATTTGTTCCGTTATATAAAATTTCTCCTTTACTTGGCGAAATTAATGTCACAATCATTTTGATTAAAGTTGTTTTGCCAGCGCCATTTGGTGCTAGAAGCCCATAGACACCATCGCTAAACTCCAGATTCATATTTTTTAATGCAGAAAATTTCCCATATTGTTTACTTACATCTTTGACGACTAACATATTACCTGACTCCCTCCGATGGTTTTAAGTACACCAACTTGCTTAAATATTTGATATAGATAGAAATGCTTATAATTAGAACAAACACATAAACGGGAATGGGTGCCTTCATTAGAAATCCTTCATATAAATGACTGTCTAATAACCTAAAGCCGAAATTTATTACAACCCAACTGCCTATCACCAAGGTGGCACTAGTTACAGACTGCTTTTTCATACAGGCAAACAGAAAGAGAACGGAAAACAAAAACAAGGATGTAATTGATATTATCAGCGCTCTAAAAAAGTTAATATCGTCGTACATCATAACAAGGAATGAGATGCTGATGATATTAATAAAAATTGAGATCACACTTAAAGCCAACATTCGAAATGCTGCAATCTGATAGAGATTATATTTGCAAACCATTTCTACTTCATAGGTAGCCATTTGAACTTTTTGTGCAAAATGATAAACGGAAAGAGACATATAGAGCAAAGGCGAAAGGAGAAAGGGAAAGGCGTAGAGGTCCTGTTCTCGAATTCCTTTCGCTTCACTTGATAGGAAAATCAAAATTGCCATGGCGGATACAATGATGCAAATTTCTTCCCAACGTATTGGGAGTAAATTTTTCATTCCAATTTGTTTGTATAGCTTATATAAATAGGAAGGGAAAGGCTCCTTTTGTTTCACTCCGATAGCGACAATATTCTTGATCTCCGATTGAATTGTCTGTTCGTCGGGCATAGGAATATGAAATTTTTCTTTACTCATATCGATGCTCCTTCATTTCTTTTTTTATCAGTTTCAACGCAGCATAGTACCTTGTTTTAACTGTTGATTGGGGAATTTGTACAATTGCAGCAATTTCCCGCAACGTATATTCTCCAAATAGCTTAAGTCGAACAATCTGCTGTGAGCTGGACCCCAACTGGTTAACGATTAAAGTAATTTTTTTAACATCTTCCTTGTACTCCAGAGAAACTGTCATATCCTCCTCATCCTCAAAATCATAAACATCAAAGGACTCTGAAAGCTGCTTATATTTATAGTGTTTCGACCTGTAGTAATCGACTAGTCGGTTAGATGCCAGCCTATAAAGCCATGTTCTAAATGAAGCCTTATGAGAATCAAAGTGCTTGATCGACTTTAGGACACTAATAAAAATTTCTTGCGTTAAATCGAGTGATAGGTCGGTATCCAGCGTTTGCTTGTACACAAATGCATACATTTCCTTGTAATACTTGGATATTAATTTATTTGCTGCTTCGCTGCTGGCATTTTTCTTTACTTTTTTGATCCACTGCTTTTCTTGATCCATATTTTCACCACATAATTCGCATATTGCTGCCTCTATTTATATATTCGAAAAGAAGATAGAAAAAGTTTTAATAAAACAGAAAACACTAAAATATAATTGCTCTTATCATTTTAGTTTGTTCAATATCCTTACAAAAACTAAAAATCATAATATTAATATTGAGACTGATTTAATTTAATATAAACGTAAACGTCAAATAGTCCTCACCTATTAATCAGATGGGGACTATTTGACGCTTACTTTTTCTACTTTACTTAAAAATTTCTTTATGTTCCTCCTGTATAGTCTTAAGCGTATCCTCAATCGACATATTCTCTTGATTAAGCTTGAAACTGCGCAGACTTCGGACGGAATCAGATTTGCCGTTCGCATAAAAAATATGTATGAGTTCCTCTGTTCCAGCATTCCATTCTTCTATATATTTATCCTTAAAAAAGGCCTTAACCTTTTCAAATTTTTCATAAACAACGAAATAGTTTATTTTTGTTTCATTTACAAAATATTGTTTCGTATTAACTAAATTTTGAATAACCATTTTAATTTAAAACTCCTCATCATGAATTATTTTAGATATCAAATTAAAACACTCAATAGATTACGCATGATTTTTTTGTTATTCATTTTATAGATGACTTTTATATCAACCTCCCATTCATTTTTATTAGTAAGGTTCATATTTTATAGATTTATTATAAAATACCAACATGGTTAATTAAACCATAGGGCAATATGAAATACAATAAAATATGTACGCCAATAACAGACAAAACTTGTCGGAGTATTTCGACATGTAGAAACTTTTAACTTATTGTTACCTTTATTTTTTAAGATATATAATGATGTTAGTACTAGAAGCTATTGGAGGGACCAACTTGAAATTTTCAAGATATAAAGTAGACAAGAAAACTGAAGAAAATTCTTTGAAACCGGAATTAAACAAAACAAATGCAGATATCGAAAAATATTCAATAGAAGAAATTGAACAACAAATGGAATTTACATCCGAACACTTTTCCGATAAAAAGTTATGGGAAAAGTTAAAGGTTTTTGCCAAAAAAGCTGGTTCTTCCATTGTGTATATTGTATTACTACTATACTTCACACTACAAAAACCAGAGCTTCCAGTAAAGGCAAAAGGAACCATTATTGGAGCATTGGGGTATTTTATTCTTCCCATCGACTTAATCCCAGATGCTTTGATTGGATTAGGGTATACCGATGATTTAAGTGCAGTTGGATTGGCATTGTTGCAAGTGGCAATATATATTGATGAAGATATTAAAAACAAAGCAAAAGCAAAATTGCAAGAATGGTTTGGAGAAAGTGTAGACACATCTGAGATTGATTCGAAAATTGATTGATGGGCTTTCTGGGTTCTCGTAAATAGGGCGTGAAATCATACTAGTTTTCACGCCCTGCCTTTCTTAACATTGAGCTTTAAACCAAGCTCCCAAGCTCTTGCCAACATTTTTACCGCTATTTTCCCGATTTAATTTCTTGATTTATTTATTTATTGTTTAACTGGCCATTCTTCTTTTTTCTCCGCCATATCCCAAAACATATATTCGAAGTAACTTGTTTTAACAACAATCGCCTCGAGTTCAGCTAATTCTCGTTCGGGTTTTCCCACTGCAATTTCATTCATTAGATTTTTACAATCCTCAGCTAACTCGGTAAATTCATCAGAAGAATACATTTTCACCCATTCACCATATAAGTCATGTTCGATTGCACCCGGCCATGTTGCCAGTTCTTTACCGATAAAGCTATAGCTCCATGCACATGCAAGGACGGATGCGACAACATTTTCAATTCCACCAAGTTGAGCTACATTCAGCATGTAACTTGTATAGGCTGTGGTTGTTGCTCCTGCTTCTGTTGCTTCGAGCTCATCATGGGAAATACCGAATTGAGCGGCATATTGACGATGAAGATCCATTTCCATATCCAGCGTGCCATGAAGAAGCTTTGCAAATGTCGTCATTGTTTTTAAGTCCTGTGCTTTCGCACTCCCCAAGGCAAAAAGCCGGCAATATTCGATCAAATACACATAGTCCTGCTTCATATAATGCTTGAATTTATCCTTTTCTAACCAGCCCTCTCCAAGCCCTTTCACAAAAGGATGGAACAAATATGAATTCCAAATAGGCTCTACCCGCTTCCATAATCGATCTGTAAATAAATTACTCATTTAATTTTCTCCTGTCTATTTGAGGCTTTTGTTTTTAAAACTTTCTTCCGCCACCACCGGATCGGCTGCCACCGGAACCAAAAGAAGATCCCATGCTCCCACCGCTGCCTGTATTCCTTTGAATTTTTTGCTGTGTCACCATTGTACGAACGTATTGATCTTCTGTATTTGTAACAACAAAGGAGTTATTTTCTAAATATGTTCTTGCATTTACTGTTGAGCGGCCACGATTATTCATGGCCATAATACCAACTGTAACAACACCTAATCCCATGGATATAAGTAAATAAATGGTGAGCTCTTTTATCAACTCTGAATCACTAGATGCATGAACTGTCTCAACCGTTGTGCCCGGAATTTGGCTTGTTGGTCGTTCGTTAACGGCACCAATCGGCAGTCCCTCTTGCATTACTTTTTCCACTTCATCTAAAAAAACATCCGCACTTTCACTATATTTTCCTTCACCCAAATATGGATAAACCTCATCAAGCGTTGCTTCAATTTTCGTATCTGGAAAAAAATCAACAATTCGGTCTCTTGTAAAAATATAAACTTCCCGGCTATCCATATTTAGGAGATACAAAATACCATCAGACGTTCCCGCAAATCCAAAACCCTGGTCCTTGTAAAAATCATCTGCATATTGTCTAGACGTTTTTCCTTCATTATCATTGATTGTAACAATGATAATGTCCATTTCTAATTGTTCACTAAGTAAGGCTGACTTTTCCTGCAACTCATTCTTTTGTGCCTCAGTAAATAAACTAGCAAAATCGTAAACTTTGTTTTCCGATGCGAATACACTAGTTCCCAATGTTAAAATCATCAACATGATCACCAATATTATAAAGAGCGGCCTTTTACAAATCACCATAGGAAAAGCCCTCCTAACGAAAGAACTGCAAAAGCAGCACCTGATATCATGCCAAACCATGAAGCAGCTCTTCCTATACTAATCGGCAAGCGTCCTGCAATTTTTCCAGTCTGTCCATTCATGGCAAAAAAGTAGGTTTTCCCTTTAAATTGATACGTGAATACCCAAACTGGCAATAAAACATATGTTGCATTGACCTCTTTAAGTTGGACATGTGAATGCTGTATACGAACGGTACTATATCCTTGAATTGTTTCCCGCAGTAATGAGCCCATATTCTTTCGAATGATCTCAGAAACTCTACCGTAAACAGCATTTTGGTCCATATCATATTTTTCTGCTAAATAACCAGATAAATAGGACATCGAAAAATCAGTTAAATCCTCGTAATGATAGGGTTCAAGTATAGTCATGAGCTCATCATCCATTTTTCTTGATCCATCTGCTGGGACGGCTTCGAATCTGGCCTTCCCTTCCCTTTTGACATGATAAAATCTAGTTTCCGTATATCGGGTATCGCCCCTGGTGTAAATCCTGACCTTCGTTGCCTCCCCAGCAACTTCCCCATTTGGATTACAATCAAATAGCCAATATGGAACATAAATCCCTGATAGCTTCTCAAGCTGCGAGTTGGATGTAAACTTTTTTGGGAGAAGCCGTTTTCTTTTACACCAGTTCACAAATAATTCAGTAGCTTTCTCACGATTTAACTTAAACGGTATGACTTTCTTTGGTCTAAATTCACCTTCCAAGCGCCTTGGGATGATAGTTGGATTATGACAAAAATAACAAAAAGTTGCTGCTGTTGTGTCATCTGTCACGATTTCTGCCCCACAACTATTACAAATAAACCCGACCGCTTTTTCTTCAAATTCTTGATCCAGCTGTTTCTTTTCTTGGTGGACCTCATCACCCATCATTGATTCAATCGCCGATTGTTCGTTATTAATAAAAGCTTGAACTTCCTGTTCGGTAAATTCACTTAAACAATAATCACATGTCCAGTTTTGCGTTTCAGCCTTAAATGCAAGAGGGCCTCCGCAATTAATACACTTGTAAACAACCACTTCCAAGCTGACCACCTCATTCTTTGTTTAGCAAATGTAAGGATTTATCGTCAAAACTTATTTCCACATTCAGGACAGAATTTCACTGCTTCGTCAGAAGATGGTGTAAATCCGCAATTATTACATTTTAATTTATTTTCTTCTTCAGGCCGTTTCATGCCACAATTCGCACAAAACTTCCCGTTATTTTGATGTCCACATTGGCAGTTCCATCTATCCTGCTCTGGTTTTTGCTTTGGAGAACCACATTCTGAACAGAAACTGCCGGTGTTACTTTGTCCACACTGGCAGTTCCACTGTTCAGATGGAGCACTTATAGGCTGTTGTTTTTGTAGGTTTTGTTGCGCTTGTCGTTGCATTTGGTATCTATTTGCTTCTGAGGCTGCTCCCATAAACCCGCCTGCACCTTGCATCCCCATCCCCATACCCATACCCAAGAATCCTTGCATAGCCCCACTTTCATTGGATCCAGCGGCTTCTAATCCCCTGGCAATCGCACCCTGTACATAACCTTCTCTTACTGTTGGGTCTTGCAACATAGCACCTTGATTTCTCATATTGATTAGCTTTTGAGATTGTTCATCATAAGAAATACTGTTGATTCCGACTGACTCTACCTGCATCCCGCGCATTCTTGTCCAGTCTTCATCTAATATAG
Organism: Caryophanales bacterium; assembly: GCA_012840465.1. GTDB lineage: Bacteria > Bacillota > Bacilli > Bacillales > Bacillaceae_J > Schinkia. Next base: position 60,028 of record DULJ01000048.1, read on the forward strand.
TTGACATATATTTTGCAAGTTCCATTCCCTTTGAAGGAACAAAGGAAATCCGGATTCCATTGCTTGACATTTGGTTAATGGCCGTTTGCAGCGCATTCATAAATTCAGATAGGTACTGTTCATTGATTTCGTTTATATCGACAAACGATTTATTTCTCGGTATTGCTTCGACAAAAAACTTAAGCGGGTCCACAATTTTGATTGAGTACGTACCATGCGTTCTCAAAAATAATTCGGCATTATAAAAGTTGTCAAAGTAATTAATCGGATTACGAGTCCCAAACTTGATCCCTTTTATCTCTTGAAGGTTTATAAAATAAACTTTTTGAGCAGAAGATGGTACTCCGCCAAATTTTATTCTGTTAAATGTTTCATGTAATACTTCTCCAAATTCACCATTAAATAACGATGGCATCGAAGAATTTTCAACTTTGTAATACCCTTCTTCTGCAGTATAATCAATTATTTTTCCACCATCCACCAACATCATAAATTGATTTGGATTAACGTGAATAACGGAGCCATTAGAAACCGTTGTATCTGTGCCTTTGAAATTATTATTCCTTTTATCCTTTGCTCTTACTTTAACACCAACTGACATAACCGTTGTATCACTCATGGCTTGCGGCTCGATAACCTCCAGCCATTGATCCGCAAGACCACCTTTTACAGCATTCAAAGTAGCTTTAATAATCCCCATTGTATACCTCCACAATAGATTTCTTCTTCAATTATAACATTTGTTTTTATTAGCAATCTCGAAAATACGCACTTTCCAAAAAAATACAGGCCTATGACTAGACCCCTATATTGGATCAGAGTCATTTTCCCTATGTATCCTCATGTAAAACAAGTGAAAAACAAAAACAGGAGAACCAACCGATTCTCCTGTTTCTTTAATGATTTGCTATTATTTCAACAATTTTGTCCTCTATTACTTTCCCATTATCATCCTCAAGTAGATTATTTATGAGAATAGAAAAAATAAGCGTCTCTCCTTTTTTCGATCCGACATAACCGGATAAAGAAGAAACAGTAGTAATGGTGCCCGTTTTTGCGTTAACATGTAAGCCTATCATTCTTTTCCTCAAAGTTCCTCCTACCATCTTTTCACTGGCCCCGGCAACCGGCAAAGATTCAAAGAATGTAGGAAACCACCTTTCCTTTTGAATATGAAACAAAAGCATGGAAATTTCATTAGCGGGAACTAAATTCACATGTGAAATTCCTGAACCATCCCTAATTACTAAGTTTTTCGTATTCATCCCTAATTTCGGCAACTCCTCATATAATACTTCCAACCCTTTTTCCCAACTGCCCTCTCCCTTCTTCACCTTCCCCATTTCTTTCACCAAGACTTCCGCGTGTCCGTTATTACTCAGCTTCATGAATGGGATAAATAGCTGAGACAATGGGATGGATTGATGACTAGTAAGAACCTCGGCATCCAGTGGTGTCCCACCGACCCTGGAGGTCCCCGTATATTTAATCCCTTGTTCCTTTAATTCTTGCTTAAAAAGATCAAGAACGTATTGTGTTGGCTCCCAAACGGCTATCCATTCTTTTTTAGTCTTCGCTCCAATGGGAATAAACCCATTCACGATGATCGTATTTGTCCCGTGTTCCCGCTTGATCGACAACTCCGTCTTTCCATCAGGTGCAATGGTCATTGTTTGATTAATGATTTTTACATAGTTGGTTTTATGTGACAATTGTATTTGTGCTGCTTCCCCTACTTTTTTACCTGGGTCTACCTTAATCTGGATAGTACCAGAATGATAATCTTTATTCGGAGAAATTGTAAGTGCGGAAACTTGAGACCCATAGTAAGCAAATTCATCACTCCAAACTAAATCAGGAGATAATCGAACATCATCATACCAGCTGTCGTCGGCAATTAAGTCACCATCAATAACCGTTAATCCGGCATTCGCAATTGCCTTCGCCATTTGGGTAAGGTCCTCAATTAACAGTGTTGGGTCCCCATAGCCTTTTAAGTAGAGATTTCCTTTAAGTGTATTTCCGTCACGCTTACCTTTAGTGCTGATTTCAGTTTTAAACCGATAGTCTTCACCTAAAACCTTTAGAGCCGTTGCCGCAGTTAGGTTCTTTAAGTTTGAAGCTGGCCTCATGCGGACATTCCCATCGTGCTCATACAAAATTTCCCCTGTCTTAGCTGCTCGGATACTTATACCTACAAGCCCTCCTTTTAAAGTCGGCTCATTCTGTAAAAAGTAATCAAGCTCAGCCTTCAGAGGTTGTTCTACTTCATTGGCATTCGAGTTTGAAAAAGGCAGTAAAAAGGCGACTAAAATTAAAACAATTAATATATGTAAACGTTTCTGTAAAATCTTCAATTCATTCCACTTCCAAAATCTTTTTAGTATCTATCTTAGCCAAACTGTCCCCATGTTATAATGTTGGACTAGTGCCCCTTTCCAGATTGCAATTTTTGCATATCTTATAATATACGTAACTATATAGGAGTTGAATAAAGTGAATCGAAAGCTTAAAAAATTTGTGGACCGACTCCCAATTTTGAAAACCCTAAAGCCCAAACGAAAAGAAAAAAATGGAGATTATTATGAAGTGAGGATGGTAGAGTTCGAACAGAAGTTGCATCGCGATTTAAACCCAACTAAACTATGGGGATATAATGCTCGTTTTCCAGGTCCTTTATTTGATGTAAATCAAGGAAACCCAATACAAGTAAAGTGGATAAACGATCTACCAGACAAACACCTTCTCCCGATCGATCGTTCAATCCTTCATCACGATATACCGGACGTACGCACTGTCGTTCATTTGCATGGTAGTGAAACACAATCAGATAGTGATGGATATCCGGAGGCTTGGTATACGAAAAATTTCAAAAGTGTTGGTGAATTTTTCACAAGAAAAGTTTATGAATATCCGAATCATCAAAGGGGGGCAACGCTATGGTATCATGATCATGCGATGGGGATAACAAGATTGAATGTATATGCCGGACTAGCGGGAATGTATATTATTCGTGATAAACAAGAAACGACTTTAAATTTACCAAAAGACCAATATGAAATTCCTCTCATGATTATTGACCGCTCATTTAATGAGGATGGCTCCCTTTCTTACCCCTCACAGCCAAATAACCCACAAGAATCCCTGCCCAATCCTTCTATCATTCCTTTTTTCCTTGGCGACACAATATTAGTAAATGGAAAGGTTTGGCCATTCTTAGAAGTGGAGCCGAGAAAATATCGTTTTCGTATCCTAAATGCCTCGAACTCAAGAGGCTATCAGTTGTATTTTGACTCTGGGCAGTCTTTTTATCAGATTGGCACAGATGGTGGCCTATTAGAAAAGACTGTAAAAGTAAACAAATTAGCGATTGAGCCTGCAGAACGTGCCGACGTCATTATCGACTTTTCAAACTTTAGTGGCCAAACTATTCTTTTAAAGAACGATCTTGGTCCAAATGCCTCACCAGATGATGAAACAGGCGATGTAATGCAATTTAAGGTTTCCTTACCACTTACTGGTGAAGATAAAAGCTCGATTCCACAATATTTATCAACGATCCCTCCATTGACTCAAAATAACATCACAACATTTAGAAATTTAAAACTTGTTGGTTCAGTCGATCAATATGGGCGACCGTTGTTATTGCTTAATAATAAAAAATGGATGGATCCCGCCACTGAAAAACCCCATTTCGGCGCAACTGAAATTTGGTCGATTATGAATACGATGGGATTTCCTCACCCAATTCATATTCATCTAATCCAGTTTCATATTTTAAACCGTCAGCCATTTGATCTTGACCTTTATAACAAAGATGGCACAATTATCTTTACTGGACCACCCGTACCACCCGAAGCAAATGAACGTGGATGGAAAGACACTGTCACCGTACCCCCTGCAACTATTACACGTTTAATCATGAAATTCGCACCTTATACCGGACAGTATGTCTGGCATTGCCACATTCTTGAGCATGAAGACCACGATATGATGCGACCACTTATAGTCATTGATCCTAAAAACGATGATTAATCTAAAAAAGAACTTTGTCTAAATCGACAAAGTTCTTACTTTTTTGCTAATCCTTGTACAAGACAGACAATGAGCACCTTTTTCATAAAGGACCGTATTTAAGATTTCTATTCACTTTTTAATTTTCACTAATTTCAGCAGCTCTTCCAGTGAACTTCTTCTAAACCCATACACTTCTTTTATTGCTAACCCCATTGCCAGCCATAGCGTTGTTCCCTCCGAATTGAATTCGAACGGTCCAATCGCTGATTCAAAAATAGGAAACAAGTCCATTACTTGATCAATACGATACCGATAATTATACTCTTGTAGTCCATTTAAAGTTTTCACAAAATCCCGAAACTTTGGTTCCCAGAGTAATTGTTTTGTTGTAGTACGTAATCCACCGCCGTCCGTACCAAATACACAATCAAAAATTGCCGTCATTGTTTCTTCATTTAAATAAATCAAGCCTTTTTCGTTAACTCTTATGGACATATAAATGCCCCCCTACGTTATTTACTTGATCAAAACAGTTTCCTTATATAAATTTTACCACTGTTGAGGCAAGTTTTTAAAGGCAAAAGAGATAGTTTTTTCATTTCAATTTCATGCCCAACAGAAGCTTGTCGATTAAATCAGGGATTCTACTAATGTACAAATACCATGATGCCTAAGTTGATTACATTTGGATTAGTCTTATTTATGATTACAAGCATATAATACGATAAGATTCCCCATAAATCTAACTAACTACTGAACAGACTATTTATCAAAAAAGGAGGGTGAAGTTTGTTGCTTTCAAATCTAGCTGTTTATTCCGTTCGTAATCTTCATCAAAAAATGAAAGAATTAGAGGCTGCGTGGGAGGACTTTATTGTCAACAAACGAAAACCAAAGAAAATTCGTCCAACGATCATTGAATCATGGAAACGCTGTCAAAACTATAGTCTAAATCCTTGGCAAAAACAAACACCAGTATCCATATCTAATGAAAATTTATCCGAAATAATTAATTCATCCTATCTGTACCATGCTTCCCTACCTGTTTTAAAAGATTTATATCATCAAATTGAAGGTACTGGGCACCTTATCACCCTATCTGACGAACAAGGAAGAATTATTTTCTTAAATGGAAGTCCACATACATTAACAAAAGCCGAAAAAATGAATTTTATTCAAGGTGCTAATTGGAGTGAGGAAGCGGCCGGTTCAAATGCGATTGGAACATCAATTGTTACCGGAAAGCCCGAACAAATATTTTCATTTGAACATTATTGTGAAGGAGTTCATCCATGGGTTTGTTCCGCATCCCCAATTAAAGATCCATTAACTGGTAAAGTCATCGGTGCCCTTGATCTAACAGGACCAAGTGACCTAGCTCAACCTCACTCTCTAAGTCTTGTTCAAAATATCGCAACGATGATCCAACACCAATTATTTAATAGTTCCAATAGAACTAGACTATATTTACATGACTGTTATGAAAAAGAGAGGATAAAACGGAAATCGAAATGCGTTATCATCCTCGATGAAATGTTAAACATCGCGAATGGAGACCCAGAATGCAGGTCTTTACTGCAAATTCAAAACTGGAATGAATTGTTTCTCCAACCCGAGTTGCAGTTATTAAAAGCATCTTTTTTAACAAATAATGAACAGGAATGGGAATGGTATGTCGCCTCGTTACAATTAACAATCTACATACAGTCTCTTGAATTTGAATCGAAACATGTTGGTTTTCTCCTTCAACTAGAAAAAAGAAGTAACCATCAACCTTCGTCTTTGAAAACAACAGAAGCTTGGAGACATTTAATCGGTCAATCCCTCTCCTTAAAACAAGTGATTAAGCAATCACAAATCGTTGCGCCAACAAATGTTCCAATCCTACTTACTGGGGAAAGTGGAACAGGCAAAGAAGTATTTGCCAATGCCATTCACAAAGGAAGTAAACGGTATGATTCACCTTTTATAGCCATTAACTGTGGGGCTATACCCAAGGAACTAATTGCTAGTGAACTATTCGGCTATGAACCTGGTGCTTTTACAGGAGGAAAACGCGAAGGGAAAAAGGGTAAATTTGAAGAGGCGAATGGTGGAACACTGTTGTTAGATGAAATTGGGGAGATGCCCTTTGATTTACAGGTCCATCTCCTACGTGTATTGCAGGAAAAAGAAGTTGTGCGTCTCGGCTCATCAAAACCAATATCTATTGATGTAAGAATTATCGCTGCGACAAACAAAAACTTAAACGACCTCATTACCAAAGAAAAATTCCGTTCAGATCTCTACTATCGTCTTAATGTAGTAGAATTAAGCCTCCCTTCACTACGGGAACGAAAAGAAGATATAGATCACTTGTGTCATTATTTCGCTCGTACTTGCGCTAATACACATGGTAAAATAGTCCCGGAAATTGACCGACAAGTACTTACTATATTCCACGACTACGATTGGCCCGGAAACATTAGGGAACTTAAAAATATTATCGAGTATGCAGTCCTCTTTTCAGAAAAAAGGATTACTATAGATTCCTTACCAAAGAAGTTTCACGACCAGACCAAATCTTTGTCAAATAAGAATCCACAATATAGTCCTATAGAGCAGGAAGAAAAACTAACTATTAAACAATTATTATCGGAGACTGGCGGAAATTTATCCGAGGTTGCAAGACGTTGCAAGATAGCGAGGTCAACCCTATATAGAAAAATGCAGAAGTATCAATTGGTATAAAGGTGCCTAATTAGGCACCCTTATCCTTTATTCGCCTAGTTATTTCACATTAGGGAGAGGCAATTTTACCCACTCATTATAAAAAGTATCTATATCTGGTTCAAAATCGAGAAGGATTGGATACCACGGTGGAACGGCTTCAACATCTAATTGGGTTGCGCACCCTGGACAATAATATTCCCTAATAACCTGCCACTCTGGATCAGGAGACATTAATTTTGGGTAAATTTCGTTCATTTTTTCCTCGGTATCACGAACGAAAATTCGGGCATGTAGTTTCCAATTTTTCTTGTAATCACAAAACTCATGGCCACAGTCACATTTCACAATGCGATCTCCATTTTTCTTTTGAACAATATAAAGGTGTAATCCATAAGATAAAAGGATCGGATCGTCCCAAGGAACACGCTCCTGTAAAACCTCCCTATATAGTTGAAAACGTTCCGGGTCTTTATGGCTCGACATCATTTCTTTAAGTTGATAAAATTCTAACCTTCCATCAATTAATTCACCAATTACCTTCTTATCATATTTAGCCATTCGTTTTGCACCTCTCTTAAAAATTTACTGTTTAAAGCGATTAATATGTGATCCGAGCATCGGCACATTTAATTCATCTTCATAAACCATCCAATCCTTAGGCATATTCCAAAAATCTTTAAAATCATTTGTGAACTTTTCACTTAATGCAAAACTCTCAGCATACATATGTTTTACTTGTAAAGAAGCTTCTTTGTTCATAATTGTTACTTTTTCACTTTCCATCCATTCTTTAGTTGGATCACTACGCTCAAGCCGTTCTTTACGAATCTGTTTACGTCTTTCCTTTGTTGCTCTTATATCAACTGTATATACACCATTTTCCTCAGTAAAGGCACAACCGTATACCTTTTCTGCATATCGAAGTAATATTAATCGTTCATTCAGGTCTTGTTCGACGAATTTTGGATTCCGCTCAAGTGGATCACCAAACCCTGGACCCCCACGAAGGTAGTTCATAATCACATCATAATCTTTAAATTCCTCCTGCGTCGAAACCGCCTGTCGATCACGATGTATCGTTTCAGCATTCATCGACGTGTCCCAGATTGGATTATCTGGATCAAAATCTCCTCCCAATGGGATCGGAAGTTGTTTTGCAATACGTTCTTTTATATCCGTATTATGTGCTATAAATCTATATCCTGAAGATGCTGGATAACCACCCATTAATCCACAATCAGTGGCCATAGCACCTGCACCGGCTACGAACATTGACCATTCTTTCGCACCCCAGCCTAAACGTAGTGATTGCCAACCATTGCCACCACGATATTTACCTGCCCCGCCTGAACCAGGTAAAATTTCACGCCCTAAATAGAGTAGTGGTTCAAGCAATTCCCAGATTTCCATGTCACCCATGTCGCCCTCTGGATTCCAAAGTGCTGCCGAATGACTGATGCCATCCTTTACAGCACCGGCCCCCACACCACAGGCGGCAGTTTCAAAACTATTAAGAGCGGATAGTTGCCCATATTGATCAATTCCACCACCCATTAACCAGTTTGTCGTATGAGCATTTCCAGCGTTAACCTCTTCTAAATAGCCACGACCATAATAGGAACGACTTAATCCACGCCAAAGTGGTGACCATGCTGATACGAGAGCATGCCATGTATTAGAATGAGCGGAACGAATATCGTCTGGATTCAACCATGAACCATATGGTACACCAAATTTACTTGCATAATAGGCTCCGTCATTAATGCGATCGTTCGGTACAAGTGTTTGAGAGAGCATTACCCAAATCCCACTTGTAATCGACACAGGTGTTGCATTAAATGGGTGCCAGCCCCAGCGGTTTGTTCCTTCAAAGTCAATTTCCAGCTTTGCATCTTCATGAACTGTAATCTCTGATGGTGAATGCATAATTGTATTTATTCTCGCGAATGAAGGAAGGTCCAAATCCTTAAATGGAACATCAACAAAAGATGCTTGACGATATTTCCCTGGGATTAGCATCGTTTTTACTTGATTTACAAAACCGCGACGACCATCTTCAATAATTTCACGAATGAATTGTTTGTACGTATCAACACCTTCTTCTTTAATAACGTCTAATACGAGGTCCCTAACCATATGACATCCGGCTACACGTGTTTTCTCATCTAAAGTCCAATACTTTACAGCGCGGACAGAACGTGTACTTTCAAGTAACCAGTCTTTAGACAGGACATCATTTTGCCCGATTTTCCGACAGGTTACTTGATATCCGTCATCATATCGTTGTACAGGACCCATTGGCATACTTCCTGGTGCACTTGCCCCAGTATCAATAACATGGGTCACACCGCCTACCCAGCCAATAACTTCATCTTCCCAGAAAATCGGAACAAGGGTGTGAACGTCACAAGTATGCACATTACCGACATGATTATCATTGTTACAGAAAATGTCTTTATCTGCGATTCCAGGATTATCTTCATAATCGTTTTCGATCATAAATTTTATGGCAGCACCCATTGTCCCTACGTGGATAATAATTCCAGTTGATGTGACGATTGAATCAGCCTCAGGTGTATATAAACTGAAGCACAATTCCCCTTCCTGCTCAACAATGGGAGAGGCGGCTACCTTTTTTGCTGTTTCACGTGCATGGACAATCCCACCACGAAGCTTGGAATAAATTTTTTCAAAACGAATCGGATCAGATTCTTTTAAGGATAATTCTGTTAATCCAGCATAATAACCAGTTTCTTTACTTATTTCATCAATCTCACGACGCATTTGTTTCAAGGTTTTTCCGTTCCAACCAATTGGCTTCTTTGTCTGTTGAAGACCATCATTAAGTACTTTTGACAATCTTGTAACCCCCTCTAAATGTTATGATTTATACGTTTCCCTACTTTCTCTATAATTCTTTTAAATGGAAAATACGTTTCCCATCAAGGTATGTCTCAAAACCTGTTGGAACAACTAATGTAGTCGCTGTTGATTCTAGTATTGAAAATGCTTCTATCCGATTTCCTGGTAACAGTTTTTCCATCTCATAAATTTTAGCCTCAATATATTTTCCATCCCAGTAAACTTGACGATATCCTAAGAATGCCTCTATAGGAGGTTCTTCACTTGATAACGGTTCTTCTGGAATTTTTGGTTTAGCCACCTCAACAGAACCACTTACGATTGCGCCTGTTATCGAGTAACCTAATTCAGGCGATAAAGCTGATTTTGCATAAACTCGTGTATATGTCTCTTCAAATACCTTGACAAGTGTCTGGTAATCTTCAATATCCTTAAATTCCTTTATTGGTGCTTCAATTTCTAAATCATTCAATTGACCTTGATACTGCATCCGATAAAGCAGACGGAAATTAACGTCTTCAGATGAGTAATCATTTTTCTCAAATTCCTCTGAAACTTTTTTCTTCAACTCATCCCATGCAGACTGTAGTTCTTTTCCCGCTGCAAGAATATCGCCACTTTCAGCTTTTTCTGCAACGTTAATATCCAATGTTTTATCAAAACGGTATTCAAAATCAGCCGCCCCACATCCAAATGCAGAGAATCCAGCTGCCCAAGCAGGGATAAGAATATCCTCAAAACCGAGACCCTTTGTATAACCTGCTGTGTGTAACGGACCACCTCCACCATAAGAAAAACAAACGTATTGTGACGGAGAATAACCTTTGCCAAGAATCATTGATTCTAGATAGTTTCGAAGCTGTGACTCTAGCAGTTGGATAACACCTAAAGCCGCATCTTCCACGGATAATCCAAGTGGATCAGCAATTTGAGTTTTCACAGCTTCATAAGCCCGTTCTCTAGAAAGCTTAATGACCCCACCTATGAAGTTATCAGGATTAATTAAACCTAAGACAACATGACAGTCAGAAACGGTAACGGTTTCTATACCACCTTCTGGATTACATACACCAACACGGGAACCTGCACTATCCGGTCCCAATGTTAAATTCCCGTAGTTGGGATCAATTCTAACAAAACTTCCTGTTCCCGCACCAGTTGTATCCATGGAAACAAGTGGAAGAGAAAGAACGAGACGAGCCATGTCAGGACTTGTGTCAATTGCTAAGTTTCCTTGCGTAATTAGACCGATGTCAAAGCTTGTTCCACCTATATCAGAGCAAGCTACATTTTTCAGTCCAAGATTTTCGGCTAAATATTTGGCTCCAACCATTCCGCCTATCGGCCCTGAAACACATGTACGCGCTAGCTCATTTGCTTTTATACTGATTGTTCCTCCATGACTAGCCATAATCCGCAAGTTAAACTTAGTACCATGGCTTTGCAAGGCATCGTCTATTTTTTCTAATGTCCTGCGAGATGGTTCTGCTGCATACGCTTCCACAATAGTCGTATTGGTTCGATGTGACTCTTTCCGTACCGGATAATAATCGACCGTGGCAAAAACTTTAATATCTTTATTTGCCTTTTTTATCATTTCTTCAGCAACATCTCGAACTTTTCGTTCATGATCCGGATATTTATATGAATGTAATAAACTAATAACGATGGCCTCTACATCCTCATCCAGTAATTTTTGAATAGCTGGTCCAATGTCATTCTCATAAAGAGGAATAACCACATTCCCAAACATATCGACCCTTTCCGTCACACCCACAGTCCATTTCCGCGGTACAAGCGGTGGATCAAAATGATGTGTATTAATGTGAATTCTATCCGCATACGAGTAGCCAAGATGTGATTGAATAGCGCGCCCCATGCGATGACTATCCTCTGTTCCCTTATTAAGAACCAAACCAACACGCCGTCCTACTCTAGAAACCAAGCGATTAAGCATCGCTGTACCAGAGTAAACACCAGCAAGGAGATTGGGAAATTCCTCCTCAATCTTTGCATCCCACTGCTCCAAAGCATCTTTTGCAGAATTCAGGAGACCAATGTGTTCATCATCTGGGGTTGTTTGTGCCTTCCCGACAACGAATTCCCCTTTCTCATCGATAATGAATGTGTCTGTCATCGTACCACCAGCATCAATAGCAAGAATCTGTGATTTAGCCAAATTTGTATCTCTCCTTTCATTGTTTACACTAATTATTACTTGCAACTTTTGTGCCAAATTTTTAAAACTGATATAATTGCTTGTTATATAGGGGTTTTTGAAAAATGAATGCTTATAAATAAGCTTTATGTAAAAGCAGACCTGGATTATATCGCTACAACTGTAGCGCTGCAGGTCACAATCTGTCCGCAACACAAATTCTGCATTTCATCCCCATCCTCAACTCAAACTTATAATGGTTAAAAATAAATAATCCCCACCTTAACCAGATGGGGATTTTTAAACGGACCTTCTATTTCAATATATTCCTGCCACATTGGTTTGTCCTTCCTTAATACCCTTTCGAAACATCTACCTTATTAGGCAGTGCTTCGTTTTGCTGAATTTTCTTCATCGTATCAAAGAAGCATATAACGGCTTCATCTAAGTCTGTAATAGCCGAAATGTGGGGAGTGATCGTGATATCTTCTCTTACCCATAACGGTGAGTCTTCTGGTAATGGCTCTATAGTTACGACATCTAGCACTGCTTTGCGGATCTTTCCACTATCTAAAGCATTGATAAGGGCGTCTTCATCTACCGTTGCCCCTCTACCTACATTAATAAAAGCAGCATTATTAAAATGACTGACCAGTTCACTATTAAAGAACTCTTTTGTTTCGTCTGTTAATGGAAGTGTGCTTAACACCCAATCAGCTTCAGGTAAAATTGTCGCGGCAGATGAAGTAGTGACCACTTTTTGGAAATATTCTTTCTGAGCACCGCTTTGAGATACCCCGTACACAGCCATTCCAAAATGAGTAAAGTTACGAGCAACTTCTTGTCCAATTTCACCTGTGCCAAAAACAACAATGGTTTGATCCTTTAACCTAATCGGTGGATTACGAACCCATTTTTTCTCTTCTTGTAATTCCTCAAAATATTTCTGATGTTGAAGATCCCTTAATATGTAGCTTAAACAGTACTCACTAATTCTTTGCCCAAAAGTACATATTGTACGAGTAAGGACCACATTATTTTCTTGCCAACCATCAATCGCTAAATAATTATTCACTCCAGCATTAAAGGAATGAACCCATTGAAGTTTTGAAAGATCGAAACGGGAAGCTGGTGCAGAACCAACATAAGCATCTGCCCAATCCATGTCCTCTAAAGTAATTTCATCAATGGCTTCAAAGCGGAAATTTTGAGAAGTAGTTGGAGGTATGTGCTTTTGAAAGACCTCCTCATATTGACCAGCAACAAGAATATTATTGATTTTCATTTTAAAACCCTCCATGATCACATATGTAAATAAAAATGGAAGCAAAAGTATAATACATTGCTTCCATAATTGCTATGAAAATTAGCAAGCTAATCATAGCGCACTTGATCTATGCCTTCAACGATTAACTCCAGTTCATTATAAAAGTTTAATTCAAGCGGCGCAGGTAAGCGTTCCATAATGTCTTTAATTTCACTAAGATCTTCAGCTTCCTTCATGGTGATTGGTGGCTGTTGTAGACTTTTGAACCAAACCTTTAGCTCATCAATGAATTCATAAAAATGCATCTCGAAACGTTCAGCGTTATCCGCACCTTCATCCCCTGAAGATTTCATCATCATATCCCAATCTAGAAGAGCATCTTCCAATTTCTTTGTTACACGATTAATCAATTCATCCACCACCTTTTACCAACGCTTAATTGATTATTAGAAAAACACGTAATTTGCCCATAATGGCAAATTACGATGTCTTTTCTTATAGTATAACAAAAAAGCAGAAGGATCCTCTCCATTCTGCTTTTGGTTTATTAAATTTTTGTAAATAACTTGTACATTACTGCACAAACTTATTTATATTAAGCATGAGCTAAAACTAATGTTTTATCGTCATACACAGCTTCTTCTTCTTTATCTATTAAACCAAGTGTTTCAGTAGTTGATGCGTGAATTTCATCTAGTAGTTCTGGATTTTTCAATAATGATATCCCGTAAGAAGGAATCATTTCCTTAATCTTTGGTTCCCACTCTTTCATTTGCTGCGGGAAGCACTTATTGAGTACTCGAAGCATAACATGAACTGCCGTTGAAGCACCTGGTGATGCACCTAGTAATGCAGCGATTGAGCCATCAGCAGCATTAATTACTTCTGTACCAAATTGAAGTGTTCCTTTACCGCCAGCTTCAGTATCTTTAATAACCTGAACACGTTGACCTGCTACAACGATATCCCAATCTTCACTTTTAGCTTCAGGGATAAATTCGCGCAATTCTTTCATACGTTGTTCTTTTGATAACATAAGTTGCTCGATTAAATATTTTGTCAATGGTATGTTCTTTACACCGGCAGCTAACATCGTTACTAAATTATCAGGTTTAATTGAAGTTATTAAATCCATATTTGAACCCGTTTTTAAGAACTTTGGAGTAAATCCAGCGAATGGTCCAAATAACAATGATTTTTTGTTATCTATATATCTTGTATCAAGATGCGGTACAGACATTGGTGGAGCACCAACTTTAGCTTTGCCGTATACTTTTCCAAGATGTTGGTCAACAACTTCCGGATTATTACATACCATAAATAGTCCGCTTACTGGAAATCCTCCAATATGCTTTCCTTCAGGTATGCCTGACTTTTGTAGTAGGTGTAGGCTTCCGCCTCCGCCCCCAATAAAGACGAATTTTGCACTATGGCGTTCAACTGTACCATTTTCAAGATTTCTTACCTTCAATTCCCATAATCCGTCATTTGTGCGTTTAATATCATCAACACTATGATTATAGTTAATATCTACGTTTTTATTTCCTAAGTGTTCAAACAACATGCGTGTTAATGCACCAAAGTTAACATCAGTTCCCGTCGCGATTCTTGTTGCAGCAATTGGTTCACCAGATGTGCGGCCATTCATAATAAGCGGAATCCATTCCATTAGTTTGCTAGGGTCGTCCGAAAATTCCATTCCTTGGAATAATGGATTTTTTGATAACGCTTCATATCTTTTCTTTAAAAATTCGACATTTTGTTCTCCCTGCACTAAACTCATATGAGGCAGCGGCATAATAAATTCGTGTGGATTATTTATCAACCCATTCTTTATAAGATAAGACCAAAATTGCATTGAAACCTGGAACTGCTCATTAATATTGATAGCTTTACTAATATCAATAGAACCATCTGGCTTTTCAACTGTATAGTTGAGCTCGCATAGTGCTGAATGCCCCGTTCCTGCATTATTCCATTCGTTAGAGCTTTCCTCCCCTGCATTTGCTAGTTTCTCAAATACGGAAATCTCCCAGTCTGGTACTATCTCTTTTAAGATCGTTCCTAAAGTAGCACTCATGACACCAGCGCCAATTAAGATGACGTCTGTTTTAGTTTCCCTGTTACCCATTTCTACCAACCTTCCCCCCGGATATTGTAGAAAGATGTAGGCAGCCCACCGACGTAAGGTGCAAACTTGTCACACACCTTTTCTTTTTCAATTATAACTCTAATATGCAGTATTACAATTGTTTTAACCTTAAAAAGTATGAAATTATAAGGTAATTATAAATTATTTAAATCTAGTGAATTTAGTGTGAATATATTCACAAAGCTTGATAATAGTTTTCCTTGATGTAGCTATCATATCACCAAATGAATGATGCTGTAAATAAAATTCAAAAAAAATTCACTTGAAATTTTTGAATTGTTTACCTTTTAATCTGCTTATTACCTAAAGGGACATAGATTTGGAAATTGTTTTATTATGTCGATTGATGAAAATTCTTTAATTCTATTTCGACATTATTAGATAGTAACTTCCTTAATTTTCTGTAGCAATAATTCTGCTTTTTTTGTAATGATTCCAAAATCACCGCTTGCAATGGCAGCTCTATCAATTAAACTACCACCAACTCCTAATCCAACTGCTCCTGCTTTCATAAAATCAGCTACATTTTCAGGGCGGACTCCGCCTACCGCAACCATTGGGATATGGGATAACGGTCCCTGCAATTCTTTAATATAGTTGCTTCCTAAAATATTGGTAGGAAATACCTTAACGATTTTGGCACCAGCTTTATACGCCTGTACAACTTCTGTTGGTGACATAACTCCTGGAAGAATATCAATATTATGATCTATTGCATACCTGATAATCTCTTCATCTACGTTTGGAGTAACAAAATATTTAGCTCCAGCACCGATGGCTTTTTCGGCATCTTTAACATCAAGTACAGTTCCAGCACCAATGTATAACTTTGTACCAAGTTTTTCATTTAACATCGAGATCATCTCTGCTGCTCCGTCTGTATTCATCGTTATCTCAACTAGCTTAATGCCTCCTAGATAGAGTGCCTCGGCAACTGGAATAATATCCTTTTTTTCAATCCCGCGAATGATTGCAACCACGTAGTTTTCTTTTATCAAATCAACAAAATTCATTTTTCTCCTTTTCCCTTCGTAAAAATATTTGCGATTTTCTTTACCGATTATTTTACATTCCAAAAATACTTTCATCAATTATCAGCTTGAATTTCATTTTAAGCTTTACAAATTTTTGGATAAATTATAGAATTTCAATATACCTAAAAACTCTAGGTAGGTGAAAAACATGTTTAATCGTGAATTGGTAAAAGGCAGTACATCCCTTTTATTGCTTCAGCTGCTCGATGAAAGAGATATGTACGGCTACGAGCTAGTAAAAGAATTAGAAAAACGCAGCGATAATGGATTTTCTGTCAAAGAAGGAACATTGTATCCAGCACTACATAAGCTTGAAAAGCAGGAATATATTGAGTGCTATTGGCAGGAGCAAGAAAAAGGTCCAGCCCGCAAGTATTACAAGATTACCGAAGCCGGAAAAGAAATGTTAGAAGAAAAAACCCAAGAATGGAACGACTTTGTTTCCGTGATCAATACGGTATTAGGGAGAAAAAAACATGGAACGGCTGAAAAGTGATTTCTTAACCGAACTTAGTCGGAGTCTTGGGAATCATCCGGAGAAGGAATCGATTATTCAGGAGTATGAAGCCCATCTTGATGAACTCCTGATCGAGTTCCTCAACCTAGAAGATGATGCTGAAGTACGTGATAAGGTTTTCCAAAGGTTTGGAACTCCTAAGGAAATTGCTTCGATATGGAAAGAAGAACTAACCGTTACGCCAAGTAATATGAAATGGTTATTTATTTCAGTCAATATTCTTTTCTTTGGCGGAGGAGCGGCACTAACACTTGCCCATAATGTATTTGATTGGAATTGGTTGAAAAGTCTATGGAATCAATTAACGTCCATCCCCATCCTGATTGCTCTGATATACATGGTGTTTTGGGCATTGCTTGGTTATGAAATCGGGAAAGGTTTCGGTCATAAAGGCAAGAAAGTACTAAAACGAACTTTTATATTGGCTTTAGTGCCGAATTTGACCTTGATGTTTTTAACTGTTTTCAAGATCATTCCACATGAATGGTTCAATCCATTATTGACAGAAACATTTATTGGGTTATGTATTTTCCTTACCATACTGCTGTACCCTTTATGCTTGATAAGCTACAGATGGGGAAAGAAAGCTTCTGTGTAATTTTTTTTGAATATATACATAGATATACTATGTATATAGAATTACTATTTAGGATTTTGGAGGGATTGAAATGGAGTTTAAAATGGTACAGAAAGATTGGATCTTTTTATTTTTATGTTTTCTTGTCGGTATAGTCGCAGAAGAAGCATTCTTTAGGTTTCAGATTGGCATTTCCTATTTTTTGTTTATCGTTTTCTTTTACTTGTTATTTTTTTGGAGATTTCGCACGTTCGTATTTTCACATCAACGCATTGGTTATTTGCTATTAATTTCGATATGGATTTTGGCCGCCGGCTATTACGTGTATGATACTGCTCTATTTTACATTTTAAATATTCTAGTCATTCCAACGCTTGTCATTTTTCATCTTGTTTTAATTACTTCTCCGAAAAAATTCGAATGGAGTAATCCCAATTTTATTTTTTACACCCTACGGCGTCTAGTTGATGGGATCCGTTATAATGCAACTTTTATAAAATATACGTCCAGACTGTCAAAAAGTAGCAATAACAAAAAGCATTTTGATGTTTGGAAAAAGATTTTAATTGGTATCGGAATCTCTCTTCCATTTTTGTTTATCATTATTAATTTGTTAATGAAAGCTGATACTCAATTTGCAAGAATATTAAGCAATATCCCCAATTTTATGACCTTCCGGGGTGATCTTGTTTTTCGTTTTATCATCATTGTTATTATTACATTTCTATTTTTCGGTTTTTTGCAAGTGCTGTTACAAAGAAAAGTGGAAATGATTCAAAAGGATGGGATGATAAAGCCGATGTCAATGGATGGTGTCATAACAATGACGGTTCTGTTGCTTTTAGACTTGGTATATATCCTGTTTGTCGCTGTCCAATTTAAATATTTTTTCAGTGGGACGCTTGATGACGGCTTCACCTATGCGGAATACGCACGGCGCGGATTTTTCGAGTTGCTTTTTGTGGCAATGATTAACTTAACCGTTACAGTTTCAGTAATATATTCTACGAAACAGGTTCAAGGATTTCTAAAGAAAGGAATCCGGTTCACCTTGTCAATTCTCGTGTTATCAAGTGCTGTTATTCTGACTTCAGCTTTCATGAGAATGTTAATGTATGAAGGTGCGTATGGATTCACGTTCTTGAGAGTGCTTGTTCATTCTTTCATGATTTTTCTTATGTTTATCCTTGCCTACACACTTGTAAAGATTTGGCTTGATCAACTTTCCTTATTTCATTTTTATTTTATCGCAGCACTCATCTATTATGTTGGGATCAATGCCGTTAATCTCGATTTGATTGTTATAAAGCAAAATATTGCCCGTTATGAGGAAACAGGAAAAATTGACATCTACTATTTAAACCAATTTTCTTCCACTGGGGTGCTTGGGCTGATTGAGCTTTATGAAAAGAATCCCAATGTTCCGGGTTTAGAAGTGTTGCTTAAAGAGCGAAAGCAAGAGAGAGATGTGTTGAAAAGCGATGCTTGGCAGTCTCGTAATTTTACCAGAGATAAAGTTTATAAAATGCTTGGGGAGTTGAAGTTATAAGGTAGAGGGATTAAATGTCGAAGTGCCTTGCACTTCGACATTTAAATTTAGTTTACATAATATATTTATGGTTTTTCCCTTCTGTTCACAACGATTTATTTATGGCTTTCTAGCTTATTTTCCATAAGCTGCTTTTCTAGCATCCTTGCTTTTTCTTCTTCTTTTTTAGAAAACTTAATGAATTGGTGGATCGCTAAAAAAGTTAGAAGAACACAGATTAATACCATGATAAAAGCCGGAATATATTCCAATTTATTATCAGGAAAATACATAAAATCAAACATGACCGACATCCTTTCCATATGTTTCGCTTACTATATTATAAACTAAAGCTTTTAAAAAATATAATAATCAAACAAATAAAAAGGGACATCATTTTATCCCTTTTGCAGCGCTATGTGAATTTTTAGGCCCTCTGAGTAATTTATTATAAATGTAAATAATCGCATTCGGAATCGGCTTGAGAAAACCTGAAGCCTTAAAAACTATTAGGCTTACCGAAAGAGCAACAAGGATACTGCCAAGAACATCAAACGGATAATGATGACCTACATATATGCGTGAAAAACCTGTTAAAGCGGCAAATAATACCGTAATGAAGCCAATTTTTCGATGCCGCAAGAAAATAGCTAGCGCCAATGAAAACGCACCTGTTGCATGATCACTAGGAAAAGAAGCATCCGCAGCATGCAGGATTAACATATTCACATGATGCGTTACGAATGGTCGAGGTTCAAAGTAAATTTGACTAATAAGAAAATTAATAATTAGGCCAAGTGCTCCTGTGAAAGCAGCGTAAACAACCGTATATTTATATTTTTCATTTCCAAAAAGCCACATGAACAATAATGTGAAAGCAAAAATATACAAAGCCTTTTCCGTAATAAAAACCATAGTTGCATCTAAGATCGGATGAGTTCCTGCTAGCTGGTTAATTGCTTGAAATATTTCAACATTCATCTATAAATCCTCATCTCCATATTTATTCAAAACTATCATTACTTCCATTAGGGTTTTCTTGTAATTTTTTCGCGAATCTATCGAGTACAAGCTGTACAGCAATTGCGTCATCTATATAACCTACCGGAAGAATATAATCAGGGATCACATCGACTGGCAAAATGAAATACAACAGTGCACTGCCAAGTACCGCTAACTGCGGCGGCGATGCTTTCATGGAACAAAATTTTGCATACATTTGATGTAATTGATTAATAAATGGTCCCATGCTGCCTAATTTTTTTACCTTCTCTTCAAATCCATTTATAATAGTTTCTTTACCTTCGTCCGTTTGAGAAAATTGCTCGTACATCGCCAGCTGGCTTTCAACGTTTTCGATCGAGAATTTCTTATTTAATAGATTAGAAGTTTCAAGGAAATTTTGAATGTACTCTATTAATACATTGATATCATTTGAATAGACCTTTTTTTGTTTTTGCTCTTGTAGATAACCTGCAGCTGTAAATAAAGTATCGAGCGGAACGTCAAGACACTCAGAAAACCTTTGTAAATGATCTGGAGTTGCTTTTCTTTTACAGTTAATAATTCTTGAAATCGTAGCGGTATCAATTTCAGTTAGTTCACTAAGCTTCCGCATCGACAATGATTTTTTCTTTAATGAATCTTTTAATAGCAAACCAAGATTATTATCTTTACCACTTTCAGACATACTCAACTTTCCTTCCATTTTTCGATTTACATATCAGGCAATAGAGGCCTGCCTAAAGGTACAATCAATCTTCAATACATTGTGAGGAGCAAATAATTAATTTTGGTTATTCCTACTCTAAATTACTTTCGGTATCTTCTGCTAAAAAGTCTGTTAAAGCTTGATTGTTTTTATTGAAATCAATTTTTAAAACTGCCCCTACATTGACACGTTCATTCACATAGGAATCATTTATAGGAATTCGTATTGTCTCTACCGGTATGGATTTCCCAGCTATTAGACCTTTTCCAATTGCAAGAACTGTACTAGCATCTACATTTGAATCAATGTATGGATCGGCAACCCCGAATATTTTAGGGAGATTAACCAGACTATGAATTGTGGTAGCTTGTTCCTTAATTTTTGACAATACCTCCTGTTGCCTTTCTACCCGTCCGAAGTCACTTAAGCGGTCGTGGCGAAATCTAACATAACCAAGCAATTCATTTCCATTCAAAATTTGCTTCCCTGGATGCAAGGTCATCTCAATTCCATACGACATTTCATATGGGATGTCTACCTCTATTCCGTTAGGAGCTACAATATCCACAATTTTGGGAAACCCTTCAAAGTCAACAACAGCATAATAATTTACATCGATATCAAAATTCCTCTTAATCGTTTTTCTTACCAGCTCTGGTCCTCCTATGGCAAATGCGGCATTTATTTTATGTTTTCCGTAATCAGGGATATCAACATATGTATCTCTCATTATGGAAGCAATTTTCAAATGATGAGATTTCTGATTATAATGAGCAATCATTAACGTATCTGATTGGCCATTCCCTTCCCCTCTTGTGTCACTTCCAATTAGGAGAATATTAATTTCCCCGAATTCCGGCTCAGGTCCTTCGAACGAATCAAACGTTGCACCGTCATCCTTGAACTGACCGTCACTTGCTATAGACAGTCCTTGATTATATTGATAGATACCATAAGCTGCTATGGTGATTCCTAAAAAAACAACTACTATAAAAATGTTTCTTATTAATTTGCTTTTACTCGTCTGACTTCTCTTCATATCAACACCACCAATCACTTAAATTAAACATTTCTCTAATTCCTTTTTTCATTAATAATCCTAATGAAATTGCGCAAAAAAATACCTATATAGTTAGTTAGTAAGTTATGCTATTTAGAAATATAGCCAACTGTTGACTATTTGTCAACAGTATCGTTTAACAAAGCCAAAATATGAACAAATGTTTATCTAATTATTAAAACAGCACCTTCCACAAGTAATGGAACGGTGCTGTCTATATTTTTGTGACTAGTCTGTATGCGGCTTTTAAAGATTTAACTATATGGTAAAAGTTGCACTACCTTTATTTCGTTGATTTGATAAACCTCAAAAAAATGTGGTAATGGCAATTATCAATATAATAATACCACTAATGATGGTTCCGAATTCCCCCAATGTGAAAGAACCAATACGAACAGTAGCTAATTTATAGCCTAATTTAACTCCTGCCCAGACACTAATAAAGCTACCAATTGCAGCGGTTAATGAAATAGCCAGAGGTGAAAATCCAAGCAAACCAGCACCTAAGCCATTGGTAAGTGCGTTCGCTGACAAAGCTACTCCTAGAAGGACTGCCTCCCCCAAACCAATCTCTCCCGAGTTATCGATATCAGCTGCCTTAGGATTCCTCAGAATTCCTTTCATATTTGAAGTTTGGTGATGATCATACTCAGTACTCACAGCTACTGATTCCATTTTACGGGGAATCCCCAACAGAATAACCCTGATTCCAATAATAATTAGAAAAAATGCTCCGATGAACAAAGGAAACATGCCTGGAATAATTTTTGAAAGCCATATTCCAAAGGAAATTCCCGCTATACTCATCATAAAACAAATGAAGCTCATCAATAAGTTTGCGCCTAAACCAATTCTAATCTCTCTTATTCCATATGAAATACCTACTCCTAAATTATCGACGCTTGATGAAACAGCAAAAGCCACAATGATTAACCAAGACAATGTAGATCACTCCTATTTTTTTTACATTGTATTAATGAGATTGGTTAATATTTACACTTATTTCTGAAATGTTGTTAAAATGTCAATTTTTTTCTAACTTAACTAGGAGTGAGCAAAACAAAGACACCTATTCGGCTTCTTATTTACTATAAAAAAACATTTTACTGTTACTTTATTGACAAATACAAATTTGAAAAGTACGATTCACTTATCATGGTTAGGGACAAAAAGGGGGAAAGAACAAGTGTTAAACTCATTCTTACTTAAGCATTGTTGATTGAAATTGGCAAATAGTCAAGACAGCACAGGGAAGGAATATTCAAATTGAATAAACATTATCTAAAACAAAAAACAGTTCAATTTTTGAAAATTATTTTTCCACTACTTTTATTAGTCCTGTCAACAATTGAAATAAAAAAATTTGCAATGGGCCTCAACATTCAACTGCTCCAACATACAATGGATCAAATACCGATAGCAACATTAGTCCCTGTCCTATTAATTACCATTGGAGCCATTTCTCCAATGTTTTTCTATGATGCAATTATCATCAAGATATTGGAAATTAGGATACCCAAAAAACAGTTTATAAAGCAATCACTAGTTGTCAACTCCTTTTCCAACTTGATTGGCTTTGGTGGCATTATTGGAATAATGCTAAGAACTTATTTCTATCAAAAAGACGAATTTAAGAAAGTGACTTTATTAAAAACTGTTGCCGTTGTTTCTTTGTTTTTTCTTACAGGTATTTCCTTACTTTCCTGGGTTACCCTTGTGGGATATAGAAATATCCCCCTGTTAGTACACACTAAATGGCTTTATTTGGCTGTTATTGCCGTTGCGTTGTACCTCCCTACTTTGATGATCATTATTTTATGGAAAGACAAGAAGGACCCTAATCCATCCATCACAATAAAAGTGAAATTTTTTCTTATTTTCGTTTCTACCCTAGAATGGTTAGCTACCTTTTTCGTCTTTTGGCTTTTAAAATCTGTTATGAGTATTTCCATTCCTTTTGGAGATTTATTTGCTATTTTTACAGTTGCTGCATGCGCTGGAATTGTGAGTCTGATCCCAGGAGGTTTCGGATCTTTTGACCTTGTTTTCATCTGGGGAACAAATTATTTAGGGATTCAAGATGAGAAAGTTGTTGTACTTCTTTTGCTATATCGCATAGGCTACTTCATTATTCCATTTCTTGTAGGGGCTTTCTTTTTTATTAAAGCCTATTGGGAAAAGTGGAATAATACATGGGGCAATTTGCCAAGTATATTTATACAACGTATTAGCCATTGGTTGTTAACCATATTGATATTTATTTCTGGTCTAATTTTGCTTCTTTCTGCCGCTTTGCCTGGCATTATTGAAAGGTTAAAAATTGCTGAAGACATTTTTTCTCTCCCTATAATAAGTTTATCTCATCAACTTTCCGTTGCAACTGGTTTTATTCTTCTTGGACTATTAAGGGGAATTCAATACAAAGTAAAACGCGCTTATTATCTAACAATTGTAGCCTTATCCTTTGCTGCATTATTTTCTCTTTCCAAAGGATTTGACTATGAAGAAGCCATCTTTTTACTCGTAGTCGCTTTGTTGCTTCGATTATCCAAAGCTCGTTTCTATCGGGAAAGCTATGTTTTGACTTGGGGGAAGATGGCCTTTGATATTTTCATCATTTTCATCATTACGCTTATGTATCTATTGATCGGGTATATTAATTTGCCTACATCTAAAATCAGTATTCCAACAAAGTTTTTGCCATATATCATTACTAATTACCAAGACTTGTTTTATAGTGCATTCATTGGACTGATTATAGCCATCTTTATTTTTTACATTGGAAATTTTGTAGGGAAGCCTCGGAAATGGCCAATGGGGTCCTCGATAAATCAAGAGGAAAAGATTTACGGACACATTAATAAATATAAGGGAAATGTGCTAACACATTTAATCTTTTTGCATGATAAGTATGTTTTCTGGAATAGTCAAGACAATGTTTTGATTCCATTCCAAAAGTATGCGGACAAGGTTGTGGTCCTTGGTGATCTCACTGGAGAGAAATTTGAATTTCCACATGCGATTGAGGAGTTCCTAACCATTTCCGATTTATATGGGTATACGCCTATTTTTTATGAGAGTAGTAATGATATGATTCCAATTCTTCACGAAAACGGTTTCGACTTTTTTAAACTTGGAGAGGAGGCATTTGTCGATTTAGAGAATTTCTCTCTCTCTGGTAATAAGATGAAGGCAATGAGGGCCATCAAAAATAAATTCAAACGTGAAAACTTCACGTTTGAAATCATTAAACCGCCATTAAGTGATGGGTTGCTTCAAGAGCTTCAAACAGTATCAAAAGAGTGGCTTGCAGGAAGACGAGAAAAGGGATTTTCACTTGGATTTTTCGATGAAGCTTATCTTAATAGATCTGAAATAGCCATTTTGAAAAACATGAATGAGGAAGTTATTGGCTTTGCCAGTTTAATGCCTGTTTACGATAATCATCAAACAATTTCCGTGGACTTAATGCGCTTTATACCTAGTTCTCCCTCAGGAACAATGGACTTTATATTTCTTTCGTTATTTGAATGGGCTAAAGAAAAAGGGTATAAGCAATTTAATTTAGGAATGGCACCACTTTCCAATGTTGGGCTTTCCAAATATTCATTTTTCAGTGAAAAGATAGCTGCCCAAATTTATATACATGGACAAGTTTTCTATCACTTTCAGGGCTTAAGAAAATTCAAGGAAAAATATAATGTTACGTGGGTGCCCAAATACCTTGCCTACAGGAAAAGATCTTCATTGCCCATTACAATGGCACAAGTAACTATTTTGATTCGAAAAGGCAAAAGCATGAAGAACAATTAAGCTAAGATACCACATTTATATTGGAAATTGGTATTTTTGGCTTGTTATGTCTTCCTAAATGTAAAAACTTCATTTACTTATGGTAAGCATCACCTTACGTTCATTTTACCAAAACAGGCGGCTAATTTAGAACTGAATTTCCAATACAAAGAATTTTATTTAGTGCACAATACATCAATAACTATTTTTAAATAGTAAATAAAAAAAGTACCCTTTGGGAAGAATTTTTCGTATCTACTCTAAAAGGTACCTTTTTAAAAATCTATTTATTTGTCGGTGAAACTGAAGCTTCCGGTGATGTAACTTTTTCATAAAAATCCATGAATTTATCACAATCTTCACAGTCCCGGTATGCCATCGCAACACGTGGATGCTCGTTTAATAATCCGGAAATCATGTAGGGTATAATATAGCCCCATTCCCATTTTTGACGCATTTCCAGCATATGATTTTCAATGACGCCAAGAACTGGCTTAAGTTCATATCTTGTTTTTGGTATATAACCAACAAGAAGTTCTGTATGACAGTTACCAGCGGCACGACCCATTCCGTAAACAGATGAGTCAAGGAATGTAACCCCATTTCGCATTGCTGATAAAGTGTTGGCAAAAGCCAACTGCATATTATTGTGCGTATGAATTCCCAGCTTTTTATTAGGAAGCATGGCTTTAAATTTATTCACTTGATATTCAATATCAGCAGGCTCTAGACTACCATAAGAGTCAACAATGTAGACTACATCTACAGGACTATTTTTTACCATTTCGAATGCCTCAAGTAGCTGATGCTCCGGGGCACTTGATAATGCCATAATATTAAGAGTAGTTTCATAGCCCAAATCGTGGAACAATTGTACTAACTCCAAGCCTTTGTCTACTTCACGAATATAGCAGGCCACACGAATCATATCTAAAACACTTTGTTCACGTGGTAATATGTCATTAGGGTCTACACGTCCAATATCTACTAAAGCTGATAGCTTTGTAAATTTTTTCTTAGGAATAATTTCTTTAAGAAAGTTATCGTCAAGAAATCTCCACGGATTTGGCTCTGTCGCTTTTAGAAGCTTAGGGGAGTTTTTGTAACCGATTTCCATATATTCAACGCCAGCAGCACTTAAACCATTATATAGGTCTTGCACAAACTCAACGCTAAAATCCCAATTGTTTACTAATCCTCCATCGCGTATGGTACAGTCTAAAATTTTATGTTCCATAGTCTAAACTTCCTCCTCATGATCTTTCGTTTTGCAATTCCGCTTCATCACTTTCTCGCTTCTACGCTTTTATGCGATAAAATGTCTTATTAGTATTATAAGCATCTTTGCTCATTAATGTCAATTTACTTTCTGAAAATTTGATTTTTAGTCATAAAAGGGTAAGATCCATTCGAATTCATGTACTTTCGTCATTTTCATTGAATGATCTACAGTTTATATTGTATGTATTATCTTCTTTTGAAACTATTTTGTCTAGTATTTCACCTTAACTATTCCTTACTATACTTCAATTACTTTTCGACGTTATTCCACCTGATAAGACAAATTTCATAGCATCTTCGGGCTTAACATCTAAAATCTCGACTTGGTCTTTTGGCTATTTTTCAGTTATAAAAAGGACCTTCCGTCTCAACAACAGAGGGTCCTTTTGTCGTTTTTTGGAGGTTCAATTCTCTCCTTTAACCATTTCTTCAACCCTTCGTTTTACTTCCTCAATATTTTCCATTTTGTTGTCCCAACACTCTTGACTTAAATCAACCGGATATTCGGCTGGATTTAATGAGCGTTTGTACTCATCCCAGAGAACAGCCATGTTTTCTTTAGTATATTGTTGAATTTCTTTTGCGGTCGGCACTTCATAGACTAATTTTCCATTAACAAAAATATCATGATGTAGTTCCTTTGCTTCAAAATTTGTTACATATTTACTGATAAAAGTATGGATTGGGTGAAACATTTTTAATCTTTTTTTATCTTGCGGAATCTCATGATCCATAGCAATATAATCACCTTCTGATTTTTTGTTCCTTACATTTATAATTCTATAAATCTTTTTTAAGCCAGGAGTTGTTACCTTCTCCGGATTTCCAGTAATTTTAATCGTATCAACCAATTCCCCGTTATCATCTTCAATTGCCACTAATTTATAAACAGCACCTAATGCAGGTTGGTCGTAGGCTGTAATTAACTTTGTGCCGACGCCCCAGCTATCAATTTTAGCTCCTTGTTGTTTTAAATTGATGATCGTATATTCGTCCAAATCATTGGAAGCCACAATTTTCGTTTCTGTAAACCCTGCTTCATCTAACATTTTTCGCGCTTCCTTTGAAAGGTAGGCCAAATCCCCGCTATCCAGTCGAATGGCCACAAAATTAATTTGATCCCCGAGTTCTTTCGCAACTTTAATTGCTGTTGGTACACCCGATTTCAAGGTATCATATGTATCGACTAGAAATACACAATCCTTATGCCTTCTTGCATATTTATGGAAAGCTGTGTATTCATCTTTATAGGCTTGTACAAGAGAATGGGCATGTGTTCCTGAAACTGGGATACCAAACAATTTCCCTGCAAGCACATTACTTGTCGCTTCGAATCCACCAATATAGGCGGCTCTCGCACCCCAAACTGCAGCATCGATCTCCTGTGCTCTTCTCGTACCGAATTCCATTGCTACTTGCCCAGCACCAATAACTTGTTTAATTCGTGATCCTTTTGTAGCAATTAGAGTTTGAAAATTAACGATATTTAATAATGCTGTTTCAATAATTTGTGCCTCAGCCAAAGTTGCCTCAATACGAACAAGCGGCTCATTGGCAAAAACCAATTCCCCTTCCCTCATTGAACGAATCGTGCCAGTGAATTTCATTGTAGATAAATACTCAATAAAATCCTCCCCATAGCCTAGTTCTTCCCTTAAATACTCTAAATCGCTTTTCGTAAATTTAAATTCATTCAAATATTCAATCATTCGCTCCAAACCAGCAAAAACGGCATACCCATTTCCAAATGGCATCTTTCGAAAGAAAATCTCAAAAACAGCCTTTCGATTGTGCATATCATCTTCCCAATATGTTTCAGCCATATTAATTTGATATAGGTCTGTATGTAACCCTAGACTATCATCTGCATATTTACCCAAAATGATTTCACCCCAATTTAGTAACTGCCTTTTTATAGTAACTTTATCATAATGCAATATGTACTATTATTTCTAGTATCCACCAGCAATAATAGTGAACGAACAAGTTTATTTTAATACTTTCTTCATTTTTCTCCTGAATTTATATCAAATATTTAAATCTTTGATATAATTATAGACATAGTTCTAGCAATTTCTCCAATTTTTGACTTCTAGTGTCTTCCCCATTGTATCCAGTCTATTCATTTCATTTTAAAAAAGTAGATGAAAAACGATCATTTTTGATATAAAAGAGATCAATCAGTCATGAACTGGTGATTGTTACAAATATTTTTCAGGACAATGATTATTTAAATTCAATTATAATAAAGGTAAGAAATAGATCAGAAAGGTGGTTAAGCTACCATGAACACAAATAAGTCCAATAAACAAAATTTAGAAATAAAAGAAGGCGGACTAACTTACGATGATTATGCCGCAATTGATGATGGGAATCGGTATGAATTAGCTGCGGGTCAGTTAGAGTTAATGAGTCCGGCACCGACTGTTACCCATCAACTGATTAGCTTTGAGATGCAAACAAAGATTGCTCAAACTTGCAAATTGGATTACATCATTTTAAATGCACCTGTTGATGTCATTCTGTCACCTAAAGAAGTAAGACAGCCAGACATTGTCCTTGTACACCGAAAACGGCTTGATATTATCAGCAAACGAGGGGTAGAGGGTACTCCCGATTTAGTAATAGAAATTCTTTCCCCATCGACATTAAAAAGAGATAAAATTGTCAAAAAGAAATCCTATGCCTATTATGGCATTCCAGAATACTGGGTCATTGATCCAAATTCAGCTGTATTGGAACAATATATTTTAGCAGATGATCGGTATGAGCTCATCAACATTTTCCAAGAAAATGAAATGGTTACGTCACCTAATATTTCTTGTATCTCATTTACTATGGCAGAAATAATTGAGGCGATTCCGGATTCTTTAATGTTCTAAAATATCTTTTCTGTTTGCAAGGAAGTTAATGCTTGAAGAAGACGGTCAAATTGTGAATGCTCTAGAGAGCCTTGAAAAGTATCACCGATTTTTTCTAATTGGACTAGCATTCTTTCAATTTCAACAGTATACGGTGTGCATTGATAGCGGAATCTTTTCTTTTTATATTCTTCTATCGTTTTCGCGTTGGTCATATCCTGACGTGCGATTAAATTGTTCCATTTTACTAACTGGGCTAACTGCTGATGGAGCTGTTCCTCCTGATAATCTGTGAATACCGGAATGGAACGAATGTATTCTAGTAACTCTTCAGGAAAAATATAATCTCTCATCCGCTCATGTTGGTGATAAAAACATCTTAAAATTGTCCGATAATGGGCGCACCATCGGCTGTTAAATAACTAGCCTCGATAATTTCAACTATATATAATTGTATATGAAACAGCTATTGATTAAAATCGTTAATAAATAGTAAAGTACGAATTGATGTTACTTTTTATCTCCAAAATTACTTTATATTAAACTTTCATCTGGATGTTTTGGGAATTTACGTTATTATAGATAATGTGTTTTATTGTTTTATGAAAGGACTGTTTCCATGAAAATTACGCTAGCACAAGCTATAAATCTACTCTCAAGTCTTCATAAAAAAGCTGGGGATCTCCATGTTGAATTTATCAACATCCATGTGATTGAGGTTCCAAAAGGTGAGACATACACACCATTTGAACGGACGGTAGAGGTTGTTTTACAGGAATTTACCGAGGTCCAGCAAGATTTATTGGAATTAAAAGAAATTATCCAACAAGTGAATTTACATAATCAAGTAGAGTGGGATGGCAGCTCGATTTCGATTACACGCGCAATCGAAACGGCAAAGCAGCTCCGTGAACGTCTGGATCTTTTAAAAATGCTTGCTACAACCCAAAAACGTGAATATAATGTTCATCACCGCTCAGGTGCTATCATGGAACGAATTGCTTTATTCGATCCAGCAGCATATAAAAAACAAGCTGATAAACTATCAAGACAGGTGGAATTACTGTCTAGCCGGATTGACAAAGTAAATTATACTGTTGAAATTGAAGTCCCGCTTGCAGATAAATATTTAGAGGCGTAAGTAGCTTTGAGGGCATCAGCAAGATGCCTTCATGGGTGCTTATGGCACCTGATGAGTTGGGAAGTGTTAGCGCCCCTTAACTTTGTGGGTAACAAAGTGTTTAATTTTTTTGAGACCATATGGTGTAGCAAACGGATCTCGCTTTACGCCTAACGATCTTACGTTTTTCGGTTAACGAACGGAACCCCTTGATTAGTTACAATTAAGCTACGTTCCCATACTCATTAATCTATATTAAAAAATAAAAGGGAGCTATCATATGGAGAGTCAATTTATTAAAGAACTGAAATCCCAAGAAGAATTTCTGCAAGCATATCCAATAATGAATCAGCTTCGAACTCATTTAAATGAGGAAACTTATCTTGATTTAGTTAAAGAAGCTCAAGAAAAAGAAGATTATCGTATGTTTGCCTTATATGAAAATGGGGAAATCGTTGCCGTTGTCGGTTTTCAACCAATGATCACCCTGTATTATGGTAAATTCATCTGGGTTTGTGATTTAGTAACGGACTCTTCAAAACGTTCCAAAGGCTATGGAGAAAAACTCCTGTCACATGTCCATGAATGGGCACAAGCCAATCATTATGGAACGGTTGCATTGTCCTCTGGCCTGCAACGAACAGATGCCCACCGCTTTTACGAAGAAAAAATGAATTACGATAAAGTTGGTTTTGTATTTAAAAAGTCTTTGAAATAAACTTATTACTAAACTATTGGGAGGAGAAAAAATGGGTATCAATCCTAAAAAGTGTCCAATTTGCGGTCAAAACAATCAATGTGGGAATGAGATGAAGGAATCAGCATGTTGGTGTAGTGCAAAGTCATTTCCTCAAGAAATCTTTGACCTTGTACCAGAAGAGAAACTCCGTAAGGCATGTATCTGTAAAGATTGTTTGGAAAAATTCACAAAACAAATAAGTATACATTAAAAGAAGCAGGCAAGTACATATCATTATTTAAGGGTCTAATTTAAGGACAGCTAAACCATCCGGAAGTTCTTAAGAGTTTTCAAAGAGTAGTAGAGGCTTGTGAAAAATATAACGTCATCCCCGGTGTTATGACGAACCAGGATGATATGGAAAAACATCTAAATATGGGCTTCAAATTTCTCCTAGGTAGAATTGATGGAGCAATTCTTTATAATGGGGTTAAGCAATTGGTCAATGAATTTAGAAACTTTATGAAGTAAATTGAAGTTATACGGTAAAAGGCACAATTTGCGGATACTAACTTAACTGCTCATTGTGCCTTTTGTTATAGGCTAAATTTAAATTACATACAAAATTTGATGTAATTCTATTTTTGGGCTATTTACAATGCTTCCCAAATCGCTGCAATTCCTTGACCTCCGCCAATACAAACAGCCGAAGCACCATATCTCTGATTACGTCTTCTTAATTCATAAATTAGAGCTGTTGTGATTCTCGTACCACTAGCTGCAAGTGGATGGCCAATCGCGATCGCCCCTCCATTTACGTTGCCTTTATCAAGATCAAATCCTAATTCTTTTTGACAAGCTAAATATTGAGCAGAAAACGCCTCATTTATTTCAATCAAATCAAGATCTGCTACTGTTAGATTTGCTTTTTTTAAAGCTCCTTGAATAGCTGGAACAGGTCCAATTCCCATGTACTTTGGTTCAACTCCAACCACTTCCCAAGATACTAAACGAGCAATCGGTTTTAACCCTCGCTTCTCAGCGTAATCACTGGAAGCAAGAACAACAGCAGCACCGCCATCAACCATACCACTTGCATTACCTGGTGTTACTACACCATTATCACGGAAACGCGGCTTTAGCTTTGCTAACTGCTCCAAGCTTGTGTTACGTATATGTTCATCATGTTCAATTACAATATCACCTTTCCTACCTTTAACCGTTACTGGAACTATTTCTTCTTGTAAATACCCCTTTTCTCTAGCTTGAATCGCACGTTCATGGCTAGAAAGTGCGTGTTGATCGATTTCTTCTTTTGTTAAACCGTATTTTTCTGCTAAGTTTTCAGCTGTATCTGCCATTGTACAGTCACCGTACGAATCATAAAGACCGTCGAACACCCAATCCTCTGCCACAAATGATCCGAGTGGCTTCCCCCATCTCATCCCAGGAATAACGTGTGGTACCTGGCTCATGTTTTCTGTCCCACCAGCAAGTGCAACATTCGCTTCGCCTGTTAAAATATATCTAGCCGAAGTCAAAATGGATTCAAGTCCTGAACCGCAAAGACGATTAATTGTCAGTGCAGGAACGTTAAGTGGAACACCTGCTTTTAAACCAACATGTCTTGCTAAAAAATGTGCATCCTTACTTGACTGCTGTACATTACCAAACACAACTTGATCAACTTCTTCAGGAGTAATATTCGCCTTTTTGATAGCCTCCCTCGCTGCCATTGCGCCTAAATCAGTTGCCTTAACCTCACGAAATGAACCAGAAATCTCTGTAAACGGTGTTCTTGCTCCCTCTAATAAAACGATCTCTTTCAATTTATCCACCTCATTTTAATTGTGCTTTTTCTTTTGGAATAGATTATTAATAATTTTCTGTAAATTTATTATAACCTGGTGGATTTGCTGATTTAAACCTACATAATGCAGGAAAAATAGTATGGTTTTTTCAACTATTTGTACAAAAATGCCTTCATTTAGTCCCCAAACTACAAAAGGAATAGACCGTCACGGTAATGTGACGGTCTAATTTATCCATGCTTTTATATATACAAATTCCTTATCCTTTTAATACAGTGTAAATCTCATGATCTATTTTTTTCGCAAGTTCTGGATCATATGTTTTTTCATATCCGGGTACCGCATTAATTTTCCCGCCATAAAAAATAATATCTTCGACACTTTCAATATCTACTGTTACCACTCTATACTTCATTGTACCTTGCATAATTTCAGAAACTGTTCCAGTACCGGTTATTTCAAAACAACTACCGGGACCAACTACGTTTAATACGACATATGGGTCACTTTCGATATTTTGAATACTTGAAGCTTTATGACCCAATGCAAACTTGACTTTTTCTCCACTTTCTTGAGCAATTAACCAAGAAATAGTACTTACAGTTGGTTTCTTTGTCTCTTTATTGATCGTAATAAGGGATATTATTCTTTCACCTTGCAAAAAATCTATCAACTCTCTGCTTAACTTTTCTTTAATTTTTGCCATTATAAATATCACTTCCTACCTATTTAATATTACTTAATAACTGAGATTATTTAAAAGCACCAGCCGGTGGAAGTTGATAAGCAGCTACAATCGTTTTAGATTGAGAATAGTGATCCAATGCTTCTTTGCTGTATTCTCTTCCTACACCACTGTTCTTATAACCGCCAAATGGTGCACCTGACTGGAAGTTAAAATATTGGTTAATCCACACGCTGCCTGCCTGAATCTTATTCGCTGTTTGTAGAGCGTTTTCAAGGTTATCAGTCATAATACCTGCTGCAAGCCCATATTCAACATTATTTGCCATTTCAATAACTTCTTCCACAGTACTCCAGCGCGTAACCGTGCAAGCAGGTCCAAAAATTTCCTCTTTGGAAATTCTCATATTAGGTTCAGCCTCAATAATGGTTGGCTCAATAAAATAGCCATGTTCGTTGCCAGGCACAGTTATACGATTACCTCCATAAAGAATTTTAGCTCTTTCTTCACGTGCAATATCAAAATAACCCAAAACCCGTTTACCTTGCTTTTCGTTTATAAGACAACTTACTCTTGTGGAAGGATCTGTTGGATCTCCAACTTTAACTTCACTTGCACGAGCAATTAGCTTTTCAACAAACTCATCATATATATCCTCATGAATTAAAAGACGCGTTCCTAGGATACAGCTCTGTCCATTAAAGAACGTATATCCCATTGTTGCATTTTCTACAGCACGATCAATATCTACATCAGGGAAAACAATATGTGGCGCCTTGCCGCCAAGTTCTAATGTTACCGGTAATAATCTTCTTCCAGCTGTTTCACCGACCAAGCGACCAACACCGACACTACCTGTGAAAGCCAATTTGTCTACATCAGGGTGATCAATTAAGGCCTGCCCAGCCTCTGTACCATAACCTGGAACAACATTAACTACCCCTTTTGGCAGAATATCTTGAAGAAGCTTCGCAAACTCCATCGTAGAAAGACTTGCATCTTCTGCAGGCTTAAGAACTACAGTATTACCAGCAGCCAGGGCAGGTGCCAATTTAAAAGAAACCATGATCATCGGTACATTCCATGGAATAATTTGAGCACATACACCTAATGGTTCTTTCTTTACAATTAAGTAACCATTTTGAACTGGTCTTGAAATACCTTCATAGGTTAATAGAGCTGAAGCAAAGTAACGGAATTGATAAATGGCAAGTTTATAATCTAAGTCAAATTCGAAAATAGGACGACCTGTATCCATACATTCA
Source organism: Caryophanales bacterium (assembly GCA_012840465.1). GTDB lineage: Bacteria > Bacillota > Bacilli > Bacillales > Bacillaceae_J > Schinkia. The sequence continues at coordinate 95,117 of DULJ01000048.1, forward strand.
ATCATCTTTAGTCGTTCCTGGTTTGCTTCTAATACATCCGCAATCTTATGAAGTAATGCCGAACGCTCCTCAATTGGTGTATTAGCCCATCCCTCGAACGCTTGTCTAGCGGCTTTTACTGCACGATCAATATCTTCTTTTCCACCTCTTGCAATTTTTGAAAGCAGTTTTCCATTTGCCGCATTGATTGCGTTAATGTAACCATTGGATGGTTCCACGAATTCACCGTTAATAAACGGACCATATTTTTCTTCCAACTTAAGATCTACCTTTAATTTTTCATTGGTTGCTACCATCTGATTACCTCCGATTTATAGTATTGATTAAAGGATCATTGAAATCTAATACCCTCATATCCCAATTATCAATTAAAAGAATATTCTGAACTATTAACCTATTAACATTTTATTTAATTTTTAAACATGTGGTATATGAACATCCAATACTACAGTACATCCTTCTTTTACAAGGTTCATGCCATATTTCAAAGCATCTCTTAGTTCAGCCGGATCTTTAATTGTTTGCGCATAGGCGTCACCAGCAGCTTCGGCAATTTTAGCTAAATCTGCAGGAGGATCGAAATCAACACCAAAATGATTAATCTCGTTTGCAATTCCATTTGGGTGAACTCCTAATGTAGATAGCTTGGGAGATTTCCATCCTGAGTTATTATAGATAACCGTTAAAAATGGGATATCATATCTTTTTGCCATCCAATGAACAACCGATGGATTGCTAAACAGGTAAGAACCGTCACCTGTAAGACTGACAACCGTCTTATCAGGATTAGCTAGCTTTGCACCAATAGCTGCACCACCATTCCATCCTAATGATCCGGAACCGCTGCCGTGCATAGTTCCTGGTTTCTTCGGACCTATATGACTACATATAGCCTGATAGCTTGATATTCCTTCATTTAAAACAATCGTATCTTCATCAATAACTTCCCTGACACACGCCGTAAGGAATTCCGGTGTGATAACATCTTCGCTTGGTTCTTCCGACAAACGGCGCTCCTCTTTTTTACGCTCATGTACTGCTTTAATTTTATTCCAACGTACTTCTACAGCGTCGTTATCAATCTTCTTTTTACTTAAATATTGATAGATCTGTTGTAACGCAATTTGCGAATCCGCTTTAAAGAATCGCTTGGAAGGGATATACCATAATGGCATTTCCTCTTTAATTGGATCAACATCAATATAGTAGATTGTGGCATCATCTGAAGCTTTATTTTTTGTAGGAATCCACGGCACATCACTATCCAATACAAGGACAAAATCCGCCTCGGCCAATAATTCGTTCTGATTAGGAACATTCCATTGATAGCCAATATGCATAGGATGGTCAGTCGGAAAATTCATCGTATGTGGTACAGACTCAAGAACAGGAATGGCAAGACGATTACATAGTTTCTCCAGTTCTCCAACGGCTTCAGGATTTCTACCCAAATAGGATGTAACAATAAGCGGATTTTTCGCTTTTACCAAGTCGTCTACCAAACTACGAATTTCCTGCGGTGGAATGGCAGCAGGTGAAATAGGCTCCCAAAGTTTAGGGTCAAGTGTAACCTTTTCTGTTTCTTCTTCCATTGCCTCCCTTGGTCCCATTAAGTAAACAGGGCCTTTAGGTTCACTTTGGGCAAATTGTAAGGCACGAAAAACTAATTGTTTCACATTTTTCCCTGTGCGGATTTCATTATCATATTTTGAATACCCACGCATAATGCCCCGTTGATCAAATACATCTTGAATCCAATGAATAAACTCATTTCGGCTACCAGTTAGTTCATTTTCTTGCGTATAAGGAGAAGCTCCTGCGAAAACCAGCACCGGCACCCTTCCTTTAAATGCGTTATGAATACCGCCTCCAATATTTTGCGTTCCACATTCCACATGAACCATTACCACCTGGGGTTTTCCGGTTAATTGTGCGTAGCCATGTGCTGCACTCATAGCAACAAACTCATGGGGGCATGTGATTAACTGTGGTACCTTCTTATTTTCTTTTTTGGCATGGGCTAGGCTTTCAATGATCGCAGGGTGATCGCTGCCTAAATTTGCAAATATATAGGAAACACCTGCTTCCTGCAGTGCTTCCAGAAATGCTGTACTCGTTGTATACATTATTTCTTGCACACTCCTTTTTATTAATAGATTCATAATCATTAGTCTAAGATGGTTTTTTTAAATCTTGTATAAACCTATTTTAATTTGATAATAAGTTTAATTACGTTAATCCATTAACATCTACTTTCCTTTTTTAATATCATTATTCGTTAATCACTTTTATAGTTAATAATCTTTAGATATTAAAAATATCTACAAATATATTGAATATTATGAAATTTCAAGTAATATTTATATACCATGTCACTAAACTAGCTATGGTTGATTATAATTTATCTGGACGGTGAAAAAAAATGAATGAAATCACACACAGGTGGAATTCGTATGTATTGAAAGGTTATGGCGAAAAAAAGGTATTTAATAAGAATAAAGTATTATTTCACCAAGGGGAAACAGGCAAGGGGTTCTACTATCTTACCGAAGGGGAGGTAAAAATAAGTGTCATTTCTAATGAAGGACATGAAAGAACAATTGACTATGTAAGACAGGGTGAATTACTCGGTGAACAAGGTTTTATGAATGCTCCCTATGCTACAACAGCTAAAACAACAACTACCTCAACACTCTATTTTTTTTCAGACCAAACCTTTAATTCATTATGTTCTGAAATTCCTGAGGCATCTATCGTTTTTACAAACTCTTTAATCATGAAAGTTCGATTACTTGCTGAATCAATCGTCATCATTAATGCACCTGCTGAATACAGACTTGCACATTTTTTATACAAACTATATAGAAAAACAGGAGAACACAATCTTAAAATAAGCCAAATCGCATTGGGTCATTTTATCGGTACTTCTAGGATAACAATCTATAAAATACTTAAACAATTAGAACAGAAGGGGTTAATTGAACTGAAAAACAGGGATATTCAACTTTTGAATATCGAAGAACTCGAATCCATGTTAAACTTATTCTTTCATTCCTCTTCACTTTCAGAAAAACAAAAAACTACAATAAAACCACCAGCAATTTGAAAACGTTACCATTATTAAGTGTTCATAAACAAGGAGGTATTCTATTTGGTTTTTAATCGTTCCAAAATTAAATCAATCGACTCTCAGCAAAAACATTTCATAGAATCTTACATAAAACACGCAGATAGAAAGTTTATTAGAAAAAAAAACATTCTTTATCAACAAGGTGATCTGGGACAAGGTTTTTACTTGATTCAGGACGGTTTAGTTAAAATTACTACTACAGATTTCAAAAAAAACACAAGAATTTTGGACATTGCTACTTCAGGAACATTAATCGGTGAGCAAGTACTAAATGGAATGCCCTATTTTTCTACCGCCACTGTCATCAAGGATTCGGTTTTATATTACTTTTCTATCGACTTATATAATAAATTAATTCAAGAACATCCTGAAATCAAAAATTTAATTGCGAATTCAATCATCGAAAAGGTAAAACTTCTTCTTAGCGTAATAAATGTAAAAAGCATTTCAATAGAAAGGCAAATAGCTTATTGTTTATTAAAATTAATGATTATATTTAAAAATAATGAAATTAGTTTAACACAGCAAGAATTGTCTGATTACACAGGCCTAACCCGCATAACCATATATAAAGTATTGAAAAAATGGGAAGAAGAGGGTTTAGTTCAAATTAAAAACAGGAAAATATATATTCTAAAAGCAGATTTACTAAATGATTATTTAGGTCCTAACTAATACCCCATATTCCAAAAAACTTAAAGCAGTGTTGAAGTATGGAAAATTTCAACAACTGCTTTATATTTTTCCGTTAATAAATGTGAAAGTTATTAACTGTTTGCAGTTTCTCTAATTTTACTAACCTTTAGCGCTTCATCAACCATTTCAAATTGCGCTCTTTTTTCATTACATTCTCTACTTTTCTTTCTTCCCACCACACGTCTGGTTGCCTAGACTTTACTGCATTAATATACTGCTCACCAGTACGAATTCCCATAATCCCTCTCTCCTTATCGCTATTATTTTTTGGTTACTTCGTACCTTTATACTAATCCAGGGCTCGTTTCTTAACTGTAAACCTATTAGCATTTTGATTAAAATTTTATAATTTTAGAATAGTGGGTGTGAATATGTACTTTTCCACTGTGAAAATAATAATAATGTCCAAGTTTTCAAAATAGTGTCAAAGTGTTAACAAGTTATCATTCTGCTTAAAATTATTAATCTATTATAAAAACATAAATTAACTTCCCAATCATGAACCCGAACTGCTTCAGCAATAACTTCCTTCTATATCAACTACACAATAGTTGGTTGACCGTTTATGGAGTGATAGGGAAATAAAAGTTAAGGAGGACAATAAAATGGAGAACACAATGTTTAGAAACGAAGATTTTTTACTAGGTACATTTTCAACTAACTTGTCTGGAGGTATGAGTCCAACGACGGTACCTGAAAGATGGGTTAACTCTTGGGAGAATAATCTAACATTAGCAAAAATGTTAGATGAAGCTGGTATTGATTTTATGCTACCAATAGCACGGTGGGTTGGTTACGGTGGAGATAAGATTGATTTTCATGGTAGTGTCCTTGAAACAATCACATGGGCTGCAGGGATCTTAGCGCATACAAAAAACTTAAATGTTTTCTCTACTGTTCAGACTGCTTCTATCAATCCAGTTGTTCTTGCAAAACAAATTGCAACAATGAGTCAAATTGGGCAAGGACGTATCGGCTTAAATATTGTAGCCGGATGGAATAAGCCAGAATATGAAGCATTAGGTTTAGACTTACCTGCTAATCACGAAACAAGATATGCTTATGCACAAGAATGGTTTGACATTGTTCAAAAATTATGGAAGGAAGAGGACTACTTTAATTGGGAAGGAAACTATTTCAACCTTAAACGTGTAAAAGGTGATCCACGCCCAATTTGTGATGTGCCAATTGTAAATGCGGCCGGATCAGGCGAAGGTAGAGAATTCGCTACAAAGAATGTGAATTTCCTATATACTCCTGCTATTGATTTGGAACGTAATAAAGATGAAATTGCAGAATTAAAGGAAATGGCATCCCAACAAGGAAGAGATATTGATGTACTTACTTTCTCACATGTTATCTGCCGTCCAACTGAAGAAGAGGCTCTAAGATATTTAGAATATACAGCTAAAACTAATGCTGACTGGGCTGCTGTAGATAATTTGGTTAATTTACAATTTGCCCATGCCCATTCATTCCCACATGATTTATTAAATACAATTCGTGATCGTATGGCCGCTGGACATGGTGGATTCCCGTTAGTTGGGACACCGGAACAAGTCGCTCAAGGAATTATCTCTCTTTCAGAAGCTGGTTTTAGAGGTACTACAATGTCATTTGTTGACTATAATGCTGAATTCCCTTATTTCCGTGACAATGTTCTACCAATTCTTCAACAACATGGTATACGTAGTCCTAAAGCCAACATCAGAGCTGGTTTGGCAGTTAATCTGTAATATCAACTATCATTTATGATAATATTGAGAAACTTATAATTTGTATTATCTGAATATTGTGTATACTTTGTAAAAATATAATTAGTCTTTTAAAATGGAGGAAATAAGTATGAGTATTCAAGCGGGATCCAAAGATGTATTAACGAAATTGGCAACAAGCATTATTAGTGGTGTTGTAGAGGTTATTGATCTTGCTCAACCGCTAAATGAGAATACACCTGTAATACAATTACCGGAACCCTTTAAAAACGCAAGTGGATTTAAATACATCAATTTATCAAATTATGATGAAGATGGACCAGGATGGTATTGGAATGATTTTATTGCCGGTGAACATTGCGGGACACACTTTGATGCGCCATGTCACTGGATCAGCGGAAAAGGAAAAGAAACGGTGGACAATCTTGATGTCAATAAATTAATAGGTGAAGGATGCATCATTGATGTACGTAAGCAGTGTGAAGCTAATCCTGATTTTCTTTTAAGCGTGGCAGACATCCTTGAATGGGAAAAGCAATACGGCAGGATACCTGACCATTCCTGGGTGATCCTACAATCGGGCTGGGATAAATATGCTCAAGATGCGGAAAAATACTTCAATGTTGGTGAAGATGGCATGTCCCATACACCAGGAATGTCTGTTGAAACTTCTAAATTCCTTGCGGTGGAGAGAAATATTCTTGGTTTTGGGGTTGAGACTGTTGGTACTGATGCAGGAATCGCTGCGACATTCGAGCCTATGTTCCCTACTCACCATTATCTAGCACAAGAAGGTAAATTCGGTCTTACTCAGCTTGCAAATATTGATAAACTTCCTCCAACTGGGGCGATTATTATTGTAACTCCATTAAAGATTACGGATGGAAGTGGAAGCCCCGTACGTCCGATTGCGTTAGTACCGAAATAATCATATGTTGTGATAAGATAATAGTTGCAGAAAGTGGAAGGTATGTACCTTCCACTTTTTTTATAATAATTTATATGGGACACTCGAACCGTCCCAGTGTTTCTCTAACCCGTCTACAATCCAAATAATCTTGGAAGGAATAGTACAGCATCACTCCAGTAAGTAATAATAAGAAGCATCACTATCGCTGCTGCCGTAAACGGAAGAGATGCTTTTATCAATTTTTCAAATTTAACATTTGCTATCGATGATACAATAAAAAGTCCTGTCCCAACCGGAGGGGTTAATAAACCAATTGTTAAGTTAATACAAATTATTAACCCAAAGTGAATAGGATCAATCTGGAACGCCGTTAAGAGCGGCATAAATACTGGTGTTAAAATGACCAATGCGGCAATTCCATCCAAAAACATTCCTATAATTAAAAGCGCCACGTTCACCAACAATAGAAAAATAAATGGACTTTCGGAAATAGACAGCATTGTTTTGACAATTAATTGCGGAATTTGTTCGAATGCGATCATCCAGCCAAAAATATTGGCCATGGCAATTAAAAAAGTAACTGTGGCTGTATTAGCAACTGTACTAACAAACATTTTCGGGATCTTCCTCCACTTTAATTCTTTATAGAAGAAGACTCCCACCAATAAAGCAACAACACATGCCACACCGGCGGATTCAGTAGCTGTAAAAACCCCACTTAAAATACCTACAATAATAATGATGGGAACGAGTAAAGCAGGAATTACGTTTAACGTAGTCTGACTAATTTCCTCCCATGTCGCTTTATTACTTTTTGGAAACTTTTGTTTCAGTCCAATGTAACTTATTAGTAAGATAAATCCAAGACCATAAATGATTCCCGGTATAATTCCAGCGATAAATAAGCCGCCAATGGAAGTTCCGGATAAAGTTCCATAGATAATAAAAATCATACTTGGCGGAATAATTGGCGCAATAATGGAAGAGGCCAACGTAATCGCAGAAGAGAATTCCCTTGGGTAGCCTTCCTTTTCCATTTCCGGTACCATTACTTTACTCATCATAGCTGCCTGGGCATTTGCTGAACCAAGGATGGATGCTAGAAACATGTTGGAAATAACTGTAACATAGGCAAGTCCACCACGAAAATGACCAATTAGTACTTTAGAAAATCGAACGAGGCGATTGGTTATTCCTCCTTCATTCATAAACTCCCCTGCTAACATAAACAACGGCACGGCAAGTAATCCGAAATTTTCCAGACCAGAGTATAACCGCTGAGGAGTGGATTGAAGTAACATCGGGTCCCCAACCAGAACAAAATAGACGATCGTAATCATCCCCAATACCATGGAGATAGGAATTCCAAGTAATAACAGAATAACAAAAATTCCTATAACTAAAAATGTCATTACATGCCCTCCTTTTTAGCAGAAAATGATGTAAGCCGGGCAATAAGGTGGATAAGAGCAAAAGTAAGTCCAACTGGGACAGCACTATATGGAATCCACATTGGCAGCAATATAGAACTTGATCTCTGAGCGGCCACAGAAGGAAGCAGGATCCACTTGTACGAGAAATAAAGAATTACAATAAGAAAAATAATCATAGCAAGCATTTGAATCCATTCAAAGGTCTTTCTAGTCCGGCCATCAAATTTATCCATAAAAAAAGAAACAGAAGCCTGAGAGCTGAATTTCAGCCCCCAGGAACCTCCGAGAAAAGTTAGCCAGATAAGGAGAAAGATAGACACCTCTCCTGCCCATGAAAGCGGTGCATTTAGGAAATAACGAAATGCAACCGATGCTGCAATGGTCACCAACATGGCGGCCATTAACACAATCATGACATACTCCTCTATTTTTGTGATAATATCGCTAATTTTCCTCATTATCACACCCCCATTATTTACGGAACGTTTCAATAAACTCTTTAACTAATGGAGATTGTTCTTTATACTTATTGTCAAATTCATTAATTTGTTTATCAAATTTGTCTGGAGATATTTCGTATACTTTCATTCCATTTTTCTCAAGTTCTGCTTTGAATACCTCTTCTTCTGCAGTACGGGTCGTTTTGGCCCAGTCTATCGCAGCTTGAAGCGAATCCTTAACAATGGTTTGCTCCTCAGCTGATAAACTATTAAATTTCTTATCATTCGCCAAAATGACGGATGGCCAAACCATGTGGTTCGTAACTGCCGCATATTTCGCAACTTCATAGAATTTATTTGTAATGGTTGCATCTAAGTCCATATCCATTCCATCAATGACGCCAGTTTGTAATGCAGCATACACATCTGGTAATGGAAGTCCTTCCGGAGAAACGCCAGCAGACTTATAGAAATCCTGCATTGGAGGACTTGGTGTAACGCGTAGCTTTAATCCCTTCATATCATCAGGTGACATTGCTTCTTTATCTTTAAAAATCATCACACGCTGACCGCCTAATAAATAGCCTAAGCCTTTAAGACCTGTTCCTTCCGCACTTGCAAGAATTTTTTTGCCAACATCTGATGCACCAGCTGTATAAGCATCTTCTAGAGTATTAAATCCATAAGGCATAAACCAAGCGGCAAAATCAGGAGCTCTTGAGCTTAAATATGCTGCCGTGATAAATCCGAAATCAATGGATCCACTTTCAATTTGTTGAACCATATCGGCTTCCGTTCCAAGTTGACTGGATGGATAAATTTCCAAAGTCATTTTTCCATTCGAACGGGTTTTTAATTCCTCACCAAACTTTTCAGCTGCCCTATGCCAAAGGTGATCTGTTGGTGTAATATGAGCAAGTTTGAAAGTTTTCGTTTCTACAGAACTCCCTTTCGAATCAGTTGAAGCAGTTGAATTAGTGCCGGATGTTTTACTATTGTTATTTCCACATGCTGCCAATACGAGAATCATGGCAGTCATAAAAACTCCTAAACTCAAAATCTTCTTTCGTAGGAACATTATGTTCACTCCTCTATAATTTCATTGTAATTGTCTTTGCTTCACTGTAAAATTCAAAACTATGGCGTCCGCCTTCACGTCCAATTCCACTAGCCTTTGCCCCGCCAAAAGGGGTTCTTAAATCTCTGTAATACCAGCAGTTGATCCACAATAATCCAGAATTAACCCTTGCCGCGACACGGTGGGCACGGCGAAGATCATTAGACCATACGACTCCTGCAAGACCGTAGATGGAATCATTCGCTATTTGAATAGCCTCTTCCTCTGTCTTGAAAGGTATGATAACTGGAACAGGACCAAAAATCTCTTCTTGCGCCACTTTCATTTTATTATCCACATCATATAGAACCGTTGGCTCATAGAAATTCCCTTCTGGAAGCCCCTCTACTCGTTTACCGCCAATGGCTAATTTAGCTCCCTCTGCTAAACCACTTTGTACGTAGCCATCAACTGTCTCTAAATGACCCTTTGAAACAAGCGCTCCCATATCCGTGTTAGGATCTAGTGGATTTCCGACTTTCATTTGTTTTACTGCTTTAACAAACTTTTCAAGGAATTTGTCATAGATACTCTGCTGCACAAGGATGCGGGAGCCTGCCAAACAAATTTCCCCTTGATTTCTAAAAATCGCTTCAATCGATCCTGCTACTGCTTCATCTAAATCAGCATCTTCAAAAACGATGTTGGCTGATTTTCCTCCTAATTCAAGGGAGACTGGAATTAATTGTGTAGCCGCATTTTGCATGACCGTTTTTCCTGTATTAGACTCCCCTACAAAGGAAATTCTTCTTACATTTGGATTTTTCGTCATCTCAGTGCCAACTGTACTTCCTGGGCCAGTGATAATATTTAAAACACCCGGTGGAAGACCAGCTTCATTTGCAATTTCTCCCAACATAACTGCACTTAACGGAGTATAAGAGGCCGGCTTGACGACAACTGTATTACCAACAGCAAGTGCTGCAGATGCTTTCCATGTCATTTGCATAAAAGGGAGATTCCACGGAATGATTAAACTAGTTACACCTGCTGGAGCATATTTTGAATAGCTCATATGTTTGTGTTGTTCATAATGTTCTTGATTAATATATTTAGCCATTTCGGCAAAGAATCTTAGATTAGATGCTGATCTAGGAATATCAAATCCGCGGCTTTCTTTAATCGGTTTTCCAACATCCATAGTTTCAACAAGAGCCAATTCATCCGCCCTCTCCAACACTAAGTCAGACATTCGACAAAGAATTTTTGCTCTTTCGTCAACCGACATGTTACTCCATACACCGCTATCGAATGTACGCTTTGCAACATCGATTGCTTCTTTTGTATCACGCTCATCCGCTTGTACAACGGATGCTAGTTTTTTATTTGTTGCTGGATCAATGGTATCGAAGGTTTTACCAGAAATAGCATCTCGGTATTCACCATTGATAAAAAGTTTTGCATCATTAATCTTAATTTGTTCTTTAGCTGATACGTTCATTATTTTAATCCCCCTCAATTTCTACGACCATTTCTACCTCAACCATATTATTATGTGGGAGCTGTGCCATTCCAACAGCAGATCTTCCGTGTTTTCCCTTTTCTCCAAACACCGATACAAGGAGGTCAGAGGCACCATTCATCACTTTCGGTTGATCGACGAAATCCTCAGCACTATTCACAAAACCAAGTATTTTCACAATTCGTTTTACCTTACTTAGATCTCCAACTTCATGTTTAATGACGGAGAGAAGATTAAGCATGCACTGCTTGGCAGCCGCATAACCATCTTCAATCGTGCAATCCTTTCCTAATTTCCCCCGATATTCATCGGTTCCTTGACCGGAAGTAAAAATGAGATTCCCAGTCCTTACACAACTTACATAGTTTCCTGAAGCCTTCCTTAGCGGCTTCAACTCATATCCCAACTCTTCTAGACGTTTCTCAGGTGCGTATATTTGATTTGTCATTTTTGAATAACCTCCTTTATTCCAATATTCAGAAAGTCAAGGGCATTTTTACCAAGCATGGCTTGTTTTTGTTCTTCCGTAACCCCTGTTGTATCATCTATTACTTGACCCGCTGGTATTTCCCGCAGTAAGAATGGATAATCAGAGCCCATAATCACATGGTCATATCCAACACTTTCAACTAAATAACGTATATTGGCAGGATCATTCACTAAAGAATCATAATAAAACTTTTTAGCATAATAGCTTGGTGGATTTTGAATTAGGCGAAGATGAGGCCAAACATTCCAACCTTTGTCCAACCTGCCAATCAAATATGGTAATGATCCCCCGCCGTGCGCAAAGCATATTTTTAAGTCTGGGTATTTGTCCATTACCCCACCTGAAATCAGACTTGCTCCTGCCAATGCTGTTTCACTTGGCATTCCTACCGTATACATCAAATTGTGGCGAGTTATTCTGTCTTTCCCCAATGTTTCCCACGGATGGACGAAGAGAGGAACCTGCCATTTTTCCGCCATTTCGAAAAACTCCAGGAAAGACGGGTCATCAAGATTATTTCCATTCACATTTGTTCCAATTTCAATTCCTTTTAATCCAAGATCATGTATACAACGATCCATTTCCCTTATAGCTACAGCAACATCCTGCATAGGTACAGTTCCAAGACCAATAAATCTATCTGGATATTGTTGTACTGTTTCGGCGATAACATCATTTTGAATCCGTGCCATTTGTTCCGCTTCTTCCACTGGCTGCCCATAGCAAAAGGTGACTGGAATCGGGGAGAGAACTTGAATATCTACTCCCTCGCGGTCCATATCTTGAATTCTTTTTTCCGGACTCCATACTTGATCTGTCACTTCACGAAAGACCTTACCTGCCACCATAATATTTGCCCCGCAGGCACATGTGCGTTCAAGACGGGGCCATTTATCACCGTGTAGATGCTGGGTGAGTTCCGTAAAATTCTCCGGGATAATATGGGTATGAAAATCTACACGCATTTCCACTCACTCGCTTCCTCAGGCATTACATGTCCGCAATGTTTACATGTACGTAGCTCCAAACTGCTGTTAAATATTTCAATTCCTTCTTTCACTTGTACCTCAATATCTGTTAGTTGAAGAGTGAAACGGTGCATCATATGATTACATTCATCACAATACCAAACTAAACTTTCCAGTTCTCCTTGTTTTCGATTGCGTTCAATAACAATGCCAATCGTATCAGTAACCCTATGCGGAGAATGTGGAGTATTAGGAGGAAGTAAGAATATCTCACCTTCCTTAACCGTAATTACTTCACGTTTTCCTTCTTTATTGATGATTTCTACGTAACAATCCCCCTTAATCTGATAGAAAATTTCTTCAGAAGGATCAACGTGGAAGTCACGACGTTTATTGGGACCCCCTATAATCATGAACATTAATTCTGCGTCTTTCCAAACCACTTTGTTGTTTACCGGTGGCTTAAGCTCATCTTTATGATCCTCAACGAATTTCCATAGATTAATAGTTTCAATTGAGCCTTTTGGTTGATAAGTCTCCATTTTATTTACACCATCCTATTTTTTAGTGTTTATAACACTTTTATGACCAACGACCTAACAAAATAACATTCAAAATATTCAGTTATTTATTCAGAAACACAAAGTTATCACTTGTTTACTGGATTCTTAAGCTGCGCAACCTTCAATGCTTCATCAACCATTTCAAACTTTCGCTCTTTTTTCATTTTATTGAAGAAAATTGCTCTCTTTCTAATTGGGTCACCTGTATAATAACGTTCATATTGCAGTAAACGTTGTCCAAAGGCTTCTCCACTTAAATCCCAAGCTAATTTAAATATGCTAATACGTTCTGTTGCAGATACCCCTTCTCTACCAACATAATAACGTTCAATATCTTGGCTTAACTCTGGGTGTTCAATATCAGCACCTGTAGGGGAAAGTAATAATCCTCCTGCTCCAATAATTTGTATTACTTCAATCGCGCGCGGGTACAGTGTCGGCATCAGACCGCGAATGGTTTCCAGTGTTACTCCATTGGGCATTACTTCACCACTTGGTGTAGTCTCGAATTCCAATTCGGACACACGCAACAATGCTCTAATGGTTTCTACAGATTGAATTAATTCCCCAAGTTTATCTTGAACATGTAAAAATGTGTCAACACCAATGGAATCCGCTAATCTACATGCAACTTCCATTGCAAATTGTAGCTTCACTAGTCCCCTTACTGATGATTGGTGCGTAGGTTGTTGAGCAATTCCCGTTTTAGGATAAAGTAAATTTGCTGCTTCCACATTGTTATAAATAAATACGCGGTTCCATGGGACTAATACATCATCGAAAATCAGCAAGGCATCTGTTTCCTCAAAACGTGATGCTACTGGGTGATCGAATAATGGACGCTTTCCATCCTGCATATTTTCACGACAAACAATTCGTAGTCCCGGTGTGTCAATTGGAATAGCAAATGACACAGCATAAGGTTCATCACCGGGTTGATATCCAGGGAAGGTATAAATAATTACCTCATCTGTTACAGGTGCCAACGTAGCTAGGAATTTAGCACCCCTAACAATAAGCCCTTCCGGAGTTTCTTTCACAACACCTAAATGAGTAAACTTTTCTTTTTGTTCATGGGAAGATTTTCTTCGATCATTTTGCGGATTGATGATAGCATGAGTTAAAAATAAATCATTATCTCGAATATAACGATAATAATTACGGATATTATCAGCCCACTGAGTATTATATTTTTCAAGGAATCCTGCATTCTCATATAAAGAAGTGATGACTACATTTAGAAAGTCCGGAGATCTTCCCATCATACCAAAAGTAGCTTCTGCAAATGCTTCAAATGCAGCTCTTCGTTTCATTAAATCATCATAGTTTCTTGGAACTAGAAATGCGTTATTAACTCTTTCTCCTGTCTCCTCACAAATATGTGTAATTTTATCCTGGTATTTTGGATCATGCTGCAAATCATATAGTCTTGCAATCTCTAAAACTGTTTGTCTTAACACCGGCTCATCCATTACATTCTCTACTTTTCTTCCTTCCAACCACACGTCTGGTTTTCTTGACTTTACCGCATTGATATACTGTTCACCTGTACGAATTCCCATAATTAACCTCTCTTTACCAATTATTTTTGTTAATGATTTTTTGGTTTATTAAACTTATTAAGTTAATAAATCTCTTAATTAGAATATTAATCATGAAATCGCTTTCTAACTGTTACCCTGTTAACATTTCCTTAAGAATATTTCAAAATCCTCGAAATACTTAAAATACCACTTTATTAAGACTTTTCGAATACAATGATACCATCGGCAGTTCGTAACTCGATTGGCTTTTATTCATAGGGAGTTCAAGTCCTACCTTTTTCGCTGTTTACATGCAAAAATAAAAAACACCCACAAACATTGATTTATCAACATTTGCGAGTGTTTTGTTGCTTTTATTACAATTTTATACAAATATTTTTCAACTCTGAATAGAACTCCATACTATGTGCTCCGCCTTCACGACCAATACCACTTTGTTTCATACCTCCAAATGGTGTTCTTAAATCACGAAGGAACCAAGTATTAACCCAAACAATTCCCGCTTCAATTTCACCAGCTACTCTATGTGCACGACGAAGATTATTTGTCCAGACTGATGCACTTAAGCCATAATAAGTATCATTTGCAAGTTCAATCACTTCTTCTTCAGTATCAAACGGAATAACCGTTACAACCGGTCCAAAAATTTCTTCACGCACCACTCGGCAATTATGATCCAAACCAACAATAATAGTAGGCTCTAGATAATAACCTTTGTCCTTAAGATCTTCCGGTGTTTTTCCACCTATTAAAATTTCTCCGCCTTCTTCTTTCGCAAGTTCAATATAACTCTTTACACGATTAAAGTGCTCCTCAGAAATAAGGGCGCCAACGTTTGTTTTTGCGTCTAGGGGGTCCCCAACAACTAATCCATTTGCTTTTGCTGTAAATTTCTCAAGGAATTGATCATAAACAGGTCGTTCAACGTATATACGTGAACCACACATACAAACTTCCCCTTGATTTACGAAACTTGATTTTAGAGTTGTTTCAATTACTTCATCCAAATCAGAGTCAGCAAAAATAATATTCGGATTTTTCCCACCTAATTCATAAGATAGTTTCTTCAATGATTCTGCAGCTGATTTCATAATAATTTTCCCTGTTGTTGTTTCACCAGTAAAACTAATAGCATCTACATCCGGATGTTCGGATAGAGCAGCTCCTGCTGAATTAGGACCAAATCCGTGAACAATATTAAGAACTCCATCCGGAACACCGGCATCGCTACATATTTCTCCCAATAAAGTAGCTGTGGAAGGTGTAAGCTCAGCAGGTTTTATAACAACCGTATTACCCATTGCTAACGCTGGGGCAAGCTTCCATGTTAATAATAACAACGGCAGGTTCCATGGGTTAATTATACCAATAACACCAGTAGGTCTACGTACGGAATAATTAATTGCAGTAGAATCTGTTTCATAGGCTTCTGTTCCAATACCACGTAGAAAGTCTGAAAAGAAATGGAAGTTGTATGCCGCTCTTGGTATATCAAGTGAACTTGATAATGATAAAGGTTTTCCAGTATCCAATGTTTCCAACATTGCTAGTTCATCTTTTCGTTCTAAAATGATATCCCCAATTTTTCTGATTACTTTGATTCGTTCATCAGTTGATAACTTTTTCCATGGACCTTTCAGTGCTCTTTTTGCTGCTTGAACAGCAAGATCGATTTCTTCTTTCCCACCTTCTGCAACCGTTCCTAACACTTCTTTGGTAGCAGGATTAATATTTTCAAATGTTTTCCCATTAATAGATGGAACATATTGTCCATTAATATAATGTTGGCAATCAATTGGTTTGACCTTTTTTGATGCTACTACTTGTTCAATCATTTTTTATCCCCCTAAATATTATGAATTTATTTAAATTTAGTTTAATCCACCTTTGTTTAATATAAAATAACAGTGTTGCTATATATGAAACAAGTGTATATATTTTTTAAATATTTCAACTTTTGTGTTAATTAGTTTACACTTTTTAAATACTGTTAAAGATTTATAGGCTCAACTACCAAAGCCGATAAGGAAAAGAGCCTGTACCTTTTCATACTCAAGGGTTACAGACTCTTGTTTAGTGATAGTTAGTATTTTAAAAACCTTTATCTATGGTATGTAACGAAAAATTCCTGTATGGCCTTATTTGTTTTTTCAATCATCGTTTTTATTTCTTCTTTTGTTATTACATATGGCGGCATAAAATAAAGGATGTTGCCTAATGGCCTTAAGAGCAGTCCGTTTTCTAATGCAATTTGATAAATTTTATAGCCGATTCTCTCTTCGCTTGGGAAAGGTTCCTTTGTCTCTTTGTCTTTCACCAATTCAATTGCGCCAACCATCCCCGTTTGTCTGTATTCACCTACATATACTTGATGATTGAATACTTCAGAAGCCAACTTATTCATATACGCACTTTTCTCTTGGATCTGTTCGATGTAATCATCTTCTTCAAAAATTTGTAGGACCTTAAGGGCCACTTGACAAGCAAGCGGATTGCCGGTGTAACTATGTGAATGCAAAAATGCTTTCATGGTATGATAGTCATCATAGAAGGCCTGATAAACATCATCTGTGGTTAAGACAGCAGATAATGGTAAATATCCGCCTGTTAATCCTTTTGATAAACACATGAAGTCAGGCGTAATGCCAGCTTGTTCACAAGCAAACATCGTTCCTGTTCTACCAAATCCCACCGCTACTTCATCCGCTATAAGATGTACATCATATTGCAAACATAGCTCCTTTAATTTCTTTAGATAAGAAGGCGGATACATTTTCATCCCTGCCGCCGCTTGTATTAAAGGTTCTATTATAATTGCAGTTATTTCTTCATGATATAATTTTAATTTTTCTTCAATAAATGATAAACATGGTGCACTGCAATAATCTGGTCTATCGTTAAATGGACATCTAAAACAATCCGGTCCTTGTGCTCGTATCGTATCAAGTAATAGTGGTTCAAAAACATCATTATAGAGACCCACTCCACCAACAGAAAGAGCCCCGAGGGTTTCGCCATGATAAGCGTCTGTTAATGCCAGGAATCTTTTTTTCTTCGGCTTGTTTTGTTGCATATGATATTGAAAGCTCATCTTTAAGGCCACCTCTATCGCTGAAGATCCATTATCAGCAAAGAAAACTTTCGTCAACCCATCCGGAGTGATCTTTACAAGTTTTTCTGCAAGAAAAATGGCCGGTTCATGTGTAAAGTTAGCAAATATCGCATGTTCTAATTGAAAAGCTTGGTTAGCTAAAGCCGTACTAATTCGTTCGTTACAATGTCCAAATAAGTTTACCCACCAAGAAGAAACAGCATCTATATATTGCTCTCCATTTTCATCATACAAATAAATCCCTTTACCACTTTTGATCACAATGGGTGGGAAATCTTCATAATCTTTCATCTGGGAACAGGGATGCCAAACATGTTGTAAATCTCGTCTTTGTAAGTTTGAAATCGTAGACATCATAGGGTCAACAACCTTTCAAAAAATTCGTCATTTTCTATCTGAATATCTTTTAAATCGGATAGATTTTTTAACTTTGGGATGATAAGAAAAGGTAAGTTTGCGCATTTCTTAATTGCAGTTATATTATTCATTTCAAGATTAGTTCCTTCATACCCATTAAATACAAGCCCCACAATTGGAATATCCCTCGATTTAAGTGCCTTCAGCGAAAGTAAAGTGTGGTTGATCGTCCCTACTCTTGTTCGAGTAACCAAAACCACCGGTAACTGTGATTGCTGAATCAAATGAAGAAAATAATAGTTACGATGCTCATCCAATGGAACATATAATCCACCAGCTCCTTCACAAATCAGAAAGTCATACCTTGATTTTAATTTTTTGATGTGTTCTAAAATGACTTCCCCTTTTATTTCTGAACCTTCCAGCATAGCCGCATAATGTGGGGATGCCGACTCTTTAAATGAATAAGTATTTAAATGTCTTGCTATTAAATGAGTTTCACTCAAAGATTGATAGATTGTTGTATCCCCATAATAGGACTTGTTATTTTCTGTTATAATCCCAGTTTGAACAGGCTTATAGGGGATAACACTTTTTCCCTTCTTCTGAAAATGTCGCATAAAGTATGCCGTTACCACCGTTTTCCCCACATCTGTATCGGTTCCCACTATCCAAAAATGTTGTGACATATCATCCCTTCTTTTTTCCTAGAATTTGCTCCCTTTCTACATATAAAAGCTAAACATCTTTTACGCATCCATTGTAGGTGTATAAGTTCTTTTTAAAGCTGTGCGTACTTTTGGCAAGACAACTAGTGATGCAGTAATAACGATTATATCCAATGGTAAATAGACTATCATCCATCCCCAAGCCATCGTATAACTAAACCCATCAGGAGCAGCTGCCCACACTTTGAAAGCTACATACATCATATTTGTTCCAATAATGTAATTACAGAAAACACTTAAAAAACCCGCTCCTATGTAATTTTTTTTAGTAACTGATTTTTGGTCTGCAATTAGTTTTCCAGTTACATAAGCGACAAAAATAAATGAGATAATAAATCCAAATGTTGGACTAAGTACTTGTGCAGGTCCTCCTTTAAACTGTGCAAAAACAGGGACACCAACTAATCCAACAAGCATATAAGTTAACATCGCTAGTGCACCTAATCGACTTCCTAAGATCCCCCCGGCCAAAATAGCAAACATGAGTTGTAATGTAATTGGTACTCCACCTATTGTTAGAAATGGTGAAACATTTGCTCCAATTGCCATTAAGGCTGTAAATAATCCACATAATACAATTTTTCTTGTCTTAGAATTTACCATAATTCCTCTCCTTATTTGTTAACTATAATTAGTTTTTAGTTAACATTAAATTTGAGATTATTTTCGCATATGTAAAACCGATTGTAAAGTAATCATTTAATACTACCCTTAATATTATTAAATTTTTAAAATTTTCTAATTTACAAAATGTAAACTTTATACTAGAATTAGTTTACATAAATAAAAAAGAGGAGGATTTTACGTGAATTGGACTCAATTGGCTGAACGAGTTATTAAAGGGGAAGAAATTTCTGATCAGGAGGCACTTTCAGTATTAGAATGCCCTGACGAGGACTTATTACGCTTGCTTCATGGATCATTTCAAGTTCGAAAGCATTTCTTCGGAACAAAGGTAAAATTAAACATGATTATGAACGCGAAATCAGGAAACTGTTCTGAAAACTGCGGGTATTGCTCTCAATCCTCTGTTGCTAACGCACCAATTGAAAAATACTATATGTTAGATAGGGAATCATTATTAAAAGGTGCTGACCAAGCTAATAAATTAAATGTGGGTACATATTGTATCGTTGCAAGTGGCCGTGGGCCAAGTGACCGAGAGGTAGATACTGTTGTTGAAACCGTTAAAGAAATTAAAGAGAATTACAATCTAAAAGTTTGTGCGTGCCTTGGTATTTTAAAGCCTGAACAAGCTAAAAGATTGAAAGATGCTGGTGTTGACAGATATAATCACAACCTCAATACATCAAAAGAACACCATGAATCCATTACTACTTCTCATACTTTTGATGATCGAGTTAACACAGTAAATACGATCAAAGAAGCCGGCATTTCACCATGCTCCGGTGTAATCGTGGGAATGCGAGAAACTAAAAACGATGTAATCAGTATGGCACGAAATGCAAAAGCTATTGGTGCTGATTCTATTCCCGTTAACTTCCTCCATGCCATTGATGGAACTCCATTAGAAGGAACTAAGGATTTGAATCCTAGATATTGTTTAAAGGTTTTAGCATTGTTCAGATTCATTAATCCTGATAAAGAAATTCGAATTTCAGGTGGCAGAGAAGTAAATCTACGAAGCTTGCAGCCTCTAGGACTTTATGCAGCCAATTCTATTTTTGTTGGAGACTATTTAACTACACAGGGCGCTGAAAGTACAGCTGACCATCAAATGCTAATTGATTTAGGTTTTGAGATCGATCTCATAAGAAAACCTGTTGAAGCTGGTTTGGAATAACCTTCTAGGTAAAAAAAGCAAGGAAACCAACCACTTCCTTGCTTTCACTCTTTTTAAGTTCCAGTTCTCCTAATTATTAGCTCTCCCCCAGATTCGATTAATCCAGCTTTCAAAAAGCCCGACAATTTTATCAAGGAGTAAACCAACGATTCCGATTAATAAAATTCCGGTCATTACTAAATCAAGTCTCATTGAATTTCTTGCATCCACGATTAAATATCCTAGACCTGACTGAGCTCCAACCATTTCACCAGCAACAAGAAAAATCCAAGCTGTTCCTACTGCAATATGGAGACCATTTGCTATATAAGGAAATGTAGCCGGAAAAATTACCTTGCGTAATAATTCAAGTTTCTTAACGCCGAAATTTTGAGAGACCTTCAAGTAAGTTTGATCAACCTTTTTCACACCGCTTACTGTTGATAATAACACAGGAAAGAAGGCAGCAATAAAAATTATTACAATTGCTGGTATGTCCCCGATACCAAACCATAGGACAATAAAAGGTGACCACGCAATTGGAGAAATTGGACGTAAAACTTGAGCAATTGGGTCAATAACTCCCCATAATATCGGAATTCTTCCAAGAATAAGCCCCAAAATAACAGCAATTAAAACAGCCGAAAGGTACCCCACTAAAAATCGCATGATGCTAACTTGAATATTCGTAAACATTGTTCCATCCTGGATAAGTGACACCAATCCATCCCACACGTGTAATGGTGACGGAAAAAGAGCTGAATCGTACTTTCCAATAATAATAATCATTTGCCAAATAATTATTAAAATACTAAAACCGATGAATGCATTAATAATAGTTTTAAGCTTTACCATTTTTTCACTTCGCTTTATCGATTAAAGAATTATTAACAAAGTCTGCAAACGTAGGAGGATTTTCCTGTAATCCCATCTCGATAAGATTGTTTGTTAATTCTTTATAATCCTCTTCTTGAATTTTTAAATTATCATAATTAATCCATTTAAATGACAAATCCATAACATCTTTTTCTACTTTCATATATTTTAATGACATTTCCTGAGTACTTTGATCCTTGTGTTCCGCAGTATATCCAGCTTCTATATAATAATCAACAAATTCCTGGGCAATGGCATTTTCATTGTTTATAAAATCACCACGAAGCACTAATGCACAATCAATCGAATTTTTCCAAACCTGATTATCTTGGACTAAAACTTTTCCTTTGCTAATCGCTACGGACACAGCACCGAATGGTTCAGCAACAACATATCCATCAATTCTTCCCTCAGATAGGGCTGCTGGCATTTCAGCTGGAGGAAGTTCAACCGGATTGATCTCCTCATACTTTAGACCATTTTGTTTTAACATTTGGTAAAGCAATATATTATGAGTTGAGAATTTATGAGGAATCGCAAAATTTTTCCCTTTTAAGTCTTGCACACTAGTAATATTGTTTGCTGTAATAAGTACATTTCCATCTCGATGCCCAAGGGCAACGGCTTTCAAATCAATTCCTTGTTCTTTGGCCTTCATTGCCAAAGTCACAAGCATCGAGGCCCCATCAATACGACCAGTGTTTAGGGCATCAACTAATTCCATCCAAGAGCCAAATTTGATAAGCTCAAGATCAAAATTTTGATATTTTGCTTGTTCTTTTTCAATATACAGTGGCACAGCATGTGTAATAGGCAGGTAACCTATTTTTATTGTTCGTTTTTCGTTCGTTTTATTTCCTGAAGATTGTTCACTTCCTCTTGCCCCACAAGCAACAAGGGAAGTGATAAGTACCCCGACAAGTAGAAGCAGTTTGATAAATTTTAAGAGTTTGTTCATTGGTAATCTCCTTTTCTATTAATCCCTATTAAATAATTTAATAATTAGATATTAAATTCAAGCGGCGGTTCCGGTCGACCGAAATGGAATTCATTGAAAATAATATTCCGATAATGCTGAAAATCACTATTGCTGCGATCACGCGGCTTTGATAGTGAAATTTTAATTTCTTTATGTATGCACCCTGGGTTAGGACGCATAACAAAAATACGATCAGACAAATATACTGCTTCATCAATATCATGTGTGACAAGGATCATCGTCGATTTTTCACAAGACTGGATACGTAGAAGTTCATTTTGCAGATAATAACGATTAAAAGTATCCAGTGCAGCAAATGGTTCATCTAGCAATATTAATTCAGGTTGTACGGCTAACGCTCTAGCAATCCCAACTCTTTGCTGCATTCCCCCGGATAGTTCATGTGGAAACAGCCCTTCCTTCCCTTTTAACCCTACTAAATCAAGATAATGCAGTGCCTTTTCAATTCGTTCTGAAGATGTTAGTTCTGAACCTTCTAGGCCAAACTCAATATTTTTCAGTACTGAACGCCAAGGAAGTAAACCATAGTTCTGAAATAGCATAATACATTTCCGATTGGGTTGCGTCACTAATTCTCCATCAAGAAAAACCTGACCATTACTTGTTTTTTCAAAACCACCAATGATATTTAATAAGGTGCTTTTGCCACAACCACTTTCACCTAAAATTGAAATAATTTCACCTTTTTGAACATTCAGTGAGATATTTTCTAATACTTTGTTTTCCTGCTTATTTTTTTGAAAACTTTTGTCAACATTTTGTATACTAATCATTAATGGTTGCTGCAATTCCAACCTGTTCACCTCTCTCACAATCAACTATCTAATATTAATTTTTCCATTCAATTAATTCATATAGAATTACTTAGTTTTAATTGTTGAAAGTAATCTTATTACACTTTGTTAAAATTTTCAATAATAATATATAAAATACTTTAAAAGTTGTTTTTTATTAGAAAGACACGACTTCCGCCCATAATGGCGGAAGTCGATGTCCTTTCTTATACTGATATCCTTTAAAATTTTATACTTATCAGTATAAAAAAACTAACCATCCACGAAAAGATGATTAGCTCTGTTTAACCACTATTTTGTTTATTGATGTAAATTTTCAACAGCGATCACTTTAAGATTTTCAACAAGTTCTCCTGTTTTTTTAGTGTAATAAGCAATGGCGACTTCTTCCCCACTATCTGCATCAATCAGTTTTTTATAGCACTTTTGCAAATAATTGCTTCCCCAAATAATAAGGGCATTAAATACATGCTCAAGCTCTTCCCCACTTTTAGTTAATCTATAAGAATAGCGTGGTGGGTGCTCTGAATACAGTTCCGGCTTTATAAGACCCTCTTCTTCTAAATATTTCAGCCGATCAGATAAAAGATTAGAAGATATACCATTAAGGGATTTTTTAATTTCATTAAACAATGTCTTGCCCGTTAATATTTCGTGAACGATTAGTAGCGTCCAACGGTCCCCAATAATATTTAGTGATTGGGCGATATTACATGGAATATCGTATCTAGATTTCATAATATACCCCCTCCAGTTAAAATAATTTTACCATAGAAAAAATAAAAAAGTTGGTTGATTTTTTTAATTAGGTATAATAATATAACCTATAAACAATTCATAATTGTTAATTAATAGGATTAAAAGTGAGGTATTTAATATGGGACTTTATTTAATTGAATCATCGTTACAGGGAATCGTTTCTACAAAAAAAGAATTGAATCAAAAAGCCAGTGACCTTCAAGTAGCACTTACTGAAACTAATTCAGCATTAATTGAGCTTCAAGTTTCAAAAGATTTTTCACGTTCATTTTTTATTATTGAAGCTGAAGACCGGAATGAGGCAACTAACACATTAAGAAACGCTGACATTCCAGTCCAACTGATTAAAGAGGTTCGCCTTGTTGGGAAAGACCTAGAAGATGTAAAGAAAGATAAAGATGTGGTCAATTACTTGGTTGAATGGAATATTCCTGAAAATATCACAATGGAGCAGTACTTAGAAAGAAAGAAGAAAAACTCAGTTCACTATCAAGAGGTTCCAGAGGTAGCTTTTTCAAGAACGTATGTGTGTGAGGATATGACGAAATGCTTGTGCTTCTATGATGCACCGGATGTTGCAGCTGTAAAACGAGCACGGGAAGCTGTACAAACACCGATTGATTCGATTACAGAAATTTTGACTGAAAATAATTAATCTTAAAGCTTACGTACCTTTGATTGAGGCTTTTAAATCAAAAATGGTTAAAAGCCTCTCTTTCCTCGGTCTGTAATTTATGTTGAATAATCAAAACACTTTATTGCCTTTTTACATAAAGTGCATTATTATTATCCTTAAACCAACTAAGTTGGTTTGAAAACTAAGGTTAAATTCAGTATGAAACGTAACAATCTTTCCTTTTTGTTATCCATATTCTTTTTAATAATTTACTAGAATTATAGGTGGGTTCATAATGAATAATTTTGCATTAAAACAATCTAAAATACTTAAAGTTTTAATTGAACAGGATTTAAAGCCCTATGTGAAAAAGATTGATGTCGAAGCATTTTATGCTGAAAACTTTTTGAAAAGATTAGGTGAGGCTGGTCTGTTTACTTCTGTCAATAAATCTCAGAAGGAATTAATATTAGATGATATGCATTTAGTCGAAGAAACTGCAAAAACTTGTATGACTACCGCCTTTTGTCTATGGTGCCACCTTGCTGCTTTAACATACGTTCGAAATACAAGTAATGAGGTATTACATCAAAAGTTTTTACCACTACTGGAGAATGGAGAGATTTTAGCTGCAACCGGTTTATCAAACCCCATGAAATATTATGCGGGCCTAGAGGACCTACATTTAAGTGCGAAACCAACAGAAGGGGGTTATTTCCTCTCCGGTGTATTACCGGCAGTATCAAATCTTGGTAAAAATCATTGGTTTGGTGTTATCGCAGCTGTTAATGAAAACAAGCGTGTAATGTGCTTCGTACCTTGTCAAATAGAAGGTTTGAAAATGAAGGGCAAGGTGGAATTCTTTGGTGTCAACGGAAGTGCAACATATTCCTGCCAGTTTAGCAATGTATTTATTCCAAAGGAATGGGTGTTATCAGAGGATGCAGATGAGTTTGTAAAGGTAATCCGCTCTGCCTTCGTTCTATACCAACTCCCGCTTGGAGTAGGTGTAACAAAAGAATCAATTTCTTCAATTGATCATGTTGAGCAAAAGCAAAATGGCTGTAATCGCTATTTGAAAAAACAAGCATATCACATTCATGATGAAGTTCAACAAATTCAAAAGAAGATTGAAGTTTTATTTGAAGAAGATCTGTTTAATTGGACGGAAATAGCCAAACTACGCCTTGAAATAGCTTATTTAACTCTTGATGCTGTTCAAGCTAATATGCTGCACTGTGGTAGTTCAGGCTATTTAAATGAATGTGCATCTTCCCGTAGGCTTCGTGAAGCATATTTTTTTGCTAACTTAACGCCAACGGTAAAACATTTGGAAAAAATTCTGAACTGTGGTTCATAAGCAGTATCCACGGAATTTTTTATAGTATCGAGGTGCCTTGTCATTTTAAAACACGAACAAGCTAAAAGAATGACGGGTGCAAGAGAACCCGTGAATCCGTTACAACCTCACATACCTTTGATTCAGGCGGTAGAGAAGTAAACTTACAAAGCTTACAACCCTTACGATTAAATTCGGCAAATTCTATTTTGGTTGGAGATTATTTAACAACCAGAGACAATGAAAGCACAGCGGACCATCAGATGCTTATTGATTTGGAATTTGAGATTAATATACTAGTTGAGGCTGGAAGAGAATAAGATTCCATACGACCTCAAACGAACAATGTCAAAGCAAAAGGATTGATCTCTGTACAATTCAGAGATCAATCTTTTATAATTGTAATATGATTCTCACCGAGAAAATATGTGGTCCGTTGCTAAATGCCCGGTAAACCTAGTGGTATTAAACGGCTTCAATAATCATCGCTATTCCTTGACCGCCACCAATACATAAAGAGGCAACTCCGTACTTTTTCTTTTGGTTAATTAAATCAATAGCTAAAGAATTTAGTATTCTAGCACCAGAAGCACCAACGGGGTGTCCGTAAGCAATTGCTCCACCGTTAATATTTACTCTTTCACGGTCTAAACCTAACTCTTTTTCTACAGCTAAGTATTGAGCAGCAAATGCTTCATTAATTTCAAATAGGTCAATATCGTCAATTGTCAATTTTGCTCTTTCCAAAGCCTGTTTTATGGCCGGAACGGGACCAATTCCCATATATCCCGGATCAACACCAGCTAATCCCCAGGAAACAATTTTAGCTACTGGCTTAACCATGGGATTTTGATTGATAAATGATTCGCTAGCAAGTACAATTGCCCCCGCACCATCATTTATGCCACTTGCATTTCCGGCAGTAACTGTTCCATTTTGTTTAAAGGCAGGCTTAAGGTTTGAAAAATCTTCGATGGTTGAATTTGTGCGAATATGTTCATCGTTTTCAATGGAAAGTTCTTTGCTTTTTTTCTTTTTTATTAATACAGGAACAATTTCTTGTTTAAGTCTCCCGCTTTCTTTAGCGAGTAATGCTCTTTGCTGTGAATGTAACGCAAACTCATCTTGCTCTTGTCTTGTGATTTCATATTTTTCTGATAAATTTTCTGCTGTTACACCCATACCACTACCGATATATTCGTCAGTTAATGTTGCCCAAAGCATATCATCGATTTGTGGACTTTTTAATCCAGTCCCAAATCGTGTATCTCTCAATACATGTGGTGATTGACTCATATTTTCTGTACCTACAGCCAACCCTACAGATGATTCTCCTAACTTAATAGACTGCGCTGCCGAAATTACAGCTTGTAGTCCTGACCCACATAAGCGATTTAACGTTAAGGCTGGGCTTTCAATAGGTACTCCAGTATTTAGGGCAATATGCCTAGCAATATAGGAAGAATTTTTAGCTGTATGGATTACATTTCCTACTACAACATTATCAACTAATTCTGCTGTTAGATTACTATTTTCTAACGCAGCTTTACTAGCAATAACTCCCAACTCTGTTGCAGAAACATCTTTTAAACTTCCTCCAAATTTACCAAAAGGAGTTCGCGCCCCACCAATAATATAAACATTCTTCATTATTATTCCCCCTATTTTTATTCAATAGATTTTTTTTGCCCAGGACCTTAATACATGTTTTAGTATTTTTCCGCCCGGATTTCTTGGTAACTCATCTACAAATTCGATGACTTTTGGAATCTTAAAATCAGCTAATTTTTGAGAGACAAACACTTTTATATCCTCAGCGTCTATCTTTACACTTTTCTTTGGAACGATTACCGCTTTTACAATTTCTCCCCACATTTCATCTGGAATGCCAACAACTGCAGCTTCTAGAACTTTCGGATGCTCATAGAGAACATTTTCCACTTCTATTGAAAAAATCTTCTCTCCGCCACGATTGATCATATCCTTTTTACGGTCCATTATATAAACAAAGCCATCACCATCGATTAATGCTAAATCTCCAGACCTCCAGTAATCACCGAAAAATGAATTTTTGTTAGCTTCATCGTTTTTCCAGTATCCTCCTATCAATATAGGGCCTTTAATGAGCAATTCCCCTACCTCCCCAGGCTTACACTGTTTATCGAATTCATTTACGACCATCATTTCAGCCACCGGCACTGGTAATCCAACTGAGCTTAATTTATCACTAGAATAATCTTGTGGCATAATGGTAGCTGGTGAATGAGTCTCCGTTGCACCGTAGGCATTGTGAAGTGTTGCATTAATGAAATATTTTTGGATTGCATTTATAGTTTCTGTTGACATTGGTGCTCCACCATAGGCGATACACTTCACAAAATGATAACTATATTTTTCAAAATCTTTATGGGAGGTAAGCATTACATAGATTGTGGGTACATTAAAAAGAAATGTTATTTCTTCCTCCGTAATTAGGCGTATATATTCTTCTGTCTTAAATCTGCGCATAATGACTGATGTTCCGCCAACTTTAACAATATGAATAAGCTGACCAATGAGCCCTGTAACATGGAAGAGTGGAACGGCAATTAACGTTTTTGTTTGCTGATCCGTCTTTAATATATATTCATAATTTAGGCTGCTATGAATTGCACCTAAATAATTTCCAATCGCCCCTTTTGGTGAACCTGTCGTACCTGATGTATACATAATAAATAATGGGTCTGTTTCACCGACAATAACATTTGCAACCGTTGACTTTTGCTCTAGCACTTCAAATGGTATATAGTCCTTATATTGTGAACCTTCAGAATTAATTAAGAACAAATATTGAAGATTTGTTGCAGAGTTCCCCTTTATTTTCTCTGCAATATTAACGAATTCATCATCTACAAATAATATGCTAGTTTCAGATTGGATTAGCATAAATGCAAGTTCTTCAGACTTTAATCTCGTGTTTAAAGGGACAACAATAGCTCCAATCCTTGCACAGGCAAACACTAATAATGCAAATTCTATTGAATTTCCAAGTAAAAGTGCGATGCGGTCACCTTTACCAACGTCATATAGATGTTGTAAATTTCCAGCAATGTTTTCAACCTTTTCGTACATTTCTTTGTATGTTAAACGAACTCCACCCATGACTAGCGCTTCATTTTCCGGAAATTTATCAATGGTTGCACTCAATAGTTCAGTAAGATTTTTCGGACGATTTTTAAAAACATTTAATTCTCTTCCAAAGTGGGTTTCCTTAACAATATTCATTAACTTTTCCACCTCACATTCTGAAATTACTTTATACTACTTTGCTGTCCACCCCCCATCAATATTAAGAATTTGCCCTGTCACGAAAGCGGATGTGTCTGAGGCTAGAAATACAACAGGACCAATTAAATCAGTAACTTCTCCCATCCGCTTAATCATCTTTGATTGAAGAATATTGCGATGTCTTTTAGGATCCGCAAGCCATTCTTCTGTCATTGGCGTCTTAATATAAGCTGGTCCAATCGCGTTTACAGTAATATTGTATACGGCTAATTCATCGGCCCATATTTTTGTCATCTGATTGATTCCGCCCTTACTGGCTGCATAGCAAGTTTGCATAGGCATTGCAATTGATCCCAAAATAGAAGAAACGTTAATGATCCTCCCATACTTTTGTTTAATCATTTGTTTTGCAACTGTTTGACCAACAAGAAAAACACCTTTTAAATTTACACCAAGTACTGTATCCCAATCGCTTTCATCGATATCAATTAATTGTTTTCTTATGTTCATTCCAGCATTATTAATTAAAATATCAAGTGATCCATATTCATTTACAATTTGTTCAACAAGACTTTCAATTTGCGCTTTTTTCATAACATCACATTGGATATAACAAGCATTGATATTTTGCTCATTAAGCTTTTGTGCGGCTAATTCACCTTCTTCTTTACCACGGCTTGAAATGACAACCTTAGCACCATATAAACCTAAAGCTTCCGCCATTGCGTATCCAATACCTTTACTACCTCCGGTTACAAGTGCAACCTTCCCAGTTAAATCAAATGTAGGTGTTTTCATCCTTCCCTCCCCTTTCTCTTTCAATAAATCTAACGAATAAACATTCGAAATTCCGATGTACTATCACATTTATTTGCTATACTTGTGACACTGTTCTTTCAACTTGTGTATATTCATAAAATCCTTTACCAGATTTTTTTCCCAACAAACCAGCACGGACCATTTGCTTAAGTAATGAAGCCGGTCGATACTTAGGATCACCAGTTTCGGCAAAGATTGTATCCATCACATGAAGAAGTGTATCTAAGCCAATAAGATCTGCTAATGTCAAAGGGCCGACGGGATGACCGCCTGCAATCATTAAGGCATCGTCTATTTCTTCTTTTTCACAAATCCCTTCTTCAAGTACGAGAATAGCCTCATTTATCATAGGCACTACAATTCTATTAAATACAAATAATGGAGCTTCTTTTTTGATGAAAATTGCTTTTTTTCCCAATGAGTTTACAAACTCTTTGGCAATATTTTCAGTAGTCTCACTTGTATGAAAACCGCGAATAATTTCTATAAGTTGATTTTTGGGAGGTGGATAAAAATAATGGGTCCCTATTAATCTTGCTGGATTTTTTAATACGGATGACATTTCCGTTATATTTAGTCCAGATGTATTTGTGGCAAAAACTACTTCTTCCATACAAACTTCCTCTAATTTTTTTAAAACTTCTTTTTTTATTTCCATTTTTTCCGTGACCGCTTCTATTACATATTCCACCTTGGCCAAGTCATTGTAGTCTGATGTAATGCCGATATTATCCAAAATAGTTTTAATTTCTTCTTCAGACTTTTTTGGTCTTGTTGAACGCTGCAAAAACATAGAAATCTTTTGTACTGCTTTTTCACAGGCTTTTATGTCTATATCAAACAGCAAAACGTCATATCCATGCTCTGCGCATAATTGTACAATCCCGCTCCCCATTGTACCGGCACCTAAAACAGCTATTTTTCTCATGAATAACTCCCCTTAATTTTAGGATAAGAAAGGGAATAGAATTCCCTTCCTGTTCATTATTTTTCAACCTCATAGGTTAAAATGTCGGATTGTTTAACCATTTGTCCATCTTGATCTTTAATAATAAATACGGAAGTTGATCCATAGTGATTATCAGGACCATAAGTGACATTAAAGGCCATCCCCTCATTCCATTTATCCATTGATTCTAATTGCTTTATAACATTTCCCCAAGTTAAATCGTCTCCAGCTCTTTTAATCCCTTCAACTAATACCTCAGCCTCGGCCCAACCCCATTGTGCTGGTCCACTTGGATTTACGTTCGGATAATATTTATTAAGTGTTTCTACATAGGCATTTACTTTATCATCATCACTGCCAATAAGGTTTAACCAGCTTGAGCTATAAACATTTGTCCACGCATTTCCAGCTAACTCAAATAAACTATTATCGGAACCTGTTACACCAGTTACGATAAATGGAACATTAACCCCTATATCATGTAATTCTTTTTTAATTGAAGCCGTTGGTTTAGTGATTGAGAATGATAATACTATATCCGGCTTTGCTTCCTTCATTTTTATTGCACCCGATTTGTAATCAACATCAGTAGAATTATAGGGGATTTCCTCCACCAATTTCGCCCCTATTTTAGCTAATTCGTCTTTGGCAGCTAAATAACCACTTTTACCAAAATCATCATTTTGATAAAAAATCCCAACCTTTTTAGCTCCAAGCTCATCAACTGCATATCTTGCAAAAATACGGCCTTCGACCGCATAATTCGTTAATAGGCCAAAAACATTTTGGGTTACAGGATTAACAAATAGATCAGAACCACTTGAAACTCCGACAACTAAAACTCCTGAATCCTTAAATAACGGTAAAGCAGCCTTATTACAAGAAGTACAATCGTTCCCAACAATCGCAAAAACCTTATCCTCTTGAATTAACTTTCTAGCAATAGCAACAGCTCGTGAAGGTTGATATTCCTCATCATAAGTAACAAACTCGAAATTCCGACCATTTACTCCCCCTTGGTTATTCACATATTTTAAGTATGCATCAATTCCTTTAGCTATTGGTCCGTACATTGCGGCAGCTCCCGATTGTGTTGCCCAGTTTCCAATCTTAATTGTTTGATCAGTGACCCCTTGGGAATATTGTTTAACGGTGGTTTCACTATTTGAATTAGAACTATTCCCGGATGTTTCTGACTGTTGTGAAGTCGAAGCTTTATTATCACCTCCACCGCAACCAGTTAAGATGGTACCGATGAGCAATAACAAACTAAACAACATTAACAAGCTTTTTCTTTTCATTTCTTTCTCCCCCATAGTTATTATTGGTATATAGTTAACTAGGCTTTAACACCTAAATATAACTCGCTAACTTTTTCATTGTTTTTTAGTTCCTTTGCTTTACCGGATAAAGCCACTTTTCCATTTTCGAGAATATAGGCGTAATCCGAAATGGAAAGTGCAAGGTTAGCATTTTGTTCAACTAATAAGATTGATGTTCCTTCCTTGTTTATATTTTTTATTATTTTGAATATTTCATCAATAATGAGCGGAGCTAAACCTAAGGATGGTTCGTCTAGTAAAAGCAATTTAGGTTTTCCCATTAATGCTCTCCCAATAGCAAGCATTTGCTGCTCACCACCACTTAACGTTCCACCACTTTGAGTAAGTCGTTCCTTTAACCTCGGAAACAGCTCTAATACATGGTCTAAATCTTTCTTAATTTGTCCACGATCTTTGCGACAATAAGAACCAAGTCGTAAATTATCTAAAACTGTTAACTGTGAAAATACTTGTCGACCTTCCGGACAATGAATAATCTGTTTTTTAACAATTTGATTTGGTTTAAGATTTTGAATGTTTTCATTATCAAATATTACTTTTCCGCTTATCAGCTTCGTTAAACCCGAAATCGTTTTCAAAGTCGTTGACTTTCCAGCTCCATTTGATCCCAACAATGCAACAATAGATCCTTTTGAAACCTCCAAGCTAACATCCCTTAAGGCTTCAATACTCCCGTAGTTCACATAGATATTTTGAAGTTTAAGCACCTTCAACCCTCTCCCCCAAATAAGCTGCAATCACATTCGGATCTTTTTGAACCTCACTGGGGATCCCTTCAGCGATTTTCCGGCCAAATTCTAGAACAGCGATTCGGTCTGATATATCCATCACTAACGACATATCGTGTTCAATCATTAATATGGTGATTCCCCAGTCATCCCGAAGTCGTTGAAATACCCTTCCTAATCGTTCCGTTTCTGTTGGATTCATTCCTGCTA
This sequence comes from Caryophanales bacterium, assembly GCA_012840465.1. GTDB lineage: Bacteria > Bacillota > Bacilli > Bacillales > Bacillaceae_J > Schinkia. The sequence goes on from DULJ01000048.1 coordinate 128,265, forward strand.
CCGGTTCATCAAGAAGCAGTAGTTTAGGATTAACCATAAGTGCACGCGCAATATCAACTTGCTTTTGCAAACCATATGGTAAATTTTTAACAGTTTCATTTGCGATATGATCTATATTAAAGGCTACCAGGATCTCTAAAGCCTTATCATGCAGTTTTTTTTCCTCCTTTCTAACATTCGGAAGCCTGAAACTACTTGAAAACACACCACTTTTTAGGTAGGTATGATAGCCTGTTTTTAAATTATCAATTACAGACATGTTTGAGAATAATTCAACATTCTGAAAACTCCTTGCTATCCCTTTCTTTATTACTTGATGTGGTTTCATTTTCAACATGTCTGTACCTTCAAATTGGATTTGCCCTAAAGCAGGTTGATAAAATCTCGAAATTATATTTAAAACTGTGGACTTCCCAGCTCCATTGGGTCCAATTAAACTAAAAATTTGATTTTGCTCAATGGACAAATCGAGATCATTGATCGCAACCAATCCGCCAAAAGTCATTGAAATATTTTTTAACTCTAAAAACATATCTTCACCTACCTTCACTTTTTACTTCTGCTGTAACCTTAATTAATGCAGAGTTTTTTCGGTTAACCTTTTTTGCTTTTAATTGTATTAGTTTAGCTTGAATGGAAGCCAATCCATCAGGCAAAAACAAAATAATCAAAATCAGTGCTGCACCTGTTACAACTAGAGAAAGCCCAGGTACATGGTCGGTAAACTGAGGAATTAACGTCAAAACAATAGCTCCAATATACGGTCCAATTTTTGAGGCTAATCCGCCCACTACTACCATTGCTAACACCGAAAATGAAATGTTTATATTGAAATCATGAGGGCTTATAAAACCTATAAAGTGAGCATATAAGCTTCCCGCTATCCCGGCATAGAAAGCACTAATCGTAAACATTAACGTTTTGTATAAAGAAACATTAATTCCAACTGATGTGGCAGCAACTTCACTCTCGCGAATTGCCACAAATGATCTACCAATTCGACCTTCTATTAAATTATGAACGAGCCAAGTTACAATCAATCCTATAGCTAAAACTAGGTAATATATCCGTAAATCTGTTGTAAAAGAGAATCCAAATATTGATGGTCTTTCGGGGAATAAACCAGAAAAACCACCAGTTAAAGCATCCCATTTAAGTAGAATTTCTGGAATGGCAACACCAAAACCCAAAGTTGCTACACCGAGAAAATGTCCACTTAATTTCACTGCCGGCATCCCTACGATAAAACCGATGAAAGCCGTGATAAAACCTGATAATGGAAGGACAACTAAAAATGGAAGACTTAACTTTAATGTCAAAATAGCTGAAGTATAGGCACCAATTGCTAAAAACGAGGCATGCCCTATAGAAATTTGCCCACCATAACCAATAAGGATATTTAAACCAGTCACGATAATGACATAAATAATGATTAGGCTCCCGAGGTAAACCATAGAAGATGATTGCCCCACTAGGAATGGATAGAGCAAACTGACCAAAATTAATAGAGATATAAGTTTATAGTTTGAAAGTATATTTTTCACTTCATCACACCTTCTTTATCTGTTGTTTTGCTCCTAATAGCCCAGTTGGCTTTACATAAAGAATAAGAATTATTAGTAAAAACACAAAAGCATTTTTCAACTCTGCTGAGACATAACCACCCATTAAATTTTCAAATAAGCCAATTAAGATGCCGCCAATTACGGCACCAGGTAAACTTGAGAAACCACCGAGAACAGCTGCCGCAAATGCCTTTATGGCAACTTCCCCCATCATATTTGGATCTAGAAAAGTAGTTGGAGCTATTAATATTCCTGCCACTCCTCCTAACACTGAGCTGATTGCCCAAGTAATAGAAAAAATAATACTTACGTTAATACCCATTAGCATCGATGTTTGTTTATTTAAGGAAGCCGCCCGCATCGCAAGACCTATTGTCGTATATCTAAAAATAAAGAAAAAGATTAACATTAATACTAGAGTTACCGCAAAGATGAAAATTTCATTTGCTGTTACTAAAAAGCTTCCCATCGAAATAGGTTTTCCCTCGATCGCTGCAGGGTAATTATAAGGATCATAACCCCAAATCATTCCTGCAATACCTCTTAGGAACATATATAAGCCAAGTGTGAGGATAATCTGACTAATGATTGGAGCATTTTGAACCTTTCTCATGAAAACCCTTTCAACAAATACTCCAAAAAAGATTGCAAAGACCAGCGCTAGTAAAAATGCACTCCAATATCCGAAACCTAAGCCGTTAATGACCGTGAAACTAACAAAGGTTGTTACCATTGCCATTTCACCTTGTGCGAAATTAACAAGATCGGAGGTCTTATAAATAAGAACTAGCCCAATAGCTGCAAGCGCATATAAACTTCCAACTGTAAGACCGGATAGAATTTGTTGTGCTAACATATTATCACCCCTTCAGATATTCTCCTATCAAACAAATAAAACGCTTTCAAAGAATTTAATCAATGACCCCCTTCTTTGTTTTTAACTATTTAATAATGCAATAACCGTGCCAAATTAATTTTCCGGGTCAAAAAAATATAATTTTCAAGTTTTTATTTAGAACTACCTGAAAATTATATTTCTCTATTAGATTATTTTTAATTTTATAAAGTTTAAACCCTTAATTATTTGTACCTTTATTATAATTTTGAACACTTATGGAATCATGTGATGAAAATATGAATCAAATTCTCTAAATTCCTAGCCTTTTCATTTTTTTAACTAATGTTGACTGGCTCATCCCAAGAATTTCAGCAACTTTTCTAGTTGTCTTGTACTCTTCTAAGTTTTCTTTTATAATACGTCTTTCCAGATTTTCCGTAATTTCTTTTAATGATAGTTTCTCTGGCTTTTTACTGACACCGCTATCAAGAACAGAAAGAGGCAAATCATCTATTCTAATTTCATCATGGTCAGAAGTTACTACAAGTCTTTCAATGAGATTCTCCATTTCTCGGATATTTCCCGGCCACATATATTGTTCAAAATAATGAATGACATCAGGCTGAAACCTCTTTGTAAATTGATAGCGGTTATTAGTTTTATTCAAGAAAAAGTATGCCAAAGGGGCAACATCAGCTCTCCTGTTTCTTAATGGAGGGATTTTGATTGGGACAATATTTAATCGATAATATAAATCTTCTCTAAACTTACCTTCTTTTACTATTTGTTCAAGATTCATATTTGTTGCAGATACAACTCGCACATCTATTTTAACTGGCTTTCGTCCTCCAACTCTCGTAATTTCAAATTCTTGTAAAACTCTTAATAATTTGGCTTGAAGATCAAGCTGCATATCGCCAATTTCATCTAGAAAAATCGTTCCTCCATTCGCTTGTTCAAATAACCCGGGTTTCCCCCGATTATCCGCTCCTGTAAACGCCCCCTTTTCGTAGCCAAATAGTTCAGATTCTAATAGATGTTCCGGAATAGCCGCACAATTCACTTTGATCAGCGGATTATTCGCACGATGACTAGTATTATGTAATAATTTCACGATTACTTCCTTTCCGACCCCGGATTCACCGAGTAATAAAACAGTTGAATCAACTTTTGCAACCTTTTGAGCAAGCTTTAAAACTTTAATAATTTCTTTGTCATGAGCTACGATACCATCCAAATGCATTTGATAGATTTCTTTATTTTTGAAATCCTCAATTTCATCTAAATATTTTTGGGTGAGCTGTCTTGATTTTCTTAATTCAAACTTCAATTGATTTAATTCCGTAATGTCTCTCATATTGGTAACAACATAAGCAATAACACCGGTCTTTTGATCAAATACTGGGTTTCCTGTAACTAATACCTCTTTCCCTTTTACTATTTGAGTAATTGTAATCGGTTTCCTTTCTTCCAAAACTTTAAATGTAACTGATTCTGAGACAAGCCCTTTTTCAACGACTTCTTTCATGTTTTTTCCTATAAGATCATCTGGAGAAATTCCAGTTATTCTAGAATAGGCTTGATTTACGAGAACCCCATTCCCTTTTCCGTCCGCTACATAAATCCCATCATAGCTGGATTGAATGATTGGATAAAAGGTATCATTCGAAACCAAGTTATATTTAGTATCATCTATAAAATTCATCTCCATATATCCCCCTTCCATAAATGATATATTTACTGACTTCCACCTTTTTAAAAAGTACTGCCATAATATACCTTTATATTAATGCCTTTATGTGAATCTTTCAAATTTTCTTTAAAATAAAAAACCTATGATAATTTTGTATCATAGGTCTAATATTTTTTATTCAAAATAATGTAAAGCTATTTGTTCAATCAAGGTTTCTGAACCAATATAATTTAGACGTAAAATCCTTAATTCTTTATACCAACGTTCCAACGGTGCATCACCCGAAAAACCCATACCTCCATGAATTTGAAAGATATTATCAATAATTTTAGAGGCAACTTCAGTGGCATGCAACTTAGCCATTGCTACTAATGTAAAAGCATTCCTATCATGTTCATCAAGTTTCTTTGCTGCGCTTCCTACTAATTGTCTTGCGGATTCCAGTTCTGTAGCTGATCGGGCAATCATTGTGCGGATTGTAGGAAATTCAGCCAATGGTTTTCCCCTTGTAATTCTTAGTTTGGCGTAGTCAATTCCTAAATTCAATGCTTTCTTTCCAATTCCAATACATTTTGCTGCAATTTCTAATTGTGATTCAGTAAGCCACTGATTAATTAAAGATACTCCCTCACCTACATCTCCGATTCTTTGACTGTCATGAAGTTTATAGGAATTAAAAGTTAGTTGACTTACTTTTTGCACATCAATCAACATTGTATCTTTAACAATAATAGATTCATCTTTATTAATAATAAATAATGTTGGTTTTACTTCGTTTTCATGGATACAGTGAGCAAGTACCACACCAAAATTGGCTTTATCAACATTTGCAACATATGATTTTTCCCCATTAATAACCCAGTAATCCCCTTCTTTTGTTGCTGTAGTTACTAATTGCCCAATATTATTATTTTCAATTTCTTCCCAAACACCGACAAAACAACCGTTGCCGGACTGTACAGCAGGTTTAATAAATTTGTCAACTTGCTCCGATGTACATTTTTCCAGAAATGATGGCAAGTCATTTCCAAATGCCAGCCCGGCAGGCTTACTCAGGCCAAAACGATGTTGTACCTGCTCTTCAAATAGTACTGAGCGGTCGTAAAATGATAAGCCAGCACCGCCTAATTCTTTTTTTGTACCCATAAGCCATAGACCAGACTGTTTCCCTTTTTGTTGCAATTCTTTAGTAATTTCATCAGAGAATTGAACACCATTACGATCAACAGGATATACATGATCTTTTACAAGTGATCTTACAGTCCGTTTTAATGTCGATAAATTACTTTCCGTTACAATTCCTTCCATTCCAATTCCTCCAAATTCCCATCTTTTTTTCTTACTCCATCCTCAAGTGTCATAAACCCTTTCGAATGCGCCTTCAGAGTGGGGACAACTTCAATACTATTTGTTTTTGAAACAAATTCACTTGCCTTTAGGCTTCCTAGAGAAAATAACAATTTTCCAGTTTCAGAATTTTGAAGTAAAGGACCTAGATTATTTTTTTGAGCATTGTATAAATGTAAGGCAATTGTAGCAGCGTCACTCAAATGCCAAGGCCCATCCTTTTGCAATTCATGGACTAAATGCCCTGAGCAAATAATTAAAACCGTTTTGTTACTATGATCTTCAGCAATTTTTTTTGCTACTGCAGCACCGTTTAATAATGATGAGGTATAAATGGCAGCTGCTCCTGCGGATTTTTTTATAGCAACAGTACCATTTGTTGTCGATAAAATTAATGTTTTTTTCATTAAGTCTAAATTTAATAACTTTTCAGGATCCGGGTTTTCAAAACCCTTCAGAGGGGAACCTCCCAATTCACCTGCTAAAATAAATGAACCTTGCACTAATAATTGACTTACAAAATAAGCTTCTTTTCCATCAAGTACGGGAATGACCCTTTTTACCCCTGCATTTACCATGGTAGCAATTGTAGATGTTGCCAGTAAAACATCGATAATTACGGCTACACAATTTACAATTTTGCTTTCATCAATTTCCTCTTTTTTAAACAGTACGTGGATTTTTCTCATAGGCACCTTATCGTAATAACGTTCTATTCTTCGCATTAACCGATTGATAAATCAAATTATTAATGCCAATATTAAGGCTTTTAAATCTCTCATCCTGAATTTCTCCCATTTTATAACGATAGTAAATCTGTTGAAGTATAACGGCAATTTTATAGAATGCAAAGGTTATATAGTAATCAATATTTGATAAATCGCGATTACTTTTCTTTGCATATAGTTCAACAAGATCTTTTCGTCTTAGAAATCCGGGTTGATCCGTAACAGATGTTAAACCTGTCTCTGCTTCATCCTGCTCAGTCCAATAAGCTAATGTAGATCCTAAATCTGTTAATGGGTCCCCAACCGTACATAATTCCCAGTCAAAGACACCAACGACTTTACCGGGATCATTTCGATCAAACATCATATTATTTAATTTAAAATCGTTATGGACAATCGTTGCTTTAGGTGACGCAGGTATATTAGCTGTTAAATAGTTTTCAATTTCCTCAGTGCCGAGAATTTCGTCGGTTTTTGATTGATGATATCTTTTTATCCAGCCCTTTACTTGTCTTTCCAAATATCCATCGGACTTACCAATATCCATCAGGTTAGCTTTTTCAATGTCAATTTCATGCAAATTAACAAGAGTATCAATCACTACTTCAGAAATAGTTTTTCCAACTTGTTCAGATGAACCATACTCAGCAGGTAGCTCTTCATCCAAAACATGCCCATCTTTTTTCTCCATAACATAGAAATGCTTTTCCATGATTGATGGGTTTTCACAATACAAATACGGCTTTGGTGCTAATGGAAAAACGGGATACAGCTTTGAAAGAATTCGGTATTCCCTTTCCATATCGTGCGCTTTCGGGGGAATCATCCCAAATGGTGGTCGTCTTAATACTGCCTCCCATTCCCCAATTTTAATAAGATAAGTCAGGTTGGAATAACCGGCAGGAAATTTTTGAACTTCGATTGGACAATTGCTTAAACCTTCAATGTTTGCCTGTAAGAACTTTGCAATAACATCCCAATTAAGCCCGTCTATATCGACACTTTGCACCCTTTGTTTTTCCATTAAACTGTAACCCCCCTACCAAGTCTATTTTGTTTATTCTCTTTTAATATTTGTCTTGCCACAACCATTCTGTGCACTTCATCCGCTCCATCATATATACGGGCAGCCCTTGCTTCCCGGTAAAAACCTTCCAGTACCTTATTTGGTGTTAAGCCATACATTCCATGAACTTGGATCGAACGGTCAATCACATCATTTAACACCTTTGCCCCAAAGAATTTTATAATGGATACTTCAGATCTCGCTTCGTCCCCTTGGTCCATCCTCCAAGCTGCTTGAAGTGTTAATAACCGTGCTGCTTGAATTTCAGCTTCTGAATCAGCAATAAAGTTTTGAATAATTTGAGATTCTGCTAGAGTTTTATCACCTGCTTTTCGTTCTTGTGCAAAATCAACTGATTCCTGAAGACAGCGGTGGGCCACACCGATCCATCTCATTGCATGAGTGATTCTTCCGGGGCCCAGACGAAGTTGGGCTAACTTAAAGCCTTCTCCACGCTTTCCAAGCATATCCTCTTCACGCACTCTGCAGTTTGTAAAACGAACTTCACAATGTCCGCCTGGATAATGGTCACCCATAACAGGTACTTCACGTACAACTTCGAAGCCGGGGTTATTTGTATCAACAATGAACAAACTTGTTCTATGATGGGGATCATTATCCGGGTCTGTTACTACCATTGCAATAGCAAAAGCTGCACCAACAGCCCCAGTAGTATACCATTTATTAGCATTAATGACCCATTCGTTCCCATCCTTCTCAGCCTTCCCTTGTAGCATGCGAGGGTCAGATCCAGATACTTCAGGTTCCGTCATTGCAAAGCATGAGCGAATATCACCGTTTGCCAAAGGTATTAAGTATTTTTCCTTTTGTTCTTTTGTTGCAGCATGCCAGAGTATTTCGCCATTACCAGCATCAGGGGCCATCGATCCAAAGACATAGGGACCAATTGGACTTCTTGCAATAACTTCAGATAATAAGCCTAAAGAAAGGAAGCCAATACCCATTCCACCAACTTCCTTTTGTAAATGTCCAGCCCATAGTCCTTCCTTCTTTACAATCTCCTGCAAAGGCTTTAATATTTCATTTGGTAGACCACGGTGCGGAACCATATACTTTTCATTTGGGTAAACGTATTTTTCCATAATTTCTGTTGCTTTTTCTAGCATCAACTTTTGTTCTTCGTTAGGGCAAAAATCAAACATAAGTTCAACTCCTTTTTCTTTTCTAGTTCACAACATTCAAATATGCAATTTTCATGCCAATAAATCAAGTGAGTAAAACGTTAATTTTTATAATTTTCTTAAAATAAAAGCTGCAATTTGATGAAAATATTCATCACACAAAACTTTCTGATGAATATATTCCAAAGAAAATCCGCAAACCGATTAATTACTGGCAGCGGATTTTCTTTTTTCCACAAAAGGAACAGATCTTCTATATTTTTTGAATATTTTAAGTAGAACAATGTAACATATTAACATTCATCAATCAGAAAACTATATTCTGTTCTAGTTGATTATATTGCAATTTTGATGCCAAACTAAAGTTTAAATTTTGTCTTTCCCTAACAGAACTAATGGTTCTCTGGTGTACTATTTTTAGGAAAAAGATTTACTTTTTCCTTATTTTTGCGAAATTTTTATAGAGTATAATATTACATTTTTCATATTGATTGGCTCCACTTTTTACTGAGCTAACCAACCACCATCTACATAAATAGTTTGACCAGTAATAAAACTGCTTGCATCAGAGGCTAACAATAAAATCGTGCCTTCCAATTCTTCAGGAATACCTAGCCTTTTTAATGGTGTTTTGTTAATAATTTTTCCTCGTACTTTCTCATTACTTAACTCCGATTTATTCATTTCCGTTTCAATATAAGCTGGACCAATTGCATTTACATGAATACCGAACCTTGACCACTCCAAGGCAAGTGATCTAGTTAAATTAATGACCGCCGCTTTACTTGCAGTATAGGCGCTGATTCCAACATCTCCTACTGCACCAACAACAGAAGATATGTTGATAATTTTTCCATGCCCTTGAGCTTTCATCACCTTTGCAACAGCTTGTGAACAAAAGAAAAGTGATTTTACATTTAAAGCCATTACCTGATCCCATTCTTCTTCTGTCACATCAAAAGCAAACTTTGTATGAGATATTCCAGCATTATTAACAAGAATATCTACTTTTCCAAATATTCGCAGGACATTCTCTACCATTTCGTCTATTTCCTTGATGTTAGTGATGTCATTTGAAAAACCAACTCCCTTACTACCTAGTTTTTCAATTTCATCAACAACTTCTTGGTTTCTCTCCGAATTACGACCGACAATGACAATGTTAGCACCACTTTTTGCTAATGCTAAAGCAATTGTTCTTCCTAGTCCACGATTTCCACCTGTCACAATTGCAGTTTTTTTATTTAAATTAAAAATGTCTGTCATGACTCACTCACTCCTATTTCATTTTTTCACATTTATAAACTTGCAATTTTTATGCCAACTATACAGGCTGGCAATGTAATAGCTTATAAAGAGATTTAGTCCATTTAATTATTGAAAATAAGAAAAGTTTCATGTTTTTCCTTTCCATTAAGATAAACATGAAAAAAACAAGGTACCAAGACCGGTCCCTTGCTTTTTTCTAACTTAAGTATCTTTCGCTGTTTATTAATTTAGCTAATAACCTTACTCCATCCCCACCAACTCTGACTCTCCTAACAGTTCATACGTTTCCGGTTGCGGCAATTCTTGGACATTTTTTAGCTTTCTTTCGATAACTCTGCTTCGTGTAGCTGCACTATCGATTGTATTGCTTGCTTCTTGGAGTTTTTTCTTTGTTTTATCGAGAATGTCTCCAAATTTAGTAAACTCCGTTTTTACAGCTCCAAGTAACCCCCAGACTTCACTGGATCGTTTTTGGATGGCTAATGTTCTGAAGCCCATTTGCAAGCTGTTCAGGAAGGCCGCTAATGTTGTTGGTCCGGCGATAATTATCCTTTGTTCCCTTTGCAGAGTGTCCCAAAGCCCTGGGCGCCGTAGAACTTCCGCAAATAGGCCTTCAAAAGGAAGAAACATTACGGCAAAGTCTGTTGTGTGAGGTGGGTTGATGTATTTATCGCGAATACTTTTTGCTTCCTGCTTAATACGATTTTCCAGCTGTTTAGCCGCATTTGCCGCAGCCTGGGCATCCCCTAATTCCTGTGCATCCAACAAACGATTGTAGTCCTCTAGAGGAAACTTTGAATCGATCGGAATATAGACTACTCCGCCGCTTTCATCTTTTGATGGCAGTTTAACTGCAAATTCAACTCTTTCAGCTGAACCTTTTTTCATTGCGACATTGGATTCATATTGTTCTGGTGAAAGGATCTGTTCCAATAAATTACCTAATTGAATTTCGCCCATTATTCCTCTCGCTTTTACATTCGATAATACTTTTTTTAGATCGCCAACACCAGAAGCTAATGTTTGCATTTCCCCTAACCCCTTATGTACTTGCTCTAACCGTTCACTTACTTGTTTAAAAGAATCGCCAAGCCGTTGTTCTAACGTAGCATGTAATTTTTCATCTACAGTTAACCGCATTTGCTCTAATTTCTTACTATTATCTTCCTGTAAAAATGTTAACTTTTGTTCAACTGTATGGCGAACACCTTCAAGCTTGCGTTCATTCATGTTCGTTAGTTCTGTTAATTGTTTATTAAAACTGTCAAGCTGGTTTTTATTTTGAATCGCCATTTGATTGATCGTCGTCATAACATTTTGACTGAGAGAATTTAAAAGTGTCGTTAATTCCTCCCGGGTTTGCTTCGTTGACTGGCCCATTTCCTGTCTAATTTGCCCAATATCCTCTCGAACTGTTCTCTCAAGCCTTTCCTGCGCTTTTTCTATTAAAGAAAAGGAAGCTTGAAATTTATTAGATTTTTGTTTAGATACCATGTTCAATACGATTAATAGTAGAATTAGCATAATAACATTTATTGCCATCGATGCTACAACCATTAGTGTAAGGTCCATCCATATCCCCTCCTATTATCTATTTCTTTATTGTTACAAGTACTTCATTTATTTACTTTTAATAAAAGTAAACAAAATGAACTAGACCGCTACACAAGGCAACGGTCTAGTTTATTATATCACTATATTTGACACGACAAGGGCTTTTTCGAACTTGCCCGAAAAGCTACCTTCTTACTTTCTTAATTGAGTATAAATCTCATGATCTATTTTATTAGCAAGTTCAACATCATATGTTTTTTCATATCCTGGTACCGCATTAATTTTCCCACCATAAAAAATGATATCTTCCACACTATCGATCTCTACTGTTACTACTCTAAACTTCATTGTTCCTTGCATTATTGCTGAAACATTTCCAGTACCTTTTATTTCATAACAACTTTCAGGACCAACTACATTAAGAACTATATATGGATCATTTTCAATATTTTCAATACTTGAGGATTTATGACCTAATGCAAACTTAATTTTCTCACCACTTTCATGCGCAAATAACCAAGAAATCGTACTGACTGTAGGTTTTTTTGTTTCTTTATCTACAGTAATGAGAGATATAATTCTTTCACCTTGTAAAAAGTCTATTAACTCTTTAGTTAATTTTTCTTTAATTTTTGACATACTGAAAACACTCCTTTTTACTCTTCGTTATTACTTTGATATGTTCAAATTCGAGCTATTCACATTCCCACGTAACCCCCGCTCAGCAAGGATTGGTAATACATGATCACGGAAATAAGGGAATTCAGCATTATAATCAACAAACGATAAGGTGGTTCCTTTAAATCCTGCTTCAGCAAGTGCAGTGATTCCGTCGGCGACTTGTTGTGGTGTTCCCACTAACGGAAATCCACCATGTCCTAGGGCAAACCGTTCACGCAATAAATTTAAAACTTCATGTGGGAAAGAATAGCAATTAGCGAATTGCATTTTAATAACATTTTCAACAGCTGTCCAATCCGCGTTCGTTCTGGCAGCATAATCCCAATATCGAAGCGCCTCCTCCTCGGTTGGACGGCAAATGACATGGGAAAACGTTAGAACATCAACATCCCGACCGTTTTCAGCCGCTTGATCCTTTATTGCTTGTATTTCAGCTTTTGAATTTTCCAATTCGATCGCTGGTGTGAATAAGAAATTGGCATTACGAGTTGCGAAATCGCGTCCCTCCTTTGATCCGGCGGCATTGATAATCGGAATATCACTTTCTGGGCGAGGGTCACCTTTTACACGTTTAAGGTTGAAATAGTTTCCTTCCCAATCAAAATAGTCTTCTTTCTGCCATAGCTTTTGAATGATATCAAACCACTCTTGCGCATATCCGTAACGCTCATCGTGACTATCAGATAAAGCAAGCCCTAAAGCCTCGTATTCTGGTCGGTGCCAGCCTGCAACAATATTCAAACCAGCACGACCGTTTCCAATTTGATTCATCGTTACTAGCTGTTTCGCAACAACGACCGGATGATTGATAGCAGTATGAATCGTCGAGATGACACTAATATTTTTTGTTGATGCCAAAAGTCCTGCTGCCCAAGTGGTCGTCTCAAGAACGGAACCATGAAAATCAATTTCTTCGCCCGGAGTACCTACCCATCGTGCTACCGGCAGCATAAAATCTATGTCTGCTTCATCTAACATCTGCGCAAGTTTAAGATTGTTTTCCCATGAATTTAACCATCTTTCAGGAGCCTTTGTAATCGTCATTCCTCCAACACAATTTGTACAAAACGTACCTAGTAAAAAACGATCCTTTCTAAACATAGAATTCACCATTATTTTTCCTCCTATCAAATTCGCCTTGGCGTATTTGCGCCCAGATTTTATCGAGCTCGCTCGATAATTACCTTTTAAAATCTGTGGCATCCGCCGGAGGCTTTAACTTTATTCAGCAGGGGTTGGTACCCTCACTGAATTTAAAATACTAATTTGCATTCATCTCACCACTTATGGAAGTGGGAGACTTCTGCTAAATGAAGTTAAAATTGTGTCTTTGAAACTACCTTATTGAACCTATTTGCAACTTTTATGTTTTAGCCTGCCTGTAGTCAGTTCACACCCAGAAAATAATGGGATTTGTTTAACATTAGTAGCTGTCGGAAAAATTGCTTGGAATAAAAAATCATCTTGACTATGGAGTGAGGTTGATGCGCATCTAACATCATCAAGATCGAATACATACATCCGGTTATCGTCATTACCGGCATATAAAAGAGTATCTTGATCTTTTTGGAAGACAACTAAATTGGCTTTGCCCTCTAATTTCTGATGTGTTAATTCTAGTGAAATGACAGGATCCTTTTGCTCTTTTGTTTTCGTTAAATAATATTGGTATCCTATTTCACTATCAGAAGTACCTTGCAATTCATTGATAAATAAAGGACGAAACTGATCATGGTTGGTAAAATATCCATTATGTGCAAAAGCTAAAGACTCTTCTTCATTTAAGTACGGCTGAGAATTGTTAAAGGCCATGGATTTCATTAAACTTGGTCTGCGCAAATGGACGAGATATTCTTTTGCTTCAAGCCCCTTTAGAGTTTGCGGGGCAAGAACATCATTTCTCACACCTTCGATCGCACGGTATCTTCGAATCTGTCCATTGTCACATTTCCAAGCAACACCCCATCCAAAACCGGCAATTCCATATTTATCCAGTAGACTTGCATAATGAAAAATCCATTCAATTGGAATCGATTCTTCAGATTTAACTGTAAGTAATTCACACATCCATTCCCACTCCTAAATTAATAATCTTACTATATTCAAATAAAATCCCCATCAGGGTCATCCCCTGACAGGAATCTTATTACTAGGTGATCCGTTGTTGGATCGTGTGATTCCAAGGTTTCCAGATATCGAGTGTGGAAACAACTTCCATCACTCTAGCATAATCATCACGATCAATTGAAAGCCAATCTTCTTCCTCTTCCGTATAAATACTTCTATTAATAACAGTAGCGGTTCTGACCGCCTCAGCCAACCCTTCGTAGATTCCAATTGTTTTGCGGAGGCGATCAATTTGTTTTAGTAATTCTATGTTCAAAATCTCTACGTTTTTTTGATCCATTTCTGTCATTAACCTACCACCTCAGCTTTCTATCGTAGACTAATAAAACTAGAAGATTTCAAAATACTCCTTATGCTCCCATTGGGTTACAATATTTTGATAGTCTGCTACCTTCTCATTCTCTACATAAGCCATGTAGCGGGAGATTTCACTTTCTTTCATTCTAATAATATAGTCAACAAACAACTTACCCATTCTATTCTGATATAATTCATTTTCACGTAGGGAGTCGATTGCCTCCTGAAGGCTCTTCGGTATAAACTCGCGCTCATCCGTATATGCCTCACTGCTCGCTGGTCCTGGGTCTAAGCGGTTTTCTACTCCATCTAAACCTGCGAAAATCTGTGATGCAAAATACAGATAAGGATTCGCTGCCGGTTCACCAGCTCTATTTTCAAAGTGGGTCGCTTTATCTCCGTAACCTCCTAAAACACGAATCATCGTTCCACGGTTGTCAACACCCCATCCCGCACGGTCGGGTGCTAATGAATTCGGCTTGAAACGTTTATAGCCATTGATCGTCGGTGTTGTAAATACTGTTGCGGCTCTGGTATGCTTCAGGATCCCTGCAGTATATTGCTTTCCTAGTACAGATAAGGACTCCGTTTCAACTTCTGGCATAAACAGATTCTCCCCTGTATTTACATCGACTAATGATTGATGCAAATGCCAACCACTTGAGAAAAAACCAGGGATGGAAGGGCGGCACATAAACGTTGCTAAATAACCATGTCTTTTACAAATTTGTTTAACAGCTGTTCTGAATAACAGCATTGCATCTGCCGCTTCGATTCCACGCATCGGCGCAAATGTTACCTCAATTTGGCTAGGTCCCCACTCATCTTCAATCGTGCGTAATGGTAGCCCAAGCGCCTCAATGTTTTCGACGATAAGTTGAATGACCTCATCGATTTCATCATTATGTGCTTCCAACTGATACTGGTATCCTCTTGCAACCGGTCTTACCTTCGGCGGCTCTCCAGGTGAACCGGGTGCTCCTAAAAACTCCGGATTTATTTCATCACTTACAATCTTTGTTAATGAGAATTCCACTTCAAGGCCTGCTATTAAATCAAAGCCTTTTCCATTTAATTCTTTTAAAGCTTTGCGACAAATTTGCCGACTGTCAAAAGGAAGTATTTCACCTGTTTTTAAGTAAGCATCCGATAAGATCCAACCGGTATTTGGAGCCCAAGGAAGAACCTTGAACGTAAGTGGGTCTGGTACAAGTGAATAGTTCGGACAGCCCGTCAATTCCTCAAGATCGAATCCGCCACCTTTAATAAACGGGTTAAACACAATCGCATTGGCTGTATCAAAAAAGAGAGGACCCGTATTAAAATCAATGCCATCCTTAAGAGCACTCATAAAAGCTGGTATTGTTAATGTTTTCGCTCTTGAGATACCATGTTGATCAGCCCAAGCTACACGTATGACGCGAAGATTGTTCTCTTCAATTGTTTCAAAAATTTGTTCCGCCGCCTTCATTTGGTCTTCATTCCATAAATTATGGCGAGCAATAAACCCTTCATTTGTCACTTTTAGCATTTCACTCATTATTATCCTCTCCTTATAATTGAATTTTAAATATTCAGATATATCAAAGTATAAAAGTCATATTTTCATGGCCCTGGTCACTGTCAATCAAATTCACTTGTTTAACAACTATCTTCCATTCTCCATCTTCTTTTTTAAGGCGGTAGCCGTTCCAGCCTGAATATAATTTTTGTTTACCTGTTCTAAGTTCAGTTAGCACAAAATTAGCTCTTACACGGAGTTGGTCTTCACTGGCCTCCTGCCAGACTTCAATATTACTCAACATCCGCAGCGTACGAGAAGCTGGAATTTGTGAATAGGCATAACCAGTACGAAGTCGATAAATACGATCTTCAAGACGTCTTCGGTCATCAAAGGCATGGGAAACTTCCTTCAGCGGGTTTCCCCCGCCAGGTGTAATCGGAACCCAATAGAGACATTCTGAACTAAATAAATCAAGCCAATCTTCCATTCTACCTTCATCAACCAGGCGCGACTCCCGAAACAAAAACTGTTCTATTTCGCGACAAGTCTCAGGACTGACTTTGCCTACTTCCAAACTCCAATCCTTCAACCCATCCAGAATTTCTGAGTAGTATTTGTTATTGATATAATAGGAAACCTTTGAACTATCTTTTATCATACCGGTGACACACCTCCTTTAACATTTTCACAAAGCGTTTTCATTGTTGGCTGACACATCAATCGTTTCCATTCTTGGTAATAGTTACGGATGTGCAATTCGTCCGTTACGGGACCTGTCACAACCCCATGTTCGTCCACTGTTTGGCGGCCCGGTATTCCCAGCCCGCGGCCAGTATGAATCCATTCCACTTCAGGTATTGTTAAGCCAAGATGACATTCTTCAAAATTGGTCATATCATCAGGCTCACCAAATGCCGGAAAATCTTCTTGGGTGCGCATTCTTAGTAAATTAATCTCTTCAGGTAAACCTTCTACCATTGTTGAATACCAAATCAACTCAGTTTTATCGACAGCATAGGGTTGAATCACTTGAATTTGATTTCCAATCAAACAAAGGTTTGGAAATATATTAAGATTCATTTGGGCACCGATAGCTTGATCCAATAAGGCATCAGCTTGTTCTTGGTACCGCTCCCTAATCATTTCTTCATATACTTCTCTTCCAGGCTGCGGGCGCTGTTGTTTCCAGAAATCTCCGGTGTTTTTATAGTTGGGACGTTGGTCAATAAACGTATGCCCATTGCCAAGATATTGAACTACCATTGGACCATAATCAGGACTTTCAGCAAAATAAGCCATATCCTTTTCTTCACCCATCCGCTCTGCTGTTTCAAATAATGAACGATGTGAGAACGATACATGGTATCCATCAGCTGCATTATCGTATGTTAATTTCCAATTGCCTTTATAAACCATGCGGTGTGCATTGCCGACTAAAATGTTCTTCCCATCGTAACGATCAAGCCATTGATCCAATAATTCCCTTGCAGCACCTAAGTAATCAATGAGGGCAGGAGCATTTAGATTTAACGTTCCAAAAATAAAGCCCCGGTAGCTTTCTACTCTTGCTTGCTTTAACCCCCATTCGTTCGTATCAAAATCCTCTCCATATGCTTTAGGCCAAGGTACACCAGCTAACTCCCCGTTGTTTTTGAAGTTCCAGCCATGATAGGGACACGTAAACACCTTGGCAGAACCCCGTTCACTCCGGCAAACCGTAGCCCCTCGGTGTGTACAGCGATTGAACAATGCCCGAAATTCATCATGGCGATCTCTAACCACAATGATTGGACGGCTGCCCAGGTAACCGGTTTTATAGTCATTAACATTCGGAACTTCACTTTCATGTGCCAAGTAAACCCACGTCTGTCCAAAGATCTTAGTCATTTCCTCGGCAAAAATTGCAGAATCAGTGTAAAGCTTTTGATGAACCCGATCATGTTTAATAAAGTTATCCCAATTATGTTCGTTTTTATTTGTTCCATTCATTCGTTCCACCTACCTCATTTTTTATAGTGCCAGGTAGCCGCCATCAACTACCAAGGAAGAACCCGTTACAAAGGACGCTTCATCACAGGCTAAAAAAACAATGCAATTCGCAATTTCTCTTGGATCTGCATATCTTCCAAGCGGCTGTACGCCTTCAACCGCCTGCCAAAATCCATCTAAATCTGGCGTATGCTCAGTTGTAATCTGATTTGTCTTTGTCACCCCAGGTGCCACACATGTTACACGGATTCCACTTTTTGCATATCGTGTTGCTAATGACCTGGTCATCTGTAAAATTGCAGCCTTTGTCATGTTATAAAGGAACGTACTTTTGCCCATCATTTCTTGACCAACATAGCCTGAAACCGAACTTAAATTTACGATTACTCCTCCGTTTTGTTTCATCATCTCTGGAATAACACTTTTGCAGTTTAAAAACATGCTTTTCAAATTAACATTGATAACATGGTCAAAATCTTCAACCGATGTTTCCGTTATATCTTGAATCCAATGGATCCCAGCATTATTGACTAAAATATCAATCTTACCAAAGCGTTCAAGCGCTGTTTCTTTTAATAATTGTGCCGTTGTTTCCAAAGAAACATCTCCACTAACGGTCGTGCATCGATCAGGACAATCCAACTCCGCAGCAATTTCTTCTAAACTAGCTTGACTAATATCATTTAAAACTAATTTTGCCCCTTCTTCCGCAAATCTTTTGGCTGTTGCTCTTCCAATCCCACTTCCTGCTCCAGTGATGATTGCTACTTTATTAGTTAACCTTTGCTGGTTCTGCATTGCGAATTTCCTCCTTTAAGAATGCTGGTAGATCTTCAGGATTAAGTCCTAAATCGATAACAGCGATTTGATCAAGAACCGCATCCTCATTTGGCGGCATGATTGGCGCAGTAAACGCATCACGAACCATTCTTTCAAATGGCAGACCTTTTACTAATCCGTGAGCACCGCAAGCGATTGATGCTGATCGAACGGTTTTGCTTACCGCTTGCATCATGATATATTTTGCACGTAAGCAAGCGGCATACGTTTCAGGTCCAGGTCCTTTCGTATCATGTAGCCAGGCTGCATGATACACCATTAGTCTTGCTGCTTCCATTTCCGAGAAAATTTCACCAGCACGTAGGCGCATTGCAGGATGATAGCCCATAGGCTGTGAGTATCCTTTTGGTTTACGCGTTGTTAACGTTTCTTTTACCCAGTTCGCAATACCGCGACCAATGCCGTAGTACATCGAGGCAAATGTACCAAATGCCCAAGCTGCATTTTTAAAAATAAAGGATTGTAAGAAAGCTTCTGTTTTATGAAGAACAGCACTTTCCGGTACAAAAACATCATTATATTCAACTGTGTTACTGCGAGTGGCGCGCATTCCCAATGTATCCCAAACATCAATAACGTTAATGCCTTCCGATTTAGTTGAGATAAAGAAGCCAATGCTGCTTTGCGGATTGTCGTTTTCTTCCGGATGGGCAAACAGATAAACATAGTCACTGGCTTCAAACATAGATGCAAACGCTTTCCTTCCATTTAATATATAACCGCTATCGACTTTTCTGGCAATCAACGAAGGTGTGTAAGATTGCCCGATTAAACTGGACGATGTAGGTTCTGAAACAGATTGGCAAATTAATTTCCCTTCTTTGATGACAAGGTCAGCTATTTCTTGCTTCTTTTCTTCCGCGATATCCGGATTTTCCATGATAGCAGCAGTTCCTGCTGCATGCATATTCCATGACATCGCTGTTGCTGCGCAGCCTTGTGCTAATTCCTCAACAGCAATTGTGTATCCCAAGAAACCAGACCCTAATCCGCCATATTTTTTTGGAATGGTTAAACCAAATAAACCAGCTTCAAAGAGCTTTTGATAGTTTTCAACTGGTGATGTACGATTGCGGTCATGCTCGTCGGCACGTAAAGCAAAATCCTGTGCCAGCTCCTTACAAATTTCCTTCCATTTCTTTTGCTCCGCTGTTAATTCAAAATTAATTGACATCCATCATCTCTCCTAATTTATTAAATTTTTTATGTTAAAAAACATAGTTGTTAAATTTGTTTAGAAAATCAACCTGAAATATTATTCACATTATTTTTCTCAGAAGAAGTAAACTGGCTCTTTAAATAATTCAATCCAAGATATAGGACAAAGGCACATACCGTTGAGATTATAAATGGTACTTGGAACCAATTTTGTTGGTATAAGCCCATACCAGTAACGGTACTTATAACTAGTGTGATTAACCCATTCCAATTAATAGAGGGAATGTCTTCAAGCTTTCCTATACCTTTTTGCCCGATATTTAATTTTCCTCTAACCACATAGTAATCTGTTAAGACAATCGTGACCCAAACACATAGAAGTACACTACCGATTGTTAAGAATGCTTCAATATAATGAAGGATGTTTCCAAAGATAAAGATAAGAGAAATAATGTTGGCAAGTACAACCATCACCGCTCTTCCTGGTCTCCAGTTGAAGGCGGTATCAAACAGATTTACAAGTGCAAGCGCTCCTTCATAGGAATTCCCAACCTGTACTTTTGACTGCGAGAAAATGATCGTTAACAGCCCCCAAAAGCCTCCTGCCAATACCAGCGTAATCCCCGGATTCGTAATGGCAGCCATTCCAGCTGCAGCGGGGTCCATTCCTTGTTTCAAGAAATAGTTATTTGTTAATTGATAGCCGAAATAGGTAATGATTGCTCCAAAAAACATCGTCACACCAAATAACGAGAAATTCGAAGCAACGCTTATTTTGACGACATCCCGAGGAGATTTTGAAAATCTGGTAAAATCCGAGACAACAATAGCCAGTAAACCAGCCAGTACTACAGTAGCATTCAGGGCGATTGAAAAACCTTGGCCAATAGTCATATTAGGTACAAGAATACCGTGGCTAACTGCTTTTACTAATGAACCCTCCTTCATTAATAAAAACACCATAAAGAGCAACATTAGGAATAACAATGGAATCATAATTTGTGCAACCCGGGCAACTAATTTATTGCCGAAAAGGGAAAGGACGACCCATATACCTGTCAATATCAGATAAAAGATCAGTTTAATCGTTAAATTGGGTTCTATACCAAAATAAAAGAATATCGAGTTTCCTATTAATACACTTTCCATTCCAAGAAAACCGATAATCATAAAAGCCCAAATCAAGGAACCGATGGCGGAACCTCTTGTTCCGAAAGCATAGGCTCTAGAAATGATATTGCTTGAAAAACCGTCACGAAATGAGATTACGCCTAATGATATGGTGAAAAAAGTACTGACAAGAAAGGCTATAAAGGCTGCGAGCATTCCCATCCAAAATCCAGCCATAAATGTGACCAACCCACCGGTAAGTAAAACAGCTAAACTGGAACCAATTCCGACCCCAACTGCGGCAAGATCCTTCCACGGTCTCCTCATTTCAGCTGGAACAGCCTCAAGCGAGTAGTCCTCCATCATGTTTTCTAATTTTTGTGACATCTGAAATCTCCTCTCTACCAATGAATCTGATTTCTCCTAAGTGACAGACTCCTACAATTTGTTTGTAAAGCCTGTCACATTACTAGGAAAACTTACAAAAACAACCACTTTGTTATAATAACAATTGCTTTCTTAATAGATTAGTAGCTTCGAGATTTACTTTTCCTGTCTGCGGGTCCACTTCTACCCCATACTCACTTTTCGCTTTCTCGATCGATAAAAGTCCGTCTGATATTTCCTCTTGAACCTTATCGATATCACGCAATACCGGTAAACCGTAGCCACCGCCACCTCCACAATACATTTCAAGCCAGGTCCCTTTTGGCACTTGGAATACCATATCTTTGGAACCTACCTTTTGTGTAGTTCCATCAGGAAGATAGAGGAGATAATTATTGCTCGTGCCTTCCCGGCCGCCAAATAATCCATGTGGTAATTTAGCTCCCTCATATTCCATTCCATCACCAAGTGTTCCAACGGCATTGTTGTCACCATCGATGCGGATTTTCACATAAGTTCCATACCCACCACGGTACTTACCTGCACCGGCAGAGTCTGTCAAATACTCATACGCTTCCATGAAAAAAGGATCTTTTATTTCCAACATTTCAGGATCCTGTGATCTCATGCAACCTGCCGCCCCGGCAAATCCGATGCCATTGAAACCATCAAATCCTTCCAAACCACCTTGACCACCTTTTGCCATAAACCCAAAATCAAAGTAGGGTTCATTTTTACGGGGATCCGTTCCTGTAAATACCGGTGGGCAAGCTTTACACCAGCCAGCTGTCACTTGATCCGGAACTGCATCCTTTAAGGCATTCATAATGGCTTCTAATAAAACATCAGCTATTTGATTTCCTACAATAGTAGCTGCCGGGAAGTAAGGATTCAAGATACTTCCTTTTGGAAAATAACAATCTAATGATGAGAATAATCCTTCATTTTGAGCGATCTCTGTTCCAGGATTAATTAGCATTAAGTAAGCGATTGCACAGGCCGCTTTTGCCCCTGCGGGTGGCATATTTGTAAATCCGGGCGCTTGATTATCTGTACCAGTAAAATCCATTTTTACTTTTCCACCGTCAATTGTGATTTTGACTGCAATTTTATATTTTCGTAATGGGTCAACACCATCAGACACCATATAGCTGACACCATAATACGTTCCAGGTTTCCATTTCCGAATAATTTCTTTCGTTTGTCTTTCAGTCGCTTCAATTATATAGTTCAAGTGACTACGGAATGTTTCCAATCCGTATTTCTCGACCACCTTAAGAAGTCCCCGTTCACCAATATTACAAGCGCCGATCATTGCTTTTACATCTTCTTCCACAATTTTCACGCGGGTATTAGCAAACAACATTTTCCATACATCACGTCTAATCTTCCCTTTTTCAACTATTTTCACGCCGGGGATTCGAATCGCTTCCTGCCATACCTCTGTGTGCTGCGGATTATAACCTCCCGGTGTTGCACCGCCTAAATCGGTT
This sequence comes from Caryophanales bacterium, assembly GCA_012840465.1. Taxonomy (GTDB): domain Bacteria; phylum Bacillota; class Bacilli; order Bacillales; family Bacillaceae_J; genus Schinkia. The sequence goes on from DULJ01000048.1 coordinate 151,053, forward strand.
AAATGGCCTTTACTAACCGTCCAACCTACTAATTCATCTTCATAGAAGACCGGTTTATAGATTCCAACATCGTGAGTTTGATTGCCACCCTCATACACATCATTGTGAACAATGACGTCCCCCGGATAAAGATCATCTTTAAAGAATTCCATAATATAAGGTAGTGCCGGCTGAGCTCCAAACCCTATAATCGGGATATTAGCGCTTTGTTCCATCATTCTCGTCTGATGATCAAATAATCCGGTAACAAAATCCCCAGCCTCATTGAAAACAGGTGAACGGGATGTTTGTTGCAGTACCTTTGCCATATCATGGGTTACAGCATTTAACCTGCGTTGAATGACTGATGCTAGAATTGGGTTGATTACGGCTTTCTGGTTTTTATTCATAAATGACACCTCGGTTCTCTTCAATAAAATGTTTAACAGATTTAGCATCCATCGTTTTTCTATACATAATGTAATTGTCATTTTTGTCACAAATCACATTAAAATAATCAGAGACGATAATTGTTGTTACTTTTTGTTCGATAATAGCCGGTCCACTAAGATGATTCCCATGAACAAGAACCTCACCATCATATACTGGTGTTTCTACTAACTTGCCGCTGTCGCCATGTGACATTGGGCGGTTTCCTTTACAAGCATGCGTTGCCGAATCACCGCGGTAATCTGTATTCTTCATATTCGGCTTTTTCGTAATACCTAATGCTGATAGATTGAAATTAACGATTTCCACCTCCATCTCCGGTGTACTGTAGCCAAATAATTGATCATGCCATTTATGAAACTTTTCTTCAATATAGTCAGTTGTAACCGTTTTCATTTCGTTGGCAGTAAAAGGAACATTAACTTGGAAATATTGACCAGCATACATCATATCCAAGCTATACTGGAACTGCATTTCCTCTTCCTTTACACTATCACCGCTAAGCACCTTGGCGCCTTGATCCTCAAGCTGTTGGAAGATATCACTAATTTGGGCTAATTCTATTTCTCTAGTAGATGCACGATTTACTTTTACAAAATCATGTCTTAAATCTGACATGAGCATCCCGGCTGCACAGAATATCGAAGATTCTTTTGGAATAACAACAAGTGTGCTGTCAAGTTCTTCAGCTATCGCGGCAGCGTGAAGCGGACCGGCACCACCAGCACAAACTAGCGGGAATTCCCTAGGGTCATAGCCCCTTTTCGTACTGATTTCACGAATACCATTTGCCATATTAACATTGACCATATCAATGATACCTTGGGCAGCTTCTTCAACGGTTAATCCCAATTTATCCGCTATTTGTTTTTTAATAGCTTGCTTGGCACTCTCCACATCAAGCTTCATTTTTCCGCCTAGAAAATAGTCTGGATTAAGATAACCAAGTACTAAATTGGCATCCGTTACTGTTGGTAACTCTGCTCCAAAGCCATAACAGACAGGTCCTGGATGTGCACCAGCACTTTGAGGACCAACATGGAGCAGACCGCCATCGTCAACCCAAGCAATAGAACCGCCACCCGAACCGATTGTATGGATATCGACCGTTGGCAGACTGATCGGCCAATCAGCTATTTCACCCTCCGTACGAATTAATGGATAACCATCTTTAATAAGGGCTACATCAAAACTAGTTCCACCCATATCCATCGTTAATGCATCCATTATTCCATGTGGCTTCAAATACCAGCTTCCGGCAACTGGAGCTGAAGCAGGTCCTGATAATAAGGTGTTGGCTGCTTTTAGGATCGTTGCTGCCGGAGTAGCGACGCCACCATTGGATTGCATAATAAGTAAGGTGCCACCAAAGCAGTAATCTTCTAATTTTCTTGTTAAATTAGTTAAGTACTTTTGAATAATAGGTCCGATGTATGAATTTAGAACCGTTGTACTAGTTCTGTCATATAAACGAGAACGCGGTACAAGTTGACTTGACAAAGTTACATAATGATTAGGCAGTTTTTCTTTAACTATTTCACCAGCTCTTAACTCATGCTCTGCGTTAGCATATGAGTGCATGAAACTGATGGCAATCGCTTCAACACCTTGCTCACGGATATAATCGATGGCGTCATGAATATCTTGTTCTGATAAAGGTGTTACCTCCTGACCTTTATAATCCATCCTCTCATCAATACCGATCCGCAAATGACGTGGTACGAATGCTTTTGGAGAAACATATTGATTATTATAAGCATCTGGTCTAAGGCCTTGTCGCATCTCTAGCGTATCGCGAAAACCCTTTGTCGTTAGCAAGGCCGTTTTGGCACCATTATACGTAAGCGTTGAATTCGTACCAACAGTTGTTCCGTGTACAATCAATTCTATCTTATGAATGAACTCGTCAAGATTCATCCCATGATCCTGTGCCATCTCAGACAAACCATTAAAAAATCCGATAGTTGGATCACTTGGAGTAGACAATGTTTTATAAACTTGAGAGTTTCCTTCCTGATCTGTTAGTAAAAAATCGGTAAAGGTACCTCCCACATCAATGCCAATACGGTATCTCATTTACATCACCTATCCTTTATTAAAATTATCTCATGGTTACGCTTAGACAAGCGTTCTGCACCATTTTTTGTAATAACAAATACATCTGACATATAGGCTGATTTGTTCATTTGTTGATTCATGATTTGCGGGTGAAAACTTATAACCATCCCTTCTTGTAAATACAACAATTGTTCATCTTCCTCAGTTGGGACCTCCACTCCTATAAAGGAAAGTCCAGCTGGTCTAGCCACAAATGGACGCTCTATTACATCCATACCAATGGCGTGACCAGTCAAGTGACCACATATAGCACCCTCTCTTGTCGCAATCTTTTCTACCTCTGATTGAATATCTGTTACTTTCACACCCGGTTTCATCGCTTGTTCAGCGTACTCGATTCCTTTGGCAACGAGGCTTGCCATTTTCTCCATCTCCACATCGCGTTCTCCAAAACAAAACATCCGTGAATGTTCCACCCAGTGTCCAGATGGTCCTGTAATTTCTAAAGAGACGATTAGATAATCATTTTCTTTAATAACTCGAGGTCTTGGATTTAAGAAGTACGGTTCAACCTCGCCCGGATTCTCACTTGAAAGTGTAAGGAAAAGTGTATCCTTTGCTCCTAACGCATGGACAGTTGAGTAGGCTACTGATACTGCTTCCTCCTCTGTCATACCAGGACGAATAGTTTCAATAATTTTGTCAAAGCCTGCTTCGATGATTCGATTGGCCTCTTTTATTCCGTTTATTTCGGACTCACTTTTGATGCAGCGCACTTCTTCAAAAGCAATACTGGCATCTTGCCATTGAATGTCAGGCAGCTCCTGTTGTAAACATTTAAAATCCTCTAACTTCATCGTATTATTCAATCCAACAACTCCAACTTTTCCATTTTGCACGTTATGTTGTTTTAACATTCTAACAACCTCAAGGGCTTCATGGTCCTTTGGAAATAATGTATCGGGTACGCGTCTGTCTGTACACCAATGCAATCCGGAAGGGAGAATTTGATACTGGGCATCCTCTAAAATTAAGCCATAGCCATAACGATGTATTAAATGATTATCAAATAAGTATCGCAATGAACCTTTTTTACCTAAATAGGAGTCAGCTACAAATAGTAAGGCCTTATACTCCTTTTTCTCCAAAAGAGATCTTACTCGCTGTATTCGATGCTCCCTTTCGGATTTTTCAACTGTGATGATCACTTTTAACACCTCTTTTTAATATTTTTAATTTTCAAAATTATTTAAAACCGAATAATTGAATAATAGTCTATCACTGTATTAATTGTAAATAGCTTTAAATGTTCATTATTTTTACATTTAGTTATAATTTTATATCCATATATTAATAACTTTTATCAATTGAATTTTTCTAGGATTGCATCCCATTTTTTATTAGGTATTTTTAAAGATGAGGGCAGGAAAATAATTAACCTTAGGTTAATTATTTTGATTTTTATTTTTTGGAATATTATAATTATTGTAATTAACTTAATTGTATAAATAATTTACTTTTAGTGGAATTCAAAAAAACAAAGATTGAGAGGATTGACATGACATTAAAACATAAAAAATTATTGACCTTATCTGAACAAATTGCAGTTCAAATCAGAACGGCTGTTATTAACAGAGACTTGAATCCTGGCAACAAGCTTCCGTCGGAACAAGATTTAGCCGATCAATTCCAAGTAAGCAGACCGACCATTCGTGATGCTATCAAAATTTTAAGTGCATCTAAATTAATTGTGACGAAATCTGGAGCAAAAGGCGGGCATTTCGTTGCAGAAATTAATCTTAATGATTTAATAAGTGATATCAGTGATTATATTACACTTTCACTTAGTCTTGAAGGGATGACGATTGATGAAGTTATCGAGGTTAGAGAGACTGTTGAAATGAAAGCATGTTCTTTGGCGGCTTTGCGGAGGACAGAAGAAGATTTAAAGGTATTAAAGGAATGCCTTCCTAGTAAAGAAATCACTTTATCGGATCAACTATTCTATGAACAAGACTTTAAATTTCACGAAGCCATTGCCGAAGCAACTCATAATCGTATGATTATTATTACGATAAAAGCGATTACACTGTCTTTAACACCTTACTTTACAAATATGGATTGCCCTGCAGAATTAAAGAAAGAGTTGATTGGCGATCTTTATGAAATTTACGAGGCGATTGAGCAGAAAAACTCAAATTTAGTGGTTGATAGAATGAAACATCATATCCATCGTTTTAGTAACTTCATAAATGATTTCACAGCAATTACATAATGGGAATGCTAGCGGGCGAGATAGGTTGGGAGAAGCAGAGAACCCCCTGCTTCCTATAACACACTATATTTTTCATCTTTTACATCAGTAATGAACATACAGCCTGGCGCGTGCGTAATCATGATGGAAGGCTTACTTTGCATTGCCACAGCTTGAGGGGTAACACCGCAAGCCCAAAATACGGGAATCTCTTCTTCTTTTAAAGTAACCGCGTCGCCAAAATCAGGTTTTGAAATATCTTTGATACCAATTAAGCTTGGATCGCCAATATGGATTGGTGCCCCATGAACAGACGGAAAACGCGATGTAATCTGAACAGCTCGGATGGCATCAGCTGGTGTCATCGGCCGCATACTAACAACTGTTGGTCCCGAAAACTTACCGGCTTTGTTGCAGGCAATATTTGTTTTGTACATTGGTACGTTGCAGTTTTCTTCAATATGGCGAACCGGGATTCCGCTTTCTAGAAGTGGTGTTTCAAAGGTAAAACTACATCCTATTAAAAAAGCGACCATATCATCTTCCCAATATTCCGTAATATCAGCGACTTCTTCCGTAAATACACCGTCTTGATAAATTCGATATTTCGGTATGTCTTTACGAATATCTGCATCTTTCGCAATCAATGAAGGTGTAAACGAGCCAGGCTCAGTCACATCCAAAAGCGGGCAAGGCTTCGGGTTTCTTTGACAAAATAGTAAAAAGTCAAAAGCATGCTCTTTTTTTAATATAGCTAAATTCGCTTGTGTATAACCCTTTGACATGCCTGCTGTCGGCCCTGTAATCACTTGTTTACGGATTAATTCCCTTATATCTTTTGGATCCATTAATTCATAGTTTCCCATTCTATCTTCCCTCCAAAGTATCCTTCTTCACTAACATTATACTAGAAAAGTAGTGGCAATTGTTCGATTAACGTTTTTACACCTAAAATCCCCATCACAACTACAACGAACACGCCTGGAATTGTTAACCATAGAGGATGTTTATACGTACCAACAATACTTTTCTTATGTGCAGCAACTAGTAATGTTCCCAACGCGATTGGTAAAATCAGCGCGTTTAAGGCACCAACAAGAATCAAAATATTAACTGGTTTTCCAACAAAAGCAAATGTTACTGTAGAAACAATAATGAAAGCAATGATGATCCATTTATGATATTTTTCAATTTTTGGGTGGAAGGAGCGGATAAATGAAACAGATGTATAAGCTGCCCCTACAACGGAAGTAATCGCCGCTGCCCACATAATTACACCAAAAATACGATAACCAATGTTTCCAGCTGCTAATTGGAAAACGGAAGCAGGCGGATTCGCTGCATCAATCGTTAAACCCTGTGCAACCACACCAAGAACGGCTAAGAATAATGCCACACGCATAATACCCGTTGCAACAATTCCCGTAACGGAGCTCTTCGTAACTTCTGGTAAAGATTCAATTCCTTTTACACCAGCATCTAATAAACGGTGTCCACCAGCAAAGGTGATATAACCACCAACCGTTCCTCCAACAAGTGTAATAATAGCAAACCAGCTAATTTGCTCCGGTTTAACTGTATTCACAATAGCTTCCCCTATAGGAGGTGATGTCTTAAAAGCAACGAACAGCATGAGCAGGATCATGACAAACCCTGCTAATTGAGCGAACTTGTCCATCGCCTCCCCTGCTTCTTTCACAACAAATATAAAGATGGCAACCACAGCACTAATAATCGCACCAGTAATTGGATCTAAACCAATCATCGCATTCAAACCTAACCCAGCTCCAGCAACGTTCCCAATATTAAAGGCCAAACCACCGATAACAATAAGAACGGCCAATACAACACCAAGTCCAGGTAACACTTTATTAGCAATCTCTTGCCCGCGAAGCCCGGAAATACAAATGATACGCCAAACGTTCATTTGTGCAAAAACGTCCAATAATAATGATATAAAAATAACGAAAGCAAAGCTAGCAGCTAATTGTTGTGTAAATACAGTCGTTTGCGTCAAAAAGCCCGGCCCAATCGAAGACGTTGCCATTAAAAATGCTGCACCTAATAACACACTTCTACTAGCCTTCTTTTTTCCTGAAGCGCTATCATTTTTGTGAACAACTTTTAAATCAGAACTATTTTCTACTCTTGCATTAGCATTTTCCATATGAAGCCCCCTCCCAGTTGCTGATTGCAGAAATGGTAATATTATTTTTTTCTAATGTTCCATTAAGATATTTTGCAAATAATAACGCATGCTCACCATCACCATGAAGACAGACTGTATCCGCTCGTAATGAAACCGCTGTCTTTTGTTGGGATATTACTTTTCCTTCCTTTACCATTTTAACTACCTGTGCGGCAGATTGTTCTTGATCTGTTATTAGTGCGTCCTTTTGCTTGCGTGATGTCAATGACCCATCCGCTTGGTAAGTGCGATCGGCAAAGACCTCATGGGCAGTTCGTAGACCAAGCCTCTCCCCTGCTTTCGTCAATGCGCTACCGGAAAGTCCAAATAAAATCAAGGATGGTGAAACATCATAAACTGCTTGCGCAATAGCCTCAGCAAGTTTCGGATCCTTTGCTGCCATATTATACAAGGCACCATGGGGTTTTACATGTTGCATTTTCTCATTGAAGGTTGCTAAAAATCCTTGCAATGCTCCCATTTGGTATACTACCATATCATATCCCTCTTGCGGTGTAATCGCCATTTCCCGTCGTCCAAAACCGTTCAAATCTGGTAAGCCGGGATGGGCTCCGATTTTAACACTATGGGAAATTGCCAATTTCACAGTTTCTCTCATTACACTCGGATCACCACTATGAAAACCGCAAGCAATATTAGCAGACGTAACATATTTTAATATTTCTTCCTGCTCCCCAAGCTTAAAGCGGCCAAAACTTTCCCCCAAATCACAATTCAAATCAACTTGAAACAACAGAACCCCCTCCTCTCTATCATCTTCAACACCAATATTCAAAGCTTTCATTGTTTCAATATTCGGAACCTAAGTTTTGAATTATAGACCTATTTTAGCATAATTGTTTTTACTTGAAAAGAGGAAATTTTTGAATTGTGGGAAAAGTGAAATGGATCATAATACTCACCAATATTGTGACTTGTTTTTCTGTTCAAATCATCTATAATTAAAATATAATCCGTATTATAGAACATTGTTTCCGAATTTCGAAACTAAAGGAGTTGGCTTCTATGACGCAGTACAACAATAGTGAATTCATACGGCCTTTAGGGGATTCCGCGCTCGTCGTCCATTTAGGAGATGGGATTAACCCCACTATCCATGAAAAAGTTAAAAACTTATCCTATTTAATAGAAAAAGAACCGTTTCCGGGATTTATTGAATCTGTTCCGTCTTATAACAACTTAACTATTTATTACAACCCTGTAACGGTTTATTTTTCTATCGTTGGTAAAAAGGAAAAGAGTCCTTATAAAATTGTCAGCGCTTTAATTGGAGATCTTCTCAGACAATTTAGCGGTGACGAGCAAACCGAAGAAAGACTTGTTAAGATTCCGGTCGTATACGGCGGAGAGTTTGGACCAGATTTGGAGTATGTAGCGAATTATCATCGACTTTCAGTTGATGAGGTCATTGAAATTCACAGTTCAAATGATTGTTTAGTTTATATGATCGGCTTTGCGCCAGGCTTCCCGTTCCTGGGGGGAATGAACGAAAGAATTGCCACACCGCGGAAAGAGTCACCGCGTTTAGCGATTGCACCTGGTTCCGTCGGCATCGCCGGCAAACAGACAGGAATCTACCCGCTCGAAACGCCGGGGGGATGGCAAATTATCGGACGAACGCCGCTCGATTTATTTCTACCGAATGAAACGCCACCATCATTTTTACAATCGGGAGATATCATCCGCTTTGTTCCTATTTCACATCAAGAATTCGCTGCCTACAAGGAGGAAAAACAATGAGTGTGAAAGTCATTCATCCAGGATTATTAACAACTATTCAAGATTTAGGAAGAGTTGGTTCACAAAAGTTTGGGGTTATTGTAAGCGGTGCGATGGATCCATTTTCACTACGAATGGCTAACTTGCTTGTTGGAAATGCAGAAGGCGAGGGAGCACTTGAAATTACATTGTTCGGTACAACGCTTCAATTTGAAAGCGACCAACTTGTTGCCATTACTGGCGGTGATTTACAGCCAACAATTGATGGAGAAAAAGCACCAATGTGGCGGCCAATTCTAATTCGTAAAGGAACTATTTTAAAATTCAAATCGGCCATTACCGGTTGCCGTGCTTACGTCGCCTTTGCTGGTGGGATTGACATTCCTGACGTGATGGGAAGTAAAAGCACATATCTCCGTGCAGCTATTGGAGGGCTCCAAGGCAGAGCGTTACAAAAAGGCGATGAATTGACATGTGGTCATTATAGTAAAATTGCGATGTCTTTCGTTCAACAACTTGAAAGGTTGAATAGTCATTTTTCATGGTCAGTCAACTATACAGAATTTATTTCATTTGAGCAAACGCAAACCATTCGCGTTTTACGTGGATCTGAGTTTGAAAGATTTGATCAAAGTAGTCAACAAGCATTTTTTTCGTTACCATATACATTAACAACCCAAGCTGACCGGATGGGCTATCGTTTGGAAGGAAAGCCCATACAGTTATCTGAAAAATTCGAGCTATTATCAGAAGGGGTCACCTACGGTACAATCCAGGTCCCCTCTAACGGGCAACCAATTATTTTAATGGCAGACCGACAAACAACAGGCGGATATCCAAAAATCGGGCAAGTCATTTCGGTTGATTTACCTCGACTAGCCCAATTGCAGCCGAAAGCTGCAATCTTGTTTAAAGAAGTCCCACTTAAACAAGCAGAAACGGAATTAATAAAAAAAGAGATTAACCTTAATGAACTGGCGATGGGGATTCACATGAAAGCACTTCATCACTAATGATTGACAAAACAAGGAACGGGTGCCCCTTTATTTTTATTAAAGTGGTCACCCTTTTTTATTCCGTATACCCTAGTTGTCTGGATATTTCCGCTGCAGCCTTTTTTACTTTCTCCTTAAGAATCTCGGCATTTTCACCTTGATAATTTGCCTCTAAACCTGCAATACTAATTCCTGCCACCACTTCACCATGGTGATTATATATTGGCGCTGCAACGGCAGAGGTATAGTTTTCCAATTCTGAATGACTAATTGTATATCCATCTATTCGTGCCTGTTGGATCGTTTCATACAGGATTTCTTTATCCGTAATCGTACCCTGAGCAAACGGTTTGAGTTCCACAGACTCAATATAGGCTTTTATTTCCGAATCAGGTAAAAAAGACAAGATTGAACGTGAACACGCTCCCGCATAAAGAGGACTTCTTCTGCCAATCGCTGTATAAAGACGCACTTTCTGTTTGGTGTCGATTTTTTCAATATAGATAGCCTCATTGCCTTCTCGAATGATTAGGTTAATAGCCTCTTTCACATCATTATGTAAATCCATCATATATGGATAAGCAATCTTCCGTATATCTAGCCTAGTAGAAACAAGATGACCGAATTTCAGAAACAAAAGCCCAAGCCTGTATTTAGAATCAGCGCCTTTTTCCAAAAGGCCCATATCTTCAAATGACATTAGCATTCGATAGACTGAAGTTTTCGGCATCCCTGACAGAGTAATAATTTCTTGAAATGTTAATTCCGCATGCTCAATAAATAAATTTAATACATCCATCGATCGGACAACTGTTTTGTTTTTGTTATTCATTGTACTGCACCCCTCCTCTCTTCATTGTATTCGCCGTCTTCCTCAATTCCAACCCAATAAACATTTACTTTTTTTCCTGTTGTTTCTTTAATCTTTGTTATAATAAAACGGAGCTCCTGCTCAGATTTATCGGGGGAAAGCAAAATCCCGATAACCGTTCCACTATGCGCTATCACGACTCCACCGTTATTTTCTTCAGCGATTTTCAGCATCTCCTCGAAAAAAGGTTTGGCTAACCGTTTTTCGTTAATTTTTGCGCTTATTGTCGTTGCCTTAAATATGAATGAAAGGTCTTTTTTCTGCACACCTTCCTTTAATAAATAAAGGGTCTGTAAAAATAATTGTTTTTCCTCTGAATTATAGTTTTTCGGGAATTGATTAAAAATAGTACTCTCTACTGTTCCACCTGTATCGATTCCTAGTAAAATCATTGTTGGCAGCTGTCCAATTACTTCAATTAAACGTCCGTTAATATAATCATAGGCAACCAGTTCCCGATACATAATTCCATCTGAGGGCTCGATGGTACTGGTGATTTCTGAAATAACATTTTCGTCGATCATCAAGGCATGGCAAGCTGCTACTGCTCGAAGACTTGCAATTAAATCAGCTGAAGAGCTTGCCATTCCCTTACCTTCAGGAAGATCCGAGGTTATTAACAGTTTCCCCCCAGTCTGAATATTATACTTTTGTAATAATAGCTGACAGGCCCGTTCTGATTTTGGCTTTGCGCTTAGGGACAAGCTTGATATTTTTTCTGATTTTGAGTTTGGAAGAAATAAGGCCGTACTTTTCACCTTGATCGGCAAAGAAACTAAGAAAGGAGAATCTCCAAAGACCCCTTGGATAAGCTCTCCGAATGTACCATTGCATGTTCCTACTCCAAGCTTCATAGCAGAACACTCACCACTACTCCTAAGAGAATAATTCCAATAAAAACATTGACAGATGCCTTCATCATCTTAACGGTTTTTAGGATATCATCTGCCTGCAATGGTTTATACCGATCTCCCATAACCGCCCGATGGGAAGGAATCCCTTTATAATAGTTTGTTCCCCCAAGTTGAACTTGAAGGGCACCTGCAACTGCGCACTCCGGTATACCACTGTTGGGGCTTGGATGTAGCTTCGCATCTCTCATTATAATCGTAAATGCTTTTTTTGCATCTAATCGTAACAACAAACTTGCCACAATCAATAATAATCCTGTAATTCTAGCAGGAATAAAATTCAATATATCATCAAGCCTTGCGGAAGCCCAGCCAAGGTCTTTGTATTTTTCATTTTTATAACCAATCATCGAATCTAACGTATTCGTTGCTCGGTAAGCCATAGCCAGTGGTGCACCACCAATTAACGCAAAAAACAAAGGTGAGATAATCGCATCTACTATATTTTCAGCGACTGTTTCAACTGTGCCTCTTGTGATTTCAGCTTCATCCAGATTCTTTGTGTCTCTTCCTACAATCATCGATAACGAGAAACGAGCTTGTTCCATGTCCTTTTTCACAAGTAAACGATATATACCTAGACCGGCATCAGCTAATCCTTTTGTAGCAACAGTAGAGGATATAAGGATAATTTGGATAAATATAAATAAGATCGGATCAACTAACTTACTTAGCTCTAAAAGTAAAGAAACGATCAAGTAGGTTCCCCCTACTATCAATAAGGGAAATAGTAGACCAGCCGCCTTCAAATTTTTAAAATCGCTCTTTCGAATGATCTTTTCCAGTTTAGATATACAATTTCCAATTAGCACAACTGGATGAGGTATCGCTTTTGGGTCTCCAATGAGACGATCAAGAATATAGGCAATTATGATAGAGATTGATAATAACATTTAGATATTCCCCTTAACCTTCCAAATATTCCGTGCCACATCGACATCAAGAATGAGCCCTTCCCCATGGCGAATATTTTCAACATTCCAGAACTGCTCTTCATCATGGAGAAGCCATTTACTTAAAATCCAGCGTATTGGACCGCCATGACTCACAACCAAACAATCCTCTCCACTATTTGAAAAAATGATCTGCTTAACCCAGCGGTCAACTCGACTTCCTAATTCGGCAAGGGTTTCTCCATTGGGAGGAGAATACAAAAACGGATTTGAAATCCATTGATTAAGACTATAAGAATGTTTCTCATTTAATTCATCATATGTATGACAGTCCCAATCACCGAAATGCAACTCCCTAAGATCCGGATATACCTTTAATTCCAGTGAAAAAGCATTACAGATGATTTGACTTGTTTCAACCGACCGCAACAGATCGCTGCTATAACAAACTCCACGTGTTTCCAGTTCTTCCAAGCCTTTTACTAAGCCTTCCACCTGCTGTCTGCCCGTATTATTTAATGGAGAATCGAAGTGCCCTAAATAGCATTTTTGTTTATTTTCATCAGTTTGTCCGTGCCTGATCAAGAGGATGCGCATACTATAAAATCCTTCCAATTAATAGATATAAAAACAAAAAGTTAACCTCAGCCCATTCAATGATCGCACCATAACAGTCTCCTGTTAATACATTTAGTTTTTTATAAATATTAACTAAAAATAGAAAGTTTAATAAAGCGGATACTAAAATAGCAACGACTCCCATCAAATCAACTAAATAATAGGTCAGAAGCAAAATCCAAAGTGAATGAAATAATATCGTTAAATGGGCAATATATTTCCCTAATCCGTCAGCAATACCATTTTGACGATACGGCCAATATTTAATAGCTGGTAAAATGGTAAATCTTCCTAATAACGGTGCAAGGAAAAGTGGTATAAATATCCCCTGCATTATTAATTCATAGGTAACAATCATTTTTCCGCCAATCAATAAAATCGCCGCAATGACACCCATGGCCCCGACTCGGCTATCTTTCATAATCTCAAGCATTTGCTCACGCGTCCGACTACTTCCTAACCCATCTGCCAAATCCATCCAGCCATCAAGATGAAGTCCCCCTGTAATGAAAATCCAGAACATTACGATACAAAAGGCTGTAATTGTTTCCGGTAAGATAAAGTGAAGCCCTTTAGCGATAAGTAACAGGAAAACACCGATAATAGCACCAACAATCGGATAATAGAAGGGACTTTTTTCCCAATCTTCTTTTGTAAAAGAAATATTTGGAATCGGAATTCTAGATAAAAAAGCGATGGCACTAAACAATGACTTCATCATGGCTTGATCCTCACAGGTATCCCAGAGATAACCGCATACACCTCGTCCGCTTGTTCGGCAATAAGTTGGTTGACCTCTCCCAACACATCCTGGAAGAAGCGTCCAAGCGGGGACATGGCTACTCCTCCTAACCCCGTTTCGCTCGTCACAATAATAATGGAACATTTGAGCTCAGATATATGGGCTAACCATTCTTTTGTTTCTTGCAAAATCGCAGCCGGATACTCAGGGTTTTTTAGCTGCTCCTTGGGAATTCGAATACATTGATTGGATACCCATGTTTCTATACTATCTACTAGAATACAATCATAAGATTGATAGATATGAATTCCGTTAAGCAACCCATACGGTTCCTCTAGTAATCCCCATTCCTTGGGCCTTCTTATTTGATGTTTATTAATTCTTTGTTCCATTTCATGGTCAATACTTACCCCAAAGGCAACATATAAAACAGAGGGGCTTACCTCCTTGGCCCGCGCTTCAGCAAATCTACTTTTACCTGAGCGCACCCCTCCGGTAACTAGAGTTATTGTCATTCAACTTCGCTCCAATTCATAACTACTTTCTTAAGGACATCGAGAAATTTGTTGTTTTCCTTCCTTGCGCGAACAGCGATACGGAAATCTTGTTCTGACAGACCAGGGTACATCGAGCAAGAACGAATCATAATTCCCTGTTGCCCCATTTTGGATTGTAATTCATTAGCCGTCATTGGAACAGGAAGTCTTACCAATAGAAAATTAGCGGTCCCGGGTAATACTGTAAAGCTGAACTCTTTTTCAAATTTTTCTTTTAAATAAGCTCTTTCGCTTTCAATAAAATCGATTGTTTTTTCCTCATATTCACTTTCTTGAAGACAAGCTTCCCCTGCAATAAGCGCAAGACTATTTACACTCCAAGTTACTTGCTTCCTCTTAAGCAGGAGCGCCACTTCCTCCGAACAAATCGAATACCCCAAGCGCAGACCCGGAATGGCATAAAATTTAGTCATCGATCTTATGATAATAACATTCGGAAAATGATGTAATTTATCTAAAATCGTATATTTTTCCTGAGTAGAAACAAAATCGATGAACGCTTCGTCGATAACAAGATACGTATTCGTATTCCTAGCGTGAATGGCTAAGCTTTTTAGCTCTTCTTTTGTATATAAAATACCGGTTGGATTATTCGGTTGACCGATAAAAACTAAATTCACTTTATCTATTAACTGATATAGATCAGACATTACCGGTTTAAAATTATTTTCTATAGGGCCAAAACACGGCTCAATCTTTGCACCAAACGTCCTAGATAAGGTTGTATATTCTGAAAAAGATGGGTAGACAATACCAACTACTTTTGGCTGAAGTGCAAGAAGAACGAGTGCCATACACTCAGCAGCCCCATTCCCGATCACAAGTTTCTCTTCTAAAATACCTAGTTTTTCGGCAAGCCTAGTACACAAGCTACGATGAACCGGATCCGGATAATGAACAATAGTATGTATATTATCCATGATTGCGTTCATTGCGCTTTCAGGTGGACCAAGGGGATTAATATTAGCGCTAAAATCCAGGAACTGTTCTTGAGGTATACCAAAAAGATTTTGCGCTGTTAGCACATCCCCGCCATGTCCATGTTTTTCAATGATTGACATTAAAATTCAATTCCCTTCACAGCCGGAATTCCTTCATCATAATAATGTTTAATTGGTTTCATCTCTGTGACTAAATCTGCCGCTTCAATAATTTCATTGTTTGCAGCTCTTCCTGTTAAAACGATATGCATCGATTCGCGGTACTTCTCAATAAAATCAAGGACTTCCTTTAATGGAAGAACATCGTCAATAGGGAATGTATCGATTGCTAGAGCATTATTGATCTCATCTAATATTAACACATCATAGGACCCACTTGAGACTTTTTCCTTCACAAATGCCCACGCATTTTTCAGCGCTTGACGATGTTCCTCAGGAGTCTTTGTCCATGTAAAACCAGAACCTTTTTGATGAATTTCAATCCCAATTTTCTCTAGCGCAAGCTGTTCTCCATATACTCGCTCCGGGGATTTAATGAATTGGACCATAAGAACTTTTTTCCCTCTTCCCGTTGCACGAGCAGCCAAGCCAAGGGCCGCAGTCGTTTTCCCTTTCCCGTCACCTGTATATACTAGAACTAATCCCTTAGATTTACTCATTTTACAACCTCTCTTTCTTCTTGTTCCTGGAACCATCTTATTTTTTCTCTTAACCTAACAACTTCGCCAACGACAATGATCGCAGGATGGCTAATGTCGGCTTTATGTACGATTTCCTCAATTGTTGATAACTCACCGGTCACTGTATGCTGTAATTCTGTTGTCCCCCACTGGATCACAGCAACAGGTGTGGTTTGGCTTTTACCATGCTGAATTAGTTTAGCACAAATTTGTGATAGGTTGGCAACTCCCATATAAAAAGCAATGGTATCGCTCCCTTGTGCTAACGCTGACCAGTTGATTCCTGCCATTCCTTGATCATCTTTAGCGTGCCCGGTAACAATCGTAAAGGAAGTTGCATAGTCACGATGGGTCACCGGAATTCCCGCATAGGCAGGGGCAGCTATTCCAGATGTGACCCCTGGGACGATTTCAAACGGGATGCCGTGCTTGGTCAACACCTCAGCCTCTTCCCCAACTCGTCCAAACACACAAGGGTCTCCACCTTTTAATCTTGTTACAATTTTCCCGCTTTTCGCTTTTTCAATTAATAACTCATGAATTTCTTCTTGTATTAATGCATGTTTGCCAGGCAACTTACCAACATATATCAGCTCCGCACCCTCTTTTGCGAAGGATAACAGCTCTTTATTTATTAAACGATCATAGGCAATTACATCAGCCTTTTTGATACATTCCATACCATATAAGGTCATTAGTTTGATATCCCCCGGACCTGCACCCACAAGAAAGACTGGACCTTTTTTCACTCTAAATCCCTCCTTTGCATCATTAACTTATTCATTAGTTGTTCCCTGCGCTCGTATTGCTGCTCTTTTGATAAAGATGGGAATGGCTCGTCAAGGAGCTGTGAGAGCAGCTCCCTTCTTACATCTGGGTTTGTGATGGTTTTTTGAATATATTTACGAGTTTCAAAAAGAAAATCAAGATACTCCTCATAATACTCCTCATATTTACTGGCCAATTCTGTCACAATCTTTTTTGATAGACCTGGACTTGCTCCTAAGGTTGAAACTGATATAGACAGTTTTCCCCGATGCAATGTAGATGGTACGAAAAAATTACTTCCCTCTGGGTTATCAACAACGTTTATTAATTGATGCGGTCCACTAGCCTCCAAAACTTGCTGATTAACAGTTCTATCATCTGTTGCAGCTATGATTAGAAAGGCATCCTTACTATCATCATCTTCGTAGTATTTCTTTTTCCAGTTTATTTTCGTGGATACTAGCCATGATTGGATGGTAGCCGTAATAGCTGGACTTACAACGGTGATAATTGCCCCGGCATTCAGTAAATTAAGAATTTTTCTTTCAGCTACTGCTCCCCCACCAATCACGACAACTTGTTTACCTGCTAACCTTAAAGAAATCGGATAACTTTTCAGATAACTCGCTCCCTTACTCTTTACCTGAAATTTCTGCTGATTCGAAAGTAGCCATTTCTTTTACCATTAATGATGCAGATTGAAGAATTGGAAAGGCAACAGCGGCACCGGTTCCTTCTCCTAAGCGCATCCCTAAATCTATTAATGGTTGTTTTCCCAAAAGTTGTAGTGCCAGCAAGTGGCCCGGTTCTGCAGAGCGGTGGCCTACAATCATATAGCCTTCGGCGATCGGATTTATTGCTTTTGCGACCAAGGCTGAAACCGTTGAAATAAACCCATCAACAAGAATGGGCACTCTATTTTGGGCTGCTGCCAGCATCGCCCCAGCCATTCCAGCAATTTCAAGTCCACCTACCTTTGAAAGAACATCAATTGGATCCGATGAATTTGGCTTTCTTTCTGATAATGTTTTTTCAATTACCTGTTGCTTCATGAGTAACTTTTCGTCAGATATCCCTGTTCCTCTGCCGATAAGATCACCAACAGAAGCTGTCCCGGTAAGGGCTGCTAACATTGCACTGCTAGTTGTTGTATTGCCAATTCCAAGTTCACCTAGAATAATACATTTGGCACCCTGTTGGATGACCTCTTCACATTGACTAAAACCGATTTCAAGTGCTTGTTCTGCCTCGTTTCTTGTCATCGCCTCTTCAATTAAAAAGTTCCCTGTTCCGTATCGGACTTTTTTTTGAATGACTCCTGGTTCTTCGATATCACTTGCAACACCAATATCGATTACTCTTTGGATTGCACCAATTTGTCTGCCAAACACATTGATTCCTGCTCCGCCCCCAAGGAAATTGAGGACCATTTGAGCTGTTACTTCTTTTGGATAGGCTGAAACTCCTTCAACTGCAACACCGTGGTCAGCAGCAAATACTAATATTCCCGGGGGAGTTACTGTCGGAAATGGGGTGCCTGTGATTTCTCCTAGCTGCACTGCCAATTCCTCTAATCTGCCGAGGCTTCCAACCGGCTTTGTTAAAGTTTGAATATAGTTAAATACGGTTTTCCCCATCTCAGCATCTATGTTAGGAATGTTTGAATACTTTGTTTCTATTGTCATTTCGATACACCTCTCGCTTGAAATTCTTCCATTTTTTTATAAATAAAGTCTAACTTCACAGACCTGCGTATATGACTTGCAAGATGGTCAAAGGCATCTTCTCTAAGTTGATTAAAAGAAATTCGCCCAGACAAGTCTTCAAGTCCTTTCATTTTTCGCACTTCATTAATAAATTTCTCTCTAAATAAATCATTATGGAAAATCCCATGGAAATACGTTCCCATGATCATCCCATCGGTACTGATACAACCATCAGATCTCTCCGTCATTATAATCAAGGGAGTATACGAATCCCCGTATGTGGACTGCCCCATATGTATTTCATAGCCTTTTACTGGAATATCAAAGCCAGCAAAACTTATAAGACCCTCTGATAATGTCGTCATTTTCTCTTTTGTAATGGTTGTTACGATCGGTAATAACTGCAAGCCTGTTTCGAAAGAAATACTGGATTCGATATGATTCGGATCCGTAATGCATTCTCCCAACATTTGAAATCCACCACAAATGCCAACTACTTTTGTTTTTCCGCTCTTATATAGGGCAATAATTTGATCGATTAACCCTGATTCTTTTAAAAATCTCAAATCTTCAATCGTATTCTTACTTCCAGGTAAAATAATAATATCCGGTTGCTTTAATTGCTCCGACTTTGTTATAAAGCGAACATGACAGTCCGGCTCGTAGGAAAACGGATCAATATCTGTAAAATTTGAAATCATCGGATAGCGAATGACCGCAATATTGATTGGCTTTGTACGATCCTCCACGTGGGAGTATTGATTTAATGCGACTGAATCCTCAGCATCAATAGTAAGATTATGAATATAAGGAATCACCCCTAAAACAGGAACTCCCGTATATTCTTCAAACCAATCGAGACCTGGGGTTAATAAAGATATGTCACCACGGAATTTGTTGATGATTACTCCGATTATCCTTTTACGGTCTTCCTCTGAAAGAAGCTGCAATGTACCTACTAAACTGGCAAAAACGCCACCTTTTTCAATATCTCCAACTAAAATAACCGGAGCATTGGCCATGTTCGCAATCCGCATATTAACAAGTTCTCGATCATTTAAATTGATTTCCGCAGGACTTCCTGCCCCCTCAATGACAATTCGGTCATAGTTTTCTGAAAGCTTTGTAAAGGAATTTTTAATCAATTGCAGTCCTTTTTCAAAGAAATCTTTCCGATAGCTGCCTGCTTCCATATTTTGATATGGTTTTCCATGAACAACAATTTGTGACTCTTGCTCACGAGTCGGTTTAATTAAAATCGGATTCATATCAGTTGTGGCGATTATATTTGCCGCTTCTGCCTGAACACCTTGGGCTCTGCCGATTTCTTTTCCATCCAATGTTATATACGAGTTAAGCGCCATATTTTGTGATTTAAATGGTGCCGTTTTATAGCCATCTTGATAAAAAATTCTACAAAGCCCCGTCGTTATTATGCTTTTTCCGGCATCAGAATGGGTTCCTTGAATCATGATTGGAAGTGCTTTTGTCATTTTCCTTTCCACTCCTCACATTTTCGAATCCAATTTCCAACCATCTCCGGACAAGATGCAAAATGAAAATGAGTATAGCCTGAGACAAGATTATGTTTCATATAGCCTTCCTCTTTTAACCCTCTCATCCCTTTTGTTTCGTAGGCATAATTGATTGGTTCAGTTGCCTCAAAAGTAGAATAATGAAATTCATGACCCTTTGCTTCCAAGTTAGGATCCAGTAAAAAGTTATTCACTACGCCCTTTATTTGTCGATAACCTAAAGCAGCCAATCGTTTTTGCATTTTAACTTTTCCAGGAATAAGACCGACCATTGGAAAAACATCACCTGAATTCGTTTCAATCGACTCTGTTAAAAACATAAACCCGCCACACTCTGCCAGTGTAGGAAGCCCTTTTTCAATCCCATCTTTAATAGACTTTCTAACCTCTTCCAAACTACTAAGTTTGTCAGCAAACTCTTCTGGAAAGCCACCTCCCAGATATAAGCCGTGAATATTCTCAGGCAAAACCTCACCTTTTAACGGGGAAAAATAAACGAGCTCAGCTCCTTCGGCTTCAAGGAGTTCAAGATTTTCTTGATAATAAAAATTAAAAGCTGCGTCTTTAGCAATGGCAATCCGAATCCCTTTTTCGATTTTTTTATCAAAAAGGTTCGTAGAGCATTCCCCAAGCTCCTTTGTTTTTGCCAATTGATATAAAAGATCTAGATCCACTGTTGCTTCAATTAATTCTCCGAGTTTATCAAAAAAAGAGTCTAGTTCTCCTCTTTCAATCGATGGAATTAACCCTAAGTGACGTTCAGGTATTTCAATCATTTCATTCTTTAATAAATAGCCGGCTACCGGTACTTTACACTCTTGTTCAATCGCTGTTTTCACAAGCTTATAATGACCTTCACTCCCAACCCGATTGGCGATAACGGCAACGATATTGACATTTGGTTCTAATAGTTGAAATCCTTTTACAATCGCTGCGGCACTGCGAGCCATACTGGCACAGTTTACAATCAAAACTACCGGTGACTCGATAATAATGCTAATCTCGGCTGTACTTCCACTATTGTTTGTTGGGTCTTTGCCATCATAAAAACCCATTACGCCTTCAATAATAGAAATATCTGCACCTCGGGATCCACGGACAAATATATCTTTAAGTAAATCATGCGAAATCATCCAGCTATCAATGTTACGGGAAACTCTGCCAGTAACAGCACTATGATAGGAAGGATCGATATAGTCAGGCCCACATTTGAAGCCCTGAACAGTTAGTCCCCGCTTTTTGAAAGCTGCCATCAGTCCAATTGTTAAGGTTGTTTTTCCGACACCGCTGCCTGTACCGCCGATTACGAGTCTACGATCTGACATCTTACCCTCTCCCTTTATTCATTTGCCAGTATCCCTACTGAAATCGTAACATTTCCCGACTTTTTCTTCACTAAATCGAGCATTTTCGTTTTACTGTATAATAGTGCCGCAGGTTCACTTACCCCATAGGCCCCTGTGTACTTATAGACCGTATCGGATGGATCACTAATGGCAACTTGATTTAACACTTCAGGAGTATATGTAACAAAATCCCACCCATATTTTTTGATAATATCCAGAAAACCCTGCTCATCCTTTTTAAGGTCAATCGTACAAATGGCCTTAACACTCTTTATGGAAAATTGAAGCTCCGCCAATGTTTCATGAATGACTCCGTCAATTTCTTCTGCACTTGTCCCTCTGTTACAACCCATTCCAAGTACAATCACCTTTGGCCTGTAGAGAATGCCGTTCTCAAGGATGTCTTTTTCCCCCTCCGCTAATAAACGGTGTGTGACAACTAGTACTGCATTCGGATTGTCTCTTTTGGCAAGCTTCACAGAGTCGTAAACTTTAATATTAGAAGGGAGTGATTTCGAATATTTCCACCAATTTAATTCTCCGGATTCCTGGATGACGCCAACCTTTTCTTCATTAACAACCGCCGCACTTACAGGGGTTAACTTCTTATCAGACTCATATTGCCATCCGAACTCGCGTCCGAAAATATCAACAGCAATGGTTTGCCCGACATCTGAGGCCGTTGTGATAATTGGTCTTGCATGGATCATCTCGGCAATTTCCGTCGTTAATTGATTAGCACCGCCTAAATGACCTGAAAGAACACTAATTACATTTTCCCCTTTATCATCTATCACTACAATAGCGGGATCCGTTTTTTTATCCTTTAAAAGAGGGGCTATCATTCTTATAACTGCACCCAATGAAACTATTAAAACAAGACCTTTATAGCTTTCGAACAAGGAAGGTAACTGCAAACGAACACTGCCAGTAAACATTCCAATCGAACGTTCTTTTTCATCACCTTGTTCAAACTTGCTCATATAGAACAAATCAGCCTCAGGCCACTTTTCATGTAAATCGCGGGCAAGTTGTACCCCATGCTTTGTAATCGCAATAATACAAAAGTCCTTTTTGGTATTCTTCATTTTTCTAGTACACCTTTTCTAAAACCATGTGTAAATGTTTTATCATATAGTTTTGAGCGGTATTCTTGATTATGAATATCTTCGCTTAGAGCCCAGCCCGCTAAAATCATCGCTTGCTTTCTAATTCCATTTTTTTGCATATCTGAATCAAGGTTCTCAAGCGTTGTTCGAACAATTTTTTCATCTGGCCAAGTTGCTTTATATACAACGGCAACGGGGGTCTTTTCACTCCAGCCCGCTTCGATAAATTCACGAACCATTTTCTTCGTTAGGGTTGCACTTAAAAATAACGCAATTGTACATTGGTGGCTGGCAAGATCCTTTAGTTTTTCATACTCAGGGACAGGTGTTCTACCTTCCGCTCTAGTAAGAATAACAGTCTGCGTTAAATCTGGGATCGTTAATTCCGTACCTACTCTAGCAGCTGAAGCAAACACAGAGCTGACGCCGGGAATGATTTCTACTTCTATACTTTGTTTTTTCAATAGGGCGATTTGCTCCATAATCGCACCATAAACAGCAGGATCTCCCGTATGGACACGAACAACCTTTTTGCCTTCTCGGACACGTAAAGCCATTAAGTCTACCATTTCCTCCAAATGCATGCCGGCCGTTTTTACGATTTCTGCTCCAGGCTTTGACCTTTGAACTAATTCCTCATTTACTAAGGAGTCGGCATACATAACAATATCAGCCTCTTCCAATAGCTTACGTCCTTTAACCGTTATTAAATCAGGGTCCCCAGGGCCTGCTCCGATAATATATATCTTCACTTTCTCACCACCATTAACGATAAGTATTCTAAATCAACATTGTCTAACTCATTCAGATCCCATATAACTTCCTCTTCCGATGTTACCTTCGTAACAACTGCTGCATTATGATACAAGTCTAATTCTTTTAATAATTTTAGCATTGGCTTAATCACTTTAGCCACCTTAATAAAAACGACACAGTCATGCTCTAGAATGGCTTTTTTCATTTCCTCATATTGGTCTGTCGCAGGAACAATCGCGAATTTATCATCTCCATCTGCCAGTGGCAAACCAAGTCTTGCAGCTGCACCATTGACCGATGATATTCCAGGAATGATTTTCATTTGAACTTCTGGATAGCGTTTTTTCATAAGCTTCATCATATGGATAAACGTACTATACAACAATGGATCTCCCTCTGTTACAAAAGCTACGTTTTTTCCTGCAGAAAGCTTTTCCCATACTAACTGGGCAGTGTTCGCCCATTCTTTATCTAGAATCGCTTGATCTTTTGTCATTGGAAAAATAAGTCCAAGCATTTCTTTTTCATTTGGATTAATATATATATCAATAATCTTGTGGGCATAGCTTTTGCTCCCCATTCTGCTTTTCGGATAAGCAACTACAGGCGATTCCTTTAATATCCTAAAGGCTTTTACCGTAATGAGCTCCGGATCCCCGGGACCCACCCCCACACCATATAATGTTCCGATCATCGCTTTTCCCCTCTCAATCTTTCGAAGCTGTAATGATATAAATCGGATTTAAAGCCTCAAATCGTGTTAAATCCAATATCGGCTTACTTTTTGAAACCTGGGCAAGTGTAATCTCTACTTGAAATTGATTTTTCTTAAAGGCTTGAACGGCCTGCATTAAGTTTTCTATCGTTGCCGCATTTAAGACAATCCGTCCGTTTGGTTTTAATTGGCTACAACAAATATCCAAAATCTTATCGATATTCCCAGCCGTACCACCTATAAAAATAGCATCCGGGTTTGGAAACTCAGCTAAACCTTCTGGTGCCTTTTTATGAACGACGGTAAAATCCGTGCGGAACTTTTTCATATTTTCATAGCAGTTGACGATATCATGTTCATTTTTCTCAATGGCGTAAACTTCTCCTTCATTAGCAATTCGGGCAGCTTCGATTGCTACTGAACCTGTACATGTCCCGATATCCCACATGACGGAGGTTTTCTTAAGCTTTAAGGCACTTAACGAAAGTGTCCGTATTTCCTTTTTGGTGATAAGTCCTTTGTCCGGCTTTCGTTGATAAAACTCATGATCATCAATTCCGAAAGACCACCTAGGACCTTCAGACATTCTTTTTAAAATAACGACATTTAAAGGTAGAAACTGTTCATTTGCCATTTCTTCTAACGTAAGATGTCTGCACCGCTCTTTTTCTCCACCAAGATGCTCGGCAACGAAAGCGGAATATTCAGTCATCCCATAATGTAAAAGATATTCGGCAATCTTGGCCGGACTATTTTCTTCATCCGTAAGTAGGGCTACTTTTTCTTCTCCATCTATTTTTTGGGCCAACCCTTTCATTGATCTGCCATGAATACTAATGAACTTTGCGTCCTGCCAGCGTTCACCCATTTTAGCAAATGCTAATTGAATTGAACTTAAATAGGGGTATATTTCCACATTCATTTTGCTAGCTAAATAGCTGCCAATCCCATAAAATAATGGATCCCCCGAAGCCAAAATAACCGTTTTTCTTGTTTCTTCTTTTAACTGGTTTACCAGCTTTGTTAACCCATTTTTTATGATTGATTTTTCACCGTAATAATCCGAGAAAAAAGCTAACTGCCTTTCGCCTCCAATTAGAAGCTCACTATCATAGATTATTTCTTCATATATGGGAAGAAGACTGTCTTTTCCGTTATCTCCAATCCCAATTATTTTAATTAAACTAGTCATGTAAAATCGCCCTTCCCAAGAACTCTCCGTTTAATGTGAAGAGTGCTGTTTCTATATCCATTCCGCCTTTACATTCCTTATGAGCTGATTGATTACATAAACGACAAAGTGTTTCAAAAAAGCTCGTAATCCCAAGGGTTACCATTAAGTCTCCAACCTGTGATGCCGTGTTAGCTTCCCTTATTTCCTTGATAACAGATTCCGGTGCACCTGAAGTCTTGGCAACTCCGGCTAAAAACTCAAAGTCTACCTTAGATCCCTTAGCATGGACCATCATATTGCCATTGGCAATCTTTGAATATTTTCCCATCATCCCTACCATCGACACTTTTTTGACTCCTTGCTTCTTACATTGCTTTAGCGTAAAACCGACAAAATCACCCATTTCGATAAAAGCCTCTTCTGGCAAATGAGGAAATAATTTCATCGCATATTTTTCACTACGCCCACCAGTTGTAATGACAACATGATCCGATTGATTGGCGCGTGCTACTTTAATATATTGAACAATACTTGCCATATAAGCCGAGGATGAAAATGGAACGACAATTCCTCTAGTTCCTAAAATGGAAATGCCACCTATTACTCCGAGACGGCCGTTTAACGTTTTCTTGGCTATTTCTTCGCCATCCGGAACGGAAATCGTAACCAAAATCCCACGGTTTATTTCGAATTCTTCAACGATTTCCCTGATGGTTTCCTTTATCATCTTTCTCGGAATGGGATTAATAGCTGCTTCTCCAATCGGAATTTGCAGCCCTGGCTTCGTGATTCTACCTACCCCGATTCCACCGTCCAGTTGGTAATCCTTTTCGTCATTCCATTGAACCGTAGATAGGATGAGGGCCCCATGTGTTGCATCAGGATCATCGCCGCCATCTTTTATCACCCCAGCTGTGACCTTATCTCTTGAAAGATTACACTGAACAATGTTAAATGCAACGATTTCTCCTGCTGGAATTAATATTTTAACCTTTTCAACGGGTTTGCCCGTTATTAAAGCTAATAGGGCAGCCTTTGTAGCTGCTGTGGCACAAGCACCCGTTGTATATCCATGCCGTAATGGTTTCTTTTCTTGTTGATCTGTCGATGCCATTGAGATCTACCCTTTTGAGACCCGATCAGCAATGATTGAAATTGCATTTAAAGCTGCCACGACAGCTGTGCTACCGCCTTTTCTGCCTATATTGGTAATAAACGGAAGATCAAGCTTAGCTAGCTCTTCTTTTGATTCAGCAGCAGATACGAACCCAACCGGCATCCCAATAATAAGGCTTGGCTTAGCCTGGCCCGCTTTCACTAAACGAATTAATTCTAATAGAGCTGTTGGTGCATTTCCGATTGCATAGATTCCACCCTTTACTTCCCTTGCCCCTTTTCTCATTGAGATGATGGCTCTAGTTGTATTCAGGCTCTTTGCTTCGTCGACTACATCGGAGTCGGAAATATAAACGTGAACATCACTTCCATATTTTTTTAATCTTGGCTTACTGATTCCCGCCTGCACCATTTGTACATCGGCAACGATTTGCTCCCCATTTAAGATCGCTGTTATTCCTGCTTGCACCGCATCGGGATGAAAAACCATGCTTTTGCCAAATTCAAAATCTGCGGAAGAATGGATCACTCGTTGAACAACGGGCCATTGTTCCTCTGTAAACGAATGCTCTCCGATCTCTTCATCAATCATTTCAAAGCTTTTCCCCTCAATTTCCTGCGGCTGCACCGTCAGCGGCTTAAACTCAGTATTAAAATCCATTGCTATCTTCTCCTTTTATATGATTTATTACGTCCTGTGCAGTTGAATAGGAAATTCCATATTGGATCCTTGGTCTTTTTATCAAAATCGTTTCAATCCCTAGTTCCATGGCAGCCTCCACTTTTTCATCAACTGCCCCTTCCTTCCCGCTTTCCTTTGTTACCATCAATGTCACTTCAAATTGTTTAAAAAGCGCTATATTAAAGTCCTTTGTAAACGGCCCTTGGATGGCTATAATGTTTTTTTGTGGCAATCCGAGCCCTTCACATTTTTCCATATTATCTTTTCTAGGCAACATTCTCGCTATTACTCTTGTATTAGGTAGTGGCAGCAATTTATCAGTAAATGTCTGTAATGTTTTACTTCCTGTTGTTAACATGATATTTCCTTGTTTTTTTGCTGCAAGTTGGGCTGCTTCTTCATAGGAATCGACTTTGATAATCAGTTCACCACCGAATTGTTGTGATGGTCTTTCAAAGCGGATATAAGGAATTCCAGCCATTTCAGCTGCCTTAATGGCATTTTTGGAAGCCTCCTCCGCATAGGGATGACTAGCATCTACTACAATATTGATCTGTCTTTCCTTGATTAACTGAAACAGATCGGAGTCTGTTAATCTTCCAACTAATACTTGGAGTCCTGAAGCTTGAAGCTCGATTGCGGCATTTGAAGTTACCACTGTCGTTAGAACTTCAAAATTATGTTTTTTTAGTTCAATGGCAAGCTGCCTTGCATCGCTAGTTCCTGCTAATTGTAAAATTTTCACAGCCTAGTTCCTCTATTTCTTTATTTTATCCGCATGATCATCATGGTCGTGATGGTGATGATGACCAATGATCTCCGCAGCCTCGATTCGATACTGACATGTGTCACAATTCATTTTCACATCATCAGCTAACGCCTCTTGAACACGGTCCATTAAAATAACCTGAAGCGTTTCGTGAAAACCAAAATATTCTGCCAAGGCAAACTGGTGATCTTTAAATCGCTCTTCGTAGCCTTGAACGATTTTCTCTAATCTTTTAATCAAAATTCCTGTAAATAAGAAATAGGGTAAAATAACAATCTTCTTGGCACCCAGCAATAAACAACGATGAATGACTTCATCGATTAAGGGAGCGGTTACCCCCATAAAGGCCGGTTCAACAATTCGGTAATTTAATTTCTCCCATAGTAATCTAGTAATCTTATAAAGGTCACTATTGGCATCTGGGTCACTGCCGCCACGTCCAAGTAAAATGATCGCTGTATCCGGATCTCCTAATTCGATTTCAAGCCCTATTTGTGCTAGTCGGCTTATACATATTTCTAAGGCTGAATCATGGATGCCAATCGGCCGCCCATATGTAAACTCCACATTCGGGTACTTCTTTTTCGCTTCATCGATACAGACTGGAATATGAATTTTCGAATGACCTGCTTGCAATAACATCATCGGGATAAGGTAGACATGGCTTGCACCCTTTATCACACACGTATCTATTCCTTGATTAACATTCGGACTCTCAAATTCTAAAAAGCATGTTTCTACCAGAAGGCTTGGGTCGATAGCCGGCTTCATTTCATTAATAAACTCTCGAACTTGATCATTTCCTTCTTGATCCTTACTTCCATGACCTACAAACAAAATTGCTTTCATCCTATTCTCCTTTAATCCCCACATGGTGCTGCTGCAATTTCCATTTTTGGGGTAATGTCTCTATATTCATAGCCTTTTACAGCCTTTACTCGTTTGAAGAACTTGAAAAACCTTTCACCTGGATGTCCTTTTTCTTCATATTCATTGATAATTTCTTCGATGATCTTTACGATCTTTGAAGGTTCAATTTCCTCTTCGACGATTTGTCCGGCATGGGCCGTTCGACCAACCGGTTTAGCACCAATAAACAAATCAAATTTTCCTTGGCGGTAAACCAGTCCGATGTCTTCTTTAACCGCCCCATAGCAAGCCATTCCACAACCATTAATGCCAAGCTTTAATTCTTTGGGCAGATCCATACCTCCTAATCTTTTATGCAGCTCTTCAGCAATAGGGATCGCATCCTTCTTTTCTCCATCGCAAAAATCACAAGCTTTGACAGTTAAAACATCACCAACTGGAGAAAGAGATAAACCACTAGGCCTTAATTTCTCAATGATTTCACCAGGGTCTGATGTTGGGATCGTTAGATGGATTTGATGGTCCGTTGAATATTGAATCGTCCCATTATCACCAACCACTTCAGCTAATGTCATCATTTGCAGTGGAGTAAAATTTTTGTTTGCTACGCCCGGACTCACAGCAACTTCGAAAATATTTTCAAAACTAGTGGAAACTCGCTTGGTCAGTTTATTTAACGCTTCCTCTGCAATAGCCAATGTGGTCTCCGTATTCTTGCCGCCATGCAATGCCCACGGTTCATTTTCTTTTTTTAATCTCTCATGTAGTTTTAAACGCTGCTCTTCCGTATCTAATGAATATTTTCGCTGATATCCTCTCGGTGTAATTATTTTCCCTGCATATTTAAACGTACTTGAATTACCAATGATGACTGTAGACAGCATCCCGATTTCGTGATCGAGCATTTCTCCAAGTGTTGTTACAATGACACTTTCACGTTCACGATAAGCACTTTTCACTATACCTACAGGTGTATTAGAATCCCGATGCTTCAAGATAATTTTTTGGGCTTCTTCAATTTGTCTTGTTCGTCGACCACTTTTCGGATTATATAAAGCAATCACAAAATCAGCGACAGCCGCTGCCTCCACACGCTTGGCAATCACCTCCCAAGGGGTCAAATGGTCGCTTAAGCTGATTGTGCAGGAATCATGCATCACCGGCGCCCCTAATAATGATGCACAGGAATTTATGGCGGATATTCCCGGAATCACTTCCACCTCTACACCATTTTCGGCCTTCCACCCTTTTTCAGCTAATACCTCATATATGAGACCGGCCATTCCGTATACGCCTGCATCCCCACTGGAAATAACCGCAACCTTTCTACCCCCTTCGGCAAGGCAGACAGCAGCTTGGGCTCGTGCAACCTCCTCAGACATCCCCGTACTGATAATTTCCTGATCCGTTATTAAATCTTCGATCAAGTCAACATACGTCTTATAACCCAAAATACAATCAGATTCGGCAATTCCTTCTTTTGCCCTTTCTGTAAAATGCTTGACGCTACCCGGCCCAAAACCAATGATGATTAATTTACCTGACATCTATGAATCCCCCTTTTTTTCAAGCAAACCTTTTAATAAAAGTAAAACCTCTTCTTTAGATGCATTTTTAGCTCCAAACAATTGTTTTAATTGAAAAAGCAATGGTATCGATAAGCCTTTTTCGAGAACAAATCGTTCATTCACAAACAATTCATCAGGAGTACCCTCAAAGATGAGCTGTCCATTTTCGATTACAAAAATCCAATCGGCCCATTCATAGGCTAGGTCAAGGTCATGGGTCGACATCACAACAGTTGCCCCTGATTGGTGGATCCGGTCCATTTCCCTAAGAAATACTTCTGTTTGAGATGGATCAAGGTAGGTGGTGGGTTCATCCAATAGCAATAGCTCAGGTTCCAGCCCCATTATTCCTGCTAAGGCGACTCTTCTTTTTTCTCCTAAACTTAAATGATGGATCGGTCTATCCTGTAAATGTTCAAGCTGATAGCGTTTAATTATTTGCTCAAGCTTATTCTGAAGCGCTTCTCCCACAAGCCCCGCATTAATTAGCCCATAGGATAGATCTTCTAAAACTGTTGGTGAAATTAACATTTCATCCGCATTTTGAAAAAAGAGACCTGTTTTTTTGCGAAGTTCCTTCAAGTTCTTCCTTTTAAAATGAATCGGCTCTCCCTTCCAAAACAGCTTCCCTTCATTTGGTTTTAACAACCCATTTGCTAATAGTAGAACCGTTGATTTTCCGGAACCGTTTTGCCCTAATAAAGCACATCTTTTTCCGATTGGTATTTTTACAGAAAAATTTTGTAATGCAGGTTGGACATTCCCACCATAAGCGAATGTAATATTCTTAAATTCAAGTAAACTAGTCATTTCAGTTACTTCTCCACCACCACTCTAATCCAATTAAAAATACCAAGATAAAGAGAGCCCCCCCTACAAATTTCCTTGAGACTGTTTTACTTTTTTCATCCGCATAATAGAGTTGATCTTGAAATCCTCTAGATTCCATCACCAGCAACATTCTTTTATATTTTTCAAAGGTCTTACTAAACAATTGGACGATAACTAGCCCGACACTATGAATTGTCCGTTTCCACGTTGCATTTCCACCACGTGAATGAAACACCCTATGGAGTTCCCCAGCATAATGCAAAAATATAAAGATAAATCGGTACATACCGACAAGTATGTCTAACAATACTTGCGGGGTGCGCAGTTTATGTAAAGCATGCAAAATTTCATTAAACGGGGTCGTCAATACTAGCGCAAATACACAAATAAATAAACTAAGCGACCTATAAATAATTGACTTTGCAAGCTCCAATCCACTAACGGAAATATAAACCTGCCAGTTATCAACTTGTATGATTGATAACCATATGTCACTGTCCATTTCGATTAACCGTGATACATGAATGATTACAGCTGGCATACTTGCGAATAAAAATAGACTTGGCACGAATAGCCATTTGAATAACATGACGACTGGAAGTTTTTCATAGCAACTTAGAAAAACAAATACCCCTATAAAAATCGTCATTTGAATTGGAATATGTGATAAAAAAATCAGCACACACAGTAAAAACGTAAAAGTAATTTTATAAATTGTGGGTATTTTTCGAAATCTACTTCGATAGCTAATCGTATCAATCTGGATATTCATTACTTGGCACTGCTTTCTTTCCTGCCTTTAAATAGGCCAATTACATAACCTATAAAACCAGCACCAAGTGCAGCCTGTAAGGCAAATAATAGACTTTCAACTTCGCCGCTCTTTGGTTCAAATATAGATGAAAACCATGGAACATAATGAGGAGCCAGTACTCCAATTTGTACTTCCGCAAGGTTATCTGCCCCTAAAAACTCAGCATCACCTAAAAATAACAATGGGCTGAAAGTGATCACGATCGCTAAAATAATTAACCACTTATTTTTCACTATTAACCACCCCACTCTTTAATTTCTGTAAAAACAAAATATCTTTTGAATTATAGGCCACCAGCCAATTCCACACTAATACCGTTAACAGCCCTTCTACGATGGCTAAGGGCAGTTGAGTAACGGCAAAGATAGAAATAAATTTAATAAAGGCTACACCGACCCCTCCAGTTGGAAACGCCAACGCCAATTGGAAGGAAGTGAATAGATAAGTCGTTAAATTTGATAAAAATGCTGCAGAAAAGATTGCCATAGATTGTTTGTTTCCTAGTTTTAACAATAGTTTGTATGAATAATAACCAACAAACGGTCCCACAACAGCCATGGAAAAAGCATTTGCCCCTAATGTCGTAATGCCGCCGTGTGCAAGTAGTAATGCTTGGAAAAATAAAACCAGTGTGCCCAACACCGCCATTACTTGGGGACCAAAAAGGACAGAGCCAAGACCAACTCCCGTCGGATGGGAACTACTTCCCGTTACAGACGGTATTTTTAAAGCTGAAAGAACAAATACAAACGCCCCCGCCATTCCAAGCATTAGTTTTAAATGTGGATTTTCATTCGTAACTTTTTTTATTTGAATTAGACCCCATACAAAAAATGGTATAAACAAACACCACCAAAATAATGTCCAACCTAAAGGCAAAAAGCCCTCCATAATATGCATCGCAGAAGTATCAGTTGGTGAATTCAAGGCAAAGTAAACAAAAAATAGACCGATAAAAAACAGTTTCTTCATAATTTCCTCCTTATTTCGAAAAACAAAAAAACCTTATCCCGATAAAGAGATAAGGTTCCGAAATTAATGTAACAGACGATCAATAAAAATCATGACGTACAGCTAGAAACCACATCCTTCCCTCCGAAGAATAAGAATTCGACAATTAAAGCAGGTCTCCTGGCTTGTACTTCACCTTACTCTTGTCCCTTCCCGGATTCCTCCAGTGGTTCATGACAATTTCATCCATACTTACAGTAGCGGGGGCTGCATCGGATTTTCACCGATTTCCCTTTTAACTCAGGAAAAATCTCCTGAGCACTTTAAATTGCTATCATTATTTAATTTTTGATTCATTTACCATATTTTTTATTTAACACCAATTTTTATCAAATGACAACCTTATTTTTAAAAAGGGTGTATATTTAAAGAAAATATGCAAAATTTTATCAACTAATGGATAAGGTCGGCGGCTAATAATGATTAAAAGGATGAAAGGAATATGTTAAAAAAAATAATCTGATACGGTGTGATTATACTTTCTTGGTCTTCATTATTAAAACTAGATAAAGATACGTTCAAACGATATCTACCAGCAGGCACTTTTATTTCATTAATCTTTACATTGTTAAGTAAAATTAATGAAAGTCAAAAATGGTGGAAGGTAACCCAAACGATCTTTCCAAGGCTTCCAATTTATATTGTTTCTTTATTTCTTTTCATCATAATGATTTTTGTTCCCTCTTGTGTGATTGTACCGTTCTCATTTAATAACTGGACAAAGAAATGTATAATACCACGGTCTTTTTTTGTTTTACTTTCAATCTTCATGGAGATAGTAAACTTGGCATGTATATCATCTCCGATAAAAATTGGTGCTTTAAAATCCCAGTTCTTTATCCCTAAAAATGCTAAGGCAGAACCGTCAAAAATGCCTACCCTAGTCATCAAACCGTGACAAATAGATATCCCTAATAAGCCCTGGGCAATTCTTTGACCAAAAATCGTTTCCTTAGCAAAAGCTTCACTTGTATGTAAGGGATTCATATCCCCTGACATCGTAGAAAATACAACAATATCTGTTTCCGTTATCGTTCTTGTTGGAGACACAAATTCGTCTCCAACATGTAGATCATCAAAATAGGCCGCACCCATTTTTTCCCCTCCATTCTTTAAATTGTTTTCACAAAATTGTTTAAAAGTGCAATTAAAGTTTGCTTTTTGCAATATCTTCAATGATTGTTTCTCTCTTTTGCAAATCTAATCTAGCTAAGCGAATTTCCTTGTACCATCTCTCCATAGGAAAATCACCTGCAAATCCGGCACCACCATAAATTTGCAAAGTATCATCGATAATTTTGGCTGCTGTATCCGTCGCAAACAATTTGGCCATTTTAACACGATTTGCACTGTCGCTCGCACCTTTATCTACTATTTTAGCAGCATCATAAACCATCAGCCTTGCAGCTTCTAAATATACAACTCCGTTCACCATCATTGTACGAATGGTAGGAAACTCAGCTAAAGGTTTCCCCCTTGTAATACGAATTGTTGCATAATCTTTTGCATATTGCAGCGCTCTAGCTGAAATACCTAAACATCTCGCACTGAGAAGAATTTGCGATTCAATTAACCACTGCTTTATCAATTGCTCTCCTTCTCCCACTGCACCAATTCTTCTACTATCATCAGCTACCAAATTATCAAAAACCAAATCATGGGTTTTTTGTACATCTATTAACACCGTTTCTTTAATTTTCGTAGCCTCATTCGCTTCCAAAATAAATAACGTTGGCTTTTTTTCTCCATTGTCATCAATACAGTTTACAAGGATTACACCAAAACTTGCTTGTTCCATTTTTTGAACATAAGCCTTTGTACCATTTATGATCCACCCATTGCCCTTTTTAACAGCCTGGCTATTAACTTTTTCAATATAATTGTCTTCTTGTTCTTCCCAAAGAGCGATAAAACAGCCCTTCCCTTGTTTTACCGCTGGCTTAACATATTTTTCAATCTGTTCCTCTGTACATTTTTCAAGAAATCTCGGCAATTCTTCACCAAAAGCATCCCCTGCCGGATGATACAGTCCCAAGCGATGCTGTGCAGCCTCTTCATAGATTATACTTCTGTCATATAAAGATAGACCAGCACCGCCCCACTCTTTCTTTGCTCCTAATGCTTTTAAGCCTATTGACCATGCTTTTTCCTGTAAGGAGGCAACTGTATCTTCGGAAAAAATTTGGACATATTCTTTTTGTGAATGTTCTAGCGGAGCCACTTGTTCTGTTATAAATGATTGCACTGTCTTTTTCAAAATCTCCAAATCTTTTTCAGCTAACAGCTCTTGCATGACATTTCCTCCAATCATTTATTATTCCATGTTATAAAATCTCATTATTTCGCGATCGCAATGATAGTTCAATTAAATTTACAACACCTTCACCTAATTCACGAAAGCGTTCATCCTTCGCTTCGCCAATTTTCCAGCGGTAATAGATTTGCTGAAGGATACCGGCGACTTTGTAAAAAGCGAATGCTAAATAAAAATCAATGTTGCTAACATCCCTGCCGCTCCGTTTGGAATATATTTCTAGCATTTCTCTTCTATTTGAAAATCCAAAATCAGTTTCTTTTGAGACAGATATTAGGCCTGTGTACGGGTCACCTTCCTGTTCCCAGTAGGCAAGCATCGCTCCTACATCTGTCAACGGATCACCTATAGTACTTAATTCCCAATCAAATAAGCCGATGACTTGACCTGGATTATCATTTGCAAACATCATATTATTCAACTTATAGTCACAGTGGACAATCGTTGGTTCGGGCGAATCAGGAATATGGTCCACGATCCACTTTTCAAGTTCTGCGACACCGGGAATTTCATCTGTTTTAGCATTGTTATATCGTTTAATCCAACCATGAACTTGACGACTTAAAAAGCCTTCCGGATATCCTAATGGTGCAAGCCCTGCTTTTTTATAATCCACTTCATGTAATTTTGTTAGAGTATTTACAACTGCCTTCGAAATCAAATGACCAGATTCCGGAATGGTCTTAAACTCCTCTGGCATGACCTTATCGATAACAATTCCATCCTTCTTTTCCATTATATAAAAATGGCGGTCCATAATATTTGGGTCTTCACAATATAGATAAGGCTTAGGAGCAAGTGGAAAACACTCGTTTAACCTTTGTAAAATTTCGAATTCCCTTTTCATATCATGGGCTTTCGGTGGAATTGGACCGAATGGAGGTCTTCTTAATACAGCCTTCCACTCTCCCATTCGAATAAAATAAGTTAAATTGGAATATCCAACCGAAAATTGTTCTACTTGAAGTGATGAATTATTTTCGACTATATTTTGACTACGGAGAAAATTTTCAATTGCTTTCCAATCTAATTCAGTAACGGCACCTTTATGATTTGATTGTGCTTGGCTCATTGAACCTCTCCTTCTCTTTAAATTCTTTCAGCATTCCTCTGGCTACAACCATGCGGTGTACTTCATCCGCCCCATCATATATCCGCGCTGCACGAGCTTCACGATAAAGCCCTTCTAATGATAGGCTTGGTTTTAAACCATACATGCCAAGAGTTTGGATAGCCCGATCGAGAACGTTATTTAATACATTCGCTCCATAAAGTTTAATTAATGATACTTCTCTTCGAGCTTCATCACCTTGGTCCATTCTCCATGCAGCTTGCAGGGTCAGCAATCGTGATGCCTGAATCTCAGCTTCTGAATCAGCGATGAAATTTTGGATAATTTGAGAGTCGGCAAGTGTTTTGTCTCCATCCTTCTTGCTTAACGAATATGAAATCATTTCATTGACAGCACGTCGGGCAACCCCTAACCAGCGCATTGCGTGGGTGATTCTTCCCGGTCCTAAGCGAAGTTGGGCTAGCTTGAAGCCTTCCCCGCGCATGCCAAGCATGCTTTCCTCAGATACCCGGCAATTATTAAAAATTACTTCACAGTGTCCTCCAGGATAGTGGTCTCCTAAGACAGGAACTTCACGCACAACTTCGAATCCGGGATTATCTGTTTCGACGATGAACAAACTTGTTCTTTTATGTTTTTCAGCTTCAGGGTCCGTTACAACCATCGCAATACAAAAAGCGGCACCCACCGCTCCCGTTGTATACCACTTATGAGCATTAATCACCCATTCCTTTCCTTCTTTAACCGCTTTTCCTTGAAGCGTCGTTGGATCAGAGCCGGACACTTCAGGCTCTGTCATTCCAAAACAAGAGCGAACATCTCCGTCTGCTAAAGGCCTTAAATAGCGCTCTTTTTGCTCCGGAGTGGCTGCGTGTAATAAAATCTCGCCATTTCCTGCATCCGGTGCCATGGATCCGAACACATACGGTCCAATTGGACTTTGACCGATTACTTCGGACAGAAGCCCTAAGGAAACAAACCCTTGGCCCATTCCCCCAAATTTCTTTGGGAGGTGGGCAGCCCATAACTCTTTTTCTTTTACAACTTTCTGTAAAGGCTTCAGGATTTCCTTTGGCAATCCTCGATGTGGTACCCTATATTTTTCATTTGGGTAAACGTACTTTTCCATAATTTCTGTTGCTTCATCTATCATTCTTTTTTGGTCTTCACTTTCGGTAAAGTTGAACATCAACAATCACTCCTTCTAAGAATCATAAAATTTCAACTGATACTATCGATCCAAAAAGGATACTTAAGCGTATTGATAAAACCCTCTACCGCTTTTTCTTCCTAATTCACCTGTCTCAACCTTTCTTCTTAACAACTCCGGCACTCTATATTTCGAATCACCGGTTTTAATATAAAGTGCTTCCGCAATATGCAACATCGTATCTAAGCCAATCATGTCAGCCAGACGGAGTGGTCCAATTGGGTGATTTGCGCCCAATAACATACCTTTATCAACATCTGCCACTGATGCCGTTCCTTCATCGACTAAAGAAATGGCTTCACATATTAACGGAACAAGGAGACGATTGACAACAAATAAAGGAGTATCTTTCACATGAATGCTTTCTTTATTAATAGAAGCTACCAACTTTTCGGCTATTGCCAGCGTTTCGCTGGATGTTTCTTCTGTTCCGGTAATTTCTACTAAATTCATTAGTGGAACCGGGTTGAAGAAATGCAAACCGCATATGCGGTCGCGGCGATTTGTTACGGAAGCAATTTCTGAGATTAATAAACTTGAAGTATTAGAGGATAGAATTGTTTTTTCCTCACACAATTCATCAAGTTCTTGAAATAAAGTTCGCTTGACAACAATATTCTCAACAATTGCTTCAATGACAACATCTGCATTCTTTAAGTGATTTTTATCTATAGTAAATTCAATTCGGCTTAGTATTTTATCCACCAGAATACTCTGTTTCCTTTGAGCGAGCTTTTCTAAACTTTTCATAATAGTTTGCTTGGCCTTATTTAAAACATCATAGTTAACATCGACTAGAACAACTTCATAGCCACTCGTGGCAATAACCTGTGCGATCCCATTCCCCATAATTCCTGAGCCTATTACACCTATTTTCATTAATACTCCCCCTTATCTTCAGAAAAGCTTGGTAAATCGTTACTACTCAAAGGAAAACAAGCTTCTCTTTTTTGTAAAAAAGCTGCAACATCTTCTTTTGCATCTCTATTGTTCCCTGCCCAATATAGAAACTTAGATTCGGCTAGATGGGAACTCAACGGATTGTTTTGACTAAGCATTCTCCATAGCAGCTGTCCAATAAAGCTGTTGGAAGTCGCTGCCGTGTTTATTACTATTTCTTTAGCAATCTCGTAAGCTTTCTTTAGAGGGTCCTCCTCTTCATATTGAACCAACCCATACTGAAGAGCCTCAGTTGTTGGTATGTATCGACCGGTATAAGTCCATTCCAACGCTTTGCCTATTTCGACTAAACGTGGTAAAAACCAG
Source organism: Caryophanales bacterium (assembly GCA_012840465.1). Lineage (GTDB taxonomy): Bacteria > Bacillota > Bacilli > Bacillales > Bacillaceae_J > Schinkia. Next base: position 189,562 of record DULJ01000048.1, read on the forward strand.
CCGGAACAAGCTTCTGGTCCAATTCTATTCTCCCAAAAACGAAACCAATCTTTGTATCCTTTTTAACAATTCATTTAAAAATATAGTTAAGATCCCTTCTTTATAAATCAGTCTTTATGGTTTCGTACAAAACCTGATACCCCCTCCTCGTACTCCTCTATCAATTGTTCAATAATCTCCTTCATTGTTTCTCGTTTATAAATTGTCGTAACACCGTGCCCGGCCGACCATATATCTCGCCAAGCCTTCACATTTACTAAATGTGAAAAATCAATATCATCTCGAGATTTTAAAGAATTAGGATCAATGCCTTGTTTCATTAGGCTTGGAATCAATAAATTAGCATGGACTCCACTGAATGCATTGGTGTAGATGATGTCGCTGCTTGATGCATCAATCACCATTTGTTTGTATTCATCCGGCGCACTGCTTTCCTTCGCTACAATAAAACGTGTTCCCATATAAGCATAGTCCGCACCCATCATTTTTGCCGCGACTATATCCCTTCCTGTTGCCATTCCTCCGGACAAAATAATTGTTCCTTTATAGAATTCTTTTACACCATTAATAAAAGCAAAAGGATTTAATGAACCACCATGTCCTCCCGCACCCGCAGAAACAAGGATTAATCCGTCAACCCCATATCCAGCGGCTTTCCTTGCATGTTCAATCGAAGCAACATCCGAATAAACTAAACCTCCGTAACGATGAACAATCGAAATCACTTCAGTAGGTTTGCCCAATGAAGTAATGACTATGGGAGGCCGATGCTCCTCTATTAAGCGAAGGTCATCTTCATAACGGTTATTGGATTTTTTGTGACAAATAAAATTGACTGCCCAAGGAGTGTCACCTAACTCCTTTTTTATCTTTTGCAGCCACTCTTCACACACCTCAACCGGCCTTGCATTTAAAAGTGGGAAAGAGCCGATGGCTCCTATCCTACCTGCTTCAATGACCATTTCCGGAGTAGAAACTAAAAACATCGGAGCAATAATTAAAGGAAGGTTAGACACGTTCAATCACCATCGCAATTCCTTGCCCACCGCCTATACATAGACTTGTAACAGCATATCTCCCATTGCAGCGTCTTAATTCATAAGCCGCAGTTAATAAAATTCGTGCACCGCTTGCACCAACCGGATGACCCAGCGCAATTGCGCCACCGTTAATATTTGTTTTTTCTCTATCCAATCCCAATTCTTTTTCAACCGCTAAATATTGAGCTGCAAAGGCTTCATTTACTTCGACTACATCTATATCAGCTAGAGTAAGTTCCGCACGTTCTAACGCTTTTTTAATCGCAGGTACCGGACCAATTCCCATGATTGATGGATCAACACCGGCGACAGCCCAGGAAACAATTCTAGCAATTGGCTTTAAGTTATTATCGGCGACAGCTTTTTGACCGGCAACGATCAATGAAACGGCACCATCGTTAATTCCTGAGGCATTTGCGGCCGTGACAGTTCCATCTTTTTTAAAGGAAGGTTTTAAGATACTCATAGATTCTAAGCTTACATCAGGTTTAATATGTTCGTCCTCAGAAACAAGGATACTTCCCTTTCTCGTTTTCACTTCAACCGGAACAATCTCTTCAGCAAAAATGCCATTTGCACAAGCCTGGGCTGCTCGACTATTTGATTCTATTGAAAATACATCCTGGTCCACCCGAGAAATCTCATACATTTCTGCAAGTTTTTCCGCAGTCATCCCCATCCCATTTCCCGTATATTGGTCTGTTAATGTATTTAAAAGCATATCTTCAAAAGCTAAATTACCCATCTTCGCACCGCTAAAGCGTTGCGTGAAGCCGGAATATGGTGACTGCGACATGTTTTCCGTTCCACCGGCCAATACAATATTGGCATCACCGACTAAAATATGATGCACTGCACTAACAACTGCCTGCATTGCTGAACCGCATAAACGGTTTACTGTTAGAGCGGGTACTTCTTGCGGGATTCCACTATATAAGCCAATATGACGGGAAAGATAGGAAGCACTTTTTTGCGTATGAATTACGTTTCCGTAAATAACATGATCAATTTGCTCCGGATCCACTTTGGAACGTTTAAATGCTTCAACCGCAGTAGCTTTTCCAAGCTCTGTTGCGCTAATATTTACAAAAGAACCACCAAACTTTGCAAAGGCTGTTCTAGCACCATCGACAATATAAACATCTTTCATTTTTTCTTCCCCCTTAGAAAGTATTTATTCATTTTTGGATCTTGCTCAAAAGTTATTTTATACTTCGCTACAACAATTACCTTCCACTAAAATTCGCCTTTCTTTTTTCTTTAAACGCCCTAACCCCTTCCTGCATATCCTCCGTTAAACAAAGTTCTGAAAATAGTATAGACTCAAATTCTTGCCCTTCAGATAAAGCAACCTCTTGCCCCCTATTTACAGCAGCTTTTACCTTTGAAATAGCAATAGGTGCGTTATTAACTATCTTTTGTGCCAAACGAACAGCGGACTCGTATGATTCCCCATTGGGGGCAACTTCTTCAACTAGTCCATAATTGTAAGCTTCCTCCGCAGTTATCGGAGCAGCTGTGAAGATCATTTTCTTTGCCTTTCCAGGGCCGATTAGTCTGCCTAAACGCTGAGTACCTCCATATCCAGGTAAAATTCCTAATCCCGTTTCCGGAAGACCTAGCTTTGCTTTTTGCTCGGCTATGCGAATATCACAGGCGAGTGCTAGTTCCAATCCTCCTCCTAAGGCAAATCCATTGATCGCGCAAATGACGGGAAACGTTGCGTGCTCTAATTTGTCAAAAATCCGTTTCCCTTTTTCTACTAATCCCTTGCCACTCACGTCATTAAGCTCTAGGAACTGGCTAATATCTGCCCCCGCTATGAAGGCTTTTTCACCTGCACCACGTACAATTAATACACAGCACACTTGATGACTTAGGATATCATCAATAACTTCATCAAGCTGCGTTAGCAATTCATCGGTAAGAACATTTACTGGTGGATTATCTATTGTTAATGTGTAAATACATTCGTTTACCTCGTAGGTGACTAAAGAACTTTTAATTTCTTTCACACTGCATCTACCTTTCGTCACAAATTATTTTAATTTTTACGAATAAAGCAATCCCTTTCAAAAAAAGGAACAGCCGTCATTTTTTCAAAATGATCTATCACCCAGCGTGATGTGTGATCAAACCCTTTTCGATGCAGCAAGCCTGCTGTCTCACTATTTAATAAGTTTTCAAAATTCATATGTTTGGCGTGGAGAAAACAATCTCTTGCTAACAGAGCAGAATCCGATAATGAGTAATTCCCGTTTTTGATAAGATTGTCAATCATATGACCAGCACCAACAAAATCCTCCATTGAAAACCGTCCTGCATTACCAGAACAGATTAAGATAATGGAAGAATCATCACCTTCCCGACTAATTTGTTCAGCCACCCGATGACCGTTAAGTAATGAGCCCGCATACAATCTCTTAGCCCGCTTTGCCCTTTCCACCGCAACAGTCCCATTTGTCGAGCAAATTATCGCAGTCGGTTGCGCATTTTCCTTTTTTATAAAAGTCGGGTCGGGATATTCAAAATTCTCAATCTCATCTCCATTTACTTCGCCCATCAATAGAAAAGGACTTCGCTGTTTTTTACCAATTTCCAAAGCTATTTTGTCATCCCCGACAGCATAGACTGTTTGAAATTGATTCTCGAGCAAACATGTAATCGTTGATGTAGCCAAAAAGACATCGATCACCACTGCCGTACAATCTCTAATTAACAATGAATCTACTAATTCTTTTTGAGTTATCACATTAATTTTTCTCATGTGCCTACCCTTTAAATTATTTTTTAACATTATTCATTTTTAAAGTGAAAAAGAAATGATGGTTCTTTTTCCATAAAATTTCTGACAAGAATAAAGACGTTCTCGACAATAATTAATACAAATGCAACCGGAATAAAAAAGAACAATGGGAAAACCGGATAAAGTGTTCCCGCTGCAGGGAATGACATTTTCCTTGCAAAACCGTCCATTGCATATGCCCATGTGAAGTCGGTCAATAAGACGAGTATAAAAATTTCAAGTAGCAGCATCCCCATAATGACAACCTTTTTTACATTGTTGTTCAATTTATCAAGTAGTAAATCCATTTTTGGTAATACACCAGAAGAATAGGCAAATGCTAATGCAGGGAAAATAACGATTGGCATAAAATAATTTTGGACGATTTCAAATCCCCCATTAATTGAGTTGTTCAAGACATTTCTCGCGAAAACATCGTATGTGATTAAAAACATCATTCCAATCAAGCTAATTCCGCTGATCCAAACACCAATAATTTTAACGTAACTAAAATTCTTGTACGCTTTCATAATGCCTTTCATAACCTTCATCCTTTCCGCTATCAATCCATGGAATTAGGTAAAAACGATACTATTTCCGGAAAGAGGATCATTAACCCACAAACAATCACTAAAACAGCGATTGCAAATACTGTTCCAATTTTAAATATAGGCTCTATCCGTATTTTACTAACACCTGCTACCGCATAAACGCTAAGCCCCACCGGAGGAGTAAGCAACCCTATTGTACAAATAACACCAACAAATACACCGAACCATAGCAAATCTATTTGAAGAGCAGTAATAATTGGTAATAAAACTGGTATTGACATTAAGATAACAGCTGCCCCTTCGATGAACATAAACATAATAAATAACACAATTGAAATAACAGTTAGGACCAATGCAGGAGAATCCATAATCGGTTCAAGCAGTACAATTAATTTTCTCGGTAATAATGAAAGAGAAACAAATCTTCCAAAGATTTGCGCTCCAATCATAATCAGCATAACCATACCGGATAACTTTAATGTTTCTACTACTGAATTTTTAATAAAATCTGCATTTACCTTTCCTAAGATAAAGGCTGCGACAAGTCCAAAGAATGAACCAACAGCACCAGCTTCAGTAGGAGTGAATATACCTGAATAAATCCCTCCAAAAATTATTAACATCACTAACACTGCAACAAGACTAGCAGTGATCAGTCTGTATGTGGAAGGTGTATAATGATTTTCCTCAACGGTAGTTGCTACCTCAGAGATTGAAGCATTTGCATTTTTTTTACCTACGTAATAATACACAAGCATGACTAGAATAAAAACAATCATCGTCATGATTCCCGGTATAAAGGATCCTATAAACAGCTTGCCTACCGGAGTCTCCGTCGCAACACCATATAAAATAAGGATAATACTAGGAGGAATAATCCCAGACAACGATCCTGCGGCGGCTGCGATTGCCCCGGAAAGCGGTGCACTGTATCCATGTCTCCTTAATTCCGGGATGGCTACTTGACCTAGAGAGGCTGCTGTCGCTGTACCTGAGCCTGATACAGCTCCGAGCATACCGCCAATTAACATAGTTAAAATACCTAAGATGCTGTTTTTCCCTTTGGAAACTTTGTGTACTAAATAAAAAATATCTTTAACAATGTCTGATTGGAGTATGAATTGCGCCATTAATACATATAAAGGGATGGTTGTTAACGTGTAGCTTGCAACACGTTTAAATGGTTCATTCCCTAGCAACCCTGGTAGTATTTCAAAGCCCTCCAATAATATTAGACCAATAATTCCGCAAGCAAACAAAACGGAATGGATATAGAGTCCCAATGCTAGGAAAAGAAATAACAAAATAATAACGATAGTAATCACAATAGCGCTGCTCAAATAGCAACCCACCTTTCCAGAATAGGTAACTTGCCACCTTACGTAATACTTATTAATATATGAAATGTCAGGTGACAAGCTTTTATGATTTAATATTGATATGTTCTCAAAGTTTAATTTAATGTTCCTAATCGCTCATTGTTTATTCAATATTCTTTAACCCTTCCGGCACGTTCCCGCCTTGCTCAATAACGATATCCCTCCATAAAGTAATTAACTTCTTTCCTGGTAAACCTTGTTGCTCCAGCATATCAGCATAATTTAACCATGTTTCTTCAATACCCTTGTTAATTAAAACTTGAACGTCTTGATCTAATGTTGAGAATTCAACAAACTTACCCCCAATTTCTTTGTTTTTGGCAATTGCTTCTTCTGAACGTTTAATCCAAGCCTCTGCTCCTGGTGAGAAAATCTCTTCATTTGCTTGAATCATAGCATCTTGTACATTTTTAGGTAGCTGTTCCCACTTGTCATTTCTCATGCCGATAAATGAGTTGAAATGTCCGAAATTAACGCCTGTAATTGTATATTTGAACAAATCTTGGAAACCATAACCGGTCCAGTCAGCAATACTATAGTAACTGCCGTTAAATGAGCCCCTGCTTAATGCATCGAACATTTCTACAGCCGGCATTGTTACACTGTTAATTCCAACTTTTTCTGAATATACTTCATGAATTCGTGATGGTGTACGAAGTGCTGTACCTTTTACATCTTTGACTGAGTTAAACTCTTTACCAGTAGTAGAGATTGAATATTCTTGAGTAGTAGATACAGGGAACACTTTAAAATTTGCAAACTGCATTTGGCTATATGATTTACCATCAGCCAGTTCCACATTACTATTTAACAATGCCTTCCAAGCGTTTGAGCCAATGTGTGCATCAGAATGAGCTAAAGGTAACATTGTGATTTCAGCCATTGGATATTGGTCCGGTTGATAGATTGGTAGAATCAAGCCAACATCAATTGTTCCATTTAGAACTGCATCACCCTCATTTGGTGTAGATACAAGCTCACCCCCTGTAAATGTTTCAAACTGAACCTGACCATTTGTTAATTCTGTAACTTTCTCCATCCAAGGAACCATGCTTCCCACCCACCATCCATGCTGCGGACTCAGTCCTGTAGCAGCACGTAAAGTGATTACTTTTTCACCGGATTCTCCTGAAGTCGATTGTTCTCCCGAACAGGCACCGAGAAACAAAAATGTACTTAAAGCAATTACTAGAAAAAACATATTTTTCATTTTCCACATCAGCGTAACCCCCATTGTGTTTGTTATTTTAGATTAACAACCTTTAAAATTTGGTTTTCGTTTTTCTACGAAAGCAGTAACTCCCTCTTTATGATCAGCACTTTGTAGCAAGACGGTCTGAATCATATTCTCCTGCATAAAAGCTGTATCACTATTAAGACTTGGAACGTTATTCACAAGATATTTCACATATTTGTTGGCAATTGGTGGACCGTTAAAGATAAAGCCTGCAAATTCCTCTGCTCCTTTTACGACATCACCTTCAACCACCCTATTAATAATTCCGTAGGAAAGGGCATCTTCTGCCTGAACAATCTTTCCAGAAGAAATCCACTCTTTTGCCAAGACTGGTGAAAGCCTTTCCGATAGTGTTTTAATTAAGCCGAGGTCAGGAATTAAACCAATGTTTGTAAAACTAAGAGCAAATTTTGCATGTTGACTAGCAACGATAAAATCAGCGGCTAGCGCTATGCTGAAACCGGCACCTGCAGCATAGCCATGTACGGCAGCAATTACATATTTATCAAGCTCCATGATTTTTTTTGTAAGTCCTGATACAAACTCGACCCAGCCGGTAGCCTCCGTGGCGCCTGTTAGCATTTGCATCGATTGTATATCTCCACCTGCACAAAAGCCTTTACCTGCTCCGGATAAAATAATAACTTTTACTTTAGGGTTTTGTGAATGGGCATCAAGTGAAGCAATGGCTTCCTTAACCAACTCTCTAGACAGTGAATTTAACTTTTCGGGACGGTTTAACTTAATGTAACCGACACAGTCTTTTACCATCACCTCTACCAATTTGCTCAAGTCTTTTTCCTCCTTTTTTAAATAGCAATCGTTATGGATTGACGACTATTTTCCCCCACGTCTTTCGCGTTCCTAAATCATTTAATGCCTTTGGTACCTCATCAAAGTTATAGGAGCGATAAATCAATGGAGCAATTTTTCCATCTTTATAAAATTCCATTAACTCCGCGTGCACTTGTCTGACTTTTTCCGGGAATAATCTTGCAAAATAACCAAAATGAACGCCGACAACTGAATAATTTTTAATTAGAACATGATTCATCGGCACCTCTGGAATCGTGCCTCCTGCAAAGCCAATGACTAATAGCCTTCCATTAAAAGCGATACATTTCCTCGACTTCTGAAAAACGTCGCCTCCAACAGGGTCAAATATGACATCAGCACCCTTGCCTCCTGTCTCCTCCTTCACCCTTTGTACGAAATCTTCATGACGATAATTCACAACGAAATCGGCACCGATTTCTTTACATTTTTCCACCTTTTCTTCGGAACCTGCTGTCGCAATTACTTTCGCTCCCAAAGCTTTGCCAATTTGGATGGCTGCAGAACCCACGCCACCTGAGCCGGCATGGACTAAGAGCGTCTCTCCTTCCCTTAATAGTGCCTTTGTCTTCAATGCATAATAGGCGGTATGATAGGTGATATAAAAAGCGGCAGCCTGATTAAAAGGGAGTTGTTCAGGAATCGGAAAGACATCCTCATCCTTCACGACCACCAATTCGGCAAATCCGCCGTTTGGAAGCTTCGGTACTGCGAGAACATGTTGTCCTTCTTTAAATATAGAACCTTCCCCAGCTTCAGCGATAACACCCGCTATTTCTGCTCCCGGAGTAAAGGGCAATTCAGGCTTCTCCTGATATTTTCCTTGGCATTGCAAAATATCAAAGAAATTTAATGCAAACGCATTCACTTTTATTAAAACTTCACCTTTTTTAGGGTTGGGGCTAGGAATCCTTTTTATTTCTAAAGCTAAGCCCGGTTCTCCAAGACTTGTAACAAACCAAGATTTCATTTAAGTCACCTCTTTAGTTTTTTTCGAATTAATGTAATAAGGTCAGAAAACAATAATTTATAATTTCAGATTCAAGCTTTTCTCTTTTAAAAAGTTTTTTAAAATTTTCCCGGATGCATTTCGCGGCAGTTCAACTATAAATTCGTAATCCTCGGGCACTTTGAACTTCGCTAAATGCTGTAAGCAATGTTCTTTAATCTCTGGAATGTCCTTCCCAGACAATTGATTACTGACGATAAATGCTTTTACTTTTTCACCAAATACGGGATCAGGCAACCCAATTACTGCTGCTTCGTGAATTAATTTATGTTTTTTCAAGACATCTTCAACTTCAATTGAGAATACTTTTTCTCCAGCGCGGTTAATCATGTCTTTTTTGCGATCCCGAATATAAAAGAATCCATCTTCATCGACTGTTCCAATGTCACCGGAGTGCCAATAACCGTCTGTGAAACTATTTTCGTTTACTTCTTGATTTTCCCAATATTCTTTAATAACCATCGGACCTTTTATATAAAGCTCCCCAACATCACCCTGCTTACACTCTTCCCCGTTATAATTGACAATTTTAATTTCCGCTACAGATAAGGCACGGCCAACTGAGGTAATTTTAGATTCAGGATAAACTATAGGCATCAGCGTTGCTGGAGATGTTGTCTCAGTTGCACCATATGCATTATGTAATTCAGCATTCGGAAATGCCTCTCTAAGTAAATTGAAGGTTTGTTGGTAAATCGGTGAGCCTCCAAAGGCTACTATTGTTACAAAATCAAATGAATTATTTCGAAATTCTTCTATTGTAGACATCATGATAAAAATAGTGGGTACATTGAAAAGAAAATTGATATGATATTGGAGTATTTGTTCGATATATTTTTTATTTTGATAACGTTCCATACTATAGACTGTTCCGCCTGTGTATATCATATGAAGCAATTGGCCTACAAGTCCAGTAACGTGAAACATTGGGACCGCGATTAACGTTTTGTCATTACTTTTTGTATTAAAAGTCATATTGTAGTTTATTAAACTATGAATGACATTGATATGGCTTAACACAGCACCTTTTGGATGACCTGTAGTTCCTGACGTATATAAGATAAAGGCTGAATCTAGTTCATCTACTTCAACAAATTCCATTTGATATTTTTCTGCCAGTAAGTTTGAAAAATTATTCTCTTCGTCAATGACGAAAATATTTTCATTGCTTGGTAGGCTGTCATCGTCAACTTCCCTGACTTTTTCAAGATTAGGCATATATTTCTTCTCGGTGATTATTGCGGTTACTTTGGAGTGAGAAAAAATATAAGACATTTCATCTGCAGAAAGCTTGACATTGACCGGTACCATTAGGGCACCAAGTTTCATGCAAGCAAACAAAACTAATGGAAAGTGGTAACGATTCCCTATAATTGTTGCTACCCGATCACCTTTCGTGATGCCACACTCTTTTTGGAGATTTGCTGCAATAATGGTTGAGAGTCTGTCAAGCTGTTCATAAGTTAATGTTCTTTCTTCTGTTACAATAGCAGCTTTTTCTCTGAAATTAGTTACGCTTTTAGCAAGTACTTCTACAATAGTTTTAGGTCTATCACTAAATACTTTAATGTTTTTTCTCCCAAACAGTTCGATTTCTTCAATTTTCATGGTGTTCCTCCTACCAATACAATATATATTACCAGACACTTCCCCCTGAAACGTAAGCGCAACCATTTTAAAAGAAAAGCGCTAGAACTAGAGTTTATGAAAGTAATTTTAAAAGCAAATCTGAATATGTTTCTGCGATTTCCTCGGCACTTCTTCCTCCTCGAGGCGAATACCACGTTTGAATCCAGTTCATAGCACCTAAAATAATCATTCTTATCATCTTTGAATCCGAAGTTTTAAAATCCTCTTTGTTTATTCCTTCTTCAATAATTCTGTCAAAAACCGAAGTATATCGCTTTCGCTTCTCCAGTATTAGTTTTAGGTGATCATCTACAAAAGTATGTTCTGGCACCAGAATCATATTAAACATCTCTTTTTCATTAATGGCATAGTCAATATGGGTTTTGATCGCCTTTTCCAATTTCAACTCTGGTGACAAATCCATTGAAGCAATTTCTTCTATTTCATTTAAGGCTTCACTTAAAATTAAATCATGACACTGAAAGATTAAATCTTCCTTATTGTCAAAGTAATAATAAAGGGCCCCCTTTGTCATCAACAATTCTGCAGCTATATCCTCCATAGTGGCACGATCATATCCTTTGTTTGTAACAACTTTGGCTGCTGAACGGAACATCTCTTTTCGTTTTTTAGCCACTTTCTGCTTCCGTAGATTCATAATAGCCTCCTTTTAACATCACATGATATTAACAGCAAGATTTTATATAATTCATATAATTCAGTTTTATTCTAATGGGGAAAAATTTAAATAGCAAGTATTTTTTTAATTTTTTGAATTTTATATCCAATATTTTAAATAAATGAATAGTGGTTAAGTGCATTTTTAATGGATCAAGCTAAAAAGTTGAGAAAAGCGGATTAAAATTGAAAAGGAAATTGACTATTGTCAAAAGCTTATCAATATATTTGAAAAGAAAGACACATTAAGTCAGTATCTAAAAGTAAAGTAACAATCGAATCTTTTGATAGAAATAGTTTCCAATAATTTTGAACACTTACAGATATACGAAGATACTGATGCAAAGGTAGAACATAAAACTGTTGATACATCATTTTTGGAAATCAGACATATACTTCTCATTAAGCCAAGAACGCATTATTACAGCCGCAACGGTTACCATTTGAAAAAAGAATGACGGTAAACAATAAGAAACATTGATTAAAAAATTATCAAAGTAGGTATGGAAGTTGAAACGGTTATAGGGGATTAAAATTATTCTGAAATATAGAATTGTAAAAAAGAGGAACAATTTGAATTTAATAAAGACGCTAGTTGTATGTCTGTATAATATGAACATGACAATAATATTGACTTCTCAGGGAAAAAAGGAGCAGCTAAAAACCAAGTTGATACATATTATTTCGATGTAGTAAAATGTAGACACTGTCCGTTTAAAGAAGACAGTTATAAAGAGTGGGCTACAGTTTTTAAATAAAAAGCCTATGATATGAATGGTCAAATACCCGAAAGGGTTACTGGAGAATTTCCGCCAGTTACATCCTTCATAGGTCTTTAACAGATGAAAAACTGGCACAACTCGGATATATGGATATAGCCGGGAAATACCAGTTTGTACACTCAAATTATTGAACCGCCGTATACGTATCCGTATGTACGGTGGTGTGAGAGGGTTGAACGAATCAATCTTCTGATTCGTTCACTCTACTTGATCAATAAAGTATCGAATATAGATTTATTTAGCACTTCTCGCCGATTTCGCTACCGGCGGCATCTATTTAATTCTAAGCCTTATTCTGCCTCTCGTAGTCTTCTATCGTTATGATTTCCAAATTACTTTTAGGTGTCATGCAGCAGGCTAGAGCAAAGCGATTGTTGAGTTCTTCGTCGGGAAGATATTCATGCGAACGGACTAATTCGTGCTCATATTCTCCATCCAATACTTTTACTTTGCACATCCCACACCCTCCCCGTTGACATCCTGTTGGAAAAGGAATAAAGTTGTCTCTGGCCGCTTTTAGAGGTGTTTGGTTCGGACTGCAATTATATTCAAATTCTTGGCTTTTTGCTTTTAATGATACTTTAAACATAATTCCTCCTCCAAATTCTATTAAGTTAATGCCTTCATGAAAGATTCAGAAAGTTCTCGTCGATGATAGAAAATACCCTGACCAATTTTATCTTCCGTCCAGGTAATCGTCGGCATATCCGGATAGGACATATAGCCACCAGCAAACGCTTCATTACGGTTCCCTGACGGATCAAAGAAGTAAATCGTTTGACCACGTGTAATTCCATGGCGGGTCGGTGTTACATCAAAAGGTACTTCGTACATTGACAACAAATCTGCTGCTTTAAAAACATCATGAAGAGAATCAACTGCGAAGGCAGCATGATGCAGCTTTGCATCAGGTCCTTTTACAAACGCTAAATCATGTGCTTTATTGGTAGTAAATAAGAAGCTTCCTAATAATTCCTCCCCGTCTACTGTCGTAATTTTTTCACTTTGTCTAAAATTAAGTGCCTCTATAAAAAATCTCGTAACAGTTTTAAGATCGTCACCAGTAAGTAAACAATGATCAATACGATGTGGCGCAATTCCTTTTGCATCTAATACCCATGGATGAGGGTTTAGCGCTCCAACAGATGTTCCTAGAAAACCGATTTCATGATAAAGTTCACAATGATGACCCGTTGGTAAAATAAAATGAACCGCTTCCCCTTCTGCTAATCTTGAAAGACCGGAAATACGAGTAGTCGTACAGCCAAATTGTTCTATTTTTCTTTCATAATAGGCAAGATCATCAAGAGTCTCTACTTTAAATGCCAAATGGGCTAAACCTGCCTTGTTAGATTTAGTCAAAATCAAACTATGATGATCATATTCATCCCATGCTTTAAAGTAAACACTGTTTTCCATACGTCCAGTTTCTTCCAATCCAATAACCTTTGTATAGTATTCTACTGATTTTTCTAGATCTAATACATTTAATTCCACGCGGCCTAAACGCATAACTCTTGCCATCTTTAACCTCCCAATATATTTTTTTCTACTAATTGCAGCTGTTCCCAGTTAGGTCCATGAAAAAAAATCATGCGACCGCCTTCCAATGTGGGCTTCACTTCATCGGAAGAAAAGACAATCCCTTTTTCTCTTAAAATATGAATCGTTTCATCAATGTTTTCGACTGTAAAAGCAAGATGGTTCACAATTCCTGTTTCACTGTATTCGGTAGTGGTCGTTTTTTCTTGAATAAGCTCAATCTCCATATCTGGCTGTGATTCTAGGTATAAAAAGGCCATTCCCCGATCGGGTTTGCTTCCTTGCAGACGAACACGAAAGCCAAGGATGTCCGAATAAAACTGAATCGATTGATCCATATCACGAACCATAATAGCTACATGCTCCATTTTCCTTATCATGTTGTTCTCCTCATATTCTTTTTTAATGCTTCGACCCATGGCATTGATTTTTCATAGCAATCACCGATTTGAAGAACTCTTTGATCAGTGAAAGGTTTTCCAATAAGCTGCAGTCCGACCGGAAGTTTTTCTGAAGTAAAACCACAGGCAACAGATAATGAAGGAAAGCCTAGGATATTTGCTAATGGTGTTTTGCCAAGTGTAAACATATTACTAATCGCCATTTCCGGGACCATTGTACCGATTTCAAAAGGCGGTTTGACATTTGTTGGGCCAACTAAAGCGTCAATCCCATCCATTTGTTTGATGGTTTCTCTGACAAATTGGTCTCTTCTACGCTGGGCTCGAATGTAGGCGGTTGCTGATACATCGCTACCAAATTCAAACCGATACTTCAAGTCATCTCCATATAGATGTCCATATTTTTTCAATAACGGTTCATGAACAGAGAGAACCTCCGATTGAGCGATTGCTTTTAAAGCGTTAAGTGCATCATCAATTCCCGGTAAATCAATAGGAACAATTTCTGCTCCAAGCACTTCAAGTTGACGGAAAGCTTCGTCAATGCCCCGTCTCACATCAGCATCAATTCCTGCGAACATATAAGGTTCATAGAAGCCCAGCTTTATTCCCTTTAAGTCACATAACGAATCATATAAGACTGGAACATTTCTTTTTACTGATGCCTGATCCTTTTGATCATATCCTTTCATGACCCCCAGCATGATGGCTGCATCCCGTACCGTTCTTGTCATCGGACCTATATGATCCAATGACCAGCTAAACGGAAGACAACCCCGTCTGCTAACGACTCCATAGGTTGGCTTGAACCCGACTGTACCGCACATTGCAGCGGGCAATCTTATGGATCCTGCCGTATCTGAACCGACTGCACCAAAGGCCATTCCTGTTGCAGTAGCCACTGCTGATCCGCCACTTGAGCCTCCGGGAATTCTTTTTACATTCCATGGATTCTTTGTACTGCCATAATGAGGATTTTCCGTCGTTGCCCCCATGGCAAACTCATGTAGATTGGCCTTACCAATAATAATCGCTCCGGAATCTCTTAGTTTTTGAACAGCGACTGCATCTTCATCTGGAATCCAATCCTCAAAAATTTTCGATCCGCCTGTCGTTTTAACACCTGCTGTTTGTAAAATGTCCTTGACCGCAATCGGAAGTCCGTGTAACGGTCCCCTTACCTTATTGTTCATCAGTTCTGCTTCCAATTGCTTTGCCTCAGCCAGTGCCTCTTCCTCCATTACGGTAATAAAAGCATTGACGTTCGGTTCATGCTTACGAATCTGGTTTAAAGTCATCTGTGTTAGTTCAACAGGTGAAATCTGTTTATTATTTATTGCATTCCCCGCATTTTCAATTGTTTCAAAAAGAAGTTCATTCATGACTTGTTTCCTCATAACCTTCTAGATTAAAAGTAAAAGCCGGCTCTAGTGTTGCTAATTTTATTTCCTCAACGCCTAAAACGGTAGATAGATATTCTTCTAATGTCATGTCTTTCCCTGCTTTCTCTATAAATCTATAAAAGGCAATAGGCAACCACATTTCAGCTTATCTAGTACCAATTAATGTTGAGATAATACTAGAAATGACGGTGTGGTGCCTGATACCTTTTTTTACTTTATTAAGAATTCACTTCTTGCCCATCCTTTTTAAACTGGGGCTTCATCGGAAAGGCTTCCTGCCAGGACTTTTTGTTGCTGGCATAAATTCCAGCGCTGTACAGTGTTTTAAGCGAGTTAGAATCCAGTTTGAAGTTTTCTTCTTTTCCTTCCTGTATCTCCTTTGCCTGCTGAAGCAATAAGCGGCGCATATGAATAATTGGCAAATCACTTGTGCCTAAATGTTCCTTAGAGCGATCTACAATCTTTCCCATTGTTTCTGTAGCTGCATGGTCCTGAATAGCGATTCCACGAATTCCCGTGAAGTTTCCTTTTTCTGTTTTTTGCAACTCACGGTCTTGACCATAATCACTTTCAAAATTGATTTGTTTTCTAAAATGCTCATCCACCTTTATACCGCGACGTTCATGATTGGCCTGTGCATCAATTGGACGGTTGTGAGAAAATTGGACATCCCAAGTCCATGTACTGTAGTCATCCCTTGGAATGAAAGCATGCCACATCCCATCATCACCATCAAGGCGAGGCGGGAATGTGTAAAACGGAAAGATATAGTGAATTTCAAAGAAGGCATGTTCTGTCTCACTACCGATTCCTACTCCAATACAGCGCTTTCCATAATTGGTATCCTCTACATCCTGTTTAACAGGTGGGTTTCTAACAAGAGGATGGTCAGGGGAAATTCCTAAATCTGAACTTAAAATTCCTTCCCCTACTTCCTGTTTTCCATTTGCTTTGTGAAGAAACGCAGCATGTACATAATCCAGGTCATTTTCCATTACCTGAGCATAGTTACACTCCTGCCAAACCCGCTCTACCATCACGTAATCATCAGGCAATCCCATCCAATAAAACTCAGGAAATGCCGGCATCTTCTCCTCTGGTCCCATGTATGTCCAGATCATTCCCTTTACCTCTTTCACCGGATAACTTTTGATCTTAACTTTCTGTCTGAACTTCGGATCCCCTTCTTCCGACGGAATTTCCGTACAGTCACCGTTCGTATCGAACTTCCAGCCATGATACATACAGCGTAAGCCACAACCTTCATTAATACCATAATACATAGATGTTCCGCGGTGTGGACAAGCTTCCTCCATCAAGCCGACTTTCCCTTCCGTATCACGGAAAGCGATTAGATCTTCACTTAGCAACTTGATTTTCTGTGGTTTTCCATCACTTTTTAATTCATCTGATTTTAGTGCCGGTATCCAGTATAAGCGAAACAATTCCCCCATTGGAGTTCCTGGGCCTGTACGTGTTAATAAATGATTATCTTCTTTTGATAGCATTTAGATTCCTCCTCAGAATATTTATTCTACTATTTTGAATATTTTCATTTATGTGTAATTTTATTAGATTCTTCCAATCTTAACTATCTATGATTAAGTCGGAAAATTTAATTTATTTACAACCGAACCATACAGTAAACAAATTAAAATGCGGTTTTACGAATCAAAAAATAAACAGGCTGTCCGAAAAGTCTTAAATTGACGTTGGACAGCCCGCTAATTAGAGCAAATTAAAGACCATATACGTTTGTAGGGCGATTTGAATTTCAAATGTTGACGTTGCCCTCGATAAATTGATATTCATTAATTCTTCAATACGCTGGATCCGATATCTCATTCCACTAATGGAAACATTCATTTCTCTTGCTGTCTTATGAAGATTGCATTGATTTTCAATATAATAGAAAAGAGTTCTTAGAAGTTCTGTTGAGCTCTTTTCATCATAGGCTTTTAAATCTGAAAGAAACTCATGAGCATATTCTAATAACTCCTCCGGTTTCCGCGCATCCAGCAAGATCATGATATGCCCTAACTCCTCCGCATGTACGACACTGCTACTAGAATCATTCATTAATCGATTTTTCGCCTTCGCTATTTCAATTGCTTTATTAGCTTCTTTAAAGCGTTTACAATACTGTCCAACATCTGTACATTGCTTACTTACTCCTAGATAAATTGGACCTGTATCATGATTCATTCGAACTAATTCATAACAATGCTGGGCAAATTGCTTTATACTTTTCTTTTTCTTCTCAAGATACTCTATTGGAATTAGGATGGTTGCTTTATTAAGTTTTTCAAGTCTAACAAATGTAGTATGATAATGCGTTTCTTCCCTTGATAAAAAGTTCATTAATTGTTTTGACGCACTTTTCAGATCTTTGGCATTGTCACAGTTTGAGAATTCAACTGTTAATACATATTGTGGCTGATTAATATTGTATCCAAAATAGCAGAATCGGTTGATGATATTGGCCGGATCTGTTTCACCTTTAAAAAGTTCCTCCAGTAAATCTCCCTTCATTCTCACTTCAGTTTGAATAGCAGTCCGTTCATTTAACATTTTAACGGCACAAATACTTGCGGCCCTCTCTAGAAAGTCTATCTCAGCATCCCCGAATCGGACTCCTTCCCTATAAATTGAAATAAAGCCGTATACATCATTTTGAATAATAATAGGAGAGATTAGTAAATTTTGATTAGGCCTGACTTCAAATTGCTTGGTTTGTGTCAAAACACGTTTTGACACCTGTTTTTCAATAAAGTTTTTGATTGCCACCCAATTATACGGCTGGACATGGGGTGGGCTTTCATCAAAGTAATGGGATATGTAATCGAAATATTGGTTTTGAATCAGTACCGGCATATTTAAGTCTTTCGCTAGTATTTTCGCGAATTCATCCATTCCTTTACCTTGAAGCAGGGCCGATGTCAGGTTCTTAGTTACCGATGACCCCACATGTAGAATTTCACTTTGTTTCTCGACACGACGATACACAATATCTAGTTCATCAGCAATGTCTTGTTCCTCGTAGTTAATTAATTCATCATCAATTTCAGAACCCCATTCTTCCAGTGTTTTTGCAACATAGCAACATTGTTTATCACCTTTTCCTACACATTGTGTCTCTTTAAAAATAACCTTTTTTCCAAGACATTCACTAGTATAACCTCCTCCATAGCCGATAAGAAAATAACAGATGGGCTCATGGTATAAGGAATAATGTTGTAAATGCTGTTTAGCTTCATAGGAATCAATCCAGTGCCCAGAAACATCAAAGGTTCCTTTCTCCATATCAACTTTAAAGTGCTCCGGATAAGATAACGCACGTCCACCAATTAGATGCATTTTCGAACCTGCCAACAACCACTCTATATCACTTTCCCAGTCCACCATATCTTTTAGCATCCTTGCTTCATTTACTCCGCAATTCCAGCCATAGCGAAGAAGAAATCTTTTGGCGCGTTGAATACCTAAAGTGTCAATAAGATCCTTCCGTAGGACTCCCCAAGCATCCGTGCTTGAAATAACCATTCTCTTATTTTGAAAATAATGATCTCCCCCATGATTGATAAAGGAAAAAATATTCGTTAACGTATTCTTTACATTAGAAGTCAAATTATCCTACTCCTTTCAGATTTTGTTTTAAAAAGATTTTCAATATAATAAATTAAAATGTTTAAAAAGTAGCAACAAAGGCACATTAGGTCTGAGAATTTCAAGGAGTTTAGTATTATTGATTCAATGATAATTCAACTAAATTATACTTGATGGTTGGGACAACATCTATTATTTTTTGTAATATTTATTTAATTTTGATTATTTTAAAATTACCGACCTTAAAAAGAAAACTTGCAACTCATGAGTATAGTTGCAAGTTTTAAATGGCAATTTCAATTAGTTCAGGGTCAATTAGCAGACTTAGATGTAGCCACGAAACGGTGGTACACCTAGGAATACAGAGCCTGCTCCGTCGTACATGCTTTCGTTGATGAATGCGTGCTGGGACACGACCATCGCATCGCGTAGGTTGTGCTCCAGTGGGTGCCCATCGTAGATTGCTAATGTGCCAGCGAGCATATAGGCTGACTGCACAACACTTGCACCTTCACGAGCAGCATGTGCGGCTGCCAGGCGCAGCATACTTGTTTGCTCTGCAGAGACACCATCACCCTTTAGAATTGATTCCCAAGCAGCATCAGTCGCCTCGTAGAAGAAGGCACGTGCCGACCTGAGCGAGGCTTCTGCCTTTGCCACACCGATTCGCAAGTAAGCGCGATCGGCCATCTTTGGTGCACCAGTGATAGTAGAACCTCCTGCCATCTGAATAATTGTATCAAGAGATGCACGAGCTATACCAAGATTGACCACCGCCAGGACCTGTGCTGCATAAGCGATAGAAGGATACTGATAGATCGGCTCTTCTATAGTAGGCTTACCACCACGGACAAAGGTCCATTCATCGGCAACGAAGGTGTCTTTCACAAGTAAATCATGGCTACCCGTTCCTCGCATCCCGATCACTTCCCAGTTCTCGACAATTTCCAAGTCATCAGGCGTGAGTACAGCTGTGAGTGGCTTACCGCCTTCCCCGAAACCAATACCGACACCGAGTATATCTGCCCCCATGCAACCACTAGCGAATTTCCAAGTACCATTCACACGCCAGCCGCTCTCAACCTTTTCTGCGGGTTGGACCGGAAAAAGACCTCCTGCAAAGGCCACATCCGGTCCATTTGCGTAAATGCGTGCGAGCGTTTCACGCGGAAGGGCTGCTAGGTAGTTCGAGGCAGAGCCAAAGCTTGCCACCCAGCCGGTGGAGCCGTCAGCCTCGGAGATGACCTCAATCAATTTAAGGAACTCCGTAGGGGAGAAGCCAGCCCCGCCAAAGCAAAGTGGTGCGTGAGCTCGATAAACTCCCAATTGTTTTAGTCTCTCAATCATGTCCCGAGGGACATGTCGCTTCGCTTCAAATTCATCCCGCCTGGCACGGATTTCAGTCAACACCTCGTTGAGCATATTCTTACTTTTCATATCAATAGTCATAATTCTTTCCTCCCTCTACTTATAGTTTCTATAAACATAGTAAAATATTTAGAAAATTCCAACTATGGCATTTTAGGCTTAAATAGGATAAAAAATTCAGTATGATTCGTATCATACTTGATTTACAACAAAGAAGGCACCTCAAGACAAAAAAGTGTCTAGCCCCGCTGAACGCAATCCAGTAACCGAGTGAATAGTTACTAAATTGATTTCTTACGGATCCCAGACACTTTGACTTCGGAGACTATCCTTTCCTGCTAATACTTTAGATTAAAAATGTAACAATTTCCGGAAATAGGATAAGTAATGCTATTAGAATACTATAAGTGACGATAAAATAACCCGTTCCTCTAAAGACCGTTGTAATCGGGATTTCCCTTGATATCCCATGGACAATAAAGGCATTAACTCCTACTGGTGGTGTAATTGCACCAAGGCTCGTCACAACACATAGAATAATAGAAAACCAGACCGGATCATATCCAAGCATGATGATAGCCGGGAAAAAGATTGGAATCGATAGGATTAAGAAGCCTAATGCATCCATAATTGCGCCGCCAATAACAAAGATAAATATGATGGCTATTAGAATAACCACTGATGGTACTGCCAAATTACCAACAAACTCCGCAACAACAAACGGAAGCCTTGTTGCTGTAATAAAACGTCCAAAAACGACAGCACCAACTAATAAAAATAACACCATCGCGGTTGAACGAATGGTACTATCTAAAGCATCCACAAGACGTTTCCATGTGAATTTCTTCATTGCTATGGTAATGATTAGTGCTCCAAATGCACCAAATGCCCCTGATTCTGTTGGTGTAAATAACCCATAAAACAAACCACCGATAACAAAGGCAAATAAAACAAAGATAGGAAGAACGCCTGTTAATGACTTAAATTTTTCAATTAAAGGGTATTTGGGTCCAGCTGGTCCTAGATTAGGGTTTTTCTGACAAAGAAAAATAATAGTTAAAATCATTAAGGTTGTCAGCAGGATTCCCGGCAGAAGAACACCAACAAACAGATCTTTAACAGATTGCTGTGTTTGGATGGCAATAACAATTAGCACCGTACTTGGCGGGATTAATATCCCAAGTGTTCCGCCTGTAGCTACAGTGCCTGCACTGATTGCCGCATCATATTTATATTTTTTTAATTCAGGCAGAGCGATAGTTCCCATCGTTGCAGCCGTCGCTGTGTTGGAGCCGCAAATGGCGGAAAAGCCAGCACTTGCCAAAATGGTCGTACTTGCCATACCGCCTTTAAACTGCCCCAGCCATTTATAAGCCGCATCAAATAAATTTTGGGTGATGCCGGAACGGAAAATAATTTCCCCCATAAATACATACAATGGAATAATGGCCAAAGTATAACTAGAAAATTGCCCCCAGATATCAGAGCTAAGTACATTTAAAGCAGCACTTTTCCCCATAAATAAGAATAATCCGACAAATCCGGTTATAAACATCGCAAAGCTAACGGGCATTCGCAGAAAAATAGCAACTAATAAAGTAATGATACCGATTAACCCCATACTAGTTGGATCCATTAGATTCTCCCCCTTTGAATTCAGATATTAGGTCTTTCAGAAGAACTAACACAAATATTAAAAATCCAAGCGCAGAAAAAATGACAAATGGGTAATATATGATCCCTAAGGTTTGTGAGACGTTACGATTGGCAGATAATGAAAAAGCATATTGAATTAGCTGCCAGCCAACGATACTAAAGAAGCCAAGAGAAAGAAAAACAACAATAATTCTTAGCACCCTTTGCAGACCTTTAGGAAATTTCGCGACAAGCAAATCAATATCCACGTGGCTACGATGAATTTGCGCGTAACCAAGTGCAAAAGAAATTGAAATGGCAGCCAGCCAACCGACAATTTCAGTTGTTCCTAAAATTGGGGTTGAAAAGGATCGTTTAATCCCATTAATTACAATAAGCAGCATCATCGCTATAATAGCGCTTCCAGAAATCCAAGCAAAAACTTTACTAACCTTTAGGGTAAATTTTTCAAACAGACCCATTCTTGCTTCATTTTTTTTTACATTTAGAGTCATCGATTCTTTGCCTGTTGTTAACTCTGTCACTTCAGTCATCATATATTCCACCTCATAAGATCCATTTAATAATCTACTCATAGCGTATAAAATGATCACCCCCAATGAAAACGTCATCGGGAGTCATTATTTTTTTGTTTCTATTGATTCAGATTGTATTTTTCAACAAGTTCCTTCAAGCGATCATGTTATTTAAATAATCACCGGTAAAATCAATTATTTCGGTGTTTAATGCCCGCCATTTTCATTTCCCCCTTTTTCCAGTACTCAGAATTTTCACTCCACAACATAACCAGTTTAAATTGACCAAGTTAATTAATATCATTAGCATAGTGTTTGTGTTAAGGTATTCTGCAACCATTGCGAGTTAATTATTTTCATTTGCCAATTAGTATGACAAAAGTGGCCTGCAACTTATTAATTAGCTTGCAGGCTTTTTAATCGAGATAGTTAATTTAATAGATCCGGTTGTTCCTTAACAATTCGATTATATAATAGATTAAACTGAACTTCGCCGGCCCATGGTGCTCCTACTTGTTTGCATGTACGTTTTGCATCTTCATGTGGGATAGAGACTGGTTTTCCAACAGCCTCAGCCATTAGTTGGGATTGGCAGCATCTTTCCATACTGATATACCACCAGGCAGCTTCCTCCACCGATCCTCCGACTGTCAGCAAACCATGATTACCAAGTATAATTCCTTTATTTTTCCCTAGTGCATTAACAATCTTTTGGCCTTCTTCTTTTTCATAAACAACACCACTATAGTCCGTTAGAACGGAATGATCCTCATAAAAAGCACAGGCATCTTGAGTAATAGGATCAAGTAACCTCCCTAAGGTTGACCAGGTTTTTCCATATAAGCCATGGGTATGAGCTGCCGCCACAACATCCGGGCGTGCCTGATGAATTGGAGTATGGATGGCTAAAGCAGCTTTATTAACTGCTGTTGTTTTCCCCTCTACGACCTCCCCGTTTTCATTCACAAGAACCAGATCAGATGTTTTGATTAAGCTAAAATGTACAGCAAAAGGGTTCACCCAATAATGATCCGTATATTCTGGATCCCGGACTGTTATATGTCCTGCCAAACCTTCGTCAAAACCAAACTTTGAAAATAACCGAAAGGCACCGGCTAATCTTTCTTTTCGATAGAGACGTTCTTCTTCTATTGAAGTAAACTGTTTAACTGTCGCAAATTCTTCGTTACCTATGTTAAACACACCTTTCTAGTCTTCAATTCTCGTAATTTATTATAAGTTAAGTATTGGCCGGCTCTTCACGACGGGGAAAACCGTTGCGTCCCGGAAATTCCGATGCAAGATTTCGGGCATTTGGCATCTTCAGCCACAGTCTTAGCAAATGACGCTTTCGTTCAGGTTCTTCAAAATCCTCAAAATGGGTACGTGAGTGAAGTACTGTATAGTTATTGGCAAATTGGATATCGCCAGGTTCCAGCATCATATCAAAACGAATTTCTTCATCATGGAGAATCGAGTCTAGTAAATCGAAAGCTTCTTTTTCCACCTTTGAGAGTTCAGCTCCTTGCATCTCCTGTCCTAGCTCAATATAACCCCGCAAGTACCGACAGCTTAACTTGTCTTGATAGTAGCTGAAAATAGGTGACAGGGTGGGTATTTCCTCACCAAGATGGGCAAAGTAAAATCTTCGGTAGAAAATACTTAAGAACTCTGGGTGCTTCTCTACAATTCTATTGTAAACAGAGACTGCACTAGCAAGGCTGCTTAAGCCTCCGGATTTAGCTTTACGTAAAGATAGCAATCCAACAACATCAGATAAATCGGTATGATAAGGGAGATGGCTGTTTGTTTGATACACACGTGTTTCTTTTTTATTTGGATCTCCCACACTGATTACATGGCCAAGCATCTCACCTTTCGGGTTTTGAGCTACTGGTATCCCCATATGAAGTCCAAGGCCATAGTAGATGATGCTCGCTTCTTCATCTGTATATCTTTGAATAGGCAACCCGCGAATTAGTAGAAACCCTTGTCCATTTTCTAATTCTTCCACAAAGTAGGCGATTTCATCGGTGAGGTCAGGAATAGGGAAATCCTCCTTGGTAAAGTCTGGAACCTTAAATCCCTTTTTCATGACTTCGTTTAAAGCATATTCTAGGGATGCAATGATTTTATCTGTTAGATAGTAAATCCATGAATCGTCTTTGGAAAGCTCTTTTCCAGTCCATGCTACGGTTCCTTTAATTTTTTCCTTTAAAATAGTTCCCATATAAATCCTCCCTTTAAAACATGTATTTATTATAATAAGCATGCAGAATACAGGCTTAAACATCTGGAATAGAATTAGATATTTACTCTTGACTGTATTGTTCAATCAACTCATAGAGGCGATCATAGAACTCTTGTCCCGGTAAGCCAGCGTTTTCAGCTTCCTTTACCTTTTCTAGTTGAAGTTTATTGGTGACTTCCACCCACTTTTCTTTATCTTTTAGGGTAACTATTTTAACACCCTGCTCTTCAGCGCTCCACTTTAATACTTCTTGTACATGGTTATCGAAATATTCACCAGTAAACGTTGTCATTTCTGCATTTAGTTCATCAATTACCTGTTTTACATCATCTGGAAGGGAGTCCCACTTGTTTTTATTCATAACTGCTACAAATGTATTCATGGTTAATGGATAATCAGTAACGTAGCTGACCATTTCAGCATATTTCATATCTTTCAACACTTCACGAGATGATACATATCCATTGACAATTCCTGTTTGAAGTGCCTCAGCTACCTCTGCTTGTGACATTCCAACCGGTGAGGCACCTAATGCTTCAAGAACCCTAGTGGCACCACCAGGTATACGCAATTGTTTGCCTTTTAAATCAGCCAGGCTTTCAATTGGCTGTTGGGATTGAATATAAGCTGGTTCAGTTGCAAATACTGTAATGATCTTGAGATCTTTAAAGCCGTCTGGCTGAAATTCGTTTACTAAATCAGCCATTACCTTACTGGCAACGGTAGAATTCTGATATCCTGATGGCATGTCTGCAATTTCAATTAATGGGAACCTGCCTGGTTCATAAGCTGTAACTGATAAACCAATATCGGCAAGTCCATTTGCTACTCCATCATACATATTTTCGGCTGTTAATAATGAGCCTCCTGGGAATGTATTCACCTTTACTTTTCCATCCGTTCTTTTTTCAACCTCGTCAGCCCACTTTTCCATTTGAACAGCAGGGAAAGTACCGGCAGGAGCAAAGAAAGCATAGTTTAGCTCAATTACATCACCTGTGTTCCCTCCGCTTGATTCTTTCCCTGATTTCTTTGTAGATTCGTTTCCAGTTGATGCACTGCTGCAGGCTGCCATAAACAACATCATTAAAGCAATTAAACTGAATAGTATCCCTTTTCTCATATACGACTCTCCTTTAGTTTTTTTCAAGTAAGAAAAACGATCTGCCGATCACTGCTTCTATACGGAAATACTTATCTAAACCCGTTTCACGGAATGAATGTGTCATATCTGCCACGGTTTGTAAATCAGGAATATTATAGAGGAAACAAGCATGCCATCCTGTATTTCCTGCTGGACCGGCTGTTAAAATATCACGGTCAAATGTTCCTAGTAGCTCAGAACCATTTTCTTTCCATGAAGCGATTACCTCGTTTAATTTGGGTAAAATCTCATTTGTTTTCTCCTCACCTGTAGTGTTAAACCACCCTGTTGATTCGAAATATATCATCACCCTAAGTGGTGATGGTACTTGCGGTGCTCCGTGTTTAATTCCTGCCATGTCTTTTTCCTCCTTTTTATTGAGAGATAAGAAAGTATATAATTTTACGCATCATTGTCTAGCTCCAGCGCCTCCAGTTTGTACGGCGATGAGCACGGCGCTTGCGCTTTTCTTTTTATCTCATTAATAATCCACCATTAATATCAAATGTTGATCCAGTGATATACCCTGCTGACCCAGAAGCTAAGTATAAGACAAGCTCGGCTACCTCTAGATCTTCCCCCACTCTACCAACTGGAATCCCTTCAACCATTTTCGCTAGTTTTCCAGGCTCAATTCGGTCCATCTCTGGTGTGCGGATTGCCGCAGGCGCAACGGCGTTCACCGTAATTCCATCCTTCGATAAACTACGGGCAAACACCTTTGTCAAGGCAAGCTGCCCTGCTTTTGATGCACAGTAATGGGCACCAGATGTAAGGGGACCAACCTGTCCTCCAAAGGAAGACATATTAATAATGCGACCCCATTTTTGTTTTTTCATCACATCAATTACGGATTGTGAAAAGAAAAATGTACCCTTTAAATTCACATCAATAATGCGGTCCCATTCTTGCTCTTCGATATTCTCAATCGATGTTTCTTCGCGAATGCCAGCATTATTGACTAAAATATCAATT
This sequence comes from Caryophanales bacterium, assembly GCA_012840465.1. Classification (GTDB taxonomy): domain Bacteria; phylum Bacillota; class Bacilli; order Bacillales; family Bacillaceae_J; genus Schinkia. The sequence continues at coordinate 216,347 of DULJ01000048.1, forward strand.
CGTGCCCATTTGTTAATAATAGTGTTGATCGTTTCCCGTATTTGAACAATATTCGAAACATCCGTCTGTATAAACATAGCCCGCTCTTTATACTCGAATCGGTAAGACTGTTCCAATTCGTGCAATAATGCCTGATTGACATCAATAAAAACGACCTTTTTACCATTTTCTAATAGTTTTTTAGTAATCGCTAAACCCAACCCTTGAGCAGCTCCAGTTACAACCGCTACCCTTTCGTAGTCTTCCAAATGATCCATCGACCTGCCCCTCCTATTTATAACAAGATATTTCGAAGAATTCGTAACGCATTTCCGCCGACAATCTTCTCAACCATTTGAATCTTATAGTTTTTCTTGATCATCCATTTAATCATATTACTCATAGCCTCTGTTGGATTCTCAAGCCCTTCGACAAAAGAAGGAGTTTCATAGTCTTGATTTCCATGCGACTCATGAAGCGATAACATATCATCAAATGCATGCTGCAAGGCTACATGATCCCCGAAGAAGGTATCCGGTCCCAAGCCTACATGGTCAATGCCAACCAAATCTTTGAGATATTCAAGATGCTCCATGACGGATTCTATCGTATGTTCATGTGGATTTTTAGACGAAAGAGTCGTATTCGGTGCAGCACACACTCCAATGATACCGCCTTTTTTCGCACAGGCGAGCAGGACTTCATCAGGTTTCATCCTCGGTGAATCCCACACCTTTCTTGCCCCGGCATGTGTAATCATCACGGGTGATTCGCTTGCCTCAATGATGTCTAGGCTTGTTTTATCCCCACAATGGGAAATATCAATGACCATTCCCAGTGTATTCATTCGTTCGACTACTTTTCTGCCAAACTTCGTTAACCCACCATCGAACTTTTCTGTTAACCCCGACCCTAATGTATTGGCATCATTATACGTAATCCCCATACAGCGAATCCCCAAACCATAAAGAACATCCACCCGATCAATTTCATTTTCTAGAATACTAGCTGCTTCTATAGATGGTAGAATTGCCACCCGTTTTGTTATCTTTGCTTCCCGTAAATCCTTAAATGTTTTAGCAAGATAAACGGTATCTTGTTTGGCGATGTCACAAAAACGTATCCCTAGAGTCATGATTACATCATTCCACTTTAACCCACTAAGTGAAGAGATTATGGAAATCCCATCCATGAAATTTTCAAATACGAGATCAATGCCCGAACGGGCTAAGCCCTCATAATCAAATTCTGTATGAAGCTGGCGGCAATATGGAATTATATCGTCTGGATTTTTTGGAACAATAAAGCCATGGTCCCTTAGTGAAACAATCGGGTAATATTTTTGAATCGTATCGAAAATCCTTTCCTCTGTTTCAGAAAGCTTGATTTCACAGGTATTCCTATACCTGTCCGATTGAGGGAGAAGATACGATCTATAGTGTTTGCCCGGTGTTAGATATTGAAAGGAGCGGTAGCCATCATATTGTTTTACTGTCATAATCATCCCCACACTTTGTGCATATTAATTTCCGACTAATTTCGCGTAACTGTTTCCAACAACCTAGTTTGTTTTCTCCTATTCGAATATTTTCTATATGGTGACAGTCATCCACAAAATTATAAACTTCTTTGAATACTGCCGATAAATCACATAATATAATATTCTGAATTTTCATACTACCACACAATCGGTCTAATTTAACTGGCCGAATTAACATTATATTGTTTATGTAGAGAAATTCTTTGTCGCCACATCTACTACAACTTTCTTACAAATTCATGGCATAACAAAAAATAGACCGTTAAGTAAGGCAACGATCTACTTTAAGTTTCAGATACTGAAATACTGCGGATCTCAATCCTAATAAAGTGTACTAAAATAAGTGTTACATCCAAGACGAATTCTTATTTCTTATGAACAATATTTTTATGTTTGATGCGGAAAGGAGCTTTTAATTGAATCGGTTATTTGCTTGGGTTACGAATTACCTGTATTTGTTCAATTCAATAATCATGCTGTTTTTTGTACTGAATCACTTTATCTCCAATGATTATTTTGCGTATACGATTGGTGTGTTAACGGTCCTTTTATTTCTAATCTCTTTTCCAGGTTCCAGTAAGTTATTCAAAATATTAAGTAGTAGTTTCATTGTCCTGGGCACAGCTAGTTTTATTTATTCTGGTTTATCATTGAAGGAAATTCCGGAACTTATCACCTCAAATATACCGATTTTAACACTGTTATTAGTGCTGCCTCTTATGACAGGTGTTGTGCAGGCTGGCCGTTATGATCGGAGATTAAATGAAATCATAAAGGGAAATGTGAAGACTTTGGGAGAGTTATACGTACGTAGTTCTCTTACAACCTTTGCTCTCAGTACCTTCCTCAATATCTCAGCTCTTTCTCTTTCCCAGGAAGTTCTCGTCAAAAACATGAAAGAGGTTGAGCAAAAAATAAAGAATTCTTTTATTAGCCAGGCTACATTAAAAGGACTGGCACTTGCGTTGGTTTGGAGTCCGATGGAGATAATTGTCGCACTAACGGTTGATGCAACAGGGATTAGTTATTTATCCTATTTGCCGTACTTAATTTTATGTGCTGTTTTTATGATTACTTTGGATGGTCTTTTAGGAAGAAAGCGGTTCGGTCCTGTTTCCTATGAGTCCGCCGCAGCTTCAGAAGTCGGCTCATTGAGTTTGAATAGACTTTTCAAACCCATTATCAAGCTTTTTTTTTCGTTTGCGACTTTTCTAGGGCTAGTTGTCAGTATAGGGGCTTTACTGGATATTAATTTTATCCTATCCGTTTCGCTAATCATTCCTCCATTTGTCTTCATTTGGGCAAAATTGTTAAAAAGGTGGCGCAGTTTTAAAATGATCGGCTTGAAAATATGGAAGGAACGCGCCAATCGTATGCAAAATTTTATTGTACTTTTTGTATCTCTGGCATTTTTCTCTAATTCATTAAGTAAAACATCTTTTCATACAATTATAAATCAACTATTTCTTACTCTTAGCGATCATCCTCTTTTGATATTGCTATGTATACAATTTTTCATTCTCCTTATGGGCTTGGTGGGTATTCATGCGATTGCAACGATAGGCATTTTACTGGAGGTTGTCATTCCTCTCTATTCTATTATCAACCCTCTAAGCATTGGAATTGTCATCATAACAGGGGCATTAGCGACGTTAACAGTTGGAGCTTATGGAGTTACCGTAACGATGACTTCAATCACTACCAAACAAAATCCTTATCGAATTACCCTTCAAAACATGCCGTTCGCCCTTACATTTGGGTTTACAGGGGTCATTATTGGGTTCCTACTTTCATAAAAAGCAATTCTTATTTTGAACAACCAGATCTTACTAAATTAACGATCTTACTTTAGAAGCCTGCAAACTTGCCTATAAGTTGCAGGCTTCTTTCTAGTAATCGAGTAAAATAGCATTTATCTATCGACTGTACGAATCAATCTAAAAGTCAAATAGTTTTCAGACCGATTATATGGTGGTTTGAATACTCAAAATATTCTACTGTTAATTTAAGCAACTTACACTTAATTGGATGTAACTGCATAAAAGTTTAAGTACCGGATTGAGGTGTAGTGAGATGAGGATTAATTCGATTAATAATGCGGTTAACATTATAGAATGCTTCACTGTTGATAACATAGAGATAGGAGTATCCGAGATCTCAACACAGCTAAATATGCATAAAAGTACGGTTCACCATATCATTAAAACTCTACATAGTGAAGGAATTTTAGTGCGAACTTCAAGCCGAAAATACCGATTAGGTTCAAGATTGTTGGGATGGGGAGAACGTGTTTCCAAACAATACACCCCCTTCTTTAATGCTTCTCCCTATTTGGATGAATTAGTAAGAAAAACGAATGAAACGGTACACTTAGCTATCCAGGAAAATGATAAGGTCAGCTATCTAGCAAAAGTAGAACCCAAAAAAACGGTAAAGATAAAAACCGCTATCGGTACGCAACTGCCTGTTTGGTGCACCGGGTTAGGAAAAATGCTCTTGGCGACCCAACCAGGTCTAGATTACAGCAAAGTATATGATATTCCATTGGAGCCTTACACCGAAAACACAATTACAAGTCATGAACAATTAGTAAAGGAATTGGAGAAAATTTCACAACAAGGATATTCAATCGATAATCAGGAATACGAAATAGGACTATATTGTATAGCCGTACCGATTAAGGACTTCTTAGGAAATACAGTTGCTGCCATCAGTATTTCCGGTCCCGAATTTCGCATTTGTAATAGGAATATAGATTTTTATCTATCCACTCTCCATTCTACAGCAAAAAGGATATCGGAATATTGTGAATTATAATGCACATATATAAAAAGCAGTCTGCCTAGACTGCTTTTTATTAATTTAGAAATGAAGGCAGCCACAAGGATAATGAAGGGAAAATAATGAGCAGTATCATTAAAATAATATTTAACCCCACAAAAGGCAAGGCGGCCTTATAAATCTGTGACATTGTAATCGTTGAAGGCACGACCCCCTTTATTGCGAATAAATCCATTCCAAACGGTGGTGTCATTGTGGCCATTTGCATATTTAATAGAATAATTACACAAAACCAAATCGGGTCAAACCCCAAAGCTTGAGAGATTGGCATTAATACCGGTAATGTTATCATCATGATGGATAACGGTTCCATGAAACACCCTAATATAATTAAAATTAATTGTATAAGAATCAGTATCACAATTGGTTGTGTATCTATACTGCTAATTATTTGCACTAATGATTGTGTTACCCCGGTATAGCTTAGAATTTGTCCAAATGTGGTAGAGCCGATAATAATAATAAAAATCATACCAGTTGTATTTAACGTTCCCATTAAAGATTCCCATAACACTTTCCATGAAAAACTTTTATAACCAATAGCTAACACAATCGTTCCGAGTGCACCTAAAACCGCACTTTGCGTTGGTGTTGCAACTCCCAAAATAATAACGCCCAGAACAAGGAATAAAATAGCTCCAAGTGGAAGTATGTATTTAAAAGTATCCATTAATTTTTCCTTAAGTGTATACTTTTCCACATCATAGGAAGGAGCCCATTCGGGACGAACCATACTTATAATAACTATATAGACGACAAATATCACAGCTAATAATATACCTGGAATCACAATAGCAATCAGGAAATGCCCGACTGGAATTGCTGCTAATGACGCAAGTAATACACCTAGTGCAGTAGGTGGGATCATTGTAGCCAAACCCGCGCTTCCCAGAATAGGACCAATAGACATATGAGGACTATAGCCTTTTTTTTGCATATCCGGGACAAGTAAAGAGCCCAATAAAGCAGCACTAGCTGCGCTAGAGCCTGTAAGTATCGCGAATAAAGTGCCTGTTCCAACGGTCAAAAGACTTAATCTCCCCGGGATATTCCCCATCCATTTTGCCATTGCTTCAAATATTTTTACTCCGACACCGGTTCGAAACATAAGCTCCCCCATTAACAAAAACATCGGTATCGGTAGCAGTGAGAATTTAGCAACAGAATTAAACATATTCAGCGTTAATTGATTGAGACCGGAACTTCCATTCCATAAAAGGACTACCCCAATTATATTAATGCTCAAAAAAGCAAAGCCAATTGGAACTCCCAGTATAAATAAGAAAGCAAGACCAACAACAATCAATAAAAGTACAAGCCACCATTCCATAGGCTCACTCCCCTAGTAAACTATCAAATTCGCCTTGGCGTATTTGCGCCCAGATTTTTTAGGCCCACAGGACGTGGGTCACAAAGACGTTGCCACAGGATGTGGCGTTCTTAGTCTTTGATCTGCTCGAAAAGCTACCTTTTAAAA